>JAJCYP010000017.1 GCA_029262855.1 Bacteroidota bacterium | reverse complement strand
GGGTATGTCCTGAGAGTCCTGGTCGAGAAGGGGTCCCAGGTGCACCAAACCTCCGGTGGCAAGGTGTATGTCAGAAAAGGTGCACAATCGCTTCCGGTCAGTGCACCTGATCGGCTAGCTGAACTCGCCTTCGCGAAGGGTGCGACCTCCTTCGAGGATATGGCTGTCGCAGTTTTGCCCCCGGAAGTAATCACCGAATCGGCTGTCCTCACGGACTTTCTGGAGGGGTACTCCCCAAAAACGGATCCGCTTGACTTTCTTGTCAACTCCCACCTTCTTGAGCATCGCACCTGGAATCCGACGTGCGCGGCTGTCCTCCTTTTCTACGCTTCTCCGCCCGCGGCAATGCCGCGAAAGTGCAGCGTAAAAATTACCCGCTACGAGACCAAGGAAGAGACTCCCGAGCGCGATCACCTCGGCGAACAACAAACGGTCGAGGGCCCGCTATATGCACTGATTCACCAGGCTGTCGCCCGAATTACCGAGATGATGTCCAATATCTCGATTTGGACCGCCGAGGGAATGAAAAATGTGGAATACCCGCCGGAAACGATTTGGGAGATAGTCACGAATGCAATAATCCATCGGGATTACTCGATCTCGGACGATGTTCAGGTCCTCATCTTTGACAATCGCATCGAAGTCTTCAGCCCGGGCCGCCTACCGGGATACGTGAACGTCGAGAACATTTTGGATGCACGGTATTCGCGAAACCCCAAGGTTGTGCGAACACTTAACCGATACGCCGATCCCCCTAATCGTGATCTCGGAGAAGGCCTGAATACCGCATTCCAGAAGATGAAGGAGTGGAAGCTTCAGAGCCCGGAGATCTCGGAGGTTAACAACTATGTCCGGGTCGTAATCCCGCACACACCGCTTGCGAGCCCCGAGGAGGCGATCATGGAATTCCTGAATCACCACGACACCATTCGAAATTCTCAAGCCAGGGAGCTTACCGGTATCAAATCTGAGAACACCGTCAAGCGCGTCTTCTTAAAACTGGCTGCCGCTGACCTAATCGAACGCGTACCGAATATGCGTGGACCACTGGCCCGCTGGAGAAAGAAGCATCGGGGCACACGTTCCGCCTAGCCGTTTATGGCCCTCAATGTCAAGAGGGCGTGCGATGTCATCGGACGGATGTTTCCAGCCCGTGCCTCTTGATCGCCGTCCACCGTCGTCAGCGCCACCTCTGCGGAATGGTTCTGCTTTCTGGTTTGCAGCCTGCAGCTGCACCCTACACGTTTCGAGGGTCTCGCGTTTTCCGGAATCCGGTGACCCGGCGTCAGTCAGTTCTTGGTGACGCGCCCGAGAATCAGTTCCGTCCCCACCGGTGTCCGCCGGGGAGGCTGGCTCGACCCGAGGGCCGTCCCGTTATTCGGCTGGTTGCAGCGGTAGGTCAGCAGCAGTCTTATGCCGGTGTCAGGCATCAAGTTCGTCGTAAGTACGGGGTGCGACGCCGGTGTCCATTCAAACGCACACGGTCCGGGTGAGGTCATAGCCTCCGTCTCCCATGCAGACGGTTGTCGGGACTCGCAGTCCATGGGTGGCCGTTCTGTCAGGTGGAGATCACCCTTGTCGCCGCAGTTATGCACCCGGCTCACCGGCGCCGCCCCCTATCCGGTGGCAAAGAGGCGCTTTTCGTCAAACACCTCCTGCCGACGCATCATGTCGGCGATGTACGTCGCCGGTAGACGGCCCGGCCCAATTTGGCCGACAGAATCGAGATCGCCTTGCCCTTGCCGTGTTTCGCCTCCATGCGGGCCACGTACTTCCGGGCCTGTTCGCTCTGGCGCATGTATAGGACAACGGCCTCGGAAAAGGCCCACCTAGGCGATGTCCATCGCCCAAAGTGTCGATTGCCCATCTTGCCCCCCTTGTGAGCCAGGGCGTTTGCCCGCCGAGCTCTTCTGCCCTTTTACCAAGCGGGCGTAGCTGACGAACTGCTGGACGCGGGAGAACCGGTTGATGTCTTCAATCTCGTAGAGAATCGTCATCGCCAAGACCTGCCCGATCCCTGGAACGGTCCGCAGCCGGTGGAAGGTCTGCGTGTCGTGCACTTTGGTCTGACGGACTAGGTCGGCTTCAAGACGTTTGATCGTGGTCTCGAGGTGATCGATCACCTCGATGTCCACTTCGACGTCCTGTCGAACGACAGGCTTCAGGGGGTGGCCATGAACAGTATCAAGGCATTCGGGCGGACCCAGATCAGGGTTGTGGCGTCTCAATGATTCCGGGCTGTTCCGAACAATTCTGAACCTACGATGGACACCGCCAAGCCTCTGTACCGCTCTCAGGTGATCGAGGAACTCGACAAGATTCCCTCCGAGTACCTTCCATCGCTGATCAAGATGCTGCGCGCGTTTCGGGAGGGGGTCACTCTCCCGTCCGCCGACGAAAGCTTCCGCCAAGGGTGGCAGGAGGCGCGATCCGAGCAGAGCAAGCCGGTCTCCGAGCTTTGGGAGGACATAGATGCCGCCTGAGGAGCGTCCCGTGACCGATGTTCGGTTTACGCCCGAATTCAAGCGCAACCTGCGGCATCTTGCCCGGAAGTACCGGCACATACGATCAGACGTTCAGCCCATCATTGAGCAGTTGGAGCTCGGCGAAACTCCGGGCGATCAGATTTCGCGGACTGGCTACACCGTCTACAAGGTGCGGTGTCCGAACACCGATGCCCGAAGAGGCAAGCGGGGCGGCTATCGTCTGATTTATTACTTGCCGGGCGCAACCAGCGTCATGTTGGTAACCATCTACTCAAAGACGGAGCAGGGAGACGTCACAGCCTCGGCTGTTCGCAAAATCATAGCCGAATTCGAAGCGTCGAGTCAGTAGACTTTGCGCAACCAGGCAATTCAGCGGTCGTCCTGCGGCCGCCGCTGATTGCCTATCCGTTAGCGCGACAACAAGGCCAGCAACAATTCCTCAGGCATAGGCGTCGAAACGATTCATGACATGGATACCGAAATGGGCAACGAGATCATTTTTGTGGTAGCTGAATCGGCTGAGAGCGGATTTGAAGCTCGGGCACTCGGGCACTCGATCTACACCGAGGCGGACTCGCTTGAGGAGCTTCGCACCACGGTAAGGGACGCGGTCTCGTGTCACTTTGACGAGGCCGGGCGACCAGGTATAATTCGACTCCATTTCGTGCGAGAAGAAGTCCTAGCGGCGTGAGAACCCCGCGCGACCTGGATGGCGAGGATCTCGTCCGCCGACTCCGCAAGTTCGGCTACGAGAAGACGCGGCAGTCTGGGAGTCATGTTCGGTTGACTCGAAGCGTGGACGATGATGTCCACCATATCACCGTGCCCCTTCATAGCCCCCTTCGCGTCGGTACGTTGAACGCGATACTAAATGATCTTGCGGCGAACCTCAACCTCGACAAGGCAGATCTCATTCGTCGTTTGAATTAGGCAACCAGGCAGCGGTCTCCCTCCGGTCGCCGCTGATTGCACAACCGTTAACTGGACCAGGCATACCGCCATCCAGTTTGGGAACTCGACGCGAATTACATAGTGTCGCACCATGACACTATGGCGCTGTCGACCAAACATCAGAAGACGCTCCGAGCAGTCTTCGATGGCCCCATTCGCTCCGATTTGAAGTGGAACGAAATGAACGAAATCGAGAAACTGCTCGTTGCCCTGGGAGCCGATCTCAGTGAGGGGCGCGGATCGCGCGTCCGCATTCACTTGGAAGGCGTCAGAGCTGTTTTCCATCGCCCCCATCCGAAAACGGAAACCGACAAGGGGGCGCTCGGGTCGATGCGGCGATGTCTAACCGTTATGCGACTTCCTGCCTGAAATTTCCGCTCTGCTCGTCGATACGCATTTGTATTGACATTGCAGCACGCGAGGAAGCATGAGCAAGACAGCACACATCTCTACCCGCATCAACGCGATCGACAAGAAGAAGGCCGAAGCTGTATTCTAGAAACTCGGAATCACCGCCTCACAGGCCATTTCTTTGTTCTACAAGCAAGTATCCCTTCGTCGAGGAATTCCCTTTCCCGTTGAACTCCCGAATGAGGAAACACAAAAGGCGATCAGCGACGCCCGAGAAGGGAAGCTGAATTCTTACCGGTCCGTCGAGGAACTGAAAGTCAAACTGTCGGGCTAGGTGCTCTCAGTCAACACCACCAAGATGTTCGAGTCGGACTTCAAGCGCGTGGTCCGTCTTCGGTTGCTTCGGAAAGGGAATGTGCTCGATTAGCTCGCTCTTGCCGAGGCAGGTGCTGTAGAAACCGCGCAGGGCGCAGATCAGGAGGAGCTGATAGGCGCGGATCTCCTCGGGTCCGAGCCCGTCCGGCGATTGGCCGAAGTGCTGGGCGATCGATCACTCCGCGCTCGTCGATGTCTGCAACTAATCTCGCTGACATGCCTCCTGGCTTCCTGTACCATTCTTGGTCCGGACGCGCCGGAACTGGCCACGGTGGAGTTTCGGCTTCAGCAGTGCCATCGTGAGCCCGGAGACACCTCCGACGACGCGTTTCAGGTGGTGGATGGCGGTTTTGCCGAGGTGACCTATTGGACCGACGGAACCCGAAGGAATGCTGGACAGGTCGCCTTGCCCTGGTCGTTCAGTGTCGTTGCCACGGTGAGCAGTCCGGTTGGAGTCCGCGCCGTCAACGCCGCCTCGCCATGCATGGGCGCAGAGATCTGGGTGGAAGGTAAAATCGTGGCGCGGGGCTATTCCTGGAGCGTTCATGACGGGACCCCCCAGGTGCTTCAAGCGACACCCGCCGAACTTAAGGGCATGCTTGGCGGGGGCTGAGAATTGGCGAGGGTCGTCCGAACAACCAGCAGGCGTTGCGGGCATGGGCCTCGGACTGGCGGGGTCCAGCCCCCAAAAAGCTAGCGTGACTGATCGCCTTGAGCATGGCCGTGTGGGCCAGCTTGAGACTCCCGAACTCGCTCTACGACCGGCTTCGCCAACTCTCCGAGGCGAAAGGAGTTCATTCCCGCGCTTGGCCTTAGATGACAAGGCCACGAAAGCCAGAATCAGAAATGGACCGCATTGCGCTTGAACCACATGGCCGCTGAGCGTTCATTAACGGATGCGCAAAAAATGGATCTGGTTCTCCCTCCCAGCCCTCGTGGCGCTCGGAGTTATCCTGCGCCCGGTGGACATCCCGTCTCCCTCCGGTGACACCCGGGTTCTCGCGTCCGATGGGCGGGTCTTGTTCGGCACGGAGGAGGTTGCCGCCCCTTACGCCGCCACCCTCGCCCAAACCGGCCGCGCGTCAGTCACCTCCGCCCTTATCGCCGTAGAAGATCGCCGCTTCTACTCCCACCCCGGCATCGACCCCATCGCCGTCGCCCGCGCAACCCGAGACAATCTCCGCGCCGGCCGTGTCGTCAGTGGAGCCTCCACGATCACCATGCAGGCCGGCCGAATGCTCCGCCGTGAGCAAGCGCGTACGCTCAGCGCCAAAATCTCTGACGCCGTACTCGCCCTGAGGCTTGAGCTTTGGCACTCGAAAGAAGACATCCTCAACCTGTGGCTCAACCGCGCCTATTTCGGACGCGGTGCCCATGGAATCGGCCAAGCCTCCATGGCCTGGTTCGGCAAGCCTCCATCGGATCTCACCTTGGCCGAAGCCGCCTTCCTGGTCGGCATCCCCCAACGGCCCGCAAGAACCCCGGCCCAGTTGGTCCAACGCCAGCGGCACGTCCTCCGAGCCCTGGAACGGGCCGGCGTGATCTCACCTGAAACGGCGAAGGATGCCGAAGACCAGAGCCTGACATTCGCCGAGCCACCGAGCCACCGGGCACTGGCCGCCCACCTCGCCATCCCCCTGTCCGGCGCCAACCAGCCCAACACCCGGACCACCATCGACTTTGACCTTCAGCGAAGCGTGGAAGCCCTGGCCACCGCGCATCTTGCCGGGCGCCGCGACGAGCAGATAGGCAACGTCGCCGCCATCGTGCTCGAAAACGAGACCGGCCGAATCCTCGCCTACCTCGGCAGCGCCGACTACTTCGACGAACACGCCCTCGGCGCCAACGATGGCGTCCGCATGCTCCGGCAGCCCGGAAGCGCGCTTAAGCCGTTCATATACGGGCTGGCCTTCCAAAAAGGGATGATCGGCCCGGACACGATTCTCCGAGATGAGGAAACACCGTTCGTGGAGGCAGGCGCAGCATTCTCGGCCGAGAACTATGATCGCCGGTACCACGGTCCGGTCCCCGCGCGCGTTGCACTGGCGTCGTCCTTCAACATCCCGGCGCTGGTTCTGACTCATCAGCTTGGCCCGGGCGCTGTTCTGGAGACCCTCCAGGCTCAGGGCTTCCAGAGCCTGAGCCTGGACCCGGAGCACTACGGCGTCGGGATTGCCCTCGGCAACGGCGAGGTGACACTACTCGAACTGGCGCGTGCCTACGCGGGACTTGGAAGACCCGAACTTCCGCGCGTCCACGCCATCGCCGGTTCCCCACTTCTAAGAGATGCCCAGAGTAATCTGCACCCTGAAACCGGCCGCCTCCTCCTCGACATCCTGTCGGACCCGCTGGCCCGCGCCCCAGGATTCGGTCGCGGCGGCCCGCTTGAACTGCCGTTCCCTCTGGCCGCAAAGACTGGGACTTCGAAGGACTACCGGGATAACTGGGCGGTGGGCGTAACCCCCGCCCACACCATCGCGGTCTGGGCAGGTAATTTTGATGGAGCCCCTATGCGCAGCGTCAGCGGCGTCTCAGGCGCGGGTACGCTCATGCACGCGATCGCCTTGGAAGTGGGTGGGTCAGGGCCCTTCTCGGGGTCTCCAACCGCCTCAGGGAAACTATCCTTCGCCTCTCGTACCGCGCTGCCTGTCCGCCAAGGAGGAGACCGCGTCGCCAAAGAATGGGCCGTCCTCGAACCGGCCATGCGATACCCGGTGGACGGCATGGTATTCCAGTTAGACCCTCGCCTCCCCCTTGACGCGCAGTCCATGACGCTAGCGGCGGACCTACCCGACGGCTTGGGACCCGCCCGCTTTCTTGTAAACGGCCGCCTCCATGCCACGGACGAATTCCACTTGGTTCCTGGGCGGTTCACGCTTGCCGTGGAAGCCTTTGACCCGACCGCCGGCACATGGCTCAGGAGCCCTGACGCGACTGTCCGCGTGCTCCGGTCACCCCAACCATACCATGAATAGGACTTCAACCACGCTCCTGGCGTTTCTCTTACTCGCGATGACGTCCTGCGGAAGTACGGACACCCTCGATGGTGGAATCCCGATTCGGGTGGCCTCCGTTGACATCGAGGGCTTCACGGCGCAGCAAACCCACTATCCTGAGTTGGAGGGCCCCTTGCGCGCGATTGCGTGGGCACCCGCTGGCCCGGCTGTACCGGGGCGCCCGTCGCAGCGCATCTCGGTGGTGTTCTCGCGTCCCATGGTTGCGCTGGGTTCAACCGATGCACCGGATCCCGGGACAGTGCGTTTCACGCCGCAGGTGGAGGGATCGCTTTCTTGGGAGGGCACAAGGATGTTGGTGTTCACGCCGGATGGTCCCCTACCGAATTCCACCGACTTCGCGGTGACTGTTGGCCCAGTTGCGGCGCTTGACGGGACGAAGGTTTCGCACGAATGGACGTTTGAGTCGGCACGGCCGCGACTCGCGGAATCATGGCCGGCAAACGGCGAGCAATACTGGGAGTCAGGCCATCCCCTGCGGATGCGGTTCGATCAGCCAATCGAGGCTCGCGGTGCCGCAGTTTCCCTCGATACCGAGAGCGGCCCGGCCGTCCCAGTCCGCGTTGAGCAAGCGGGCGATTCGACACTCGCCGTGACGCCGTCCAGAAGGCTAACCAGCGGCTCCCGCTATCGGCTAAGCGTGGCCGAGGGGTTGCCGTCCGCCAGAGGACCGCTCGGCACCGCTCAGGAGGTCTCGATAGGATTCCGCGTGCTCCCCGAAGGAGGACTGATTGCAGTCGAGCAGCCCCGAGACTGGCGGCAAGACCAAGCCGACACATTCCGCCCAGACCGGGCCGTGCTCCTCAGGTTTGCCACCCCGGTACAGTGGGACAGCGTGGCGGCGCACCTGACCATTACACCAGCCATTGACGGACCGGAAGACGCCTCGTGGTTCGGGCCGACAGAACAGGTTCGACTTCCGGGCCCGTTTTCTCCCAACACAGAGTACACCGTCCGAATTACCGAGTTCGAAGACGCCTACGGACAGGTTGTCCCGGCCCGAACGCGGACCTTTCGGACGGGCGTTCTTCCGCCGTCCCTGACCATGCCCGTAGGGGTGATGTATGTCGAAGAAGGGAGCCCGCGCCAGATCCCACTCCGGACCACAGGCATCAGTCAGGTGCAGGCATCGGTTGTGTCGGTAGAGCCGGAACAGCTCTTCACGCTACTTCGGGCCTACGACTCCAATCATTGGTACGGAGAACTCGCAGATGGGGAGCTTGAGCCTTCGCTACTCCCCGCGAACGAAACACTGACGTTTCCGGTCGAGGCGGGCCAACGCCTCGAGTCGGCGCTGGAGTTGCCGGAGGGGCCAGGCGTCCACCTTTTCCGCGTAGATGTCCCAGAGGCCCACGGCTTTGAGGGTAACCGGCAGTTTTCAGGCGTCGCCGTGGTGAGTCCGCTGGCCATCACGGCCAAGTTCTCTCCACACGAGAGCCTCGCCCTGGTGACCACGGTGGCAGATGCCTCCCCCGCTGCTGGTGTGGCGGTTGAGGTGTGGAGTCAAGATGCGCGTCGCCTGTGGAGCGGCCAATCAAGTTCGGATGGGACCGTTCAGTTTCCTGGCTGGCACGCGCTCGGTCAGGAACCGCTCACCGAGTGGAACCAGCCCATCCTCCATTTGGTGGCCCGCACGGATTCATCATGGACCTTCACGTCCAGCAGGCTCAACGATGGGATTGAGCCCTATCGCCTCAATGTGCCCTATCAGTGGTACCCCGAGGCCAACCCGGTCGCGGGGACCATCTTCTCGGACCGTGGCCTCTACCGAGCCGGCGACACCGTGCACCTGAAAGGGTACTTGCGAACCCGAGCAGCGGGTGACTGGACGCCGCTCCGGGACAGCACGCGGGTGTTGGTGACGGACCCGATGGACCAACTGGTACTTGATCGATCGCTCCTGCCGAGTGAGTTGGGGAGTTTTGACCTCTCCTGGGAATCGCCTCCCGGTTCTGCGCAGGGCGCGTATCAAGTCCGCGTCGTCTCAACGGCCGACACCGAAGCGCTGACCCGCGAGACGTGGCAACGAGGTGACCTGACCAGCGGGAACTTTCGCCTCGACGCGTTCCGGACCGCCACCTTCGAGGTCAACGCCTCGGCCACCATGAGCTCCTATGTGACGGGAGATCTGTTCGAAGGACTCGTCGAGGCCCGATACCTCTTTGGCTCGGCGCTTCAGAACGCGCCCGTGCAGGTCTCACTGACTCAGCGTAGCTACGCGTTCCGGCCTCCGGGATTTGATCGTTTCCAGTTTGGACCGCAGGATGGCTACACGTATGAGGAGTTGGCCAAGCTCGACACCACGCTCTCTTCAGAGGGGACGTTTCGCCTGCAACACCACTTGATTGCCCCCACCGGCGAGGAGCCTACGCAGGTGATGTTGGAAGCCTCTGCCCAGAGCCCAGATGGACAGCAGCAATCCGGGAGGCTCTACCGGGTCATTCACCCGGCGCTCCACTACATCGGCATTCGAACCAGCGCGGGCTTCGTTGATGTCTCTGATGACGATTGGGTCGAAGCGGACTTGGTGTTGGTTCGCCCTGATGGTACCGCCGCCCAGGAAGCGGAGGTTGACGTGGAACTGGTGCGGCGCGAGTGGCGAAGCGTGCGGGAGCTGGGATGGGACGGACGCACTCGCTGGCGTAGTGAGGTACACGACAGCGTGGTGGGGCGAGACCAGGTCACCCCGGAGCGTGGCCGCGCCGCGCGCATCGGCTTTCAGATTCCGCGCCCCGGCTACTACCTGATTCGAGCAAAGGGCGAGGACGTTCGCGGCAACCAAACCCGCTCAGAAGCCTCCCTCTGGGCAGTAGGCGGCGGGCGAGTGGACTGGGAGCGGGCGGACAACGATATCGTTGAACTGGTGGCGGATCGCGCTACGTACCAGCCCGGACAGACGGCCCGGATCCTCGTTCCTTCTCCGTTCGAGGAAGCGACTGCGCTTGTCACCGTGGAACGAAACGGCGTCCTCAGCCACGAGGTGCAGACCATTACCGGCGGCGCGCCGTTTGTGCGGATCCCGCTCACCGAAGCGCATCTGCCAAACATCTTCGTAGGAGTTGTCCTCCTGTCGGGCCGTGTGTCCCAGCCCAGCGCAACCGGGGACATTGGCGCCCCCGCCTTCCGCCTGGGCTACGCCAATCTTCAGGTGAGCACGGACCAGCGGCACCTTGAGGTGCGACTCACCCCCTCTGCTGAGGAGTTCAAGCCGGGAGAAGAAGTCTCTGTTGCCCTCCACGTGGTAGACAATCGAGGGCGCGGAGTCGAGGCCGAGGTAGCCTTCTCTGCGGTCGATGCCGGCGTCCTCAACCTCATTGGATACCGACTCCCCGATCCGTTCGACGCCTTCTATGGCATCCAGCCGCTGAGCGTGACCACGTCCGAAACCCGGGCTCACCTGGTGCGGATGCGGTCGTTTGGCCAGAAGGAAGAGGACGCTGGAGGAGGTGGTGGTGACTCCGAGTTCATGCTCCGCAAGGACTTCCGCGCCCAGGCCCACTGGGACCCCACCGTGCAGACGGATGCTTCCGGACGGGCGACCGTGACCTTCAGACTACCGGAGTCTCTGACCACGTTCCGGCTCATGGCCGCGGCGGTCGCTGACGGCAATCGATTCGGAGGCGGATCGTCCCAGGTGGTGACCACTCAGCCGCTGGTACTGCAGCAGGCTATCCCTCGCTTTGCGCGGGTTGGGGACACGTGGGAAGCCGGCGTGCTGGTGACGAATCGCACGGAAGTGTCTCTGGACGCGTCCGTCGCGGTTGAAGGCAGCGTCTCCTTCGAGGGCGCGACGCAGTCGACACTCCCCCTTGGGCCGGGCGCGACTGCGCTGACCTCCTACCCCGTTCGAGCCGAGGAGGCCGGCACGGCCCGACTGGTCTTTTCGGCCACCGCGGCTTCAGAGTCAGACGCCTTCGAAATCGAGATCCCCGTCTTGGAGAACTTGACTCGAGTTTCGGCGGGTATGTTCGCTTCGACCGATGGGCTCGTGACCGAGCAGTTGGCCTGGAGAGATGGCCCGGCCGATCGGCGAAGTCTAAGCGTGAGAGTCTCGAGCACCGCGCTTGTGGGACTGGATGGGGCCGTCGAATACCTCTTCGACTATCCCTACGGTTGCCTTGAGCAGCGGACCTCACGGGTTCGGCCCCTGGTGCTTTCGGGCGAATTGATAGACGAGTTCGGACTCACCGTGCTCGGGGGCAAACGCGAGGAAATCGTCGCCGACTGGCTGGCCGACCTTAGCCGGTACTGGACGGAGAGCGGCTACAGCCTTTGGGCCGGCGGGACGACTGCGCACCCCTGGGTGACCGCCTACGTGCTGAACACCATGACCGCGGCCCAAAGCGCTGGCTACCCCGTGACTGGTGCGGACGTTGACCGGATTGCGAATGTGCTAGAGCGGGCGGTGCGTCAATCCTCCACGCGTCCCGAGTACCTGTCAATCGGTGCGTGGACTGATACTCAGGCATTCATCCTCCGGGCGCTGTCCGGCGCCGACCGATACCTGGAGACAGAGACCGCCCGCGTGACGGACGCGCTGCTGGCTGACCCTGCCGCGTCCGTCGAAGGCATGACGCAGATGGTGATCGTCTTGACGGACCGGGACCGGATGCCAGATCGGCGGGCCGCCCTGCTCGATCGAGTCCGGAGCCGGATTCGGCCTGAGGCGGGTTCAGCCTTTGCGGCCGCGCCGACGTCTTCTGACTATGCCTGGATCTTCAGCTCGGACACCCGCGCCTCGGCCTCGGCGCTGACCGCGCTCTCTCGCGTGGGCTCCGACCGCGAGACGGCGGAGCTCCTGGTTCGCGGCCTGCTCGGGCGCCGGGATGGTGGTCACTGGGCCAACACGCAGGACAACGCCTCTGTCGTGGAAGCGCTGGCTGCGTATCGCACGGCGTTTGAGGCGGACGCAACAGACCTGGACATTGAGGTGTCCCTGGCCGGCAGCTCCATACTGGAGGCCTCGTTCAACACGCCGACGCTGCATGTCTCCAGCGCGACCGCCGACGGTGTGGCGCTGGCCACGGCGCAGCAATTCCAGGTTCAAGTTATCGGCACGGGTCGGGCGTACTACAGCGCCCTCGCCAACCACTGGGTTGCGCCGCCGACGGAGAGCATCTCACAAGGCCTGCAGGTCAATCGCACCATGCAGCGCCTGGACGGCACCGGCCAGCCGTCCGGATTGGTGATTCGTGGCGGCGACCCCAACGCGCGGGTGGTATCGGGCGAGATGTACCTGGTCACCCTCAGGCTGAATTCCCCGACCGACCGCCACTACATCGTGGTGGATGATCCCCTTCCAGCAGGGCTGGAGCCCGTAAACACGGCGTTCACCTCAACCAGGTCTGACCTGTCTGGGGCTACAGGGAGCGATCGTTGGTGGGGGTCCTTCAACCACACCGAACTGCGCGACGAGCGCGTGCTGCTTTTTGCTGATTTTCTGGCACGAGGTGAACACGTATACCGGTACGTGGTGCGGGCCGGGGTGGCTGGAGATTTCTCCTGGCCGGGGGTGCAGGCGGAGGCGATGTATGAGCCTGGCGTTCGTGGTCTTGGGGCGGCTGGGCGATTGGAGGTGAGGCGATGAGCAAACCGAGAACGAGGAGACTGGACTCGATGCTTAGGAGTGGCCCGGCCCTGTGTGCCCTTGTCTGTCTCCTCGCAATCGCCGCGTGCGGGACCGAGACTGACCCGGATGCAGTATTCCTGCGATTGAGGGACGTACGGACGCGCGTTGTCCGAATTCCGCCTGATGGCCCCCTCCCCTCCTTCTGGCGGCCAGAATTCGACAATGGTCGCATCTTAGTAACCGATTTCAGGTCGCATCAGCTTGTTGTGATCGATGACAACGATGACGTGCATGTCGTCGGCCGTTTGGGCGAAGGCCCCGGCGAATTCTCCCTGCCACTAGGAGTGGCGGTTGGCGATGGAGGAGACATCTTTGTTAGCGATCGCGTGCAGCAGCGGCTGCACGTGTTTAGCGCTGACCTCCAAATCGACCGCGCTATTCCGACCGGCCTCACTCCTGACGGAATTGACTACTGGAGAAACGACCGGGTCGTCGCCTTTGGGCACTCTGAATGCCGATCGAGTCTCCCAGAGGAGGTGGCAACGTGTGCACTCGCGCTGATTGACGCTCAATCAACGAGGGTCGAAAGGTTCGGAGTAGTTGACTACCCGATTGAGTCTTTTTCGTGGACTGCTTCGGTGTTCGGAGACCTTGTCGCGGTCGCCAATACAGAGTTTCCTCAGGTCGACATTTGCGAACTTCCCTCAGGCAATCGCACGGCGACATTCGCGACACGCAGCCAGTCTTTTACACGGTGGATTCGCGAACCCGACGACCCACTCGGGCGAGATGCCAGTTACACGACCGTGGCTGCGCTCTTCATGGACCGCGATCGAGTCTTTGTCCAGAGGAGGTGGCGTAACCGGCCTCCTGTCGAGCCTGGCCCCTACCTGCTAGACGTTTACAGCCATAGCGGAATCCTGCTGATGGAAGCGTATCCGACCGAGGACCATCTTGTAGGAATCGATGAGGCTGGACTACTCATCTTTGCGTCGGACTCCGTGGATGATTCTGGTGTGTTTACGTTTGTACATAGGGCAGTCGGCCTCCGGGGCGCAGCCGAGCCTTAATCGTGCGAAACTGCCTTTGCGCGGGGATGCTCCTCTTCGTAACGTCTGGCCGACGTCCGACTTACCAGCGCGCTTGAGAGTTGATATGAGAACCGCAGTGGCTGGGGCATTGATCTTCTCGCTGGCGGCGTGTGATGGGTGGGGGGCGTACCCGCCAGAAGCGTCATCTTGGGAAACGTTTGAGCTGTGGTCTGTTCGCCCGGATGGATCAGATCGTCATCGAGTTTTTGCGGACTTCAATGCCCGCAGATCTGTTGTGGAGCTCGTTGGCACTTCGGGTGGCAGCGATCCCGTCTTCGTCAGCCTTTCCAATCAAGGCCTCTTGGGCGTTCGACCAAGCGAACAACGGTTGGTTGAGGTCTTGGCACTGGAGGGAGCCGCCTCCTTCACGATTTCGCCAGACGGCTTTTCTGTCGCGTTCGTTCGAAACCAGAATGAACTTTGGCTTGCGTCCATTGACGGCAGCGAAATCCGGCCACTCGTCCGTGACTCGGTCTGGCTCAATCAACTACGCTGGTTGCCGGATGGACGGTCTGTCGCTTATGCGCGTACCCCACCGTTTATTACCAATCGCAAGCAAGGCGGCGTTTGGATAGTCGGAGTTGATGATTCTAGCTCCAAGCGGCTCACTCACACCGCAACGATCGGCTTCGATATCCTGGCCGACCGATCCGCCGTCGTGTTCGCAGCGGATACCACGACCACGACCAGCGGCTGGCAGCGTCCGACCAATGTCTTTCTTCAACGAACGGACGAGCCGGAACCCGTAGTCCTGGCACCGGGAGGTGCTCCCCAGTTCACGCCTGACGGAAGGCAAATCATCTTCTTGGCGAAGTCCTTGGGCAGGTCTCCGATCGTGGTCCACGTTAGTGACCTGACCGGGTTCAACCAGCGCCCGATTCTGACGGCGTCTCGCCCCATTAGGCAGGTGCCGGTCATCACATCAGATGGACGGTCTCTGATCGTAAGGACTCTTGACAAGATAATCGGTGTTGACTTGTCGTCTGGGGAATCGACGCTCCTGAGCCGTTCCGAGGATCACGAGAAGTTCGACGACAGAGAATGGACTGGTTTCATGGCCACAATCGGTGACCTGATTCTCGCGAGGGACGATTCCCAGATCTACTATTTCCTCACGTCGCGTTTCTACTATGAACCGCGCGGATGATCGCCTACCGCCGCTGCGGGATCGAGAAATATGACCTCTATAAGAGGGGCCCGGCACACCACGCAGGAGGGTGCCCGAAGTGGCCTCGGTGACCGGCTGGGTATACGGCGAGTCCGATCCAGCGAAACCCTCGGAGTCGTTGACGCGAGCAGATAGGTGTCAGACTACTATTGAGATTGCCTGGCCGAATCGCTAACTCTATCGTAGCACGCGGCCCCGGGCCGCAAATCGGCACACCCGTTGTCCGGAGTCGAGCAACAATGCGCGTAGAACTCGGTCTTCTGGTTTTCCTGGTTTTCGGAGCCATGCGCCACGATCAACCAGAGACACGCTACGTGGATCTCGCCCAGGGGCAGGATTTTGCGGCGGTGGGCCTGGTCAGTGCCGGCCGGATTGGAGCAGGGAGCGCCGTTCTAATCGCACCCGCCTGGGCAGTCACTGCGGCACATGTGGTCGAAGGAATCTCGACCAGCGCTCTGACGGTCTCCTGGGGGCCCGAGACGTACTTGATCGAGACAATTGTCAGCCACCCCAGTAGTGACTTGGCACTACTCCGGCTCTCATCGCACCCAGCGGGTACCAGTCCGGCGCTGCTATACCGAGGGACCAGCGAGCTCGGCCAGGAGGCGGTCGTCGTCGGATTCGGAATCGCTGGGAATGGACTCCAGACAATGGGGGCCATCTTCGCTAGTCCGGAGAGTGAAATCGGGGTAAAGCGGGCCGGCCGTAACCGGGTTGACGAGATAGATTTCGAAGGCGATCTGCTCGCAGACTTCGACCACCCACGAGATTCGCTATACAACATGATGGGGGATGCGCTTCCCCTTGACTTGGAATACTTCCCGCTGCCCGGCGATAGCGGTGGGGGACTCTACATCAAGAATGGCGATCGCTGGGAACTGGCCGGAATCACCATCAGTGGCAAAGCGCCGCGCCGAGATCTGAAGGGTGACGGCAATCCCATGAATGCTCTGGCGTACGGTCACATTGGGAAGTGGGCCAGGGTCTCGTTGTTCGCCAACTGGATCCTGCAAACCTCGGAAGAATCTAGATGACCAGACAGTTTTTCGAACTCGGGTCACCGGCCGACGCCTCCTTGGACATCAGCGGCTCCGCCGCAAATCGGCTAACCGGAATGCGCACTCAGCGACTCACCTGGCGACGTGGCACGGGAGCCCTCCTGCTCTCGGCCACTTTGGTAGCGTGCGTGTCAAGCCAGCCAGACCTGCGGTTGACCGATTCGGAAGATTGGGAGCGGGTCGACGCGCGAGGTTTGTTCAGTTTTCTGGCTCCGACCTGCCCAGTGCGTCAGGACGTTATGGGGATTGATTCCTACATCGGGGAGTATCGCGGCGAGGACGTCGTTCTGTTCTTTAACTACGGGCAGCACTCCAACTCGTTGAGAAACGAGGGCCAGGCGGGATATTCTGCACGCGCTGTCGCAGTAGACGGCAGGGATGCTCGACTTGTACGCTATCAGGTGCGCCCGGAAGTAGCCGAGTACAGACACCTGCGGTACTTCTCTGGGCTACATGTGCCGGGCGTTTTGCCAGCGCGCTTGGTGGAGGGATTCAGACTCGGCGCCACCTCACTGACTATGTCGATTCTCTGCCGTAGGGATGCTGACTGCGACGCCTTGGAAGCCGCACTCTTGAGTGTGGAGTTTCGATAGTCGTGCGAACAACCCGCCATTAGAGACCGCCGAATTGTCCTCGGCCGTGCTCGCAGTCGGCACATCCGAACTACGTCCTGTCATCGCCGGAGACTCTCTCAACCTTCCGCACGAGCTTTACTTTGCCGCTTGGCTGTTCGAGTACAACACCGGTCTCCCGAGCGACTCGATTCCGGGCACGTATCGACTCAGCTTCCAGGTTTACGGTACCGGGCTCGGATCAATATGGCCCTCGTCATGACGACCTACTCCCCAAGCAGGAGCGCATATCCAACGAATTCCGGCTAACCATACAGGGGCGAAATTGAGCGACCAGCCAGCGGTCACGACATGACACGCCACCGTCGGGGAGGATTCGCTTCGCATCACCGCTCAACGCTCAACCGTTAGGCCGCAAAGGGCTAGCATTGACACCAGATGTGGCAGACGTTAGCTGGCCCTACTACATTGTGCAACGTTTCATCTGAAGTCGGAGACAACCATGAAAGCGACGTTGATGGCCTGCCTTCTTGGCCTCGCAGTCTTCTCGAAACCCGCCGTCGCTCAGTTTGCTGTCGACCAGCCCAAGTCCCTAGTGGGCGTCGAGTCCGTCGCAGTGGTTTTCGGGTCTGGCCTCCTTGGTAATGCCGAGCTATACGGGGCGGTGACTCTGGAACTGAGGAAGACCCGGAATCCAACACAAACACCACCATGAAACCACTTTCGCTGTTCGCTTTGGTTTTACTAGTCGCCGGTTGCACCGATGTGAAAGACCCATCCCCCGCCCAGGCAGTCCAACCGAAATTGGATTGGCGGCCTGATATGATCCATGAACTCGAGTGGATTCGCGAGGTGCAGGGTCAGGCCATGTCTCAGTACGAAATGAATGTCTCTGCCTCGGTGGAGTTGGGCATGCTAAACGCGCAGCTGTACATCGCGTTGATGGATTTTGCCCAGGAGTGCCCATTGGAGCAGAAAGAAGCTCTCTTTGATTCCCATATGAACTGGTTGGACATCCGCTCCGATGCCGGCCTGCGGTCCCGGATTCCGGTCAAGGGCGGCACCATGGCCCCTCTGCTGGAGATTTCCCAGATGTCCCACATGACCAAGGCCAGACTGGTAGAATTCGATTCCCTGTCACAAAATTCTGAATCGAACTGCGTGAGCCCCGAAAACCGATCAAATGTGCTTGCTCTTTCTGATGAAGGGTGGGGAGGCATTGACGGAAGCATTCCTTTTGAAGAATCTGCTATCAGTGCGGCGCAGGCAGACTTGGAATTGATCCGTACCCCAATGGAGAATGAATCGGGGGTCTGGGAGGCTCTGCAGTTCTCCTATCGGGGAAACCACATTGGATATTTTCATCCCGATTCAGACAACGTCAATATTGGGAGTATTGAATTCGAGAGCGAATGGAGCACTGGGCCGACCGGGGAATTGATGGGCTCAGAAATGTCTGAGATCGACCCCGATCGATTTGCCTGTGAACCAGGAATGGAAGAGTACAGCGGACATGCTGTTTGCAAAGACGCGGCATATCCGCGTGTTACATACGTTTTTGAAAATCACTGGAGATGGGAAGGTCCAGATGATGAACTCCCGCCGATCGAACGCTTACATCAAGGCCAATTGGTGAGACTTTTTTGGCATGCAGAGTAGCGTCGCGGCTGCTTTTCGGGACCCAGCCTCCCACGGAACGGAATAACCATCCGCGATGCCGAAGAGGACCTAGTTTCATGCCTGAACTCGACCCAGCGCGAATCCTGGCCTTCGCAGCACCGGAGGAACTCGGCCAGTGGCTCAAGGTGAATCACGCCACCGAATGTGAGCTATGGGTAAAGATGTTCAAGAAGAAGACCGGGATTCCGAGCGTGACTTGGGACGATGTCGTGATTGAGTCGCTGTGCTGGGGCTGGATCGACGGCGTTAAGAAGTCAATCGATGACCAAGCCTATCTTCAGCGAATTACACCCAGGAGGGCGCGAAGCAACTGGTCGAAAAGGAACAGAGAGCATGTGGAGCGTCTGATAAGCGAGGGCCGGATGACGGAGTCAGGGCTCGTGCACGTTCGTGCTGCCAAAGCGGACGGCCGGTGGGAGAACGCCTATGCGGTAAGTGAAATGACGGTCCCGGCGGACTTCCTGGCAGCTCTGGAGAACAGGCTGGCGGCGAAACTATTCTATGAGACGCTAACCAAATCCAACCGCTCCACCATCGCCTATGGCCTGACCTCCGCAAAGAAACCGGAAACCAGGCAGAGGAGGTTTCACAAATTCATGGATATGCTAATCCGCGGCGAGAAGCCCGGCTAAGGCGTGGACGGTAGGATCCATTGCCATCGCTCATCATCACAGCCATGCTCGTCGGCCTCGCAGGGTATATCGCATGGGCGGGATTCGACGCTTTCTGAAGCAATGGATCCGATCAACTACGACGGTCGCCGTTTCATCGGCGTCGCGAACTCTGCGAACGGAGAAGTGAGCGACCGGACGGGTTTTCGCTACCGGCTCCGAGAACGTGCCAACACCAGAAGTACTGGAAGACGGGCGCCTGCGTATTCACGAGAACTGGCGGTGGACGAGCGGAGACGGGAGCCGCAGACAGTCAGTGGTCGAGGAAGTGGAATGGACACACTGAAAAGAAATCGCTGGCGTGCGGTTGTCGTGGTTTTGGCGCTCGTCATCTCTGTGATTCTGGTCCGCGCCTGGCTGCATCAACCCCAGTCGCCGGAGGCTATTTCACAGCTTGAAATCGACTTTGACGATGGTGTCGCTGCTCGTCACCTGAGCGAGGCGGTGAGATTTCAGACTGTCTCTCCTGAGAATGCGAGTGACTTTAAGCCCGAGGAGTTTTTGGGCTTTATCGACTGGCTGAGAGCCTCCTATCGGCAGGTCCACGAGAAGATGGACCTGCAACTATTGGGCGACTACACTTTGTTGTACCGCTGGAGGGGTCGTGATTCTACCGCCATGCCAATTCTGCTCACCGGTCACTACGACGTCGTCCCGGTGAGCCCGGCAACACAAGATCAGTGGTCTCATCCTGCATTCGACGGCGCCGTGGTGGACGGAATAATCTGGGGACGAGGAACTCAAGACGACAAGAGCGCTGTCATCGCAATAATGGAAGCGGCTACAGCGCTAATCCAGTCAGGCTTTGTCCCCGAGCGAACTATTTATCTGAGTTTCGGGCATGATGAGGAGAATGGTGGAAACGACGGGGCCGCGAAGGTAGCCGACTACCTTGAAGGTCAGGACGTGCGATTGGAATGGTCGCTGGATGAGGGTTCCTTTCTTTTCGATGGGTTGTTTCCCGGTGTCGATCCGCTGGTTGCGTCAATCAACGTGGCAGAAAAGGGCAGCGTTACGCTCGAACTCGTCGCAAAGGCACCAGGTGGGCATTCGTCGATGCCGCCAACCGAGACCGCGGTCGGACGACTTTCAGCTGCCATCGTCAAACTCGAGGATCATCCGATACCCGGTGGTTTGACGGGCTTGAGCCGGCAGGTTTTTGATTCGGTGAGCCGGTATATGCCCTTTGGCTACAAGGTGGTCTTTGCCAATCTGTGGGTCTTTGGGGGCGTCATAGAAAAACAGATGACGGACCTCACCTTTGGAAACGCGATTCTCGGAACGACGATTGCCCCGACCATGTTGTCAGCCAGTGAAAAAACCAACGTTTTGCCGTCGGAAGCAATTGCAGTAGTCAATTTTCGAATCCATCCTCGGGATAGCGTCGAACGTGTTTTGACCCACGTCAGATCGGTAGTCGAAAGCGAGTATGTCGAGGTTAGGCAACGCGGCTCCGGTCGGCCAGCTTCTGCGGTGTCTGAGTGGAATTCGCCTGGGTACATTGCCATCGCACGTGCGGTGCGTCAGATCTATGGAGACGTCGTCGTAACGCCGGGGCTCATGATTGCCGGCTCCGATACCCGTCACTATGGCCGGGTCGCAGATAACTCATTCCGATTTAACCCGATGGTGCAGACGATGGAAGACCTCTCGGGTTTTCACGGTATCAACGAGAAGATCAGCGTTGATAATCTTGGCCGTGGAGTCCGAACATATATGCAGATCATCCGCGAGGGATCGAACCTGTAGAGAGATTGCCTAGGTGTCCGAGGTTGTGAGGTCGCGATACTCGGGGTTCTGGGCGATGAAATGCCCGACATAGGAGCATTGCGGTCGGACCGTCAGTCCTTCTTCACGCGCCCAGTTGAGTACCTCCCGCACCAGCATCGCGGCTATGCCCTTTCCGCGATGCGCGTATGGGACCATCGTGTGATGGAGGGAGACGCGGTCCCCTGACCGGATGTAGTCGGCTACCGCGGGCTGCCCGCCCAGGTCAATCTGGAATCGGCCGCGGGCATGATTGTGGACTACCTGCAAGGTACCGGGGTCGGGATCGTGGTCTGCCATTCGATCTTTCGGTTTGTTTGCGACGCTCGCGAGGCTGACCGCATATTACCCACTTAGCAGTTTGCGCGCGGACTCATGATGATCACCAACATCGAGGACTTCTTCTCCAAGGGTTGCGGCCGCTGCGCGCGCTTCGCCACGCCCGATTGCTCCACTCGGCACTGGATTCGCGGCCTCACCGGCCTGCGCAGGATCTGCCTTGAGGTAGGGCTGATTGAAACCCTGAAGTGGGCGCATCCCTGCTACATGCACGCGGATCGCAACATCGCCATAATGGGCGCCTTCCGCGGCGATTTCCGGCTCACCTTTCTCAACGCGGCGCTCTTGAAGGATGCAGAGACGGTCTTGGAGAAGCGGGGCCCGAACACGCGGCACCCCGATATGATGTGCTTCTCTGACCATGGCCAGGTGGCAGAAATGGAGTCGACCATCAAGTCCTACTTGCTGGAGTCCATGGGCTATGCCGAGGCGGGGATAAAGCCCGACAAGGTCCAAACAGAAGTGGACGTTCCCGAAGAGCTGACGGAGGCGCTGGACTGCGACCCAGAACTGGCCGAGGCGTTCAATAGCCTTACTCCGGGCCGCCGGAGGAGCTACTATTACAATCTCAACGCAGCGAAGAAGTCCGAAACGCGGATTGCCCGTATCGCCAAGTTTCGCGACGAGATTCTGGCTGGGAAGGGGGCGCTGGAGCGCTGAGCCAAACCCGGCCTGTCGGCGGACAGTTTGACTACTCCTTCAAGACCGCATCCGACAGCGTCCTTGTCAATCACATCGCCCGCTGGAACGGCTCGGCCTGGGAATCGCTCGGACAGGGGTTCGACAACAGCGTGCAGGCCCTGGTGCTGCTGGACGGAGACTGCCGCTCGCTGGGACGGAACAGCCTGGCACGCCCTTGGAGGCGGATTTAATGTCGTCTCGGATCGCACCGCTAGCATTGACGCCGTGGCTGTTCTTGGCGACGAACTCTACACGGGCGGCTTCTTTTTCGACGTGGAGGGCTACCCGAACGGTTTTGTGGCCCGGTGGGACGCTTCGGGCGACGTGGCGGCCGCCACTTCTCGGGCCCAAGGCTTCACTCCGCAAACGCTGCCAAGCGCTGCTTTTCCCAACCCCTTCTCGGATCAGCTGCGGATTGAATTCCACACCTCCACCACGCTGGGTGCCACCGTGGACATCTTCGACCTATTGGGGAGACGCGTCACTGCCCCTGAGCTCAATGCATCGACAGGCCGGCTGGGAGTCCTAGTTTCTACCGCCGCCTGGGCACCAGGCCTATACACGTACGTGATTCGCGGCGGCGGGAGATTGCTGGGCCGTGGTGTAGTGGTTCGCGGTGGGCGGTAGCCTCTCTTGGCCGGACGGCAGCCAAGCCCCTACCTCCGATTCCAAGGCGTCGGAAACCCGGAGCCCGGAATCAACTCCGGATACTCAGGCGGCTCCGGCCACATCCGCGGATCCGCTTCGATCAATTGCATCAAATGCGCGACCGCCGCTTCCAGCTGTGCATCGTGTCCGTTGTAGGTGGCGTAGGGAGGGTTGTCGACTTCGATCTCCGGCACGAAGCCCCAACCCTCGATCAGCCATTCGCCGTCGGAAAAGACTCCGGTCTCTGAAGCCCGCGTGACCCCGTTATCGACCTGCCGGTTTGAACTGGAGAGCCAGACTTCGCCACCCCAGGTGCGAACACCGATAGTGGCTCCGAGGCCCAGGCGCCGGAATCCGTCGGCTACTGCTTCCCCATCGGATGCCGAACGCTCGTCGACCAAGATCACCAAGTGTCCACCAAAGCTGTACTGCATGTTCGGAGAGGTGTAGCCCGCGCGCGATTTGAACCACGCCCACGGGCGACGCATTAGCTGCGTCAGCACCCAGGAGTCAATGTTGCCTCCATTGTTGTGCCGCACATCGATGATGATGGCCTGCTTGTCCAGCTGCGAGTAGAACTCTCGCGTGAACTGCCCGGCGTCGCCGCGTCCCATCGCCCGTAGGTGGAGATAGCCCACGTTGCCCTCAGACATCCGGTCTGCTTCCAATCGCCGCGTGTGCTCCCACTCGTGATAGCGGAGGCTGTAGGCCTGGCCGCCGCTGATGGGCGTCGCGATGGCATCCCGCTCTGATCCGTCGGGATTCTGGATGCGGAGTCGCACCTGCTTGCCCGCTTGATTCATGAGCAGCGCGCCCAGGGCAGGAGCATCGGCAGTCGATTGACCATTCACCGCCAGAATCACGCTGCCCTCTTCAACATTGGCGTCCGGATGGGCAAGCGGTCCTCGGTATTCCAGGAGATCGGGGTCGTACGTCAGACGGTGGACCAGGCGGAAACCACCCGTGGCGTCATCGCGCACGAACCGCCCTCCGAGGTCAGCCGGAGCCGCGCGATTGTCCGCGGCCCGCGCGTCTCCCCCGCCCGCGTTGGAGTGCAGGAGACTTAGCTCAGAAACCAGCATGCCCTGTAGATCCGCAAGAGCCTGGCGCGAACCGACGCGCGGCAGAAGGGGCGCATACTTCTCGCGCATGGCCTTCCAGTCCACGCCGCCCATATCCCGATCCCAGAAATAATCCCGGTGCAGGCGCCACATGTCCATGTAGATCTGATTCCACTCGTCGCGTTTGTTGACGGCAAACTCCCAGTTGTCCAGGTGAACCTGGTTTTCGTCATTCAGCTTGGTGGCCGCGCCCGACGAGGCCGGGATCACGTGGAATGCCGTGCCCTTGCGTAGCATGAGCTTCTCTCGATCCCCCGACAGTTGCACGGATGAGACGCCCTCCGCAATGGTCACTGAATCGGCACCATGTTTCAGCGAAATGCCCCTCAGATCCCGGCCTTCGGTATAGAGCAACCGATCCTTTGTGAGACCGACAATGCTCATGGACCCAGCCGGAATGGGTAGTTCCCTCAAGGCATCCGCGCGATCCCATCGCAGGTCTTCGCTGGCCTTGGTATCCGTCAGTTCGTTGGGTTCGGCAAACGGAAACGTAGCTCCATCCTTGAGCGGCATCGCGTATACCTTCGCTCGGTCCTCGAAATGCGGCATCGGGGCACGTTCGCCCCAGGGACTGCCCACGGATGAGTTCCAAGTCCGCGTCGACACAAAGTACAGCCACTCCCCGTCCGTGGAGATGTGGGGGCCGTAGTCGTTGAAGCGATTCGATGTAATCCGGGTGTGCGTGTCATCGTCGATGTCGTAGACCCAAAGCACGCCCATCATATTGCGGTCGTCGCGGGCGTAAACGATGTGCTTGCTGTCTGCCGTCCAAGCTGCGGAGTTGAATACCGGTGCCTCGGCGAGCACCTTGCTTTCTCCGCTCTGAAGGTCGACGAGCCACAACGCATCATCGTAGTCCCGATGGGTGAGGTACCGGCCGTCGGGCGAGGGCGCCGCGTCGAGGCGAAGCATCGCGGGTCCATCGGTGACCTGCTCAGGAGCGGCGGTGCCGTCGACACGGACTTTCCACCATTCCAGTTCACCGCTCCGGTCGGAGAGGGCGAAGACATGAAGACTGTCGCTCGTGAACACGACGCTGCGATAGCGAACAGCTGAATTGCGGGAAAGGTGAACCCAGCGTCCGGGTCCGACGGGCGCCGTGAACAACTCTCCACGCGAAACCAGGGCCACCGTCGAGCCATTGTGCGAAAGGGCCGCGTTAGCAATCCGGTCGAACGGTGAGGTTTCCCAGTCCGTGAGCGACTGCTCAATGTCAGACATCAGGCGAATCGAAACCTTCTTTGGGGTCTCGCCCGGTGTCAGGGTGTAGAGATCCGCGCCGAGACGATAGATCAGCTGATTGCCGTCCGAGGCCAGCTCCTGGATGTCGAAATCGGAGTAGTTCGTGTGCTGGGCAAGGTTCGATCCATCGGGGGTCATCGACCACACGTTCATGCCATCCCGCCGGTCGGTGAGGAAATACACCTGCCCATCGGCCAGCACATTCGGCTGACGCGACGAGCCGGGATAGTCCCGGGTCAGCGGGATGGCTTCAATACCTTCGCCGTCGAATCGCCAGAGCTGCTGCGCCGAGCCACCCTTGTAGAAACGACTGTTGCTGCCCTGACGAGGCATGCGGGCAAAGATCAGCGATCCGTCTTCGGTGTATGAGCCCTCTGCAGCCTGGGACAGTGGGACCTCCTCGACATCACCCGTCTCGGGAGACACCAGCGCCAGTCGGAAATCCGGCACCCCTGCTGCCCACGACGCCCTGACCAACACACGTCCATCCTCTACCCACCCCACTGGACGCGCGTTGGCGCGTGCCAGCCAGGTGATGCGCTTTGGTGTCCCACCCTGTGCCGGAATCACATACACATCCGGGCTACCCTCGTAGGCGCCACTAAAGGCGATGTGACCGCCGTCAGGTGAGAAGACCGGATAGGATTCCTCCGCCACATTCGACGTCAGCCTGATGGCCGACCCACCATCTGTGGAAACCGTCCAGATGTCGCCTTCGGCAGAGAAGGCAATCTGATTGCCATGGATGTCCGGATGGCGGTAATACCCCTCGACCTGGGCCAGGGCGGGAAGAGTTGAGAAGAGGAGGGCGATCAGGGATAGCAATAAGGGGCGCATGGTGGCGATCGGTGTCATGATCAAAAAAGGTAGGACAGCCCGCAGATTGCCCCAACCGTTGAATTGCTTGTCTGCACTCCTACGCTACCGACTACCACTGACCATGCCCCACTTTCTTCAAACCGGCCTCCGACCCAAGTGGGTTCTCGGCCCAGGTAGATGGTCTTCAGTCTCGCGGCTGCAGTCGTGATGGGATTGCTTGCTGTTTGCGAGGAACCGATCGGCAAATCCAGTCGGGCGTGCATAAATTAGAATAGGCGTCAGGTTTCGGCGATCAGCACGGCCACTACCGTGGTCGACACGAGAAAATGCTTTCCGATCAGCAATGCAAGGAGTTCTTCGAGAGGGGATTCACGCGCATGCCCGGTGCGTTACCTGAGGATCTTGTGGCAACCATGGCTGCTCGGATCTGGCGAGCTCTGGAAGAGAGACACGGAATGCACCGCCACGATTCGGCTACTTGGATCGCCGGTGGCGTGCGCGGAATCGGCGACCTAAATAGAGAACCAGAATTTCGACCATTCGGTTCGCCTGACATCCGCTCGGCTATTGATCATTTATTGGGGAAAGGCGACTGGCAAGAGCCCTCCACCTGGGGCCAGATTCTGGCAACATTCCCGTCCGAGCAGTGGTCCTGGAACAGCCTCTTCCAAGGTCAGGTCGATGTCTCAACGATCACTTGGCATACTGACTATCCATACAACACACCGCCCACCGAACTATCGGGCGTACAGATGTTCGGCCTACTCGCTGATCTCGAACCGGGCGGCGGCGGTACGCTCGTTGTCGAAGGTTCGCATCGAGTGATACAAGAATTTGTCCTGGACCAGTCACATGAAACGCTCCAGAAGATGAAACGTGCTCGTTTGGCTTTGCTCAACAGCCACCCGTGGTTCAAGAGCGTTTCAAAGGCAGTTTCACAACCGCGTCCGGAACCCTGGATGGCCGAGCAATGCGCCGTGATCAACGATATTCCTGTCGCTGTTGCTGAACTTACCGGCAGTGCCTGTGATGTGTACTTCACGCATCCATGGCTACTACACGCAATGTCTCCGAACTGCAATGCAACACCGCGCCTGATGTGCACTCAGCGAATCCGGAGGCTTGCCAAAGAACGACAGATACAGCCCGTGGAATACGAGGAGGACCGATGAAGACGATACTTCACACCGTAGACATTAGGGATGCCACGCCAGACAAGGTCTTTGAGGTGCTCGCTACGCAGGTCGGCCTGGCTCGGTGGTGGACAACGAAAGTCAAAGCCGACGTCCGTCTCGGCGGAACGGTCGACTTCACCTTCGGAGCGACATTCAACCCCGAAATGGAGATTACGGCTCTGGAGGAGCCGAAGCTTGTGGCGTGGAAGTGTGTGGGTGGCCACGAGCCGTGGGCCGAGAACACATTCCGCTTCGAAATCGAGCCCCGAGAGGAGGGCTCCATTCTGTTCTTCCGGCAGGTGTACGCCGAGGAGCTAAGCGACGAGGAGTACGGTCGATACAACTTCAACTGGGGCTACTATCTGGAGAGTCTACGGCTCCTGGTGGAGACGGGTCGAGGCAGGCCCTATCTAGCCGAGACTCCCGCCGAGAAGAAGTGAAGTGGTGGGTCGGTTCGCTTCCGAGTAGGCGGTCCAGAACGGTGCGAAACTGCCATTGACTGCCTGAAGAGGCGGACGACCTTCCGCCGCAGCTGACACACGAGAGTAGGCTCACGAGGGAACCCTGGCAATGAGAGCGACCTTGGCAGCGAGTGGTAGTGCGCGTGTGATCTGCACGTTCGTAGTCGCGACAATGGGCTCATGCATGTCCGACCGTGAGGCCAAGAGTTGGCAGGAACACCCCACTAACTCGGCGCAGATTGAGTATGACGTGCGAATTTCCGACCCCGAGAGTGGCCTCGTTCGAGTTCGAGCAGAGATCTCGCTCGATGGACTTGCGGGCGCTCCCACGTTGGGGATCAGCTTTCGTGATTTGCGTCGGCACCCCGATGCCTTGAAGGATCTCCGTGCTTTGTCAAATGACCGGGCACTTCCGATTGAAGTCGGTGCCGAAGGACATGAACATGCCCGGACGATCGACCTGCGCGGAGCTTCTCGGTCAGTGATCATCGAATACACCGTGGACCCGACCTTCTACCCACCAGGCTCCACATCTGACGATCCAGCAGATGCCAGAGCCCGGGTGGTGGAAGGGCTCGCTGTCCTGAGGACATCAAGCGTCTTCCCGATTTTCGACCACGGCTCAGACTCAGCACGCGTCACGTTTACTCTTCCGGATGACTGGGTGGCAGTAACGCCATGGGTCCGGGATGGCGACGGGTTCTGGCTCTCCCCTGAGGACTTAGCTGCCATCGACTATCTGGGGCTCGGACTTCTCGATGTTCGCGAGGTTACCGTCCAAGACACGGTGTTCCTCATCTCGACTCCTCACAAAGCGACAGGCTTGGGAGCGGAACAGGCAACTAAAGTCATCCAACACTATCTGGCTCTTATCGGTACCCCGCCCCCACATGGCAGTGGACCACGCTCGGTGATCATCGTGCCTTCCCGTTTCATGCATGGGGGAGCGGCTGGCAACCGATCAATCGTTCAACACAATTCTGCGGTCACCCTCGCACATGAGGCGTTTCATTGGTGGACACACAGCGATCTAGTTCGTTCAGAAGCCAAGTGGTTCAGCGAAGGCTTCACCAACTACTATGGAATCAAAGCCGCGAGTGGAGCTGCACTGGTCACCAAGGACGAAGCCGCGCAGTGTTTTGCGGATCTCTCGGGAGAGATGAGGTATT
>JAJCYP010000016.1 GCA_029262855.1 Bacteroidota bacterium | reverse complement strand
GCTGCCAACATTGTCTGGGCGAATGCGGCGACCGCTGAAATGACCGGATGGGAGTTGGATGAGCTGGTTGGCCAAAACGTCAGGGTTCTACGGTCAGGAATGCACGCGCCCGAGGTCTATAAGGATCTCTGGGAGACCATTTCCGCAGGCGGCGTTTGGACGGGTCGAATCATCAACAAGCGCCGGGATGGGAGCCTGCGCTGGGAGGAGATGAAGGTCAGCCCGATCGCGGAGTCGGGAGAAACCACACATTTCGTCGCAATCAAGCGTGACATTTCCGCTCTTGTTCATGCGGAGGCGGAAAGGGACCGTCTGCTGACCCGGTGGAATGCGAATCAGGAATCGTTGGAGGACGGATACAGTATTTCAATCGGTGTTCTGGCCGACATCGCGGACCTGTCCTCGCCGCTGGTTGGCCGTCACGGGCGTCGAGTTGCCGAGTTGGCGTGCCGCATGGCCGTCTATCTTGAGTTGAAGGTGGATCAAATAAAGGCGATACGCCTGACGGGTCTTGCCCACGATCTCGGCAAGCTCACAACTTCCGAACAGGACCGCGGGAGATCTCGACACGCCCACGTAGCCCATGCCATTCGGGCCGCAGCTCTCCTGGAATCAATCCCGGGAACGGAGTCCATCCAGACAGGAGTGAAGCACCACCACGAATCGTTCGATGGGAGTGGATTCCCGTCCGAGCTCAAGGGACTGGCGATTCCCCTGGCATCCCGAGTCGTGGCTGTGGCCTCTGCCTATGACAACATGCGAAACAAGGAGCGTTACGACGCGCCGGGCGCAGTTGACCGAATCCGGAAGCAAGCAGGAACCCTGTTTGACCCCCGAATGGTGGATCTTCTTGAACAGGTGGTTCAGGACGATGATGGCCAGGACTCCCATGACGGCTGGCTGCTCGCCACGCATGACTTGCGCGCGGGGATGACGTTGGTTTCGGACCTGGTGACGCTTGAGGGGGCGCTGCTCTATCCCGCGGGCACCACCCTGGATGATGCAATGGCAGGACGGCTGAAGGGATTTTCGGACGTGTCACGCGTGCCGCCCCTCACGCGGGTTACGCAGAAATAGGGAGCCACCTAAACAGTCTAGTTGTCCCAGGGTTGGGAATTCGGCCTCGACATCGGCCTTCTCGGCGGGAGTCGATTCGGTTCCGCCCACAAACCGTATGTTGCCCGGCACCCCTAAAGACACCCAATAGCGAATGAACGGCGTCAAGGCTTGGCAATGGGCTGGAATCGTTTTGCTGGTGGCCGTTGTCGGCCTGGTCGGCTACGGCTTTTGGCCCACTTTGATGGGCACGGCCGAGGCGGAATCTCGCCCGCAGACCGATGCAGCCGGCTCCTCCCGGAGGGCGAACGTGGACGTAGTGGTCATCGAGCCGACCGAATTTGTGATTCGGGTCGAAGCCACCGGCCACCTGAAGCCGTGGCGTGAGGCGGCGCTCAGCCCCGAGGCCTCTGGTGTCGTCCGCGCAAGACCGCACGAAGAGGGACATTTCGTGCGAAAAGGGGAGGTCCTGTTGGTGCTCGACGACCGGGAGCAGGAGATCGCTCTTCGTGAGGCTGAGAGCGACCTCCTGAATGCTCAGGTGGAATTCTCCACGTTCACCGCGTTCAGTGCAGAGGGAATCGTTGACACCACGGGTGTGGCCGCGGCCCGGGGCAACTACGCCCAAGCGCTGGCCGACCACGCGAGTGGGATCACGACCGATGCCGAGTTGGCCACTATTCGGCGACGGCTCGACATAGCCGTTCTGCGAGGAGGCGGCAAGCGCGGCGAGGTCGAGGCCGTGGTCTCGGGACTCGCCCAAGCTGAGAGTCGTGCTGACCGGGCCCGGTTGGCACTATCCAGGACGAAGCTGGGTGCCCCGTTTTCAGGACGGTTGGCCGATATCGAAGTTGAGGTTGGGCAGCGGGTTGGAATCGGGCAGGAAATCTTTACACTGCTCGACGACAGGAGGATGCGCGTAGAAGTCGATGTGCTTGAGGCCGACCTGGCGCGGGTTAAGCGGGGTGGAAGTGCGCTGGTTCGAATTCCTGCGCTGGCCGATACAGCACTCGTCGGGACGGTCTTCTCGATCAATCCGTCTGTGGATACCGAGCGAGGGACGGGCCGCGTAACCGTCGTTCTTCCGAATCGATCGGGACTCCTGATCTCCGGCCTATTCGCGTACGTGGAATTAGAGGCAGGGCGCCTCTCGGAGCGGGTGGTGATTCCAACTGGATCGCTCCTGGTCCGGCAGGGGCGAGACCTCGTTTTTCTGGTCGACGGGGGGAAGGCGAAATGGACTTATGTGACTGTCGGCAGACGATCGGGTGACTTCGTTGAGATTATCGAACCTCTCGTGGCGGGGGACTCATTGGCGGTTTCTGGTCATCACGCCCTATCGCATGATGCCTCCGTGCGGGCCGAAAACGTGATTGTACCCGGGCAGTGAGATTCTTCCTCACAATATGCTACCGGCGCCCGGTCGCATTGACAGCCTTCTTCGCATTGGTGTTGGTCGCTGCGGCTGTGGCGTACCTCAGGCTCCCTGTGACCCTCTTGCCCGACGTCCGCTACCCGACGCTTGTCGTTTGGACCGGGTATCCGGACGTGCCGCCGGAGCGGGTGGAGCGCGCTGTCACCGAGCGTGTTGAAGAAGCCGTCGCCGGGACGGATGGGCTGAAAAGCCTGACTTCTCGAAGCATGCTGGGCGGCAGCCTGGTCCGATTGGACTTCGGGTGGAATACCCGTCTGGACCTCGCGATGCTGCACGTCCGAGAGCAGCTGGACAAGCAAATCGGGGCTCTACCGGAGGGCGCGAGTCGGCCGACGGTTCTGCGCATGAACCCCAACGATCGCCCGATCATGGTGCTGGCCCTCAGCGAGGCGGGCGGAGCCGGTGACCAATCCGACCTGGTCGGACTGAAACGATTGGGCGAAGAGGTGATCGCCCGTCGCTTGGAACAGATTCCGGACGTGGCGCGCGTCCTGGTAACGGGCGGATTTGATCGGCGTGTGGACGTTGTGATCGACCCCTCAAGGCTCTCTGCCTATGGATTGAACATCGGCCGCATTCAATCTGCCCTGCGTGCTGCCAACGTGGCACAGCCCGGCGGATCGATCAGACGGGGACCGTTTCGGTTTGCCGTCGAGGTGAGCGGCGAGTTTGCCTCCGTAGAGGACGTCAGGCAGACCATCGTGATGCGGCAATCGGGCGTACCTGTCCGGCTCAAAGATGTAGCCGAGGTCAGGGAAGGAGTCGATGAGCGGCGAGGCTTGGTCCGCTATGACGGCAGGGAGACGCTCATGCTCCTGGTGGAGCGCCGGCCCGATGCCAATAC
>JAJCYP010000015.1 GCA_029262855.1 Bacteroidota bacterium | reverse complement strand
GCCTACTCCATTTCAGGGTCGGCCCATTCGTCGTAGCTCACGCGCCTGATGTCCGCACCGGCGGCGCACAGTTTCTGCTCGAGTCGCTCGTACCCGCGATCCAAATGGTAGATGCGCAAGACGTGCGTCTCACCTTCGGCGACCATTCCGGCAAGAACCAGGGACACCGAAGCCCGAAGATCGGTCGACATGACGTGGGCCCCGCTCAGCTGCCGACCGCCCTCGACCACTACTTCGCCATCCATCACGATGGCGTTCATGTTCATGCGCCGCAGTTCCGGAATGTGCTTGAAGCGATCCAGATACACGGTGTCCCGAATGCGGGCGTTGCCCTCGGCGCAGGCAAGGAGTACCGTCCATTGGGCCTGGAGGTCGGTCGGAAAGCCGGGAAACACGTCTGTCCGAACCGATATCGGCTTCAACGTGGTGGGCCGGGTGATGGCCACGGTGTCGCCGTCAATCGACAACCCGACACCGGTCCCTTTCATGGCGTCCATGAAGGGCTTGCCCAGATGATCGATGTTCACGCCGCGCACGGAGATGGTTTCACCTACCCGCCCGGCGATGGCCGCGGCGATCATGAAGGTACCGGCCTCGATACGATCCGGGGAGTTGGTCCAGTCCACCGGACTCAAGGCGTCAACGCCCTCGATTTCCAGCGTTCGGGTCCCGACGCCGTCAATACGGGCGCCCATTCGCTGCAGCATCCTGCAGAAGTCAACGACGTCCGGTTCCTTGGCCGCGTTGTCGATGCGGGAACCACCGGAGGCCGTGACGGCTCCCAGAAGGAGGTTGATCGTGGCGCCGACGCTTGACGGGTTGAGTTCGAATACGCCGCCCGGCATGCGCCCGGAGGGGGCAGTGGCCACCACGTAGCCGTCTTCCAAATCGATGGAGGCACCCAGGGCCTCCATGCCCTCCATGTGCAGGTTGACGGGGCGGGGGCCCCACGCGCAACCTCCAGGCAGGGAGACACGTGCCTTCCCGAATCGCCCCAACAATGCGCCCAGCATGTAGAAGGACGCACGCATGCGCTTGACCAGTTCGTAGGGGGCTACGGTCTTGGAGGCCGTGGCGCCGTCAATCTCGAGACGGTGATCGGCCTCGTCGAACTCCACGCCAGCCCCGGTGACCTTGATGACGCGCGAGAAGGTGTAGATATCCCTGAGGGCCGGCACGTTCCGGATGGTGGTCTTCCCATCCGCTAGGAGACCCGCCGCCATGAGCGCAAGCGCTGTGTTCTTGGAGCCGCTTACATCCAGCGTTCCGTAAAGGGGCCTTCCGCCCCGCACCACAAATTTGTCCATGCACCCTCGGTTGACTAGAGGCCCGATGATACGCGGACGCGGTCCCAAAATAAAGGATCACCCGGGGTGCCGCAGCGTTGGCGTGGCCCCCCGGACGATTCCATGCCCGCCATTTATCTGGACTACGCCGCCACTTCGCCCATCCCGCCCGCAGTTCGGGATGCCATGCTGCCTTGGTTCGGCGAAGGTTTCGGCAATCCTTCATCTGTGCACGGGTCCGGCAGGAGGGCGCGGAATGCGATTGAGGTCTCCCGAGAGACGCTGGCGGCGCTGCTCCGGGTGGCTCCTGCAGATCTCATTTTCACTTCTGGGGGGACGGAGTCCAACTTCCTGGCTATCTCGGGCTTCGAGGGCAATGGGCAGCGCGTGACCTCTCCGGTGGAACATGAGGCGGTGTTGCAGCCCGTCCACGGCAGGGCGGGTGGCCGGGTGAGGATGGTTGAGCCGAACGATGCTGGAGTGGTTGCGGTGGAAGATGTAAGACCTTGTCTGACAAGGGGCGCCTTCGCCAGTTTCATGTTGGTTAACAATGAACTGGGCGTTGTCAATCCGGTTCAGGAGATTGCCGAAGCCTGCCAGGCAGTAGGCGCCTGCCTGCATACGGATGCCGTCCAGGCCCCGGCCTGGTCAGACCTGAACCTGTCGGAACTCGGGGCCGATCTCGTGACGCTTTCCGGACACAAGGTGGGTGGCCCCAAGGGTGTAGGGTTGCTTTACGTCAAGCCCGGCACGCCGTTCAGCGGGGTCTCGCCAGGGGGCGGTCAGGAGCGGAATCGGCGTGGCGGTACCGAAAACGTCCCGGGCATCGTGGGCTTCGCCAAGGCCATGGAAATCCTGTACGCGAATCCCGATCGATCGGCAGGACTGCGCATCCTGAATGACCGCCTTCGGCGCGGACTGCAGGAGACGTTGAGTGATCTCGTTGAGGTCAATACGCCGCAGAGCAGTTCCGCCCCGCATATCGTCCACGTATCGGTCCCGGGTATCCCGCCGGGTTCCGGAGCGGAAATGCTGATCCTGGGGCTCGACCTTGAAGGAGTCGAGGTTTCCGCCGGCTCGGCGTGCGCCAGCGGCGCACTGAATGCCAGCCACGTCCTGAAGGCCCTTGGCAAGGAACACATGGCCTCAATCCGATATTCGATAGGATTCGGGACCACCGCCCATGAGATTGACCAGGCGGTGTCAGCGACGCGCCGTGTCATTGAACGAGTCCTGAAAGCTCTGTGAGTCGAGCCCTCCTTGTTTTCGCAAAGACGCCGGTCGCGGGAGCGGTGAAGACGCGACTCGCAGGAGTCCTGGGGCCCGAAGGTGCCCAACGGCTTTACACCGCGTTTGTCCGAGACATCGCCGCAAGCCTGGCTACGCTGAACCAGTCCGGCGAGCCCGAAGTTCGGATCCGCTGGTATGTTACTCCGGATCCCGAGCCGCTGCGCGTACTGACCGGTGCGGAGGACCTGTTCAAGCAGACCGGTACCTCACTGGGGGGGCGCATGCGGGCCGCGTTCGAGGCGGCTACAAACGATGGGTACGAGTCTGTAGTAATAATCGGAACCGACACGCCAACGCTCTCGACGGACACCATTCGGCAAGCCTTCGAGCTCCTGACGGTGCGGGGGCAAGCCGTCCTTGGGCCGGCTGCTGACGGCGGATATTACCTGCTGGGCCTGCGGGGAGTGGATCCGGGCTTCCTGGCGAGCGTCGCCTATTCGCGGTCCGATGTGGCGTCCAGGACCGTAGCCCACCTGACTACTGCGGGGCACTCCGTCGGGTATTTGCCCGAGCTGTTCGACGTGGATCGACCCGAGGATCTGGCACGATTGCAGGCGCTGCTCGAAGTGAATCCGTCCCTGGCTCCCTGCACGGCCCAGTTCCTCAGGCACTCATTCGCTCCAGAACGCCACCCATGAGCGAGCACTTCGCCGGTCGAATCGTTCGGCACACCGATTTCGCGTCGAAGCACGTGGATTCGCGTCATATCGAGGTTTGGGTTCCGCCTGATCAGGGCACGAAACCACTGCCGGTCCTCTACATGCAGGACGGACAGAATCTGTTCCACGGCCAGGACTCCTTCGCGGGCGTCACCTGGGGTGTTGCCGAAACCCTGACGCGGCTCATTGAGGAGGAATCACTCCCGGCGGCCATCGTCGTCGGCATCTGGAACACGCGTCGACGCATACCGGAGTATATGCCGCAGCGACCCCTCGATGACTGGGCGGACCCCTCCATCCTGAACAGGTTTTCCAAGACCTACGGAGGCAAACCCAGCTCCGACGCCTATCTGAAATTCATGGTCGAGGAACTGAAGCCGTTCATTGACCGGGAGTATCAGACGCGCCCCGGGGCTGATTCCACCTGGCTCATGGGCTCCTCCATGGGGGGGCTGATCTCGCTTTATGCGGCCTGCGAGCATCCCAGTGTCTTCAGCGCTGCGTGCTGCCTCTCGACGAGTTGGACCGTCGGCGGGCGCGTGATGATTCGATACCTGGAGCGGACGCTGCCGAGCCCGGCAACGCACAAATTGTACTTCGATTACGGCAGTGAGGCCCAGATTGCCCGGTACGAGCGCCTTCAACAGGCCGCGAATCGTGTCCTGAGCCGAGGCGGGTACCGCAGGGAAAAGAACTGGATGACACGGCGGTTTCCGGGTGCGGCTCACGACGAAGCGGCCTGGCGCGCCCGACTGGACGTGCCTTTGAGATTTCTGCTCGAATCAGATCACTCTGCGGACTGAAATCGTTCCGGCATCGTCCCCGGACGGCCCGGGGGCTCTATCTTGCCCGGATTGACACCGACGACGAATCGAGCCCGTTCATGATCGAGTCCCATCGCAGGGAGGCCATTAGGCAGACGCTCACGCTGGAGCAGTTCATAATCGACCGCCAGGAGCAACTGCCGCACTCCACCGGGGCGTTCTCGCGATTGATCCGGGATTTGTCGGTGGCCGCGAAGAAGGTGAACTCCCACATGCGTCGCGCCGGAATCGTGGACGTGTTCGGGACCACCGGCGACGTCAACGTACAGGGCGAAGTCCAGCAGAAGATGGACCTGATGGCGCATCAGGAGTTTGTCCAGGCGCTGCGACGCGGCGGCGAGTGCTGTCTGATCGGCTCGGAAGAGCATGCCGAGGCCATCCCTCTCAGGAACGATTTGGGTACGGACGGCAAGTACATCGTCCTGATGGATCCGCTTGACGGTTCGTCGAACATCGAGGTGAATGTCTCTGTCGGTACCATTTTCTCTATTTACCGGCTCCCGGACGACCACGAGGAGCCGTCTCTCAAGTCGGCTCTGCAGCCGGGTGTTCAGCAGATCGGCGCGGGCTATGTGGTCTATGGGTCATCGACCATGCTCGTTTACACAAGCGGCTTTGGTGTGAACGGATTCACGCTGGACCCGGCCATTGGGGAGTTCATCCTGAGCCATCCCAACATCCGCACTCCGGAAGATGGGCGGATGTACTCGGTCAACGAGGGCAACTACAATTCCTTCGAGGCTGGGCTGAAGCACTACATCAAGTGGATGCAGAAGGACGACCCGGCCACAAAACGGCCTTTCAGCACCCGGTACATCGGTTCTTTCGTGGCCGACTTCCACCGGAATCTGATGAAGGGCGGCCTGTACATCTATCCTGCCACGGAGGCCAATCCGAACGGCAAGCTGCGTCTCATGTATGAGGCGAATCCCCTGGCGTTCATTGTCGAGCAGGCAGGCGGCGCGGCGTCACACGGGACGGGCCGGATCATGGAAGCCCAGCCGAAGGCGCTCCATGAGCGGACCCCGGTCTACATGGGCAGTCCCAACATGGTCGCCATGGCCGAGCGGTTTCTACGCGGCGAAATGACGGTGAACGACTAGTGCCGGAGTCGGTCAGGATCTGGGGGCCAGGATCCCTGTCCAATCTCGGGCCCGGGTTCGACACGCTCGGCATCGCTTTAGAAGGGATGGGCGATGTGGTGGAGGTCTTCAAGACCGATGAGCCTGGCGTGACGGTACATCCAGGAGGCGGGGTCTGGGAGCCTCCAACCACGGTGAACGAAAACACGGCGGCGCGAGCGGTGGTCAGGATTCTGGAGCGGCACCCGGGTTGTCGTCACGGCCTTGGACTACGCATCGTCAAGGGAATACGACCAGGATCAGGCCTGGGCAGCTCGGCGGCCAGTGCAAGCGCGGCTGCTCTGGGTGCCTTGACGATCCTCTCCGGAGGGCCCAAATCGGAGGCGGTCGACGCGGCCCTCGAGGGCGAAGCCGGAGTTTCCGGCGCGCGCCATGGTGACAACGTTCTTCCGGCGCTGTTTGGTGGCGCTGTTCTGACGTTCGCCTCTGACCCGGAGCGGTACCGCCTGGTCACCATCCCGTGCGAAGTTCACTTTGCTGTTGTCCGCCCCGATGTCAGGGTCTTGACAAAGGAGGCCAGAGCGCTGCTTCCGGACCAGGTTCCGCTAAGGGATGCGGTCCACAACGCCTCGGCCCTTGCCTTCTTGATCGACGCGCTGCGTTCCGGTGACCTGGAGGCCTTCGGCCACGCCGTCGAGCAGGATCGCCTCGTGGAGCCCGTGCGGGCGCGCCTGGTGCCCGGCTATGATCAGATCCTGGGGGCGGCCCGCGAGGCGGGTGCCCTTGGTGCGGCGCTGACCGGCTCAGGACCTGCGATGTTCGCGGTTGCGTCAGACAGGAAGGCGGCCGAGACCATTTGCAGTGCCATGCTCCAGGCTACCCGCGACGTCGGTCATGGGGTGACCGGTCTCGCGACGTCAGTGGACGTACATGGCGCACGACTCACCCATCTGGAGAAGCCCGAGGCCTACTACTAGATGCCTGTTTCCTACCAGTCCACCCGGGGAGATTCCGCCACCACGGTCGGTTTTGTCGAGGCCCTGCGTCGTGGCCTCGCCCCGGACGGAGGGCTCTACGTGCCCCAGGAGGTCCCGAGTCTCCCGGCAGATTGGGCCCGGTCTCCCTCGTTTCAGGATCTTGCCGTGCGCGTGATCGTGCGGTGGCTGGATGGCGCCATGGAAGCCGATGTCGTCGAGGCGGCGGTGAGGGATGCCCTCAACTTTCCCGTCCCGGTCGTGCCGCTCGCTGGAGCGTGGGAGGGCGTGCACGTGCTGGAGCTGTTTCATGGCCCGACACTGTCCTTCAAGGACTTCGGTGCCCGTACGATGTCCCGACTGATGGCGGCCTCGCTGCCGGCCGGGGAAGAGGTGACGGTCATGGTGGCCACATCCGGCGACACAGGGAGCGCCGTAGCGGACGGGTTCTCCGGCATTCCGGGGGTTCGCGTTGTGCTCTTGTACCCGGATGGGCAGGTCAGCCCGACTCAGGAACGGCAGTTGATTGTTCAGCGGGAGGGCGTGGTCGCACTCAGGGTGGACGGGACCTTTGATGACTGTCAACGGATGGTCAAGGGGGCGTTTGCGGATCCCGATCTCCAGGGGGTGGGGCTTTCATCGGCCAACTCGATCAACATCGGAAGGCTGCTCCCGCAGTCGTTGTACTACCTGTGGGCCTCACGCGCTGTCGGCAAGGCGGCGCGCATTTGCGTACCCAGCGGCAATCTTGGCAACCTCACGGCGGCCGTGCTTGCCCATCTGGGGGGACTGGAGGTGGCAGGAATCGTGGCGGCCCACAACGCGAATCGCTTCTTTCCAGACTACCTCTCTGGTCGGGAAGCCTCTTTCTCCCGTTCCGTCCCGACCCTGTCGAATGCCATGGACGTGGGAGCACCCAGCAACTTTGAACGGCTCAAGTGGCTCCTCGGCCGGGACAAACTGTCGGCGCTGGTGGAGGGTGCGACCGTAACAGACACGGAAACGCTGGAGAGCATGAAGCGCGTCTACGGCGAAACCGGATACGTGGCTGACCCGCACACGGCGGTGGGCCTGGAGGCCGTTCGTCGACTCCGCACCACATGGGGCCACGGGACACCGGTAGTCGTTGCATCCACGGCACATCCCGCCAAATTTCCTGAATCCGTGTCCCAGGCCATCGGGCGTCCACCCGACGTCCCCGATCGCCTTGCCGCATTCTGGGACCGGCCGATCGCGGTGCACGGTATTTCAGCCTCCGGCGATGCGCTCCGTGCCGTCATACTCAAGCAGGCAAGAGAGTAGGGCCGCCGCCGGCCGTCGATTGCGCCGCGCCCCCGCGAAGGTGTGCGACTCCTATCGGGTGAACTTCGCGCGGTACCGTGTGACATTGCCCTTGCCGTCCTCGACGCGCAGGTTCACCTCGTGTTGCCCCGGGCCGATCTTCCCGTCGAAGGTGTGCTGGATGAGTGACCTTTTGGGATCGTGCTCAAACAGGATCCAGTCTCCATCGATGCGCCCTTCGTAGCGGAGGATTCCGGACCGCTCATCGCGGACGTTAAAGCGAATGCTTGACCGGTTTCGCATGTCGGCGCCGTCGGAAATGTTGAGCGGTTTGACGGCGGGAGGGATGGTGTCGACGGCAACCACGTACGAACCGAATGTTCGGGTGCGCCCCGTGACGTAGCCATTCTCGTACTCGCCACCAGACGAAATCAGGTTACTTCCGGAAATACGGGCAAGAAGGGCCTTCGGCCTGAGACGGACAGGCAGGTCATCGGCCTCAACGGAGACGGTAATCGACTGATGAAGGGGCGTGGTCGCACTATGGATATTGTGGCGACGGGAGTACGTGCCCCGAGGACGCTCGGCCGACGAGTACATCAACTCCACGTCCTCATAGAGGGCTTTGCGGGGGATACGCACGATGATGCCGGGCATCACCAGACTCTCGGCATGGTCCGGCGATACGAGGTAGCCCTCGCGGCGGGGGACGGGCGGGCTCGGGAGCGCGGCACCGAGCAGCTCGAACTCAAGGCTGGCCGTGTTTCCTGCTGCGTCGGACAGGTCATACCGCATCGGAACGCGGTCGCCAGGCCTCACGGTCAGGAAACCGTTCCGCTCCGTCTGGTACAGCGGGAGTGCATTGCCGGGAAGGAGATGAGATCGCTGCACCCACCGGCGGTTCACGAGTCGCTCGCGATAGTCCACATGCGCGTTGAGATAGCGCTGCCGACTGAAGTTCAGTCGCTCCATTTCAGAGCGAAAAATGGGCAGCTGGTCCGCAGTCAGGCGTATGGTGTACAGTCCAAGCCTCGATTGAGAGCGGTCGTGGTAGTCTTGTGCATGAATTCCGAACCCGACGCTCCCATCCGCGAGGATCCGCGCGCCTCTGGCCAGCCTGTACTCTCCAGGATTTGTGCCGGCTTCGGCCTCGACGGTGGCCGGCCTTCCCTGGCGGGCCGTGGCCAGGGTATCGCCGCGGGATGACAGGACGGCCGCCATAGACGTGGGATCGTTCACGTAGACCTTGATTCGGAAGATCCGCGGCCGGGTGGTGTCGTCCACCGGCATTCCGAAGAACAGGGGATTGAGGGGCTCTGAGGTGGCCGTGTCCCGAATCTCAAAGTGAAGGTGCGGCCCGCCCGAGGAACCGCTGTTTCCGGAGTAGGCGATTACGTCTCCCTTGGCGAACCGGAATCGCCCGGCCTCGGGAAAGAGATTGACGGCGAAGGAGCGCTGGGAGTACTGCATCTCCTTGACATACGAGGCCAGCGGCTCCTCAAAACGCTCCAAATGCGCGTATACCGTTGTGTATCCGTTCGGGTGCTGCACATAGAGGGCGTTGCCGTAGCCGCCGCCTGCCACCGCGACGCGGACCACCGTGCCTTCCGCGGCGGAATACACGCGGTACCCCGTCTGGGCGTTCGTTCGAATATCCAGCCCGGTATGGAAGTGGTTGGACCGCATCTCAGCAAAATTGCCGGAGAGGGAGAGCGGGATCCCCAACGGGGAGCGGAAATAGTCCCGGGGGTAGTCACCCGGGTCAGACTGTGAGAAGGGCAGAAGGAGTAGTGTCAGGAAGAACCCAAAGACTCGCATCAATTACTCGCCGGATGGCGTTACAAAATTCAGAAAAGGTTTCAACCGAGGCATGCGCAACTACAATCTGATCAGCGTCTTTCTGGGAATCGTCGCCGTGTTTGTCCTGGGTGTCACGCTGATGCAATTGCGCGTCGTGCTGATGCCCTTCGTCCTGGCGATGCTCCTGTCTGTGATTTTTAAACCGCTGGTTATCGGTTTGAAGGCAAGGAGATTCCCGACTGCGCTCTCATTACTGCTGGTCTTGTTCTCATTTTTTCTCGTCCTGTTCCTGCTGGGCTGGTTTCTCACGTCCTCGATTGGGTCGTTCGCACAGGAAATACCCCGGTACGAAGCCAGGGCCACAGCCTACCTGAACAATGTCGAGGCCTGGGCCATCCTTCGCCTGGCGGACTTCCGCATCGAAGTAGCGGATATCAACTGGAGTCGTGCGGTAAACCTTTCGTCCCTGACAGGAGTGATTTCGACTGGAATCGGGACGTTCATCTCCTTTCTGGGCACGGCATTTCTCGTGCTGCTGTTCATGATGTTCATTCTGGCCGGCAGCGGTGATCTGGCCGAGAAGGTAAAACTGGCCTTTCCGGAAGGACACGCTGAGCGAATCGCGACGGTGATTTCCAACGTGGACGCTCAGCTTCGGCGCTATCTGATCACGAAGACGCTGATCAGTTTCCTGACGGGCCTGATTACTGGCCTTGTGGTGGCTGCCTTTGGCGTCGATTTCCCCTTTGTATGGGGCTTCCTGGCCTTTGTGCTCAACTACATTCCCAATTTCGGGTCTCTGGTGGCCGTTGTCTTTCCGGTTTTCCTGTCACTGCTCCAGTTTGATTCGGTCGGCCTGACGCTGTTCTTGCTTGTACTGCTCGTGAGCATACAGGCTGTCCTGGGCAACTACATCGAGCCCAGATTGATGGGCTTCCGCCTGAACCTGAGCCCCCTGTTCATCCTGGTGTGCCTGATCTTTTGGGGTTGGCTGTGGGGTTTCTGGGGCCTGGTGCTTGCCGTGCCGCTGACCGCCGGGGTGAAGATTGTCTTCGAGAACGTGGACGTTCTCCATCCTGTCTCCGTTCTCATGAGCGGATGGACCGAGACCCCCACGGAAGAACGGGAGTCCGGCGAGGAGCGCGTCGCTCAGCCCCGCAGCGTTCGCATCGCCTGACGCCAGTCCGCATCAAGCCGGCCGCGGTTTTCGTGCAGCCCACGCCGGGACACGATCGTTCCGCCAACCCGAACCTCCGCCAGGTCTCGAGCCTGACCCGACAGGACCCAGGCCGTCACCATTTCATCCGGAGTCAGACCGACAAGATCCGGCGCCTCCCCGTCCAGAACCAGAAAGTCCGCAACCGCGCCGACGCGAAGTTCGCCGCAAGGCCAACCCGAGACCGGCGGCGCGACCGAAGTTGCTGCTTGCCAGAGCCGCGCGCCGTCTGACATCACGGAGGCTTCGAAGACCGCGCGCTTGCCCGCGGAGGCCCGGAGTCCGTAGAGCACGGTTCGCAATTCCTCGGCAGGCGACAGCGAGACGTGACTGTCAGACCCTATGCCCCAGTTTGCCGAGGGCGCCTTTTCGAGTGGAAAGCGCCCGTCTCCCAGATCGTGCTCCGTCGTGGGACACAAGATCAGCGTTGGCCGGCCCGAGTCCAGGATATCCAGTTCCGTCTGGGTGGCCTGGGTGCCGTGCACCAGGCCCCAGCGTGGATTCAGGCCGAACTCCCGGTCCAGCCACTCAATGGGCGTGAAGCCCAGGTTATTCCGGCACTCCCGGACCTCTGCCGGTTGTTCGGAAACGTGGACGTGAAGGGGCGTCGAACGGCCGGCGAGGTCCACCAGAAAGTGTATGTCGTCTGCATTTGCAGCACGCAGCGAATGCGGGGCCAGGGCAAGGGCGGCCGCAGACCCCCGGATCGTCTCCGCGAGGGCCACCACCTCATCGCGCTCCAGATAAAATGCCCGCTGCTGCCGACCAAGCGCAGATCCGGCGGAATCGGCCCATCGGTACAGTACCGGGGCCACCGTGAGTCGGATGCCGGCCGTCCGTGCTGCCTCCAGAATGGCGTTCAGTGACTCCGCCGGTGCTGCCCCGCCTGGTCGATGCACATAGTGAAACTCGACCACCGAGGTGTACCCGGATGCGACCATCTCTCCGAATGTCCAGGCCGAGAGCTTGTACACCAGATCCGGAGTGAGCGCGTCGACCGTTTCATACATGAGCCGGCGCCAGGACCAAAAATCATCCCCGGGATCCGGCCGCTGCACTCGACCCAGGAGGGACCGCTGGAAGGCGTGCGAGTGGAGGTTCGGCATCCCCGCAATCACGGGCCCGGCGAGTCGGGTCAGGCCGACAGAAAGGTCATCGGCTGGCGAGCCAGAGCGGCCGCTACGCGTCTTGACCGTGGTCAGGAAACCGTCCCCGTTCCAGCGCAACTCCACGTTCTCGTGCCACCCATCCGGCAACAGGGCGGCTGGCGCCAGGAATCCGCGGGACTCCCCAGACATGGCGACTACCTCGCTTCGAGGAGTCGGTTTACGACGTCCACGGCAGACACGCCGTCCGCTTCTGCGTTGAAGTTGGTCACAATGCGATGCCGCAGGACCGGGATCGCGAGCCGATCCACGTCGGCCATATCCGGTGTGAGGCGCCCCTCGAGTGCCGCCAGTGCCTTGGCACCAAGAATCAGATACTGCGAAGCACGGGGCCCAGCTCCGTAGCTCAGATAGTTGGAGATGAACTCGGGTGCCTCGCCGCGGCCGGGTCGCGACATGGAGACCAACCGGACGGCGTGTTCAATGACGTTGTCTGCCACTGGCAGTTGGCGGACAAAGGCCTGGTACCGCATCAGATCGTCGCCCTGCATGACCCGGTCGACCTTGGGGGTCGACCCGCCTGTGGTCTTGCGGACAACCTCGACCTCCTGATCAAAGTCAGGGTAGTCCAACCACAGGTTCAGCATGAAGCGATCAAGCTGGGCCTCTGGGAGCGGATAGGTGCCTTCCTGTTCGATGGGGTTCTGGGTAGCCAGAACAAAGAATGGCTCGGGCAGCGAGAACGTCTCTCCTGCGGCCGTGACCCGATGCTCCTGCATCGCCTCAAGCAGGGCGGCCTGGGTCTTGGGAGGAGTCCGGTTGATCTCGTCGGCAAGGACCACGTTCGCGAACACCGGTCCCTTTACGAACTTGAATGCCCGACGACCCGTCGTCGCGTCTTCCTCGATGATCTCGGTGCCGGTGATGTCACTCGGCATGAGGTCAGGTGTGAACTGGATGCGGGCAAACTTCAGCTCCACCGCGTCGGCGAGCGTTCGGATCAGGAGCGTCTTGGCAAGGCCGGGGACGCCGATCAGAAGCACGTGTCCGCGGCAGATCAGACTGATGAAGATCTGCTGGATGATCTCGTCCTGCCCGACAATGATCTTGGCGACTTCTTTCCGCAGGCGGTCGAATCCAGCGTGCAGGTCTTTGAGAGTCTCGGGGGTGGCCGCTGCCTGCATGGAGTCAGTAGTCAATTGGATGCCGTCGTGTCGGTGCCTGCTTTGGTGCGAACATCAATGTACACGCCTTTCCTGAGTCCGCGCAGCCACACGGCCACGAGATCAGCCTGTTTCTGGCGCAGGGCGTACTGTTCGATGAACGCGTAGTCCGTGAGAATGTCGACCTGATGAGCGGGCGTGCGCTTTCGGAGCCGGACAATGTGGTACGCCCGGCGTCCGTTCAGCAGTTCAACCTCCTGCGGGACACTGATGGAATCCACCGCCAGATCTCTCAATGCGGTTTGCCAGAATGGCCCCAGCGCCTCTATGAACAGATCGCGCTGGCCGCTCTGCGGGTCGATCACCCGGCCACCCTGTGCCGCCGAACTCTGGTCTTCGGAATGCCTGCGAGCCGCTGTGGCGAAATCGAGTTCGCCTGCCAGGACCGAATCCCGTACGGCAGAGAGGAAGTCGATGGCAACCTGTGGATCCGCCTTCGAGGCGTCGAACTGAATCAGGATGTGGTTGTAGTCCACCGCATCACCACGGCGGGAATTTACCCGCAGGATGTGCAGACCAAACTCGGTCTCGAAGATTCCTGAGACGACTCCCGGGGCCGCTCTCGATGCGACGGCGGCGAACTCGGGCACCATTTCGGCCAGGGCCATGTTCTCATAACGCCCGCCGTTTTCTGCCGAGCCTGGATCCTCGGAAAATCCGGTGGCCCATTCCTCGAAGGAACCGCCGCTCACGACAATCGAGTCCCTGATCGCAGCCAGGACCTCCCGTGCCTCGGCGCGGGCGGCCGCGGTGACAGCGGGATACCGAACCACGTGAGAGACCCGGACCGCCTCGGGCAGGGTGGGGAGGGAGTCGGTGGGGAACTGGCGGAAGAAGTCCTGCACATCGGAGGGGGTCACCTTGATGCTCGAAAGCTTCCGCTGCCGGAACTGATCGGCCAGAATCTGGTCGCGGAACTCGTCCCGAAGCTCGGCCTTGATCTCGACGATGGTCTTGCCATAGGCCTCTTCTAATCGGCGCTCACCGCCCACCTGGGCTGACATTCCGGCGATTCGCTGGTTCAGCGTCTGGTCCACCTGGTCCTCGGTGACGTTCAGGGTCGTGTCACGCCGAGCATGAATGACCAGCACCTTCTCATCGACCAACTGCTGAAGGGCATCGTTCCACAGTTCGTCGGAATAGGCGAGTCCCTGCTGCCGGGAAACACCGGCGACGATGGCGTCCACCTCAGACCGAAGGAGAATCTGGTCTGCTACGACGGCGACGATTTCGTCAACGACGGGGTGATCCTGGGCCGAGACCGGAGGCGCGGGCGCTGTCAGGAGAATCAGACACAGGACGGCAAGGGCTCGAAACATATGGGGTATCTCATACGGGTTGGACGCTTCTCGCAGGCAAACGAACGGCTGTACTCAAATCGTACCCGAGCCTGCACCAGGCGGGACTCGATCCGGATTCGAACTGGGCAGAAAGGGGCCGCCTTCAGCGAACCTGCAGCTGCTCTCGAGCGAGCGCCTCGTTGCGAAGACGTTGTACAAGACGTGCATACAACAGTTTCCGCGACTCTATTCGGAGCTGCTGGCGAAGTGATTCCTCGATCCAGGCCCGCTCAGGCAGGGTACCGGCAGGGACCCGCTCCAAGACGGTCACGATGTGGAAGGATCCACGGTCCTGAACCACGGGAGTGGTCCGCCCGACACGCGTCGAAATGACCGCTGCCGCGAGCGACGGATACTCGGAGAAGGCCCGCGTTTCAGGAACGAGGGACCTGGACAATCCGCGGGACAGTTGAGCTTCGGTCGACATTTCCTCCACGAGGGTCTCCCATCCCTCCACGTCCTCGGGGGCCAGTCGGGCGAGTCGACTGCGGGCTTCCCGCGCCGCCGCCTGATCGCCGACGGCCAGATACCGCATGCGTACGTACGGCTCTGCCAGCGCAAGGCGCTCGCGATTGCGCTCGAAGTAATCCTGCATCTCAGCCTCGGTCGGCCCGTCCGAGGATTCCTCGTACAGTACGCCGAGCAGAGCGTCCACCACCACCGCGCGCTCTGCCTCAGCAGCGTGGGCCCGAACCCGTGGGTCACGATCGATGCCACGGCGCCTGGCCTCAGCCAGAAGCAGTTGATTGGTCACCCATTGCTCGACCACCTGTCGGGCCGCGTCGGCTGAGTCCATCTCAATGGTCAGACCCTCCAGCGCTTCCCCCAGCTCGGCGGTGCTCAGTATCTCCGACCCCAGTCTCGCGGCGAATTCCTGCGGAGCGGGAGGACCCTCACAGGCCGCGATGGACGCGACAAGCAGGAGACCAGGTATGGAGCTCAGAATCCTCAATCAGACCGGCGTCCAAATGCGGCCGACAGACGATCGGGGTACAGTCGAACCGAGTATTCGGCGCGCAGGCGCTCGAGCAGACGAGTCTCCAGGATCTCCTGATACTCCGAGACAACCTGGGCCCTTGCCTCCGTGAAGTCCTTGGGGCGCGAGGGGTCGATACCGTCGTTGAGCAGCACAATGCGGCCACCTGAGTATGCCAGCACGGGCGTGAACTCACCCCTTGACAGATCCATGGCCTGATCGTAGATGGATGAAGTCTCGCCCTCGACAAACGTGGTGTCGAAGCGAACCGCGGAGGTCGAGTCCGTCCGATATGCGTCGAGGATGGCGCCGTATGGCGTGCCCGCCTCGAGAAGTCCGTGGACAACCTGCATCAGCGAGTCGGACGACGAGGCAATCCCAAGAATCCGCGTGCGGTCCGGAAATACGTAGGATTCCGGGTTCGACGCGTAGTGGGCTTCGAGGGCTGCCGAATCCGTGTTGGCGGCAGTCCAGACCGAATCCTCCATCAGGCGAAAGAGCATCAGGCCATCCCGGAACTCCTGCATGGTTTCCCGGAAATTGGCGTCGCGGGCTTCCAGGGCCGAGACCTCAAAGGCAATTGCTCGGTCATTCAGGAACGCGTCCAGCGTCGCATGAAAGCGTCGCTGGGGCGAGAACTCGCGCGCCCCGCTGTAGCCCGCTGCGAACCGCCCGAACTGAGCCGCTGTGTAGACCGAGTCCCCAAGAAACGCGACCGGTCGATTCTGCAGTTCAGGTGGGGCGGTATTGTTCGTAAGGGAGAACAGCACCGAGTCCGGTGATGACGTGCCCATCAGTTGATTGACCCAGGCGGTGTCCGTTCTGGCGCCTTCCCGTGTGCGGATCTTCGCGGCAAACTCGGCCTCCGCCTCGTTGGATCGGGGCAGCCTCGCGAGCTCCGACTTCAGCGCCTCGTACGATTCCTCGAAGGTCGGACGGGGACGGATCCCAAGGAGCTTGATCAGGTGCTGCCCGAACTGCGTTTGCACCGGACCGACGACGACACCGACAGAATCAATCCCGAATGCGGCATCCCGCATCGGGGCAGGAAGCCAGCCGTCATAAGCGATGAAGTCCAGATCACCGCCTCTGGTGGCACTCTGCTGGTCATTTGAGGCCTCCCGAGCCACGTCAGCGAAGTCTTCGCCGCCCGAGAGCCGAGTCAGCGCTTCCTCCATTCGCGTGGCTGAGTCCAGGCTGTCCGCGGCGGTCTGACCCCGCGGCTGGATCATGATGTGGGCAATGCGGCGATCGGGCTGTGCGTCCTTCCGAGCGTGCACCTTGAGGACGTGGTAGCCAAACTGCGTGCGGAAAATGCTCGATACCGAATCCACCGGTGTCGAAAACATGCGATCCTCGAAGGGCTTGACCATCCGTCCGCCCGAATAGAATCCCAACCGTCCCTGGTATCCAGGTCTGTTGGGAGTCTTCGCCGAGGGGTCCTCGGAATAGCGCGCGGCCATTTGGCCAAAGTCAGCTCCAGCACGGACCGAATCGACAATCCCGGCCAGGCGCCTGTATGCGCGGAGCGTGTCATTGGGGACAGCGTCGGGTTCGACCCGCAGGAGGATGTGGCTCACGTCCACCAGTTCCTGCTTCTTCGCCCATAGATCCTCGATGAGCGGCTCGACCACCTCACGTTCCAGCAGGTACGGCCGAGCGAGCTGACTGCGATACTGCGCCATTTCGGTCAGCAGGTCCTCACGCGTGTCATAACCGGCCGAATCGGCCAGCATCACCTTCAGCCGAAAGTCTACGTATCGCCGAAGGAAGTCTTGATACTCGGCCAGGGAGTCGGCGGCCGCCTCGGCTGAGTCGGGGAGAGAGCGCACGTACTGACGCTCAAAATCGGCAAGAGTGATCGTTTCCGAGCCAATCGACGCAACGACGGCATCACCGGGTTGCGCGGAATCCGTCCCGGAGCCGAGCCCGGTACAGGCGGCGAGAAGCACGGTCAGAGCAAGGGGGAGAACCAATCGCATGGACAAGAGAGGGAAGTTCTGAATGTGGTACAGCCCGGCCAGACCGGAGCGCGCCCACTGACGCAACGTGCCCGTACCGGTTCCGAAACTGATCGAGCAACTTTCCCGAATACGGTGTGTCCTACCAATATCAGGCAAAGGAGTACGTGCGACATGACCGGCGATCAACCGCTAATCGAGGCCTTCCAGTCAGGAGATGAATTCGCGTTCGTCTCGCTGTACAATCGGTACAAGGGGCCGGTCTACGCCTTCTGCGTCAAGATGCTTTCCGACAGGGAAGTGGCAGCGGACGTGATGCAGGACACCTTTCTGAGGCTGTACGAGAATCGCGATCGCCTTCTGAAGTCGTCCAGTTTCAAATCCTGGCTCTTCACGGTCGCGCGCAACCAGTGTCTGAATACCATGCGGCGCGACAAGCGCATGGTGGGCTATGGAGATGGTATCGAAGATGTGCCCGGCGATTCCACGCCGGTCTCCCGTCTGGAGAAGAGCGAGCGGATCGCAATGGTCAGCGAGTGCCTGATGCGCCTCAAGCCGGATTACCGCGAAGTGCTCATTCTTCGGGAGTACCAGAACCTCTCGTATGACGAGATTGCCGCGGTGACGCGCTCCACGGTGAGCGCGGTCAAGTCGCGCCTCTTCAAGGCCCGCCGCAAACTGGCCGGCATGCTCACTCCGGTCATGGCTGAACCCCCCACGAAAAAGACGACGGTTTCGGCCGCCGTTACGAGGGCCGACGCATGAAAACCACGAATTGCACGGCCGGTGAGGACCGGCGCCCGGCACTGGAGGATGCACTTCACAGCTACCTGGATGGTGAACTGGAGCTGTCGGCACAGGGACCACTCTTCGGCCATCTCGCCGACTGCCCGGCCTGCCGCAGCAGCATGGATTCGGTGCTTTCCTTTCGCCGGGTGGCACGCGAGGAATACATCGCCGTGCCGCAGTCAGCCGACGAGGCCTTTTTTGATCGGCTTGCGGAGGTGAAGGAGCGCGCGGAACGCGTGGATCGCATTGGTGACCGCGAGCCTCTCTGGCAGTCGCGCAGATCGGTCAGTCTGGGTACCACGGTAGTCATGGCCGCCTGCCTGTTCATCCTGGGGCTTTATTTGCCTCGCGTCGCGCCGGCGGGTTCGGTGTCCACGGTAGTCGGGGAGCAGGAGATGGTGGATCTGGAGGCGCCCATATTCGGGGTGCTCAACACCGTCTACGTCATCGCACCGGGAGTGACGGTCGAGAGTGCACGGGTTGTCGACGGCCCGTAGGTCTGCGGGGCATGCGCCCGCGGCCACCTCCGTCGCTGCGCGCGGGTCCGCGGATTCACCGTGAACGCGTCGGACAGGCCGCGCCGGGACGGTATTTTGCGAATCGTCCCACAATTGGCTGGTCCACATGTCCCAGGTCCGGGTGCGATTTGCACCGAGTCCCACTGGCTACTTACACATCGGCGGTCTCCGTACAGCCCTGTATAACTATCTGCTGGCACGGCAAACCGGCGGCACGTTCATTCTCCGCATCGAGGACACCGACCGCACGCGGTTCGTAGCCGATGCCGAGGATGACATTCTGGCAACGCTGAAGTGGGCGGGGCTCGATGTCGATGAGGGTCCGGAGGCCGGGGGCGAGTGCGGACCCTATCGTCAGTCCGAGCGGTCCGCGTTGTATCTCCGACACGCGAGCGAACTGGTTGATAGCGGCGCGGCGTACTACGCATTCGATACGCCGGAAGAGCTGGACGCAATGCGCGAGCGGCTGAAATCGCCGCAGGATCCTTCGCCACGGTACGACTGCCATACCCGCGGCAACATGCGCAACAGCCTGACGCTGAGCCCGGATGATGTGGCCACTCTGCTGGCGACCGGAACGCCACACGTGGTACGTCTGCTCGTGGAGCCGGGAAAGACAATCAGCTTCGTCGATGCCGTTCGGGATCAGGTCTCCTTTGCCTCGGAGGTGGTCGATGACCAGATTCTGGTCAAGTCGGATGGAATGCCCACCTACCATCTGGCGAACGTGGTCGATGACCACTATATGAGCATCACCCACGTGATCCGGGGGGAGGAATGGCTCTCATCGACGCCCAAGCACATCCTGCTTTACGAGGCATTGGGCTGGACCGCGCCGACCATGGCTCACCTGCCGCTGATCCTGAGCCCCACCGGAGGCAAACTCTCCAAGCGGGCGGCAGAGCGACAGGGCATCCCGGTACTCGTCAAGCAGTACCAGGATGCAGGCTACGAGCCCGAGGCGCTGGTCAACTACCTGGCTCTGCTGGGCTGGAACCCCGGCGATGACCGCGAGATATTTGATCTGGCCGGGCTGGTCGAGGTCTTTTCCCTCGAGCGCGTCGGCAGCGCCGGGGTGCAGTTCGATCTGGAGAAGCTGGCCTGGTTCAACGGGCAACACCTCCGCCGTTTGCCGGTCGCGAACCTCGCCGAGCGGACAGCCACTGCTCTGGCGTCAACTGGGATCGAGGTTGACGCGGCCTACGTGACTGAAATGGTGGGACTGATGCAGGAGCGGGTGGCCTTCGCCTCCGAACTTGCTACCACCACGGGCTACTTCTTCTCCGATCCCATGTCCTACGACGAGAACGGCGTCAAGAAGCGTTGGAAGGACGATTCGGCGGAGCTGGTCGTGGCCTACGCCGCGACCCTGGAAGCTGGAATCGAGGACACGCCGGAGGCCTTCGAGCAGGCCCTGCGCCAGCTGACGGAGACGCGAGAGGTGGGTGCAGGCCGACTCATCCACCCGGCCCGACTGGCCGTGAGTGGAGTGACCATGGGTCCCGGGCTCTTCGAGATGATGGCGCTGTTGGGGTCGGAAACCTGCGCGCGGCGACTACGCCGGGCGGCGCAAGTGCTCGGCTAGAGGCTGCGTCGTTCCGCGTGCGACGCTCCGACTGCGCTGATGAACTCCGCGGCGGCGAGGAATGGGTGCTTTGCCCCTGTGGCCACCTCCCCGCGTAGTCTCATACGGACCGCGGCAAGGCTCCCGGCCTCCAATGCCTCGCGACGGGTGCGGACCTCTTCGTCGAACCACAACAGCTGCTGGCCTTTTCGGCGATTGGACCAAGAACCCGTCTCAAGGGCGGTTCGTCTGTAGTCCGAAACGGCCGTCCAGATTTCCTCGAGTCCCTCGGCCTCAGTAGCGGAACAGGTCAGCACCCGTGGACGCCAGCCTGATCCATCCTGAGGGAAGAGGCGCAGTGCCGAGCGGAGGCGGGCGGCTGCCCCGGCAGCGGCCTCTCTATTGGTACCGTCGGCCTTCGTGATGACTACCGTGTCGGACACTTCGACGATTCCTCGCTTGATGCCCTGGAGTTCGTCTCCCGCGCCTGCGAGCGAGAGGAGCAGGAAGAAGTCTGACATGTCCCGGGCCGAAGTCTCGGACTGACCGACGCCAACGGTTTCGAGCAGGATGATGTCGTATCCGGCCGCTTCGAGAACGGATATAGCCGGGCGGGTCGCCCTCGCCACCCCTCCGAGTGTGCCGCTTGTCGGGCTTGGCCGAATGAAGGCCTTCTCGTCCACGGCCAGGCGTGGCATTCGGGTCTTGTCTCCGAGAATGCTGCCTCCGGTCCGGGCGGACGTCGGATCTATGGCCAGAACAGCCACGCGGTGCCCGGATGCCGTCAACCAGGTGCCGAGTGCGTCGATCAGCGTACTCTTGCCGACACCGGGGGCACCGGAGATTGCGATCCGCAGCGTATCGTCGCCGGCAGATGTGCCAATCGTCGAGAGAAGAGTGGAGGCCCTTTCCTGATCGGCGGGGAGGGTACTCTCCACAAGGCTGAGGGCCTGCCCGAGCATCGCCCGATCTCCGGCTTTCAGACCGTCAACCAACGCGTCCAGGGAGGGGACGGCACGAACCGATGGGCCCAGCGCAGGATTTCTCGCCCCACTCGCTGAACCGACGCGCTGGCTGGACTCCTTCCGGTGATCAGGCATCGTTGGTCTGTCGGGAGTCTATCAGGTCGACGAGTTCTACCGCCGCATCGGACAGCACCGTTCCGGGGCCAAACACCGCGGCGACTCCGGATGCGAACAGCGCCGCGTAGTCGTTCGGCGGGATGACGCCGCCAACGACCACAAGAATGTCTGGCCGCCCGAGCGTGCTCAGTGCCTGGATGATCTGAGGAACCAGCGTCTTGTGTCCGCCCGCCAGGCTTGAGACGCCGACGACGTGGACGTCATTCTCCACCGCCTGTCTGGCGGCCTCCTCGGGCAATTGGAAGAGGGGACCGACGTCCACATCGTAGCCGACGTCCGCAAATGCGGTCGCCACGACCCGCGCACCACGATCGTGCCCATCCTGGCCGAGTTTTGCTACCAGAATCCTGGGGCGCCTTCCATGCCGGGATGCAAACCGATCGGCCCGAGCCCTGGCCTCTCCAAACTCCTTGTTGTCGATCATTTCCGCCGCAAACACGCCTGATATGGTTGGAATATCGGCTACATACCGTCCAAACACGTCCTCGAGGGCCGATGAGATCTCTCCAAGGGTAGCCCGGACGCGCGCGGCCTGAACGGCCAGATCCAGGAGATTGGTGCTGGAGCGGGCTCCTTCCCGGAGTTCGTGGAGTGCGTTTTCGACTGCCTCGGAATCCCGAGAGGCCTTGAGTGCCGCCAATCTCTCCAATTGCTCAACCCGAACGGCGTCGTTGTCCACCTCCAGCAGGTCGATGTCTTCGGCCTCGTCGGACCGGAAGCGATTGATTCCCACGATCACGTCGAGGCCGGAGTCGATCCGCGCCTGGCGGCGGGCCGCCGCCTCCTCGATTCGGCGCTTCGGCAGACCCTTCTCGATGGCTCGGGCCATGCCTCCGACGGCCTCGACCTCCTGGATGTGGCGCCAGGCCTGCGCCATCAGGTCGTGGGTCAACCGCTCGACATAGTAGGATCCGGCCCACGGATCGATGGCCTTGGTCAGACCGGTCTCATGCTGGAGGACGAGTTGGGTATTTCGGGCGATTCGCGCGGAGAAGTCCGACGGCAGGGCCAGGGCTTCATCCAGGGCGTTTGTATGCAGCGATTGCGTATGTCCCTGCACGGCCGCCATCGCCTCGAGCGTTGTCCGCGCGACGTTGTTGAAGGGGTCCTGGGCAGTAAGGCTCCACCCCGAGGTCTGGCAATGGGTGCGCAGCGTCATCGAACGCTCCTTCGAGGGGCCAAAGGGCTTGACCAGGCGGGCCCAGAGCAGCCGCGCCGCGCGAAGTTTCGCCACCTCCATGAGGTGGTGCATGCCCACCGCAAAGAAGAAAGAGATGCGGGGGGCGAAGGCATCGATGTCCAGACCGGCATCAAGGCCGGTGCGGAGATATTCCAACCCATCTGCCAGCGTATATGCGAGTTCGATGTCCGCCGTTGCTCCCGCTTCGTGGATGTGATACCCGCTCACCGAAATCGAGTTGAAGAGGGGCATCCTCTCCGCGGTGTATCGCATCAGGTCGCCCACGATCCGCATCGAGGGTCCCGGCGGATAGATGTAGGTGTTGCGGACCATGAACTCCTTCAGGATGTCATTCTGGATGGTGCCGCGGAGCGAATCGATCGAAATCCCCTGCTCCTCGGCCGCCACGATATAGAAGGCCATCACCGGCAATACCGCGCCGTTCATGGTCATCGAGACCGACATGCGATCCAGTGGAATCTGGTCGAAGAGGAGCTTCATGTCCTCCACGGAATCCACCGCCACACCAGCCTTCCCGACGTCACCGGTCACGCGCGCATGATCCGAGTCATATCCGCGATGGGTGGCAAGGTCGAAGGCCACGGACAGCCCGCGCTGGCCGGCCGCAAGATTTCGTCGGTAGAATGCGTTCGACTCGCGGGCCGTTGAGAATCCGGCGTACTGCCGGATGGTCCAGGGCCGGCTCAGATACATACTGTGGTAGGGTCCGCCCAAGAACGGCGGGACACCAGATAAATAGCTCCCGTGTTCCACGGGGGACAGGTCCTCCGCAGTGTAGCGGGCACGTAAGTGAATGCGCTCCGCGGTCACGTAGGTGGGTTCCGCTGCGGCCTGCGGTTTGCCCCTCGGCCCCGGCTCGCCCCCTGGCCGCGGCTCGACAACCGACGTCTCGAGAAACGGGTTGGAGCGGGTGAAGTCCGGTCTCATACGCTCACCTCACCTTCCACGTAGTGGTTCACGCCGATTCTTTTGATCTGTCCGCTCTCCAGATTCCGCTCCCGTTCGGATCTGAAGGTGCCGAGCATCTCTGCAAGCTCAAGGCTCGAAAGGACGGCCGTGAGGCCACCCTGCGTCTCCCAGTCGGCAAAAAGGTCCCAGGCTGTCGCGCCCAGTTCCCTCGTCATGGCTTCCGCATAGAAGGATCCCGCAGCCGGATCAGCCACCTTGTCCAGGTGTCCCTCGTGGCGGAGGAGATGGGCAATATTTCTCGCCAGGCGCCGGCCCCGATCGCCTTCCGAGGTATCGACTGTGTCAAACGGTCGAATGGAAAGGAAGTCGACCGCACCGATCACCGAGGCGACCGCCGCGGTGGTGGTCCGGATCAGGTTTGTATACGGATCGCGCTCTTCCAGTGCCGCAGCTGCGGTGACCCCCACAATGGGGATGGCGGCTGAGGCCTCAAACCCGCGCAGGACCCTGGCCAGCCCGGCCCGAACAGCCCGCAACAGCGCGATTGTCGGAAATAGTTCATGGCTGGCCGGCACGATGACACTGAGCCTGGCCGCGGCGTCATTCCCGTTCATTCCGTGCTCGGTGAGGGCCGCCATCCAGTCGGCGACAGCGGCAAAGGCAACCGCAGCCAGATAGACCGGTGGGGCTCCCGCTTCCTCCCATGCTCGAAGGTCCACGGCGTAGCACCGGCGACCGGTCTCCGAGAGGGGTGAGTCGACTGCGGATCGCAGGTCTGTCTCGGACTCCCCGCGCAGATGGCCCGCAATCGGATCCACCAGATATCCCACGCAATGTGTCTGGGCCAGGATCTGCGCAGACTCCTTCGACAGGCCCCCCGCCGAAATAGCGACAGGAAGCTGCGTCGAACGCATCACATCGGGAAGGAGGCGTATCGGCAGTCCACCAGCGCCACAGTGGAGAATCGCGAGATCGGCCGCTCCTCCCGAGGCGTCACGCAGGCCGAGAGCCGCCTGTCCCGGAAGCTGCGCATCCACAAGCTCGGCATAGCGCCAGCCCGGCCTGGTCCGGATCGGGACCGGGGCAACCGAGCGGGTCAAAGGGGGGACGGAAGGCCCGCCCTCCGGACCCCACGCCGACTCAGCCAGGGTACTGATACCGAGGTCCTTGCAGGCCCGCGCCTCCCAGGCCTCCAGGGAGGGAAGCGGAAAGTGGTCTTTCAACCGCGGAGATTCTGAGGAGTCGGGCAACATCAGGCGGAGGGATTCAGTTTGTGCCAGCGACGGACCACGTCGTACCCCACAATACCAAGGGCGACGGATACATTGAGGGAATGCTTTGCGCCATACTGGGGTACTTCGATGGCAATGTCACATAGCGAGAGGGCCTGGACAGACACACCGTGAACCTCATTGCCGACCACGAGAACGAGTGGGAATCGGGCCAGAGTCAGGTCACCTGGCTGCGTGGGCGTGTCGGTTATTTCCACGGCCGCCAAGGTATGACCGGAATTCCGGAGGCTCTGGATGAGTCCGGCTGCATCGGGGACCCTGCTCCAGGGGACGGTTTCCTGGGCGCCGAGTGCGGCCTTGTGCACGCCCCGATGATCTCCGTCTGGGGAGTATCCGGTGAGATAGACGTGCGCCGCGCGTAGGGCATCTGCCGTCCTCAGTATCGCGCCCACGTTGAATGCCGATCGCACGTTCTCGACAACAATCGACACGGGATGTCGTTGGGATCCGGCCAGTTGCGCTGGATCCACTCGGCCGATTTCTTGTGTACTGAGTTTTCGCACGGGCAGCGGCCGTCTCGGCCGAGATCTTGCACCTTGATATTCACGGCTTCTACCGGACGGACCCTGCCGGAGTTCGACGTCCCGGGATAGCTTTTGACGCAATAGACGATTAATCCATGATCATCGCCATTGATGGGCCAGCAGGCTCAGGGAAAAGCACCACGGCCAGAGCAGTGGCCCGCCGACTCGGGTTCTTCTATCTGGATACCGGCGCCATGTATCGGGCGGTAGCACTGCAGTTCATCCGGCAGGGACTCGAGGCGAGCCTTGAGGCGACCCCGGACGCCCTGTCCAACCTGAACATGGAAATGGTGCCCGGTGCGGACGGATTGACCGTGCGCTTGTCAGGCGAGGACGTTTCCGATTTGATCAGAACACCCGAGGTCACGGCCATGTCCAGCCGGGTCAGTCAGCTCGAGCCCGTCCGCGCTCGGATGGTGGAGGAGCAGCGACGCATGGCGGAATCCGAGTCGGCTGAGGGACGCGGCGTGGTGCTGGAGGGCCGAGACATAGGAACCGTCGTGTTTCCGAATGCCGAACTGAAGGTGTTCTTGACCGCAGATCTCCGGGTACGCGCGGCTCGCCGCACAGCTCAGATGGGGGATGGGGAAGAGGGTGCCGTGCGGAAGGAAATGGCGCAACGTGATCGGAATGACTCCACCCGCGAGGCGTCCCCGCTGCGGCGCGCCCCAGACGCGGTGGAAATCGACACCACTTCCATTTCCTTCGCCGATCAGGTAGCCCAGATTGTTGCCCTGGCAGGGGAACGCAGGCGAAAGGGTCGTGTATGAGCGCAGTCTGTACGGGATTGTGTTCCGGACAGATTACGGGCGGCCCCAGGGAGGCTGCGATCATCGTAACTAAACATTCCAGAAGACTCATGGCAGCAGCTGTTCCCTGTTTTGCGCGTGTCAGCGAGTCGGTTTACGCATCATGGCTGACGAACAGCAAAAAACGGATGCTGCCGCCGATATGGCAGTCCAAGAAACCGGGGCAGAGGCGACAGCTGAAGTAGCAACCGCCGAACCCACGGAGATCCCCGAGGAAGTGGCCGCTGAAGCCGCCACGGAAACCCCTGAATCGAGCAGGCCGGCCACCGAGGAGGCACCGGAGGCAGAGGCCCCCGCCGAAGAGGCCCCCGCCCCCGCCGAACCTGCTGCCGCCGAACTCGCCCCCGCCGAACCTGCTGCCGAGGCCGTAGTCGAAATGGCGGCCGTCGAAGAGACCCCATCGGAAGAGGCTCCAGAGGCTGCTGGCCAAGAAGCTCCTGTCGAAGTGGCGGCCGTCGAAGAGACTGCACCCGCCGAGGCCGTTGCTGAGGAAGCTCCTGCTGAAGTGGCGGCCGTCGAAGAGGTCCCAGTCGCAGTATCAGACGAAGGTCCCGCCGGGACTCCGAAGCGTACCTCGCTGGGTTTCACCGGCGAGATCACGGGCCGGGTCTACCAACTGCACGAACTCGACGAGCCTGCGGAGGACTCGCAGCAGTTCGCCAGTGGCGACGGATACGACAAGCTTCGTGAACTGGTTGAGGGCACTTTCACCAAGGTGGAAGAGCAGGAGATCGTCTCAGGCAAGATTGTTGCTATCGGCGACAAGGATGTCGTCATCGACATCGGGTTCAAGAGTGACGGCATTGTTGCCAAGAACGAGTTCGATGAGGACTTGGCCATTGGCGACGAAGTCGAAGTCTTCCTGGAACGCATGGAGGACCGTCTCGGTCAGCTCGTGCTGTCCAAGTCGAAGGCCGACACGGTTCGCCGCTGGCGCAAGATCGAGGATGCATTCGAGGGCGAAACCGTTCTCGAGGGTACCATCGTTCGCCGCATCAAGGGCGGTATGATCGTTGAGCTGTTCGAAGGCCTCGAAGCCTTCCTTCCGGGATCGCAGATCGATGTCCGCCCCGTGCGCGACTTCGACGCGTACCTGGACAAGCGAATGGAATTCAAGATCGTCAAGCTCAACCCTGCCAACGAGAACATCGTTGTCTCGCACAAGGCCCTCATCGAGAAGGACCTTCAGAAGCAGCGCGAGACCATCCTCTCCACCATGGAGCCGGGGCAAATTCTCGAGGGTACAGTCAAGAACATCACCGATTTCGGTGTCTTCATCGATCTCGGTGGCGTCGACGGACTCCTCCACATCACGGACCTTTCCTGGGGCCGGGTCACGCACCCGTCCGAGTTGGTTCAGCTGGATGACAAGCTCAACGTGGTGGTCTTGGACTACGACAAGGAGCGCCAGCGCATATCCCTGGGTCTCAAGCAGCTGCAGGAGCACCCGTGGGAGAACATCATGGAGAAGTACGCTCCCGAGACCCAGGTCGAAGGGAAGGTGGTCTCCATCACGGATTACGGCGCGTTCGTCGAACTGGAGAAGGGCATCGAAGGCCTGGTCCACATCTCAGAGATGAGTTGGACCGAGCATATTCGCCACCCCAGTCAGATGGTCGCACTTGGTCAGGTTGTGAACGTCAAGATTCTCAACATCGACCACGACGGGAAGAAGATCTCGCTCGGCATGAAACAGCTGGAGCCGGATCCCTGGGAAAACATCGCCGACCGGTATCCGCCCGGAACGGTCATGCGCGGTCGCGTTCGCAACATCACCAACTTCGGTGTATTTGTTGAGATCGAGCCGGGCATCGACGGTCTTGTTCACATCAGTGACTTGTCCTGGACCAAGAAGGTTCGCCATCCCTCGGAGATGGTGAAGAAGGGCCAGGAGTTGGACGTCGTCGTTCTGAATATCGATTCGGATGATCGTCGCATCTCGTTGGGTCACAAGCAGGTTGACACCAATCCTTGGAACCAGTTCCAGCAGATGTACGCCGTCGGTACCGATTCGGAGGCCACGGTCATCCGGGTCGAGGACCGCGGAGTCGTCGTCGAACTGCCCATGGATGTGGAAGCATTCATGCCGGTGGCTGAGCTGAAGAACTCGGCATCCTTTGACGCCTCGTACCACGAAGGCGACAAACTGGAAGTCGTGCGCATCATCCGCTTTGACATGGCTAACAAGGAGATCACCGTCTCCGAGATCGCGTCTCAGCGCGAAGAGCAGTTCCAGGCTGTCCGGGCAGAGCGCGCCGAGAAGCGTCGTGAGCGTCAGGAAGAGGCCCAGAGCGTCGCCAAGTACACGCACGATGAGTCGGCCACTGGCCCGACCACGCTGGGTGAACTGAGCGGCCTCGAGGCGCTGAAGGCCAAGATGGAGGCTCAAGAGGCAAAGGACGAGGCACCCGACAAAGCCAAGCCCGCGACAGAAGCCAAGCCCGCGGCAAAAGCCAAGCCGAAGTCGAAGGCCAAGGCCAAGGCAGAGCCGGCCGACGAAGCCGAGGCTGAAACCGCTGACGCCGAAGAAGCCGTGGCTGAAGCCGTCGTGGAAGAGGCGCCTGCCGCCGAGTCCACGGATGCAGTTGCCGAGGCCGTTCCCGTGGCCGATGACGCAACCGACACAGGGAAGGAGGCCTAGTCTCCCTGACTCTATCTTCGGTCCCAAATAGAAAGGGGGCTGTCACTGTGGTGGCGGCCCCCTTTTTTCGTGCTGGCCGTCGCTTCGCCTGACGAACCGGCGCGCTCGTCAGGCAGCCCATCGGCAAGTTTGCGCATTCGATTAACCGCAGAAGATCCGCTCCAGACAGTCGGGACGTCGGCTTAAGTCAGGCTTAAGTCAAGAGGATTTGTGCCGATACCCGTGGGACACCGGTGTATCCCGACACCCCACAACCTGCCGATAATGCTGCGTTCAATCGTCCTCTCCGCGCTCGTTGCCATCCTCCTTGCAGGGTGCACCGAGAACATGTTCTCAGAAGGCCCTTCGGACAGCACAGTTATCGAGCGCCCCGATGCTCCGACGGAAGGCAAACTCCGTCATCCCCAGCTTCAGGGCCGCGACGGCTCCGCCGCTGGGAAGGACGGCACCACCGACAGTCACCTCTTCGTGGCGTTCAGCGAATACGAGCCCGATGGGGTTACCCGCAGGATGTTGGACAGTTACGGCGTCACGCGACGCGTGCTTTCCGAGTATGGCGTAACCCGCCGTGTTATGGAGTCCTACGGTATCTCCCGCCGTGTCCTCGAGGAGTACGGAGTCAGCCGGCGCGTCCTGGACGCCTATGGCGTGACGCGCCGCGTACTCGCCGCGTACGGGATCACCGCCGAAGTACTGGCCGATCACAGCTACGAGATCACCCAGAGTCTCCTGCGTAGCTACGGTACGGACATGAAGACCATCGAGGCGCAGGGTGTCTCGCGCAGAGTCCTCGAGGAGTACGGCGTGACGCGTCGAATGCTGGATGCGTATGGCCTTTCCGACGCCGACTATGATGCGGCGCTGGCCGCCTGGGAGCGCACCATTCGACTGAAGGTGCGGATTGACAGCGCACGTCCGGGCATCTTCATCAGCCTGGGCACGCTGTCCCTGGAGACATTCCTTGACGAAATTGCTGACGACTCCGACATCGCATTTGTAGAGATTGACCTTCACGTTTATGGCCCTTCGGTGGGTTCCATTTCCCAGTCGATTGATAGTGCGGAGCTGACGCCATGGGGCGTCGACGCGATCGGTTCGGGTGAATCGGCTCACTTGGATGCCTCTGGAGTGCACGTCTTCGTACTCGACTCGGGTGTGTACAGGAATGACCTGAACGTCGTGGAGGAGAAGGACTTCACGATGCTCTTCCTGAACCGGGATCAGACTCACTTGGACGACACGGCCATCATGGAGATGCCGTTCTTTGATCCTGGCGACGGGGGCAACCCTGTTGACGAGACGGGTCACGGCTCGCATATCGCGGGCACCGTGGCGGCACTTGCGAATGGTACGCAGGTGGTCGGAGTCGCACCCGGCGCGCAGATCCACAGCCTGAAGGTGATGACGGAAACCGGCGAGACGGACGTCACCACGCTGATGGCTGCGATCGACTACGTGATTGCCCAGAAACTGGCCCATCCCACGACGCCGATGGTGATGAACCTCAGCCTCGGCATGAACATCGAGACCACCTCGTACAACGTGCTTGATGAGGCCATCCGCAGGGCCTACCAGAACAACATTCTTTCCGTTGTTTCCGCAGGGAACAGCGGGATGGACGCCGCCACCTACTCGCCAGCCCACGTTGAAGAGGCCTTGACGGTCGGCGCCTTCGGCCAGAGCGGCAGCCGGTCGAGCTTCTCCAACTTCGGCTCCGTAGTTGATCTGCAGGCACCCGGCGACATGATTGCCTCGTTGTCCAACGACCCGATGGACATTGCGAGCAACTACGCGATCCTGGAGAGTGGCACCTCGATGGCCGCGGCGCACGTGACAGGAGCCGCTGCCCTGGTACTCGCAGCGAGCCCGCAGTCATCTCCCGGCATCATCACGGATGCCCTGATGGGGAAGGCAAGGGAGAGCGTGGCGGGTGTGCCGGCTGGCACGACGAAGCTCTCGGTCTGGGCAGGTCCTTCGAAGCCGAGCGAGGGTGGATCGACTGCGACGGACACCAGCCTTCCGCCGTTCTACAACTTTGCCATCACCTCGGGCAACCGAATCGACATCTACGAGGAGACCACACTTTGGGCGGGCCTCGAGGACGCGTCCAATAGCGGGAACGCGAGCGTCTTCGCCAACCAATTCCTGGATCTGGATAACCCTCACAGCCGAATCCGCGGGTTCTCCTACAACGCGGCACCCTACGTCCGGGGTAGCGACACGCAGGACCCCCAACCCGATCTATGGGCATCCTGGATGGAGCATGTACCGCAGCCGAACTATAACCCCGCCGGTATTCCGGGCAACGTGAGTGTGGATGCCATCGAGATCCCGATCCTGGACGTGAACCTACAGAAGACCCACGCGAATCGGGTCACCAACAAGAACCTGGTGCTTAGCGGTCATTACGATCTGGGTACGAAGGAAAATCCGACCGTCTGGTTCGTGAATGGCAACGTGGTCACGCGCGGCGACATCACGTTCTCCGGCTACGGTGTCTTCCTGGCCAAGGGCACCATCACGATAAACAACAGCATTACCAATGCCGAGATGAAAGCCGAAACGATGCTGGGGCTGTATGCCAACAACAGCATCACGTTCAAGAATTCCGGGCTCACGGTGGCTGCACACGTCTTTACCAACTCCAGCGTGATGGTGCTTCGTGACCTGACCCTTTACGGCAACATCACAGCCGGTGGCAATGTGTCCTGGAAGTCTCAGGGGCACAACGAACTCTTCTTCCGGCAAGCACCGAAGCCGATTACAGACATCTTCTGGCCGGTGAACTGATGAAGCGAAGACCGATCGCACCCGGAAGAACCAATAGTAGAATCTCAGGTCCAGTGGAAAAGCTTCTTTACGTGCTTGTCGCCGTCGCAATGATCGGCTGCTCAGACGGCATCGTCTCGCCCGAAGGCCAAGAGACGTCGCAAGCGCCGGCCTCCAAGTTCCGCAATCAGGCTGTGGCCTCCTCGGATGCAGCAGCCAAGGGCGGTGGAAAGACGTCCGGTTCGACAGCGCCGACGACCTCAACCGAGCTGACCGATCAGGTGATGGTGGGTCTTGTCGATGGGGTTGACGCCTTTGCCTTCATGGAGCGTTACAGCCTGCTCTTCAATGCGAAGCCACGTCGCGTCTTCAAGAAAGCCACCCACGGCATCACCGCAAAGACCGGCGCGATGACGGACGCCCAAAAGGTCGCCTGGATGGCGGACATGAATTCTGATCCGGGCGTTCGCTGGTTCGAGCCTGAAGGCCGCATGGCGCAAGGTCGAAGTGGTTCTCGGGTGATGCACGACAACCGACAAAGCATTCCCAATGGGATTAAGGCTGTGGGAGGAATGTCCAGCAGTACCGTGAGTGGAGATGGTTCAGGGGCGGTCGATGTGGACGTATATGTCATCGACTCGGGGGTAGACCATCCTGATTTGAACGTGGTAGAACGCATCGATTTTGCCTCGTTGGGCGTGGACGTGTCCGCTACAGACATCCTGGAGCGGTACGGGCTTCTGGAGCGATTCGCCCTGATGGAGCGGTTCGCCTGGGAGGTTGCACCGGCAAACGATGCCATTGGACACGGGACGCACGTCGCGGGCACCATCGCAGCCATAGATGACGCCGATGATCTCGTCGGGGTGGCCCCGGGAGCACGCATTCACGATTTCCGGGTGCTGGATGAAGGAGGAAACGGTGACTTCGGCGCCGTGATCGAAGCACTGGAGATCATCATCGCCAGAAAGGAGGCGAGCCCTTCGACGCCAATGGTTGTCAATCTCAGTCTCGGCGCGCACGTGGGAACTACGTCATTCAATGGCCTCGATGAGGTCGTCGCGCTGGCAGTCAAGACGGGAATCACGATTGTGGCTGCCGCTGGCAATGCCGGTGTGGACGTGTCGGAGGTATCACCGGCCCATGTCCCTGGCGTTATCGCGGTGGGCTCTGCCTCTCAAGAAAAAAACCAATGGAAGATTTCAGCCTTCTCAAACACCGGTCGCGGAATCGACATTTGGGCTCCGGGGGAGCAGATCGACTCTCTGGATCCGTTTGACTTGGCGAAGACCAATGTCCTCTCGGGCACCTCGATGGCGGCCCCGCACGTGACCGGAGCTGTGGCGCTGCTTCTCGCAGCCGAGCCTGGCGCTTCGCCCCACCGAATTGAGACTTTCCTGAAACAGGACAGCAACAACCGGATTCACCGGGCGCCGAAGGGGCTTACCGATCTCGTGATTGATCTGGACCGGCTATAGGCCCGGTCAACAGCGAACCGCTTGCGGGCGCCCTGTCCTCATCTGGCGGCAGGGCGTTCACGGCTTCCCCGCCTTCGATTCCGTGCGTTCCCAGGCCAGAACGGCCGCGGCGAGGTCCTCGATCGACGCACCTACGGACTTGAACGCGGTGATCTCACTCGCGGAGGTGCGCCCAGGGCATCGGCCCAGCACCAGATCGGCCAGGTCTCCCGCGACGTCCTCCCAAGCGAGGTGGCCTTTCTCGATTGCCTGAATCAAATCTCCGGCCTCGCAGCGCGCCCCTTCCCAGGTATCCACCACAATGCGGGCACCGGCAAGTGCCACTCCGTCCGCTTCACACATGTCCGGGGCATACGCACCGACGAGATCGAGATGGGTACCGGGTGCCAACAGCGCGCCGCGAACCAGCGGCTCCCGTGACTGTGTTGCGGTCGAGATGATATCAGACCGACGAATGGCCTCCGCGAGATCTCCTGCATCTTCGGCAGGGAGCCCTTCGGCACTTAGCGCTGCCACGAGGTCATTGCGGGCGGCATCCGACCGATTCCAGATCAGCATACGCTCGATCGGGCGAACGCAGCGCATCGCACGGACCAGATAGGGTGCGAGCGCCCCGGCACCAATCATCAAGTGCGTAGCCGCATCTTCCCGAGCGAGATACTTCGCAGCCAGCGCCGACGTAGCAGCTGTTCTCTTGAGCGTCAGGACTCGGCCATCGAGAACAGCAAGGGGGTGACCATCTTTCCCGTCGAACAAGGCGTACAGGCCATGGATTGTGGCGAGTCCCTTCTTGCGATTGCCGGGGTGGATCGTGACGAGCTTGGCGCCGGTGTACTCGCCCGGGACCCAGGCCGGCATGAGGAGCAGCGAACCGTTTCCGAGGTCCAGATGTAGTCGGGGCGAGGCCTGCGCGGATCCGCGAAAGGCCTGCTCGATCTTGTCAACGAGTTCTTCCGTCCCCAGACTCTTCTCGAGTCGTGCTGCGTCTATGTAGCGGAGATCCATGTGGCCTTCGGGAGCGGGGGGGACGGGGTGGCGTATAATACGGGCATTAGACACATCGGGAATGACGACGCGGAAGGGCAAACTTATTGTGGTCGATGAGGCCGAGGAGACCCGGGTCCCGTTTCTCCGGGGAATCCTGACGCGATCACTTCAGGATACCGGCGTGCCATTCGAGGATGCCTACCAGCTCGCATCAGACCTGCGCGATCGACTCGCGGAGGTGGACGAAATCACCACCATCGAACTTCGCGAGACGGTGGCTGCCTTCCTGGAAGAACGGGGGTTTCCGGCCCTGGTCGAACACTACGCGACGCCTCGCAATGAACGTGTGTCTCTCTATGTCCGGGACCGGGGGGACAATGTCGTTCCGTTCTCGAAGTCAACGCTCGTTCAGTCCCTTGAGGTTTGCGCCGAGCCCAGAGAGTTGCTATACGGCGTGGCAGCGGCGGTTGAGAACTGGCTGCTTGACGAGGGCATGTTGGAAGTGGACAGCCCGACCCTGATGCGCGTCACGTACGAGCACCTCGTGGCCGCTGCGGGTGAGCGGTCCTCCAGGCGCTATCTGCGCTGGCAGGAATTCACCGATACGACCCGGCCACTCATCCTGTTGGTGGGGGGGGTAACCGGGACCGGAAAGAGCACGATTGCCTCGCTGACTGCCCATCGCCTGGGCATCATTCGTACCCAGTCTACGGACATGCTTCGTGAGGTCATGCGGCGCATGGTACCGCGCCGGCTGATTCCATCCCTTCATGAATCATCGTTCAACGCTCACCGGGTGTTGCCGAGGTGGGGTCGGGAGGACGGAACGACTGTCGAACCCCATCTGCAGGATGGGTACCTGATGCAGGCCGGTGAGGTAGCGGTGGGCATTCAGGGGGTGTTCCAGCGAGCCGTCCAAGAGCAGGTTTCCATGGTCATGGAAGGCGTGCACCTTCATCCAGCGTTGCAAAACGAGCTGAGTGATCGCGTCGACGCCGTGGTGGTGCCGTCGCTTCTTGCTACCATCAAACGTAAATCCTTGCGGAAACAGCTCGCGGGCCGCGGTGCTTCTGTCAGCAGCAGGCGTGCGGAGCGCTACCTGGATCACCTGGACGATATCTGGGAACTGCAGACGTTTCTGCTCTCGGAGGCTGACCAGCACGATGTGCCGATCATTACGGAGCGAGAGCCCGACGAAATGGTGCGTCGCCTGATGCGGGTGATCGCAGACCGCCTGGAGAAGGAGTTCGAAGGTGACCCCGAACGGGTGTTCAGCGGATCAGCCGAAAATCCCGCGTAGGAGTAGGATCAGCCGTAGCGCCCCTCGATGTAGTCGGCTGTCCGGGAATCCTTCGGCGTGACGAACAGGTCCGCCGTCTCGGTGTGTTCGATCATCTTGCCCATCAGCATGAAAACGCACTCATCACTGGCGCGTCTGGCCTGTGCCATATTGTGGGTCACCAGAACGATGGTGTAGGTGCCGCGCATTTGCCAAATCAGCTCCTCGACGGCTTCGGTGGCCTTCGGGTCGAGCGCCGAGCAGGGCTCGTCCATCAGGATGACCGAGGGCTTGAGCGGAAGCAGGCGGGCTATGCAGAGTTTTTGCTGTTCCTCCAGCGAGAGCCTTGTGGCCGTGTCGTCCAGTCTGTCTTTGACATTGTCCCAGAGCAAGACCTCTCGCAGCGCTCCCTCGAGTACCTCTTCCTCCTGTTCCTTGGACAGTTTGTCGGCCTTGGGAGTGTGGATTCGGGTTCCGAAAAGCACGTTGTCCCGAATGGATATCGGGAGCGGATTGGGGCGCTGAAACACCATCCCGACCTGCTTTCGGAGTTGGGCGAGTTCGATCTCCTCTGCGTAGATGTTCTGCCCGTCGATGTCCACACGTCCTTCGGTCCGGACATAGCCAAGGCGCTCGTTGATGCGATTCATGCAACGTAGCAGGGTGGATTTGCCACAGCCGGATGGGCCGATCAACGAGGTAATGATGCCCTGTTTGATCTCCAGGTCTACGTCAAACAGCGCCTGAAACGTCCCGTACCAGAGGTTCAGTTTCTGCGTTCGGACCGAAATGCTGCTTGCCACCACGGTGCCTGGGTTGTCCGGAGTTACTATCTCAACCAAAACGTCCCTCGATGTAGTCCTTGGTTTCCGGGTGCTGAACGTGGCCTGAAAACAGCGCCTGGGTGTCACCTATCTCGTGGCACCGCCCGTTCAGAAAGAGCGCGGTACGATCCGCAAGGCGGTTTGCCTGCTGCACGAGGTTCGTGACGAGAATGATGGTCATCTCATGCTTGAGCTCCTTCAGTACCGCCTCAATCCGCATGGTCGTCACCGGATCAACGGCAATCGAGAACTCGTCCAGCATGAGAATAGTCGGTTCCTGCGACAGGGCCCGTGCAATCGTCAGGCGCTGCTGCTGGCCTCCGGAGAGGAGACTCCCCAGCGTCTCCAGGCGATCCTTTACCTCATCCCACAGCGCCGCGCGTCGCAGGCATCGCTCCACGATGATGTCCAGGTCTTTCTTCGTGTTAACACCCCGGATGCGGGGCGCAAACGCCACGTTCTCGTAGACGGAGAGCGGAAGCCCAACCGGAAGTGGGAAGACCACGCCGATGCGGCGCCGAATCGCGTACGGATTCCGCCAGTTCCGGATGTTGTCGCCATGGTAAAGCACCTCACCGGAGACGTGCATATGGGAGTCGAACTCATCCATGCGATTCACGGCCCTCAGAAATGAGGTCTTCCCCGCATTGGCCGGGCCAATGATGCCGAAGATCTCGTTCTCCCGGATATCCAGAGAGACGCCTGTCAGGGCCGCTTTGTCGCCGTATCGCACGCCCAGATCCTTGATCTGGAGCACAAGGGGGGCGCCCTTTCCGGGGCCCGCATTGGGACCTCCAGTCGGGGTCGATCTCAGCTGGTCTACCATTTCTTCTTGCCCCGCAGATAGGTCCTGAACCCGATGGAGGTAGCATTCATGATCAGCACAATCCCGACCAGGACAAGCGCAACGCCGTAGGGAAGGTGGTCGGGTACGTCAGGGACCTGCGTGGCCACGACAAACAGATGAAGGGAGAGCGCCATCGTCTGGTCATAGACGCTCTCGGGCAGGAAAGGGAGGAAAAACGCGGCCCCGGTGAACATGATCGGCGCCGTTTCACCCGCCGTCCGGCTCACCTCCAGAATCACCCCTGTCAGAATGCCGCTGATGGAGTTCGGGAGCACAATGCGGCGGATAGTCTGCCACTTGGTCGCGCCAAGTGCCCAACAGGCTTCACGAAAGGCCTGCGGCACGGCCTGCAGGGACTCTCGCGTGGCCACGATGACCACCGGAAGCGTCATGATGGCCAGCGTCAGGCTCGCTGCCAGAATGCTGGTTCCAAATCCGAAGAAGATCACGAAGGCACCCACGCCGAAGAGCGCGTGCACAATGCTCGGAACGCCGGCCAGATTGATGATGGCCAGGTTGATGATTCGCGTCAGCCAGTTGTCAGGCGCATACTCCGACAGGTAGATGGCTGCCGCGATCCCCAGCGGGACGGAGAAGAGCAGCGCCATCGCGACCAGGAAGATGGTCCCGAGCAGTGCAGGGAAAATGCCCCCAGCCGTCATTCCGCTCTTTGGGTACGCGAGCAGAAACTCGAGTGAAATGGCCGGCGCTCCTCGCACCACCAGCAGGGTGAGGATGATCAATACTGGCAAAACCAGCAGAAGGGTCATCACCAGAAACAGCAGCCTGAAGCGACGCTGAACCTGGTCGTTCCGTTCGTTGAGAGAGGTTGCCGTAAACATCTACTGCTTCCGAATGCCCCGAACGACGAGGTCCGCGGTGAGGTTGATGGCGAAGGTCACCAGGAAGAGGAAGAGGCCAAGTGCGAAAAGAGCGCCGTAGTGGTCTGACCCGACTGCCGTTTCTCCCAGTTCTGCTGCGATCGTGGCCGTGAGAGCCCGGACCGAATCGAACACCGAATCCGGAATATTGATGGCATGGCCGGATGCCATGAGCACCGCCATGGTCTCTCCGAACCCGCGGCCGACGCCCAGGAGGACCGCCGAAACGAGGCCGTTCCGGGCAGCCGGTATGATTACCTGCCGAATCATCTGCCACTTGGTGGCACCCATCGCCTCGGCTGCTTCCCGGAATCGATCGGGTACCGCCTTCAGCGCGTCTTCCGCAATGGTCGTCATAATGGGCGCTGCCATCAGACCCAGGATGATTCCTGCGTTCAGGACATTCAGACCGATTGGTACATCAAATAGGTCGATGATCAGCCCGTTCATGATGGTCAGACCGATGAAGCCCCATACTACAGAGGGGATAGCGGCCAGCATCTCGACCAATACCTTAAGGGTCTCTCGCGTTTTGCCACTGGCAAACTCCGAGATATAGACGGCCGCTCCAAGGGAGAATGGAATGGCAACCAGCATGGCGACCCCGGTTACGCTCGCGGTACCCACGATGAGTGCAAGTGCGCCGTAGGTCGGGTTCTTGTTTGACGTTGGAGCCCACCTGATTGAGGCAAAGAACTCCAGAAAGTCGAACCGGTCGAAGACAAAGGAGAGCCCTTCGCGCATGATGAACGCGAAGATACCCAGGATGAAAATGATGGCCGAGATGCCGCCGATAAACATCAGCACCTGAACAGCCTTGTCGGTTATCCAGGCCAGGTCCAATCGGTCTTCCGGTGGGCGCAGGCCGGGTCCGGGCGCGGTGCTCATCGGCCCCTCAGGAGATCCACGAGATCGCCCAGTTGCGAGGCCAACTCCTGATATGATTTCTCCAGGTCAGTCCGGTCGGATACCTCCCATTGGAGGGCGACGGTCTGGAAGGGGATCCTCTCGACGTAGTCCGAAGGCTGGCCTGAAAGGGTGACCAATGCCTTGAAATCACTCAGTGGCTTCGCGAGCTCGCCCAGCGCCTTCGGAGACCTGGACTTGACATCGTGGCCGTTTTCCAAAAGGAACGCCAGGGCATCGGCATCAAGCTTCGCCGCCGGATTCTTGCCGGCCGAGGTCACCGCGGCCTTGTCGGGATACTGTTGCTCCGCCAAGGCCGTCACCAGGTGGGTCAGTGAATCGTCCTTCTCGTCGACCACCAGAATTGCAGCGGGCGCGCGCCTCTTGGTCTCTCCGGTGAGAGCAAAAACCGTTTCCTCGCACAGGTTCTTGGCCTGGTCACTGACTCGCTCCAGTTGGCGAATAATCACCAGTCTGGAGAACAGATCCTCGACACCGACCCTCTCGGGGTCCTCGTCACGGAGCATTGCGAGCGCATTGACATAGTCGCGGTCCACCTGGGCGGCGAAACCCATGGTGCCGCGGGCCAGGGATTCGTCACGGGTCCGAAATGCGTCCATCGCCTGCCTGAACATCTGAAGCGCGTCGGCGGCCATAGAGGCCACCTCACGCTTGAAGGTGCCCTGCAACGGTTTTTCGATCTGGACGGCGTGGCGACAAATCGTCACCGCGTAATCGCCCATGCGCTCCAGCAGCAGCGCGATCCGCATCGTCGAACTGACGAACCTCAGATGCGCCCCTGATGGAAGGTGCTTGGCGATGAACCGGTGACAGTCTGCCTCGACCGTCTCCATCAGCCGGTTCACAGGACCATCGCGCAGGATGGTCCTGTAGGCCAGACTGTGGTTGCCTGTATCCAGAGCTCTCACGGCGTCCTCGAGACCCTTGTCAACCATGTTGGCAAGCCGGGAGACCTCCTGCATCAGAAGGTCGGTGTCCTCGGAAAGGCGCTGCTCGTAGTAACTCATTTAGGTAGGTAATCAGGTGGAGACGGGGTGGAGCGCACTCAGGCGCTTGGTGCGTCGCAGGTCACCGTGGTGGCTGGTGCGTAGCCCTTGGCCTTGATGATGCACTGCCCTACGTCGCTCAAGATCCAGTCAAGGTATTCCTTGACCGCACCCGTCGGCTGCCCGTTGGTGTACATGAACAGAGGGCGGGCGATGGGGTAGCTACCGTCGATGGCGGCCTCTACGCTGGGCGTGACACAGGAGGTGCCGTCGCTGACGCAGGGCATTTTGACCTCGTCATTCGCGTAGGCCAAACCGCTGTAGCCGATCGCGCAGGCCGTGGCGTGCACGAGGTCCACGACATCCTTTGATCCGTGCATGTCACGAGACCCGAGCTTGAAGTCGCCGTCACCCAGCACCGTCCCCCGGAAGTAGGCGTACGTACCCGAGTTGTTCTGACGCGAGACACGGATGATCTCCTGATCGCGGCAGCCCGGGACCTCAACGTTCAACTGCGGCCAAGACTCGAACGTGCCGTCCTCCCCGTAGATCTCGGCCAACTGGGTCAGGCTGATTTCGTCCAACGGGTTATCGTTGTGGATGAAGATGGCCAGCGCATCAAAACCAACCACGTGCTCGACGGGCTCCTGCCCGTTTGCACGCGCCTGGGCCATTTCGGAATCCTTGATTTGCCGGCTGGCATTGGCGATGTCCACGGTGCCGTTGATCAGCGCTGCGATTCCGGTACCCGAGCCTCCGCCCGTCACGGCGACAGCCAGGTTTGGGTTCACGGTCTGATATTCTTCCGCCCAGGCCTGGGCAACGTTGACGAGGGTATCAGAACCCTTGTTCTCGATCACAATGCGGCCGGAGCCCTCGGGCCGGCCACAGCCGGCCATGAGGAAGAGGGCGATCAGCGCGATTGTATTGGTTCTAAGAGTCATAGCTCTGGTAGTGTTCGTTTGCTGAAGAGGAGGGATCCTAAAAATCCACGTGGAGTGTGACCCGGGCGGTGACGCGCGCATCATCGGCCCCCACCCTGGTGGCCACCAGGACGTTTGGAATGAATCGCACGTTGTCGCGTACGAAGACGGCCAGACCAAGCATGGTGAACGAGCCGTCGTCGGTCTGACCCGCGCGATCAATGTTGGAGAAGTCATAGCGCGCGACGAGTTCGGACTTCTCGCCGATGCTCGCTGCACCGAACACAGATAGGCCGACGCGATCGGTGCCATCGCCTTCATGCGGCCGGATGGGATTGAAGTAGCCTTCTACGCCGAGCCGGGCCCGGTCCATGCGGTAACCGATGAATGCGTTGGTGGTGATCGATGAGCCAGCTTCCAAAGCCGCGTAGTCCATACCAAGCGTCAACTGGATGCGCTCGGCGGGATTCGCTTCGATCTGCCCGTAGACACGCTTCTGCCGGTTATTTTCTGACCGGCGGCCGTTGTTATTCGCGAACATGACGGCATACTTGAGCGAGCCGAGCGGTCCGGAGAGTTTGACACCGAAGTCGCGGGAACTCACAATGTTGTCGCGGTCCATGATGGTCTTCTCCAGAGAACGATATCCGAGGAATCCTTCGGAGACGGTGAAGGATGGAGGCGACGAGATGCCAATCGTCAGGCGGTGTCCATCTGCCAGGGCGTTGTCCCAGCGGAGATACAGGTCCTTCATGAACGGCTCACCGTCTGCGCCCGCTTCAAGGCGTGCTCGAAACCGCATGTCCGGGTTCAGCCCGTAGTCCGAGGTCAGGTACAGGCGCCGACTTGCGAAACCGTTGTAGCCGGCCGAGCCGTCGGCCTCTTGAAGGACATAGGCGTAGTCCATGTAGATGAGGCCGCTCAATTCAAGCGATTCCGAGGTTTTCAACGACTGGGAAGAAGCCGTGGGCGCCAAGATGGACGCGGCGATCAGGCGAGTGAGGACGGCCGGACTCAACCGGGCCCGGTTGTCTTTGCCAATCAGATTGAGATGCCAAGAGTATCCCATGCAGGTTATGTCTCTGTTAGTTCCATGTTACCGCTATGTTACGCCACACCTCTTGGAAGTTGATCTGAACCGATAGGCATGAACGATTCTTTGGACGTGCTTGGCCTTGCGATTGGTCTCGCCGGTGGGTTGGCGCTGTTCCTGTACGGGATGGATATGCTGACCGAGTCCCTGAAGATAGTGGCAGGCCAGCGCCTGAAGTCTGCGCTGGCAGGAATGACGCGCGGCAGGATCCGTGCGGCGGCGACCGGCGCACTGGTGACCGCAGTCATTCAATCGTCCTCGGTCACAACAGTCCTGGTGGTGGGCTTTGTCTCCGCCGGACTCTTGTCCCTTGCCGGTGCGGTTGGCGTCATTATTGGCGCGAATGTCGGGACGACCATCACGGCTCAGATCGTCGCCTTCAAGGTGACCAAGTATGCGCTGGTGCTGGTGGCCCTCGGTTTTGGGGTCTCCTTCCTCAGCAAGAAGGCGGCCGTGCGGCACTACGGAAACATGATCATGGGCCTCGGGCTCGTGTTCTTCGGTATGGACCTGATGAGTCAGGCCACCTATCCGTTGCGGAGTTACGAGCCGTTCATCGCCGCCATGCAGCATATGGACTCGGCCTGGCTCGCGATTCTCCTCTCGGCCGGCTTCACAGCGATTGTCCAAAGCTCCTCTGCCACCACGGGTGTGGTCATCGTGCTCGCGGCCCAGGGATTCATCACGCTGGAGGCCGGCATACTCCTGATCTTCGGAGCCAACATCGGGACGTGTGTTACCGCCCTTCTTGCCTCGGCGGGTAAGTCCCGGGAGGCCGTGCGCGCCGCGGTTGTGCATGTCGTGTTCAACGTGGCGGGGGTCCTGCTTTGGGTAGCCTTCGTGGACCAACTTGCCCAGGCCGTGACGTGGCTTTCGCCGTCTGCGGCAGGGCTAACCGGGGCCGATAGACTTGGCGCGGAAACTCCACGGCAGATAGCAAATGCCCACACGCTCTTCAATGTCCTGAATACGGCCATCTTTATCTGGCTCACCACCCCCATCGCCTGGTTGGTCACGAGGCTTGTGCCGGACCGTCCCCTTCTGCCCGGTGACGAGGTGATCCAGCCCCGCTACCTCGACCCGGTCCTTCTGGATACTCCCGCCCTGGCACTCGACCGGGTCCGCATGGAACTGCGCCGTATGGGAGAGCGGGCTCACGATATGGTGGCATCTTCCCTTGAGATCACCCTGACGGGATCGCAGGAGGAACTGGATGCGCTGGCGGATAGAGACGATGAGGTGGACGCACTCCACACCGCCATTATCGCCTACCTCGGCAGGTTGTCTGTGGGGCACATGTCGGCAAGGGGAGCTGCCCAGATGTCGCAGTACATGGCAGCCGCGAACCAAATCGAGAACATTGGAGACATGGTCGAGACCAATCTTGTGGACGAGGGCAGGCTGCGCCTGACCAAAGGCCTCTCCGTGAGCGATGGGACACGGGAGCACCTGACAAGCCTGCATGCGGCGGTGACTGAGGCCCTGATGCTGGCCCTGGAGGCCCTTGATGCCCAGGATGCCTCAATCGCCGAGAAAGTCGTCGAACTGAAGCCAGCCCTCAACCGAAGCCTGGCTGATGCCGAGGAGCACATTTCGCAGCGTCTTTCGGCCGATGAGGCGAATCGACTACAGTTATTCACGTTGGAGAGCGAAATGATCGAGTACCTGAGGCGCGTGTACTACTTCTCAAAGCGCATCGCCAAGGGAGTCGTGGAGCAGAACGGCCACAAGGCAGGTCGGAAATCGGCCGCCTGATGTGTTTCGATTCCGTATGTTCCAGATGGCTCCAGAGGGGCTGCCTCCGCCTATACCGGGCCTCTCCGGATCGGCTTTTTCAGGAAATACGGAAGGGATATGAGCGACGGGTTTTCGTTTGAGAGCAGACTGGCGGACCGGGTTCTGGGCGTTCCCCCCAGCGGCATTCGGCGCTTCTTCGACATCGCCGCCACCATGGACGATGTCATCTCCCTGGGGATCGGAGAGCCCGATTTTGTTTCGCCGCCGGAGGTCATCCGAGCGGCGAAGGCCTCCATGGATGAGGCCAAGACGGGATACACATCGAATGCCGGGATCATCGAACTTCGGGACAGCATCTCGGATCAAATCGATCAGCTGTACGGCGTTCGGTATGATCCTGGGTCAGAAATCCTGGTGACCGTCGGGGTTTCTGAGGCCCTCCAACTGGCCATGCTGGCGCTCCTGAATCCGGGAGACGAAATCCTGATTCCCGAGCCCTGCTTCGTTTCCTATGGCCCGACAGCCATTTTTGCGGGTGGCAAAGTGGTCTACGTGCCCACGTCGGTCGAGAACGATTTTCAGGTAACGGCGGCCGACATCGAGGCGAGGATCACGCCGAGGACCAAAATGGTCTTCCTTTCCTATCCCTCCAATCCTACCGGGGCAGTGCTCCGCCGGGAGGTCCTCGAGGAGATTGCCGAAGTGATCGTGAAGCACGATCTGGTGGTGCTTTCGGACGAAATTTACGACCGCCTCATCTATGGCTCAGCCTATGCGGCGGGACATACCTGCCTTCCATCGATTGATGCGCTGCGGGACCGCACGATTCTCCTTGGAGGGTTTTCCAAGGCATATGCCATGACCGGTTGGAGGGTTGGCTTCGTCTGTGCGCCGAAGGCGGTCTACGACATGATGTACAAGCTCCATCAATACATCATCATGAGCGCGCCTACGGCGGGTCAGTGGGGCGCGCTGGCTGGCCTCCTTCACTGTCAGGACGATGTCGAGCGGATGCGCCTGGCCTATGACCAGCGCAGACGGACGATTGTGGACGGCTTCCGCGCGGCGGGATGCCCGACCTTCGAGCCAGAGGGGGCCTTCTACTGCTTCCCGGACATCACCTCGACCGGGCTCGACTCTGAAGAATTCGCCCAGGCACTCCTGCAGGAGGAGCACGTCGCAGTCGTCCCGGGAGACGCATTCGGACCGAGCGGGGCCGGGTTTGTCCGCTGCTCCTATGCCACCTCCTTGGACAAGATTGAAGAGGCCGTCCGCAGGATTCAGCACTTTACCGCAAAGATGCGGAGCGCTGCACCGGTGGCCGGATGAGCCAACGTACGGGCATTCTTCTAGTCGCGGGCCTGTCGGTGGCCAGCCACCTGCTGTTGGGTTGGTGGGCCGTCGTCCCGGCCGCCGCCCTGGGCGCTATGGCCAGTCAGGGCAAGGGCTGGCTGACCGGTCTCGCCGGGGTGCTCCTGGCGTGGGCGGGAATTGTGGCGTACAGCTTTGTCGTGGCTTTCGGCCCGACGGCCGAAATGGCAAGATCCCTCGGGCAACTGGCCGGTGGGCTGCCGCCACCGGCGATTCCTGTGGCCACCCTCCTGGTCGGAGCCCTGTTGGGGGCCGTGTCCGGCTGGCTCGGGCATTCTCTGCGAAACATTGTTCGGTAGATAGAACGTTAACGGCGGCCTTCTGATTTTCCGGTCGGCCCACCCAATTGGAGTACCATGGATTACGAACAGACCCCGGAATTGCTGGAGCGTGCGTTCACGCTCGGGAGGTATCTTTGACGTCGACCAAAGACAAGCTGAGATAGACCGGCTGGAGCAGCTCCGCCTTGACCCCAGCTTCTGGGACAATCCTGGGGATGCCCAGCGTGTCGAAAAGGAAATCGCCGCGCAAAAAGTCTGGATCAATGCCTGGGATGCCATCCGGTCCAGGGCAGAGGACATCCAGACGCTGGTCGAGATGGCCGCCGAGGAGGATGACGCAGACCTCGGGGCGGAGATCTCGCGCGAGAGCGCTCGACTCGGCCGGGAGGTGGAGCAACTCGAACTGAAGCGGATGCTCGCCGGACCGGACGACCAGCGGGATGCCATCATTACCCTCAATCCTGGCGCGGGCGGCACCGAATCCCAGGACTGGGCGGACATCCTGGTTCGGATGTACACGCGTTGGGGTGAACGAAATGGATTTGATGTCCGCCTGATGGAGTACCAGGAAGGAGAGGTGGCCGGCATCAAGAGTGCCACGCTCGGCGTATCAGGTTCATTCGCCTACGGCTACCTGAAAGGAGAATCGGGGGTCCACCGACTGGTCAGGATCAGTCCCTTCGATTCCAGTGGGCGACGCCACACCTCGTTCGCCTCCGTGTTTGTCTATCCCGAGATCGACGATACGATTGACATCGAGCTGCACCCCGATCAGGTGGAACTGCAGACATTCCGATCCGGCGGCAAGGGCGGCCAGAACGTGAACAAGGTGGAAACCGGTGTTCGACTGATCTGGACCGGCCAACTTTCCGACGGGTCGGACGCACGTGTGGTGGCTGAGTGCACCGAGGAACGCAGCCAACTGCAGAACCGGGAGCGGGCCAAGACCATGCTCAAGAGCCGACTCTACAAACTGGAGCAGGATATCCAGGAAGCGGCGAAGAACGTCGTGGAGGGATCGAAGAAGAAGATCGAGTGGGGATCCCAGATTCGTTCCTACGTCTTCCAGCCCTATACCATGGTCAACGACCACCGGACGGAGACCAAAATTTCCGACCTCAACTCGGTGATGGACGGAGACCTGGAACCCTTCATTCGGGCCTACCTGCTTCAGAACGCCGAATAGGAGACATGGCCCATCGGTTCGATTATTTGGTGCTCGGCAGCGGAGCTGCGGGACTGTCTTTCGCCCTCGCCGTCGCGGAGCACGGATCCGTCGGTGTGGTCACCAAGAAGGAATCCGCCGAGTCCAACACCAACTACGCGCAGGGCGGCATTGCCGCGGTCATCGATTCCGCAGATTCGGTCGAGGCCCACGTCAGGGATACCCTGATAGCGGGGGCTGGACTTTGCGACGAGGACGTCGTCCGTTTGGTAGTCAAGGAAGGGCCGCGTCGCATTGCGGAGCTGATGGCTCAGGGGGCCGGGTTTACCGAGAGCAACAAACGACTGCACCTCGGCCGGGAGGGCGGGCACTCGGCGAACCGCATTGTTCACGCTGCAGACGCAACGGGCCGGGAAGTCGAGCGGACCCTGCTCGATCAGGTTCGGGATCATCCGAACATCCAGGTCTTCGAGTACCACTACGCCGTCGAGCTGATCACCGAGCATCACCTGGGCGAGTCGGTTTCGCGTGCCAGACCGGCGGAGCATTGCTACGGAGCCTACGTCCTGGACGAGGAATCGAACCGGGTGCACAGGGTGTTGGCGAAAGTCACCATGCTGGCCACGGGCGGCGCCGGGCGTGTGTACCTCCACACTACCAACCCGGCCATCGCAACCGGGGACGGCATCGCCATGGCCTACCGGGCGAAGGCGCGGGTAGCGAACATGGAGTTTGTCCAGTTCCATCCGACATCGCTCCATCACCCGGAAGCGGACTCATTCCTCATCTCGGAGGCTGTGCGGGGGCACGGCGCACTTCTTCGGAACACCGATGGAGAGCGTTTCATGCCCGGCTACGATGACCGGTGTGAACTCGCCGCGCGCGACATCGTAGCCCGCGCCATTGACGATCAGTTGAAGCAGCGCGGTGACGCGTTCGTCCACCTGGACATCACGCACGAGAGCCGGGATGAACTCCAGGAGCACTTCCCGACCATCTACGAGAAGTGTGCGTCGCTCGGGCTGGACATGTCGACGGACCTGATCCCTGTAGTTCCGGCAGCGCACTACGTGTGCGGGGGCGTAGTCACGGATGTGGATGCGCAGACCTCCATTCACGGGCTGTTGGCATGCGGTGAGGTTACCTACACCGGGCTCCACGGAGCCAACAGACTGGCCAGCAACTCGCTGCTTGAGGCGCTCGTCCTGTCTCAACGAGCCGTGGCTTCCGCCCTCAAGCAGGCAGCCGTTCGCCATTTCCAGGACGATGTTCCGGAGTGGGACGATTCCGGGACCGAGTATCCGGCGGAGTGGGTGCTGGTCTCTCACAATCGCGACGAACTGCGGCGGGTGATGTGGGACTATGTAGGAATCGTTCGCTCGGTACACCGTCTCGAGCGCGCGCGACGGCGAACCCGCCTGCTCTATGAGGAGACGGAGGATTTCTACCGGAAGTCGAAGGTGTCGGTGGAGGTTTGCGAGTTGCGCAACATGATCGCGGTGGCCTACCTGATTGTCAGGTCCGCCTCGCAGCGCAGGGAGAGCCGGGGGCTCCACTACATGACGGACTATCCTGATCTCGTTGGGTCGGAACGACATCCGACGTTCATCTGATCGGTTTCCAATGCCTGTTGGCCCCTGTAGGCTTCACCGGGAGCGGACAATTGCGCGGAACATTCACCCGCATTGTCGGTGGGATTGAGCCTGCCGGAGCAGCTCTGCCCGTGACCCATCGCGTGCCTTGCCAATCCGGCCGTCTCCACCGTATCTTTGGGCTTGCGATTGGAGGGGGGTTGATGACAGCCACCCTTTTTTATTGCAGCCGGAAGGCGCCCGTCCAATTGCGGATCGGGCGTTTTTTGCACTGAAGCAAAATGCACGAACCAGCACCAGCGGCGCTTGCCTTGGTAGACCGGGTTCGGAAGATCGTCGAAACGGTTGTTCCGATGGATGAGGTCTACATCGTCGAGATTGTCGTCCGCGGCCGTCAGGGCTCGCGGGTGGTGGAGGTCTTTCTGGATTCGGATGAGGGCGTGGGACTCGACCAGTTGGCTTCCTATAGTCGAGAGGTAGGGTTTCTGCTTGAAGCGGAGGAAATCGTCAAAGGTCACTATCGCCTCAATGTGTCGTCTCCCGGCGCGGATCGTCCGATTCGCATGCCGCGGCAGATGAAGAAGCACGTTGGGCGGAAGCTGGCTGTCAAGAGCAGCGAGGGAGACTCCGTGGAAGGAGTCCTTAAAGCAGCGGATGACGATGGCATCACGCTGAAGAGAGGAAAGGAGGAGGTCAAGTTGGCCTTCGAGACTATTCAGGAAGCAAGAGTCGTGCTACCCTGGTAACCACCAGGGTCTAAACCAATACACTACGAATGCAGAGTTCAGACCTCGTATCGTCGTTTGCGGAAATTGCCCGGGAAAAGGGCATTGACCGGGACACGCTGCAGCTCATCGTGGAGGATGTGTTCCGCTTGATGATCAACAAGCGGTATGGCTCGGACGATTCATTCGAGATCATTCTGAACCCCGACCACGGAGATATGCAGGTGCTGCATATCCGCGAGGTGGTCGAGGACTGGGACGTCTTTGACCCGGTCACCCAGATCGAGTTGACCGCGGCCAAGAAGATCGACGATGACTTCGAACTCGAAGACGAGGTGGCCGAGGAGATCAACATCCAGGACTTCGGGCGCCGGGCCGTGATGACGGCCATGCAGAACTTCCGTCAGAGGATCCGCGACATCGAGAAGGACAACGTCTTCAAGGCGTACACCGAGCTCGTGGGCGAGATCGTCGTTGGCGAAGTGTATCAGATGCGCCGCCGGGAAGTCCTGGTGATCCACAACAAGGTGGAACTCGTGCTTCCGCGCACCGAGCAGATCTATCGCGATCGGTATCGCAAGGGCGACATGATCAGGGCAGTCATCAAGGAAGTGATCCGCGACGCGGCCGGGTCTCCCCAGGTGATCATTTCCCGTGCAGATCCGGTCTTCATGGAGCGTCTGTTCGAACTTGAGGTGCCGGAGATCGACGAGGGCATCGTAGAGATCAAGCGCATTGTGCGCGAGCCCGGCGATCGCGCCAAGGTGGCCGTCGTCTCGTACGACGAGCGCATCGATCCCGTTGGCGCCTGCGTCGGCATGAAGGGATCCCGGATTCACGCCGTGGTGCGTGAGCTCGGCAACGAAAACATTGACGTGGTCCAGTGGATCGACGACAAACACGACCTGATCAAGCGCGCGCTGTCTCCGGCATCGCCGTTGCAGGTTCAGCTCAATGACGACCTGGTTCCACCCCGTGCCAAGGTCGTGGTCAAGGCTGACGAGGTCAGTCAGGCCATCGGACGGGGAGGTATCAACATTCGCCTGGCTTCGGCCCTCGCCGGATACGAGATCGACATTTACAGGGAGATCGCGGACGACGAGGAAGACATCGAAATCCAGGAGTTCTCAGACGAGATCGAAGCAGATACCCTCCAGCGGTTGAGGGATATCGGGTGTGATACGGCCCGTGCCGTTCTTGAACTGTCGCGCGAAGAGTTGATGCGGAGGGCCAATCTCGACGAGGAGACCGCCAGCCACATCATCGGCATTATCAGAGCCGAATTCGACGATGCAGCCGAGGGCGAGGCCCAGGAAGAGGTCGACGGGTAGTTTCCACAAAGCAGACTTTATGGCAGAGAAGAAATTCAAGAAGGTCCGACTCTTTAAGGTCTCCCGGGAATTAAACATTTCCGTGGAGGGGCTTGTTGAGCATTTGGAGGCCCAAGGCTTCGTAGACGCACTGACGGGGTCGGGCATCAACGCTGCCATTACCAACGAGGACGCGTACGAGGAACTGGTCGCGGAATTTGCGGAAGACGCAGAGATCGCCGCACGTATCCGCAAAAAACGCGCAGCACGCGTGGCCGCCGAGGGCGCAGCGGAGGCCATCGCGGCGGAGGCCGCCATGGTGCCAGAGCCGGTCGTAGAGGCCGTCCCAGAGCCGGAACCTGAGCCGGTGCCAGAACCCGAGCCCGAGCCGGTTGCCGAGGCAGAACCTGTCGTTGAGGCGGTTGCCGAGGAAGTGGCCGAGGAGCCTGTGGCAGAGCCGGACCCGGTGGCTGAAGCCGGACCCGAGCCCGAAGCCGAGCCCGAGCCCGAAACCGCGCCCGAACCTGAAGCTGCAGCCGAAGAGGCAGCAGCACCGACCGTGGCGGAGGCCGCTGAGGAGGCCGTGGTCGCCGATGCCGCCGCAGAGGCGACCGTCGAGGCCGAAGAAGCGCCCACCGCCGTGGTCGAGGAGGCCAGCAAGGAATCGGAAGCCGTCGCTGAGACGGAGGTTGCCGAAGTGGATACCGCGGTCGCCGAAAAGGCCACGGAGCCCGTCGCCCAGGAGGCCGCAGAGGCTTTGGCCGATGGCGCTGAGCCCGCTGCCGAATCCGCGGCTGAGCCCGGAGAAGGCGCCGCAACTGAAGGCACTGACGGCGAAGCCGAATCGGCCCCAGCAGGACCGCAGCAGACCCTTTCCGCCGATCGCTACAAGCTCACCGGCACCAAGATTCTGGGCAAGATCGATCTGACCAGTGTTCAACAGAACGCAAGCAAGAAGAAGAAGCGCAAGCGCATCGATAAGGGCTCAGGCCCGGATACACCGAATACACGCGGAGCCAAGAAAAAGAAACCGGCTGTCAAGGCGAAGGCCCGCCCGGCCAACGTAGATCAGGCAGACGTCGAGAAGACCCTGCAGGAGACGCTGCGGGAGCTTGAGCAGGGTGCCAGCCGCGTCCGCCAGCGGCGTCGGCGCCAGCGTCGAGACGAACGCGCTGACGCTCGGGAAGCGGATATCGCCCGGCGCCGCGAAGAGGAAGGTGTGCTCCGTGTTACGGAGTTTGTCTCCACCGGTGAGCTGGCTGCTCTGATGGACGTTCCGGTCACGGACGTCATCAGCAAGCTGTTCTCATCCGGGATGATGGTGTCCATCAATCAGCGACTGGATGCTGATACCATTACGATCGTAGCCGATGAATTCGGCTATCAGGTAGAGTTCGTCACTGAGTTCGACGAGCAGGAGATTGAGATTGCCGACGACCTCCCCGAGGATCTGAAGCCCCGCGCTGCGGTGGTAACGGTCATGGGTCACGTCGATCACGGTAAGACCTCTCTTCTCGACCATATTCGTAGCACGAACGTCGTCGCCGGTGAGGCGGGTGGCATCACCCAGCATATTGGTGCCTACAACGTCGGACTCGATGACGGGCGCAACGTGACGTTCCTGGATACTCCGGGTCACGAGGCCTTTACGGCCATGCGTGCACGTGGTGCTCAGGTAACCGACGTGGTCATTCTGGTGGTGGCGGCGGACGATGCCGTGATGCCCCAGACCGTGGAAGCCATCAATCATGCCCGTGCCGCGGACGTCCCGATTGTGGTAGCGATCAACAAGATCGATAAGCCCAATACGAACATCGATCGGGTGCGTCAGCAGTTGGCTGACAATAACGTGCTCGTGGAGCAGTACGGCGGAAAGGTGCAGAGCGCCATGGTCTCCGCCAAGACCGGCGAGGGCATTCCTGATCTCCTGGAGAAGGTCCTGCTTGAGGCTGAGCTTCTCGATTTGAAGGCAAACCCGGATCGAAATGCCGTCGCCATCGTGATCGAGAGCCGGCTGGAGAAGGGCAGGGGTAACGTGGCCACTGTTCTGGTCCAGAAAGGGACCCTGAAGGTCGGCGACATCTTTGTTGCTGGTTCCTATTCGGGTCGGGTCCGTGCCATGTACGACGAGCGCGACCGCCGCGTTCTGGAGGTTGCTCCGAGCCATCCGGTTCTGGTGTCCGGTCTTCCCGGAGCTCCGGATGTCGGCGATTCCTTTCTGGTGCTTGATGACGAGCGGGATGCTCGTGAGATTGCCGGGAAGCGTGAGCAGATCCATCGTGAGCAGGCCATGCGCCAGCGCAAGCACATCACACTCGACGAGATCGGCCGCCGACTGGCCCTAGGGGACTTCCAGGAACTCAACCTCATCGTCAAGGGCGATGTGGGTGGCTCAGTCGAGGCCGTCGCGGACTCTCTTCTCAAGCTGTCCACTGAAGAAGTGGCGGTCAACATCGTCCACAAGGGTGTTGGTGCCATCAACGACGGTGACATCATGCTGGCCTCGGCCTCGGATGCCATCATCATCGGATTCCAGGTTCGCCCCGTTCCGACGGCGCGGGTCTTGGCGGAGCAGGAGGAAATCGATATCCGCCTCTACTCGGTGATCTACAACGCCATCGAGGAAGTGCGCGATGCGCTCGAAGGCCTGTTGTCGCCGGAGCGCTCCGAGAAAATCCTTGGGACTGCAGAGGTCCGGGAGATTTTCAAGGTTCCGAAGATTGGTACCGTTGCGGGCTGCTCCGTCATCGAAGGGAAAATCAGGCGGAGCGATCGCGTCCACCTTATCCGCGATGGTGTCGTGATCTACGAGGGTGGCCTCGCCTCACTGAAACGCTTCAAGGACGACGCCCGCGAAGTCCAGAGCGGATACGAGTGTGGAATGGGGATTGAAAACTTCAACGACATCAAGGTCGGCGACCAGATCGAGGCCTACGAAATCGTTGAGACTCGCCGGACCCTGGAAGCCTGAACGTGAGTGCCGCCTCGGGTGGCGCTGAAACCACAGGACGGATGAGTATCAGAACCGAACGGGTTGCGCGGCTGCTTCAGCGTGAAATAGCCGGGCTCCTGGTTACCGATTTCGCTGAGCAACTCCAGGGGATGGTGACCGTGACGGGTACCCGGGTCACCAAAGACCTGGGTATTGTGTACACGTATGTCAGCGTCCTCGGCGACGATCCGAAGGAGCAACAGTCGGTTTTCGAGCGGCTCGACGAACTGCAGCCACGAGTCAGAAAGGCATTGGCCGCCCGCATCAGGCACCAGCTGAAGAAGGTGCCTGAAATTCGATTCTTCCTGGACAGCACGCTTGACGAGGCGCAGCGCATCGAGGACCTTTTTGAGAAGATCCGTGATGAGCGAAGCAGCCGAGAACAGGAATAGCGCCGAGTCTGAGCCCCCTGTCTTTGACAGGAACGGCCTTCCGGAGTCCTGGGAGGCCGCGGTTCTCCTGGTGGACAAGCCCGTTGGCATCACCTCGTTCGGGGTTGTCAAGCGCATTCGCCACCGGGTGCCGGTCCGAAAAGTGGGACATGCTGGCACTCTTGATCCCATGGCGACGGGCCTCCTGATCGTCCTCGTCGGTCGGGCGACCAAGGCCATGGAGCGTTTCATGGGCCAGGACAAGATCTACACCGGCACCATCAGGCTTGGAGAGACGACACCCTCATACGACGCGGAGTCCGAAGTCCTCGAGCGACGAGCGACGGGTCACTTGTCTGATGACGACGTGGCAACGGCAACGCGTCCCTTCATCGGCACCATTGACCAGCGCCCGCCCGCGTTCTCGGCCATAAAGATTGGCGGTGAGCGCCTTTACAAGAAGGCTCGCCGGGGAGAGGACATCGAGCTTCCGCTGAGAAGCGTTCGCGTGGATTCCTTCGACGTGAGCCCCATGCGTGGGTCTGACGTGGACTTCTCGGTGACCTGCTCCAAAGGGACGTACATCCGGTCGCTGGCCCACGATCTGGGTGCCGAACTGGGCGTAGGCGGCCACCTGCTGGGCCTCCGACGCACTGGAGTCGGCGACTTTCGCGTGGAGCACGCCTGGGAGTTGGACGAGTTGCTGAGCCGGTTGGAGGAGCAGCGGGATGGCTGATCGTCCTCGCTCGGCCGTGGTCACCATGGGCTCGTTCGATGGTGTACATCTTGGCCATCAGGCAATTCTGCAGTTCCTGGTGGAGCGGGCCAGGGCCAGAAACGGCAGGCCCGTACTCGTCACCTTTGACCCACACCCGCGGGAATTGGTGTCCGGGAAGGCCGTTGGCCTCCTGACAACAGCCCAGGAGAGGGCGGCGCTCGTGGCCCGGTTTGGCATAGAGGAGACCGTCATCATCCCTTTTGACCGGGACATGGCCCGCATGGCCGCCGAGGAGTTTGTTGAGCGCATTCTGGTCGGCCAGATTGGCGCCTCCAGCATCGTCATCGGCCACGACCACGGTTTCGGGGCTGGACGCAAGGGAAACCGCGCCCTGCTCGAGCGGCTTGGCCCCTCCCTCGGCTTCGAGGTTGACGTGATTCCGGCTCAGGCGGTTGACGCGACAGTGGTCTCTTCGTCCGTGATCCGGCGATCCCTGACCAAGACCGGAGACGTAGCACGCGCGGAGAGCCTTCTGGGCCGACCCTACCGGTGGCGCGGGCTGGTTGTGGACGGCGACAAGCGCGGCAGAACCATCGGCTATCCGACTGCAAACCTCGACCCCGTCGCACCCCAGAAGATCATCCCCAGGGCCGGTGTCTATGCGGTGACCGTCCATCGCGGAAATGACCCTCTGGCCGGCGGGATGATGAATGTCGGTACCCGGCCCACGTTTGACGGTGTGCGCCAACGTCAGGAAGTCCATCTTCTGGATTTTGAGGGTGATCTCTACGGTGAGGTCCTCACTGTGGAGTTCCGGGAAAGATTGCGCGATGAGCGTCGTTTTGACGGCATGGAGGCCCTCGTTGAGCAACTGAAGGCCGATGAATCGCGTTGCAGGTCGCTGCTGGAAGGCTTACAATAGCCTGAATGTGCGGGAATGCGAAAGGCATCGAAATGCGAAGCCACCGTCGCCCGGCCTACTCTAGCATGATATAATCTGGAGCGGACCATGATTGGAAAGGAAAAGAAAGAACAGCTGATTGAACAGTTTGGAGAAACAGGGAAGGACACCGGCAAGGCCGAAGTCCAGATCGCCATCTTCAGCACGCGTATCAGCGAACTCACAGATCATCTCAAGAGACATCCGAAGGATCATTCGACCCGTCGCGGGCTCTTGAAACTGGTAGGTAAGCGCCGTCGGTTGCTGAACTACCTGATGGCCAAGGAGATCGATCGGTATCGTACCGTCATCGCCGAGCTTGGCATCCGTAAGTAACGGAAACGTTGGCGACATCCTCACTCCGGGGATGTCGCTTACTGTATGTGCGCTTTGTCATCTACAGGTGGCCCGGCGTAGCGCAGGAAGCAGAAAAGGAAAGAACACAGTAGAGGAAAAGACTCCATGGCAAATGGACACACGCGCGAGATAGAGTTCGCGCCAGGCAAGACTATCACATTGGAAACCGGGCGCCTTGCGAAGCAGGCAGGCGGTTCCGTTGTTGCCCGGATGGGCGACACCATGGTGCTTTGCACCGCAACGATGGCCAACTCGGTCCGTGAGGGCCAGAACTGGTTTCCGCTCTCGGTGGATTACCGGGAGCGCTACTCGGCCGCCGGAAAGATTCCGGGTGGCTTTTTCAAGCGTGAGGGACGTCCGACAGACAAAGAGGTGCTTACCTCCCGTCTGATTGACCGGGCCATCCGCCCGCTGTTCACGGAAGGCTTCTTCAACGAAGTGCAGGTCATCGCCACGGTGATGTCTGCCGACCCGGAGAATGACGCGGATGTGGTTGCAGCCTGCGGCTGTTCGGCTGCACTCATGCTCGCCGGCGCCCCGTACGAGGGTCCGATTGCTGAGGTACGTGTAGGCCGGGCTGATGGAGAGTTCATTCTCAACCCCACCTTCTCCGAGCTCGAGAATACGGATTTCAACCTGATCGTCGCCGGAAAGGCTGACGCCATCGTGATGGTTGAAGGCGAAATGAATGAGGTCTCCGAGGACGAGATGCTGGAGGCGCTCGACCTGGCGCATGAGGCCATCAAGAAGCTCTGCCAGGCCCAGCAGGACCTGCTTGCCGATGCTGGCGGAGCGGCTCCGTTCGAGTTCACCCCACGGGCACTTCCCGACGGCGTTGAGGCACGGGTTGCCGAGATCGTCGCCGACGATTTCGCGGCGCACGTCCGCGCCCCGTATGACAAGGCCACCTTCTACGGCGGTGTCGACGCCATCAAGGCAAAGGCAGTCGAGGCGCTGCTGGGTTCCGGTGACGATGCAGTCAGCGAGACGGCTGAGGGATGGACCTCCGGGCACATCAAGGAAGCAGCCGGAAAGGCCGAGAAAAAGGCCATCCGGGACATGATCCTGGACGAGGGCAAACGCATCGACGGTCGCGGCCTGGATCAGGTACGTGATATCTGGACCGAAACCGGCTACCTGCCGCGCGTTCACGGATCAGGAATCTTTACCCGCGGCGAAACACAGGTGATTTCCCAGGTCACCCTTGGAACGTCAAAGGACGTCCAGCCGGTGGATCAGATCTTCGACACCAAGGACAAGCGATTCTTCCTGCATTACTGGTTCCCGCCGTTCTCGGTTGGCGAGGTCAAGTTTCTGCGCGGGCCGTCCCGCCGCGAGGTTGGACACGGGATGCTGGCGGAGCGTGCGCTCATGCCCATGCTGCCCCCCACCGAGGAATTCCCGTACACGATTCGCCTGAACTGTGACGTGCTCGAGTCCAACGGCTCCAGCTCCATGGCTTCAGTCTGTTCGGGTTCGATGGCGTTGATGGATGCGGGTGTACCCATGAGGAAGGCCGTCAGCGGCATCGCCATGGGCCTCATCGCAGATGGAGATCGTGCCGCCGTGCTGAGTGATATCCTCGGCACCGAGGATCACCTGGGCGACATGGACTTCAAGGTCACCGGTACCCGAGACGGTATCACGGCCTGCCAGATGGACATCAAGATCAACGGCCTGTCCCGCGAGCTGCTTTCGAAGGCTCTCATGCAGGCCCGCGAGGGACGTCTTCACATTCTGGACATCATGGACGAGACGCTGGACGCGGCCCGTCCGGAACTGTCGGCACACGCTCCTCGCCTGACCCAGATCACGATCGATTCCAGCTTCATTGGCGCGGTGATCGGCCCAGGTGGAAAGATCATCCAGGGAATTCAGCGCGACACGAACACCTCCGTCGACATCTCGGAAGAGGATGGCGTTGGTATCGTGACCGTTGCCGCGACGAACGAGGCTGATGCAGCCGCGGCCCTTGAGATCATCAAGGGCATCGTGACCGTCCCCGAAGAGGGCGAGATCTACGAAGGCACAGTCCGCAAGGTGGAAGGCTTCGGCGCCATCATCGAGATCATGCCCGGCAAGGAAGGCCTTCTGCACGTTTCCGAGCTCGACTACGGGTTTGTGGAGCGCGTCGAGGACTACATGCAGGTCGGCGACAAGGTCAAGGTGTCCCTCATTGAGGTTCGCCAAGACGGCAAGCTGCGATTCTCCCGCAAGCCGCTTCTCGAGAAGCCGGAAGGCTTTGAAGAACGCCCCCGCGAGCGCTCCGGCGGCCGAGGACGTGACGGCGGTCGTGGACGCGGTGGTCGCGACGGCGGACGCGGTGGTCGCGACGGCGGACGTGGTGGCCGTGATGGCGGACGCGGCGGTCGTGATAGCGGACGCGGTGGTCGTGACGGCGGTAGCAGTCGTGATGGCGGCAGCCGCGACAGCGATAGCAGCCGTGACAGCGACAGCAGCCGTGACAGCGGCAGCGATCGTAACGACGACTAGTCGTTCTCCGGCCTTGAGTTGGATGGTACGCCGTCTGTCGTCTTCGGGCGGCGGACGGCGTTACCGTATATGGTATATTCCGTCCACAGCAGTTAAGCCACGAAGAGCCCGGTTGAGGGCACTGCCCGTTGCATCGACCTGCGCCCGGTTTTTACTGTATCAGTTATCGCGAACCAATTCCCTTCTCCTTGACCGCAACCGCATTTCCAGAGTTCGAGAAGAGCACCCTTGATAATGGTGTTCGCATCGTTACAGAGCGCATACCCTCCGTCCGGTCCGTTTCGGTCGGTGTATGGATCGACACGGGCAGCCGTGACGAAGAAGCCTCTGAGAGCGGTATAAGCCATTTCATTGAACACATGGTGTTCAAGGGCACCGAGAAGCGGCGCATGCACCAGATTGCGCAGCGGATGGAGGCCGTTGGGGGCTATCTCAACGCCTTTACTGCCAAGGAGTACACCTGCTACTATGCGCGCGCACTCGACGAGTATCTGGCGCGAGCCATCGACACCGTGTGTGATCTCGTCCTGTCTCCGAGTTTTCCCGAGCGGGAGTTGGGAAAGGAGAAGGACGTTGTAGTCGAGGAAATGCGGATGTACGAGGACGCGCCGGAGGAATTGATCTTTGATCGGCTCGAGTCCGCCCTGTATCCGGACCATTCCATGGGGCGGCCGGTGATCGGGTTTGAAGAGACGGTTCGCACCTTCACGCGCCCCCAGTTGCTGGGCTATGTCGGACGCCGCTACACGCCGAATCGGCTCGTCGTATCGGTTGCGGGGAATGTGAACCACAAGCGGGTCGTGTCGCTGGTCGAGAAGGCCTTTTCCACGGTCAGGGCCAAGTCACCCACCGCACTCAGAGCCCCCGTCCAGTCTTCTGACGCGCGTCACGTCCGCGAGAGTCGGGGTATCCAGCAGGCCCACCTGGTCCTGGGCAGGCAGGCACTGGACGTCTTCGATGCCCGGAGAATCCCCATGTCCGTCCTGAATACCATCGTGGGCGGCGGGATGTCCAGCCGGTTAAACCAGAACATCCGCGAGAAATACGGCTATTGCTATCAGATCTATTCGTTTACCAACCTGTATTCCGACACCGGAGAGTTCGGGATCTACATGGGTACGGACGCCGGCAAGGTGGAGCGGGCGCAGAAGCTGATCTTCCGGGAGTTGGACAAACTGGCGCAGACCGCCGTCAGCGATCGCATGCTCAAGCAGGCCAAGAGCCAGGTCAAAGGCTCAATCATGCTGGGCCTCGAAAGCATGGGCTCCCGAATGATGCGCCTCGGCCGACAGGAGCTCTACTACGGTGAGTATGTGAGCCTGGACGAGATTCTGGAGCAGGTCGACTCTGTCACCCAGGAAGAGGTTCTGGAACTGGCGCAGCTCCTGTTCCGGCCTGAAGAGTTCTCCACCGTTACCCTGTTGCCGAAAGCGGCATAGACATTTCCCGCAATTTCCCGCCCAAGTCGCGGGTGCAATAAGGAAGACATGAGCAAGGTCCTCATCACCGGCGGCGCCGGGTTCATTGGTTCACACATTGCCGACGCCCTCGTGGGGCAGGAACACGAGGTGCATGTGCTGGACGACCTGTCATCCGGCAACAGGGGAAACGTCCCGGATGCAGCCACTCTGCACGTGATGGATGTCCGGTCGCCGGAGGCGGCGGCATTGTTTGAGGCCGAGGAGTTCGAGATTCTGGTCCACCACGCCGCCCAAATGGACGTCCGGAAGAGCGTCGCGGACCCCCGATTCGACGCCGACGTCAATATCGGCGGGCTGTTGAATCTGCTTGAGGCCGGGCGTTCCAATGGACTTCGCAAAGTGGTCTTTGCCTCGACGGGGGGGGCCATCTATGGGGAGCCGGAGTATGTACCTCAGGATGAGCAGCACACCCTCAAGCCGTTGTCGCCCTATGGGATAGCCAAGCTGTCCTCGGAGAAGTACCTGTTCTTTTACAAGGAGCAATACGGCATCGAGTACGTGGCGCTGCGCTACGGCAACATCTACGGTCCGCGCCAGAATCCGCACGGAGAGGCCGGGGTGGTGGCGATTTTTGCCGAGCGGCTTCTGGCCGGCGAGCCAACCGTCATCAACGGAGACGGCAAGCAGACCAGAGACTACGTTTTCGTGCAGGATGTGGTCTCGGCTAACGTGGCTGCCATGTCGCACAAAGGGTCTGGCATTTTCAACGTCGGGACGTCTGTGGAGACCGATGTGAATACGCTGTTCCGCGTGCTTCGGGACCTGGTCGATCCGGACTTGCCGGAAGCTCACGGCCCCGGCAAGCCCGGCGAACAGAAGCGAAGTGTTCTCTCGTATGCGCACACCCAGGAGGCGCTGGGCTGGCAGCCCACGGTAGACGTGCGCAATGGCCTGGAAGCCACTCTGGAGTGGTTCCGAAACCGACGCGAGGCCGTCGGAGCCGATGTATGAGGTAAGGCTCCAGCAATTTGAGGGCCCCCTGGACCTGCTTCTGTTCTTTATCCGGCGTGATGAGCTGGATATCTATGACATTCCGATTGCGGGAATCGCCGACGAGTTTCTGGCCTACGTCCGCCTTCTCGAACAGGTCGACCTCGACGGTGTCGGTGACTTTCTTTACATGGCGGCGCTGCTGATCAACATCAAGACCAGGATGTTGCTGCCCGGCCAGGAAGTGGACGAAGAAGGGGAGCCCATCGACCCGCGTCAGGAGTTGGTCGAGCGCCTGCTTGAGTACGTCCGGTTCAAGGAGGCCTCCGAGATCCTCTCCGAGGCCCATGACCGGAGACAGGAGCAGTTCACGCGGGGACAGGAGTTGGATGCGGCTGCCGAGCTTCAGGACACCGGTGAGACGATGGCCGAGGCCAGCATCTTCGACCTTGTGCAGGCCCTGAGGCGCGTACTGACTGAGTCTGAGGTCCAGGTTGTGACTCACGAGGTAGAGCCAGAGTCCTGGTCTCTGGAGGGGCAGCAGGAGTATCTCGCAGGCATTCTTCAAGACGGGGAGAGGCACTCGTTCGTCGAACTCGTGTCCGGCAACCCCCGCGGCTTCATCATTGCCACCTTCCTCGCTGTTCTGGAAATGGCTCGGAGCGGGCTTGTTGGCATATTCGTGGAGCGCTCGGCGCTGGATTTTTACCTTTCGGCTTCTGGCAACCCAACCGGCGGGGAAGGCGCAACCACGTAATGGAAGAAGGAAACGAACCCGCGGGATTCGGCGCCATCGGAAGCAACCGGTTGGAGCAGGTGGTCGAGGCCCTGGCATTTGCAGCCGAGCATCCCATCAGCGCCATCAGAATCGCCGAGATCCTGGCCGAGGTGTCCGGGCAGGACCGCCCTTCGGAGACGGACGTGCTGCACGCCGTGGAAACACTGAACGAACGCTATGCCGAGCAGGAGCGGCCACTCAGGATAGAGGCGTGGAGTGGTGGATTCCGCATGGCCACCGTCGGGGCGGTCGCCCCCTACATCAAGGAACTCTTCCAGGAGCAGAAGCAGCGCCGGCTCAGCAGGTCTCTGCTCGAGTCGTTGGCCATTCTGGCCTACCGCCAGCCCACGACAAAGCCGGAAGTCGAGTTCGTCCGGGGCGTGGATTGTGACTACGCCATCCGGCGACTCCTTGAAATGGGCCTCATCGACGTGTTCGGGCGTTCGGAGTCCGTCGGTCGGCCTCTGCTCTACGGGACGACGGGGCGGTTTCTGGAGCTCTTCGGGCTGAACTCCGTCGATGACCTGCCCAACCTACGCGAGATCGAGACCATTCTCGACGACCCCGCGTTCCACCGGGAGCGCGCTCTCCTGCTGATGAAGAGCGGTCTCAGCGAAATGCAGGCCGCCGCTCCCGCGGAGGGCCCCGCTTCGGATGCTCCCAGCCCCACAGAACCCGCGGCGGACCAGCCCGTCGACACCGGCCCCGACCGCACCACCGAATGAAGCGCCCGAATCCCAAAGCCCGTCGGCCGAAGCCCGACAGCAGCCGTTCCCGAAAGCCGGCACCCCGGTGGAAGGACGGCAAGCGCGTCAAGGATCCGGCCACCGAGGTCCCCAAAGCGGATGCCGCGTCTTTCCCGATGCGGATCAATCGCTTCATAGCCCGTTCGGGAGTCTGCTCCAGACGCGAGGCCGATGAGATGATCAAGAGTGGACTCGTGGAACTCGACGGAGCAGTCGTATCCGACTATTCGACGCAGGTCCTCGCCACGAACGAGGTCAAGGTTAATGGAAAGGTGATCACGGCCGTAGGAGGCGTTTATATCCTGCTCAACAAGCCGTCGGGGGCTATCACCACCAAGAGCGACGAGAAGGGCAGGCAGACAGTGCTGGACCTGATTGACGTACCCGAGGAGATCAAGTCGGCTCTATTTCCGGTTGGCCGATTGGACCGCGATACGACGGGTGCGCTGCTTCTTTCGTCTGATGGGGAGTTGGCACATCGCCTGATGCACCCGTCTTACGAGGTGGAGAAACTCTATCGAGTGCGAACGGGACGCAAGGTCACCGAACAGGAGATCGGTCGCCTCCTGACTGGCATCGGACTGGAGGACGGCCTGGCCCAAGCCGATCAGGCCGCCTATTTGACGCCCGGTGATCTGACTGAGGTCGGAGTTGCCATGCACTCGGGCCGCAACCGGATTGTCCGGCGCATGTTTGAAGCCCTCGGGCATGAAGTCAAGCAACTGGAGCGCGTGCGCTATGCCGGGGTGACAACCAGTGGTGTGCGTCGCGGCAAGTGGCGCAAACTGACGGACAAGGAAGTAAGTCGGCTCTATCGGGCCGTCAAAATGAAACGATAATATGCAGCCCCTGGATCTTCTGGAGCAGGCCGCCACAGCCATGTCCTCGAAAATACGCGGCGAGGGCCTTACCTACGACGACGTCCTCCTGGTGCCTGCCCGCTCCGATGTCATGCCTCGTGAGGTTTCCACCGCGAGCCGTCTGACGCGCAACATCAGGATCAATATTCCGCTGGTCTCCGCGGCCATGGATACCGTGACGGAATCCGACCTGGCGATCGCGCTGGCGCGGGAGGGGGGAGTCGGTGTCCTGCACAAGAGCATGAGTATCGAGCAGCAGGCGGCGGAGGTGAGACGCGTCAAGCGTTCGGAAAGCGGAATGATTATCGATCCCATCACGAGTGCGCCGGATGACACGGTTGCCGACGCCCGTGCTCAGATGGCCCGGTACTCGATCGGTGGGATTCCGGTGGTGAACAAAGACGACGTGTTGGTGGGCATTGTGACGAACCGGGATCTCCGGTTCGAAATGGACGGCAGCGCAAAGCTCAGCGAGATCATGACGCCGGCGCCGCTGGTGACCGCGCCCATCGGTACCACGCTGGAGGAAGCCGAGGCAAGGCTTCAGGAGCACAAGATTGAGAAACTGCCTGTTGTGGATGCCGAGGGTCGCCTGAAGGGCCTGATCACGTTCAAGGACATACAGAAGAAGAAGCAGTTTCCCCACGCGTGCAAGGACGACCACGGGAGACTCCGTGTCGGGGCCGCCGTTGGTATCACGCCGGACATTCTGGACCGCGTGGCGGCTCTGGTGGCGGCTGATGTCGACTTCGTCACGATTGACACGGCTCATGGGCACTCCGAAGGAGTCCTCCGTGCCGTCCGGGCGGTCAAGTCCAAGTATCCCGACCTCGACATCGTGGCAGGCAACGTCGCTACGGCCGAGGCCACAGCGGACCTCATCGACGCAGGAGCCGACGCGGTAAAGGTCGGCATCGGTCCTGGCTCCATATGCACCACGCGTATCGTGGCCGGCGTGGGCGTGCCGCAGTTGACCGCGGTTATGGAATGCGCCGCCGTGGGACGCGCCGCCGATATCCCGATCATTGCTGACGGAGGTATCAAGGTCACGGGCGACGTGCCCAAGGCGCTCGCGGCCGGCGCGGAGAGCGTCATGATCGGAGGCCTCTTCGCACGGGTCGAGGAGAGTCCCGGCGAGACGATTCTCCTCGAGGGTCGGAAGTTTAAATCCTACCGCGGCATGGGTTCGATTGGCGCGATGGAAGATGGAAGCAAGGATCGATACTTCCAGGACGTGGAGGATGACATCAAGAAACTCGTCCCCGAAGGGATTGAGGGCCGGGTGCCCTACTCCGGAACGCTACGGGAGGTGGCCTACCAGATGGTGGGAGGACTCCGGGCGGCGATGGGCTACTGCGGTTGCCCCACGATTCGTGACCTCCACGAAAAGGCGCAGTTTGTCAGAATCACCGCCTCTGGATTCGCGGAAAGCCATCCGCACAATGTCATGATCACGAAGGAAGCACCCAACTACGCCTCCCGGCGGTGATGGGGAGGACCTCCGATGGAGTGATTGACTGGGTCGGCCGGCTCCAGAGAATCCGTGAGCGTGCCCCCGGCGTTGTCCTTGTGACGTCTCTGCCGGATATCAGGTGGGCTACCGGCTTTTCGGGATCGAACGGAGTGCTGGTTCTGAGCGACCGTGCCCACCTTCTGACCGACGGGCGATACACCGAGCAGGCGTCCCGGGAAGTCAGCGCCTGCCAGGTTCACATCACCGCGGGAGGCCTCCTGAGGCACGCTGTGGGCACGCTTATTCCTGAAGGGTCGACGGTCACGTTGCAGGCTGAGCACGTCACGCTGGCGCAATTGGAGGACCTGGAGGAGGACGCCGAGGGCCGCGATCTGGTATTCCACCATCAGAAGGACTTGGTTTCTCCATTGAGGGCCACCAAAGACTCAGTAGAACTCGGGGCGATCGAGAGCGCACAGCGGTTGACCGAGTCTGTATTCCGCACACTCCCGAGGCTGGTTCGGGAGGGCATGTCAGAATCCGAGTTGGCCGCGGAGATCACCTGCAGACATCTGTCAGCGGGAGCCCAGCGAATGTCGTTTGACCCCATCGTCGGATTCGGGGAGAACGCCGCGCTGCCCCACGGCAGGCCCGGTCCGCGCCGATTGAAGGCCGGCGATCCGATTCTGGTGGACATGGGCTGTTTCCTGGATGGCTACGCCAGCGACATGACCCGCATGATGGTGTTTGGGACGCCGGCCCAGGAGTTTCTGGACGGTTTTGACCTCGTCTTGTGCGCACTCGGGCAAGCCGCCGACAAGGCGTACGCCGGAATGCGGGCCTGTGATCTGGATGCGGTAGCGCGCTCGGTCATCGAGAAGGGAGGCATGGGGCCCGCATTTTCCCACAGCCTGGGCCACGGCGTAGGCCTGGAGATCCATGAGGCCCCGTCTGTTTCATTCCGCTCCGAAGCCGCGCTGCCTGATGGGTGTGTGGTGACGCTGGAGCCCGGTATCTACCTTGAAGGCCAGTTCGGGATTCGCATCGAGGACATCGTTGTCCTCCGACCAGGCGGGTGCGATCTGGTTACGGACGTTCCAAGAGACCTCGTCAGGATCTGAATCCAGAGACCCCAACCCGCTGTGGCCAATAGACTCCCCACCATTCCCTACTCGCATCCGTTCCCATGCGACGACGCGGAGCGCCTGGAGCGCGCCCGCAGTTTCAGAGCGCAGATGGACGGACGCAGAACAGTGAGGGACTACGCGCCCCGCCCAGTGGACACGGAAGTTCTCCTCGAGTGCATCCGGACGGCCGGAACCGCCCCGAGCGGTGCTCACAGGCAACCCTGGCACTTTGTCGTGGTGCAGGATCCTGACGTTAAAAAGCAGATTCGTGAGGCCGCCGAAGAAGAGGAGCGAGCGTTCTACAGTGGTCGTGCCCCCGACGAATGGCTTGAGGCCCTCGCGCCCCTGGGTACCGACGCGGAAAAGCCGTTCCTGGAGACGGCACCGGCACTCATCGTGGTGTTTGCGGAGCGATATGGTGAGGACAGCGAAGGGGCCCGAATCAAGAATTATTACGTCCAGGAATCAGTCGGTATCGCCACGGGCATGCTCATCTCGGCGCTTCACATGTCTGGACTCTCGACACTGACGCACACGCCCAGCCCGATGAGCTTTCTCCGGGAGATCCTCGGGAGGCCTAAAAGGGAACAGGCGTATCTGATTCTGGTGACGGGGCATGCGGCTGCCGGTACGCGGGTTCCGGAATTGACCCGGAAGCCGGTCGAGGACATCGCGACCGTTCGATGACAGATGTCCGGACCGGCGCACCGCGGAACGTATTGGTCCTGGCCTACTACTTCCCGCCACTCGGATTGAGTGGAGTCCAGCGGATCGCCAAATTTGTCAAGTACCTCCCGGATAGCGGGTGGAATCCAACCGTCCTGACGGCCGAGCCGGGCGGGTATTTTGCCTTCGACGAGGACCTCCTGCGCGAGTTGACCGAGAGGCGAATCCCGATCCACCGCACGCGGTCTGTGGATCCTACCCGGGTGTTCGGCACGTCAACCTCGGTGAAGTTGCCGCCGGAGGGACGGCGAAAGCTTCTGTCGACCTTGAGCCAGTGGATATTCTTGCCGGACAACAAGGTCGGCTGGATGCCCTTCGCCTATCGGGAAGCGGCACGCCTGCTTCGGGGGGGCGCTTTCGACGTCATACTCTCGACCGCGCCGCCCTACTCCAGTCACATGGTGGCCGCGAGACTGGCCAGGAAGTTTCGACTGCCTCTGGTTCTGGATTACCGCGACGATTGGCTCGGCAACCCGCGCCACGTGTATCCAACCCCCCTCCATCGCGCCGCGCACGGGGCCCTGGAGCGCCGGGCCGGTGGGCAGGCTGACGCAATCGTTACGATCAACCCCGTACTCGCTGGAGCCATCTACGATCGTCTTGGAGTCCCCGTGACGGTCATTCCTCAGGGATTTGATCCGGATGACTACCCGAAGACATCTGCGAACCCTTCGCCGCAGTCCGACCAACTGCATTTCATGTACACGGGCGTGTTCTATGATCGGCAAACGCCCGAGCCATTCCTGAGGGGTCTAGCCGAACTCATCCGCCGGAATCCCGATGTCGCCGGACGTGTCCGGGCGACGTTCGTGGGGCTGTTCCCCGATGAGTGCAGGCCGCTTCTCTCGGCACTCGCTCTCCAAGATGTCGTGGAGATCCTTCCCTACGAGAGGCACCGAGAGGCGATGTCTCGGGTTTCTCGAGCGGACGTCGCCTGGTTGGTGGTCGGGGAGGGGCCGGGACAGCGGGGGATCTCGACCGGAAAGCTGTTCGCATATGCCGGGGCGTCCATTCCCATCCTTGGCATCGTCCCGCGCGGCGCGGCGCACGAGATGCTCGAAGCCTACGGCGCCTCGTGGACTGCACATCCAGACGACCCGGAGGCGATCTACCGGACACTCGCGCGCATCTTCAGGGCCTGGGAGAAGGGCGCGCTTCCAGAACCGGATCCCGCCTTTGTGGCCGGTTATGATCGGCAGGTCCTAACTGGTAAACTCGCCGATGTTCTGGACCGCGCTACTTCATAAGTTCGGCCTCCCCCAGACCAAATCCCACGCGTCAGATGCGGCTACATCGTCAGCTGAAGCTCGAGAGTTCGCTTGAGCACATGGATAATGTGGTGGAGGAAACGGACCAGTTCCTTTCCCCCCTCGGCCTGGACGATGAGTTGGTCTACAACATCGTGCTCGTCACCACGGAGGCCGTGACGAATGCGATAGAGCACGGCAATGGGCATGACGCCAGCAAGTCCGTACACATCCGGTATGAGGCGACACCGACGCTGGTTGAGGTTTCCGTCGAGGATGAAGGGTCCGGATTTGCCCCGACCGACCTGCCCAATCCGCTGGCGGAGGAAAATATCCTTGCGGACGGGGGACGAGGCGTCTACCTGATCGAGGAGATCGCGGACGAGGTCGTGTACGAGAACGGCGGCCGTCGGGTCGTGATGCGGTTCAAGACCGGGTCGTGAGCTCCTCCCGGCTCTCCCGGCTCCTCGTCGGTGCCTATCTGGTGCTTTCGGCCGCGGCCATCTTTGCGGCTCTGGACCGCGGGCTCTGGACCTGGATGGTGGCATCTTGGTTCGCTGCCGCAGCACTGGTAGCCCTCATCCATTGGCGGGGAGCGCCAGGGCTTCGCAGCGTGCTGGTTGTGGCCGTGGTAGTGCGAATCGGTTGGCTGGCCGTGCCCGCGGGTCTCTCCGACGACACGTTCCGCTACGCGTGGGACGGAATGCTGGTGATGGACGGCATCAATCCCTACCAGTTCGTGCCTGCAGATACGGCACTTGCCAGGTACCGCGGCGCGGCGACCTTTGAGGCGCTCAACTCCTCCGCATTCTATTCGGTCTACCCACCGGTCTCCCAGTACCTGTTTGCCGCAACGTCCTGGCTCAGTCGGGGAAGCTCCCCCCGATTCTTCTACGTCTGGAAGGCCCTCGTCGTGCTGCTTGAGGTTCTTGCCCTGTTCATGCTGGCGAGGGCCGTCAGTCCGGGCCTTCTCATGCTCTTTGCCTGGAATCCGGCCATGGTGGTCGCCGGTGCCGGACAGGGTCACACGGATGTTCTCCTTGCGCTGCCCCTGGCGGCTGCCGTCCTGCTCTCCAGAAAAGGGCGCTGGAACGTCGCGGGTGGCCTGGTGGCCGTGGCCGCCCTCATCAAAATATGGCCAGCGCTGGTTGCACCGGCCTTCCTTCGGAAAAGGACCGCAGTTCTTGTCGGGATCCTGGTTGCGGGTGTGCTGACGCTGCCGTTTGTCGCCCCCTTCGTTCTTGAGAACGTCCGGCAGTCCCTGGACCTCTACGTCCGATACTTCGAGTTCAACGCGGGTCCGTATTACGCGGCCAAGGAAGTCCTCGGAAGCCTGACCGGAGAGGACTGGAGCAAGCAGCTGGGCCCGTTTCTCCGATGGCTGTTTCTGGTGGGAGTTTCGGGAATCGGACTCTGGGCGTGGCGTCGTCGCCCTCGTCTCGAGGACGTTCTGTTCTATACCTATGCCTTTTACCTGGTGACTGCCACGACGGTGCATCCGTGGTATCTCTACCCGCTCCTGATGCTTGGAGTACTGCGAGGGCGTGAGGTCTGGGGTTGGCAATGGCTGAGCGTGCTGTCGCTGGGGACGTATCTCCTGTATGTCGACGGGCCCTATTGGCCTTTTGTGGTTCTCGGCTGGGTGGGCTGGCTGGTCCTGGGGCTCGTCTCCGGCAGACCCCGGTGGGTGAGCGGTGCCCTTCGGAGGCGGGCGCGATGGAAGGCGGAGTGGGCCGACACCTATCTGACCACACGATCGGGCCCAATTCTCGATCTGGGAGGCGGAGAAGGCTATGTGGCGTCCGCCCTGGGTCGCCTGAGGAATCAGCAGGTGGCCGTGCTGGAGGTGCGGGACGGGCGCCCCCAAGTGTCGGATGGCGATGGGTCCCCCGAATTCGTGCTCTACGACGGCTCGATTTTTCCATTCGGCGACAACAGCTTCAGCGCGGCCATCGCCGTCTTCAGTCTGCACCATGCGAAGGATCCGCAGGCGTGTCTTCGCGAACTCCGTCGTACAGTCTCTGGCGAGGTGATTGTGATCGAGAGTGTCCAGACGGACGCGGTCTCGTCCTGGGCACTTCGGATTCTCGACCCTCTGGTCAATCGTCTGCGCCAACCCCACAGAGGGGATGACAGTGGGGATGACTCACCTCCACACTTTGGATCCCCCGCCCGCTGGCGGGGCAGATTTGAGGAGGCAGGGTTTGAGGTTACGGGCGAATCGATCCGGTACAATCTCCTGCACCGCAAGCACCTATTCCGCCTGGTCCCCAGACAGAATCCCGTCTAACGTCTCAACAGCCTGCTCGATCGGCGCCTCCGGATCCACCTCCATCCAGTCGGCATCTGCCCGTCCCCGAAGCCAGGTCAGCTGCCGCTTGGCGTAGCGTCTGGAGTTACGCTTGATCAGGGCGACGGCTTCCGGGACCTCCCGCTCACCCAGCAGGCACGGAGCCAGTTCGGCGTAGCCGATAGTTCTAAGCGGATTCTCGTTTGGATCAAAACCGGCCTCCATGAGCCTGTGGACCTCGGCCAGAAGCCCATCCGCCATCATTTGGTCTACTCGGGCATCGATCCTCCTGTACAGGGTTTCCCTGTCCATATTGAGGACGATGACGTGGAAGCGGTGGGAGGGAGGTGTAGCCGCCTCGAAATAGCTCGATAGCGGTCGGCCGGTTGACGCGTAGACCTCAAGGCCGCGCAGGATGCGCTGACTCTTGGTCTCATCCAGGGAGGCCGCGAATACGGGATCGACGCGAAGCAGGGCCTCATACATCACCTGTGCGCCCACCTGGGTCAACTTGTCATTCAAAGCCTGCCGGACGCCCGGGTCGGTTGGGGGAATATCCGCCAGGCCGTCCACGAGTGCCTGGATGTAGAGCGTGGAGCCACCGACCACGATGGGCGCGTGATCCCGATCCAGAATCTCTGTCAAGCGCTTTTCGGCCGCACGGGCAAATCGTCCGGCAGACCAGGGATCTGCCACGCTCGCTTCGCCGACAAAGTGGTGCGGGACCCGCTTGAGTTCGTCACCGGTGGGCTTGGCGGTTCCGACTTCCATCTCGGCGTAGAGCTGCCGGCTGTCGCACGAAACCACTTCGCCCGACTCGCGCTCTGCCCACGCCATGGCAACCGAAGACTTTCCCGCCGCGGTGGGACCCGCGAGGAGCGGAATGCGCGGCGTGCTCAATACTGCGCTCAATACTGTGGGACGGCCGGATCAATTTCGCGGCTCCAGGCCAGAATGCCGCCCCTCAGGTTGACGGCCCGAGAGAAGCCGTGCGATCGCAGGAAGTAGACCACCTGGGAGGATCTCTGACCAGATCGGCAGTAGACCACGATCTCCTGGTCCAGGAAGTCTTCCAGTTCACCAATGCGCCCTGGGATCTCCGACATCTCGATGTGGATGCCGCCAATGTCGGCGAACTTGCGCTCCTGTTCCCGGCGCACATCAAGAAGCAGGAACTCTGGCGCCTGGTCATCCTGTCGGCGTTCTGCCAGATCTGAGACTGAAATTTCGGGAACTGACATGCGGAAGATATTGGTACTGGGAAAGATAGGAACTTGACAGACTCCCCGCGCCTGACGAGCACTGCCCGCCAGACATCACATGTCCAGGTACTTCGACGAAGAGTCATCGGGCCGAGCGTGTGCGTACTTGCTCGTGGTTGCCAGCGACTCGTGTCCCAGCGTTTCCTTGACAAGGTGAACCGGTGCACCCCGATCAAGCGCGTGGGAGGCATGGGCGTGCCTCAGCCAGTGAGGAGACACCTTTTGCGACAGGCCCACGCGACGCGCTGCATTGCGAACAATGCGCCACATCTGCTGCCTGGAGAGCGGACCGCCCTTGGCAGAACGGAATACGGGGTCCTCGGCCTGGCCGTGACCCGCGGCCAGTTCGGAGTTCTTCAGAGCCAGGAGTTGGTTCCAGGTATTGGCTGACAGCAGCACAGATCGCGTCTTTGAGCCCTTTCCCAGAAGCGATATCTGCCCGGTTTTGTGTCCCTCTGCCGTTTTGCGGCCTCTCACGGACGCCCATGTGAGGCTGGCGAGTTCAGAAACACGCGCACCGGAAGCGTAGAAGAGCTGAAGCAGGACCGTATTTCGGGTTGAGCCCTCGTCGGTCAGGAGTTGACGCGTCTCGTCCTCGGTAAGGATCCGCTCAGAGAGGTGGCTTGGGATCTTCGGCAGAGAGAACGCCGCACCAACGTTTACGGGAAGCACGCCGATGCGATGGCCGAAGCTGAAAAGGCTCTTGAGCGAAGCGATCTTGCGGGCGATGGTCGCGAGGGAGTTTCCTTCATCACGGATCTCGTCGTGCCAGTCCCAGAGATCCTCCAGACGAACGTAGTGCAGGCTGCCGCCGAAAAAGAGAGCGAACTGCGTCACATCACGCCGATAAGCCTCGGCCGTGTTCTTGCTCTTGCCGCGTAGCCAGAGGTTGATGAGTTCCTCATCCGAGCCTGCACTGCGGGATAACCCGTGGGACGACCCGTGGGGCAAACTGCCGGGCAATCCAGGCCTCGCGTCCCGGCGAGGGACCAGTCCTTCATTCTGTTGCTCTGCATCCATAATGCAACATAAGGCTAATTATGTTGCATTGGCAATAGGAGATGGAGAAGTGGTGTTAAAGAATTGGAATCGTTGCACTTCACGCGGCCGCCGGCGGCCCTCAGAAGGTCCTACGCCTCGATTCGAATCTCGAGCTGCCAGGCCTGCGCCAGTGAGCCGACCATGTCGGCCTCGTTGCGGTTCATGGAGCCATCGGCCTCGGCGACCGCAATCAGGTCATCCAGCACGATCAAGCGCAAGGCGTGCGGCAGGCGTTCCCGCACACTGACGGCGCACTGCTGCAGGACTTCGACAAGATTGACCTCGGAAAAGACTTCCAGAGCCGTTCGTATGACGGCCTGCAAATCGTCTGGATCAAGATCAGAGCGCCATCCACCGAGTCTGGTGATCATGCTCGTGATCTCGTGCCGATCAATTCCACCCTCTGAGCCATGCGCTATTGCGATTGCGAGCAGCGCGATGTCGTGCAGCAGAGTCCAGACCGGACGGTCATCAACCGTGGCGGTGGTCTTTGCGATGAGCTCCGCCTCGGATGAACGGAGGTCCCAGGCAGCCGCAAGAACGGATATCAGCGTCCGCTCGGAGCTGAGCAACAATCCGTCCGCCTCAGCGATCAGCATGGCGTCCTCCAGGGCACGCTGTTTGGATGACGGTACGAGTTGTTCGTCCAGCGACTCGATGGCCGAGACGACCTCGTCACCTGAATCGTCTGCCTCGAACACAGCGAGCGCGCCGACCACTATCTCGCGAATCTCGTCCGGCTCATCGTCGGGTCTCCATCTTCCTATGGCCGCGGTGAGTGACTCGATCTCGGTGTCGGTGAGTTCGGAGTCAGCACCGTAAGCGAGCGCGATAAAGATCAGCGCAAGATCCTGAACACTCTTTCGGGACGCTGGTGACTGTTTTGAAGCAGGAATTTCCATCGTATTGGGGTCTGAGGGACGCATTATAGTGTCCGGCAGGCATGGCGTCTGTGAATCCCGGCAGAGGTCGGTGCCGCGCCTGGCTCTCAGGCCAGCTCCAACGACGCGAATTGGCCTTCCAACTCCCGCTCGATTTCGAGCCACAGCGCAACATCGTACCACGCGATGGTGGCCTGCGAAAGGGCCTATTCGTGACCTGGATCCAGTAGTCGTTACAACGAATATCGACTGTTTCTTCGTGAGTTGTTTGTATTTCGCCCGTTCATGCGTTCATTGAGGGTTCACAATGCCGGACTAGAGATGACGAGAACCGTAGAAGACCTGCTCAGAAGAAAGGGCAGCGATGTGTTGACGGTGGACGAGAACGCCACCGTTTACGAGGCCATTGAAATTATGGAGGCTAGGCGCGTCGGGTCCATTATTGTGACATCTGCAGGAGCAACCGTCGGCATCTTCACCGAACGGGACTATCTGCGGCGGATTGTACTCCAGGGACGTACATCGCGTACCACGTTGACCAGTGAGGCGATGACGTCGAACCTCATTACCGTGGAGCCGAACTCATCCATTCCGGACTGTATGGCGCTCATGACGGCGCATCGTATTCGCCATCTCCCCGTCACCCGGGAAGGCCAATTGGTGGGCATTCTGTCCATTGGTGACATTGTGAAGGCCCTTCTCGTCGAGACCCAGGCCAAGGCACAGCATCTTGAGAGCCTGATCTCCGGATCCTATCCTGGATAACGGATTTGCGGCTGAGGCCGCTTTTCAACCGCCGGTTCGTACATAACGCTCAGCCATTCTCAGTAGCGCGGATTCGCCTGCACGGCCATCGAGATGGGCCAATTGGATGAGGGCGAGGCGCCGAATCCTGGAGTCCGGCGAGGACGTGACAAGCCTGACAAGCATTTCACCGGCCCTCCCCTCCTCCACATTCACCAGGGCGTAGAGGGCAGAGCGGCGAACCTCGTCATCAGAAGTCCGTCGGCCCCGCGATTCGGGCCGCAGTCCCATCGCCACTGAGAGGTGGTCGGCCAGCCAGTGCCGAGCGGTCTCCCCTGCATCGCGATCCCCGTAGGATCGCGTCACCTCTACCAGCAACGGCATGACGCGATCCGGTAGGTCGTGCGCCCCGATTGCCGTGACGACGTCCTCACGGAGTTCGTCGGTCAGGTCCGTCCAAAGGCTCTCGAGAAAGTCCAGACTTTCGCTGTCGGGTCGACTGCCTGCCCACAGAATTGGGGCACCGCCGAGGCGGGCTGGCGCGTCCATGGTAACAAGGCGGATCTGGCTGATGGTCTGCTGGCTTGGCATCAGTTGGAAGAGGATCCCCACCTCCTTTGTCACGAGAGGCTGTTCGTCCTCCAAACCCGCCAGCGCGCGGCGGGCGGCCGCTGCCACCTCCTGGCCATGCGGGGTTGTTCCGTCCCCAAGGATCTCGGCAAGGGCCGGGCGGTCAGAGCCCGCGCTGTACCACCCGAACCGGGAATCTGCGTACATCTGGCGGTGAATGGAATATCCGGCCCAGACAGCCTCTGACGCGGTCTCCTGGGACAACGTCGCGGACGCCGTGAACAGCTGATCCAGCGTCAGGTCGTGAGCATGGTGTACCTGACCGGACGCAGCCGGCAAGAGCAGGAAGGTGCCCAGGATGGCAACGGTCCGCATCACTGTTCTGTGCGGATGAGGCGGATCAGGACCGCCCTCGCTTCCGGCGAACCCAAGTTGCCCAGCGCGTAGGCCGCCGCCTTGCGAACCTCGCGCCGTGTTGAGTCGTCCAGCACGCCCACGAGGGCTTCGACGGATGCGGTGTCATCAACCGAACCAATCGCGTACGCCGCCGCCTTGGCCACGGCCACATCGGTGTCACCCACCGCCAAGTCCGTCAAACGCGGCAGTGCATCCTTCCCTCCAAAGTGGGCCCAGGCGTAGGCGGCCACTTTTCGGACGTCTCGATTTTGGGACCCCAGTGCCTCCAGAATCATCGTTCCGGCTGCTGGGACGTTGTGGTGAATCGCAGCAACGTGTAGACGGGCCCTTTGCACATCGGTCGAGCGCAGATCGAGTTCTGAGACCAAGTCGAAGCTTTCCGCCTGGGAGGCTTCGCCCAAAAAAATCACGTGCGAGACACCTTGACGAAGGGGCCAGTCCAGGTCCTGTATGCTCAGCTTGGTAACCTCTCCCCTCTTTGCAATCGCGACAATGGCCGTTCTGGCTCCGGATGCTGCGGGAAGTTCAAGGAGTTCATAGAGCGGAGGCCCCTGGTTGTCCCATCGCCAGTTCGCGCCGGCCGAATCGATGGTCCAGACTACGGCGATCACTTCCGCGGCGCGGGGCGCCGACTGTTTGATGGCCCACTCCCAGGCTGCTGATAGGCCTCCGGTACCAGCAGGCGCACGAATGACAACCTGGCTGAATCCCTCGGACGGCATGCATACGGCCAGGAGCAGAAGCAGGAATGCCGAGGTTTTCATTTCTGTCCGCCGAGATTGCCAAGCAGCTCGACCAGCACGTCGCGTGCCGCCTCGGATTCGTGGTTGCCGAGCGCGTAAACGGCGGCTTTGCGGAGTTCACCATCAGCGCCACTCCGGGCAACATCCGCGAGCGCGGCCACGGCCTCATCGCTGTCGCTGTTGCCCAGCTGGTAAAGCGCGGCTTTGCGGATCTCTACGCGATCGGCCTTCTGCAGGATGTATACCAGCGGCGCGATGTCGTCATCCTCGAGGAGGTTGGACATCCCGTACACGGCCGCCTTGGCGATCTGGATGTCGGCATGGGTGATTGCGGTCTCCCGGAGAAACTCGGCTGCCGCCGGGCCACCTATATTTCCAATCGCATAGATGGCTGCTTTCCGCACCTCGGGGTGTGCGGCCTCGGTTACAAACGGTGTCAGGACGTCGATCTGGTTTTCCTCCAGGGAGTTCGCCAGCGCATAGATCGCGGCCTTGGCTACCTCCGGATCATCAGAAGTGGCCGTGTCCGTGGCAGTTGAAACCGTGTGGACGTTGGTGGAATCCGCTGGCTCGGTTTCACCGGTACTGGAGATGAATGGAGACACGACGAGCAGGCTCGCAGCGACGATGGCTGACCAGCCCAGGACTTTGTTGATATTCATGACATTACCTCGTGGGTGTTAATGTGAATTGGGAAGGACTAGTCGTCCCCGCCTTCCAGAATCTTCAGGAGGGCAGCCTTCGCCTTGTCAGATCCGATGTTGCCGAGGGCCTGTACCGCGGCTGTGCGAACCCGGGTGCTGGAATCGTTCTCGATGATCCGCACGAGGGCGTCCACCGCTCGGTCGGAATCGATATTGCCGAGGGCAAAGGTGGCTGCCCGGCGCTGTTCGATATCCGGGTCGCTGGTGGCAATCTGATCCAGCAGATCCAGAGCGGCAGGTGATCCAAAGTTCCCTATGGCGTGGAGCGCTGCCCGGCGGACGTCGGAATGCTTGGAGTCTGAGAGGATCTCCATCAGCACCGACGGATCGTCGCCTTCGATGAGATTCCCGACGGCGTATACGGCCGTCTTGGCGATATCCGGGTCGGGATCGCCCTTCGCAACCTGAACCAGGAACACCCGGGCGCCGGAGTCGCCCTGATTCCCGATGCTGTGGATGATGGCCTTCTTGACCTCGATGCTGGTGGCAGTTCGGAAGAGAACAATCAGAGAGCGACTCGCCTCCCCACCCCCCACATTGCTGATGGCGTAAACCGCGGCCTTCTGCAACTCCGCATCATTCGCGTTGGTGGCGATATCGATGAGTTTGGCTAGCGCATCGGATGACCCCAGGTTGCCAATGGCATAGAGCGCGGCTTTGCGAACATCGGAGGACCTGGCCTCTGAGACTATCGCCAGCAGGGCCGTCGAGGCGGCTGGCGCGTCGAAATTGCCCAGGGCGTAGGTGGCAGCCTTGGCCAAGTCGGCACTGTCGGAGGTTTTGGCCAGGTTCGCCAGGAAGGGAATGGATGCCGAAGACTCGTTATTGCTCATCGCGTACAGAGCGGCCTTCCTGACGTCCACCGAGCCGCCCCCGGCAATGACCGCCTGCAGTGCGTCAAGCGCCTCCCTGGAATCGACGTTACCCAGGGCATAGACCGCGGCTTTGCCCAATTCCGGCTCGCCAGTGCGGGCCACGTCGGCCAACATCCCGACCATGCCAGCGCCATCCTGGTTTCCAAGAGCATGGACGGCGGCCTTTCGGACACCCATGTCCGCGTCCGATGTCATGATGTCAGCAAGGGCCGCGGCGGCCTCGGTCTGGTGATCGTGGTTGCCGATTGCGTATACCGCGTTCTTGCGCACGGACGGCGAACCGTCGGTGAGGGCGATGTCCTTCAGTCGAGGAATGATGTCCTCGCCTTCGAAGTCGGCAAGCATATAGACAATGCGGCCGCGAATGCGCTCGCTGGAGGAGCGGTCGTATACACTCAGAATCGTCTCCAGGGCCGTGTCATCACCCAGATTTTGCAAGGCGTACAGAGCGGCAAGGGCCACGTCCTCGTCATCGCCCCGTTCGAGCTCGCGAATACGGCTCTGGTATTCCGGCTGCCCCGTCTCGCTCAGGAGGCGAGCCAGGCGGACCATTCCGCCCTTGGCATCGTCGACATAATTACTGCGACTGTGATCGGCGACGAAACGGGAATAACATTCGAACGCCTCGGCCGGGGCCGAGGCCATCTGGTCGACGGCATAGCAGGAATAGAATCCGGCGTCGTCGGCGCGGTCTGTTCCCGGGTAGTCCTGGGCGTACTTGATCATGGCGGCTCTGGCCTCGCTCCAACGCTGATTCAGGATCAGGGTATTCGCCGTGGCATAGGCCTCTTGAGCGGACTGAGCGACGGCCGCCGATGGTATAACCGCCACCGTGAGGACAACCAGAATCCAGGCTCTGGTGCCTCTCGAGGCAATCCTCAGGGAATGTGTTCTATTGGAATACATAGTTCCGTTCGATTTAGGATGGCGATGAAAAGACGTCAGACCGATAGTCCAGGCCGCTCTTTCGGGCCGGAGGTCTTGCGCATTTTCTCCACTTCAATTTTGAATAGGAGTCCCGTCTGGTCCACACCTGACTGGACGATTTCGATCTCAGGTATGTCTGCTTGGGCCTCGAGGTGGGCCAATTGCAGCAGAATCACTTCGAGCTCGGAGACCAGCGCTCGCAGACGCTGCTGTTCCGATTTCGTCAGGCTGGTCTTCAGATAGTCCGCCTCGTGCAGGAGTTCACGGGCAATCTCGCTGCGCTGAGGGAGGTTCAGGGACGCAGGGTCCTCACTGGCCCCGTCGAAGTTGACGACGCCCAGAAGCAGGGTCCGTGAGCGGTCCAGGTAGTCATGCGCCCGATCCTCGACAACGAGTTGGAGCGCGGACGATCCCGGATCGGTGGCCGGATTGCTGGCTGGAGAATCCCCGGGCAGCGATCGGCCAATCAGGACGCCGATGATCAGGACAGCCGCTACCGATGCGGCCTTTCGTGTCCAATCGGGAAGGCGGTAGACGTTTACGGGAGGGCCCTGAACAGCCGCTGAGCTGGTCTGAAGCAGGATCCGCTGCTCCAAGGCGGCGAGCCTGGGCTCATCGAGGTCTGCCTCCGGGCGGGCGGCCGTGAGTTCGAGGGTCTCTGATAGCGATGCATATTCGGCAGCGCACGCCTGGCAATCGGTCGTGTGCGCCTCCAGTCTCGCTCTGTCTGCCACGGACGCCTCCCCGAAGAGAACGTCTACCATGACCTCTTGCCACTCGGGGCACGATGTGTTCATTGTTTCATCCATTATTCCTGCCTCAGAAATTGAAGCGATGACCGCAGTTTTCCGGTGGCCCTGAAGAGAAGGCTCTTCACCGTTCCATCGGCCACTCCCATGGCATCCGCCACATCGCGTGTGGACATGTCCTGGTAGTGACGCATGACAAATGCGCTTCGCTCGCGCGGGGTGAGAGACTCGAGCGCGCGATCAATGTGTGCGCGGAGATTCCCCGACTCGGCGCCCGTCTCCGGGGTGGCTCCGTTGTCGGCCCAGTCGTCGCTGCCCGTCACGTCGCCGAACAGGCGCATGAACGTCACCGACTTCTTCCGCTTCTTGTTCAGATGTGTATTGACCGCAATCCGGCGCAGCCACGCATAGAGGCCGGATTCGCCCCGGTAGGTATCCAGATGCCGGTGCGCCTTGATGAACACCTCCTGCGCGAGATCCTCGGCATCATGGAGATTGCCGGTCAGATCCAGAGCCAGCGACAGCACGCCGCGCTTGTAGTCCCGGACGATATCCGGGAAGTCAAGCTGTTCGGGGAGAACGGTCTCCATGGCGAGGGTTTGGGTGCGGGCGTACATC
>JAJCYP010000014.1 GCA_029262855.1 Bacteroidota bacterium | reverse complement strand
GCACTCAGGCCGGTGCGTGTCGGACTCTGGGATCGCTACGGCGGCTCTATGCCCTCAGGTTGGGCGCGATGGGTTCTCGAGCAGTTCGAGTTCGACTACGAATTGGTTTTCCCCAAGCAGCTCGATGCCGGCGATCTCCGCGACGATTTTGACGTGCTGGTCTTCGTGAATGGAGCCATTCCCTCCGGCCAGTCCGGTGGGTTCGGCGGATTCAACCGCTCTGAAGATTCCATTCCCGAGGAGTATCAGGACAGGCTCGGCAGCGTGACCGTGAACGAGACGGTGCCGCAGTTGCGGGAATTCCTGAATGCGGGGGGCGACATCATCACGATTGGACAGTCGACGGCGCTCGGCAGGCATCTTGGCCTGGATATGGAAAACTGGCTGGTGGACCACGAGAACGTTGCCCTTTCCAGAGACGAGTATTTCGTACCGGGATCGATCGTTCAGATTGAGGTGGACAACACGCAGCCCGTGGCGTGGGGCCTGAAGCCCCGCCTTGATGTCCACTTCAACAACAGCCCGGTATTCGAAATGGGCGATGGGCTACAGCCGTTGGGCTGGTTCAGGGGTCGCGAGCCGCTGCGAAGCGGTTGGGCCTGGGGTCAGCACTATCTCAACGGAGGCGTGACAATGGCGCAGGCTACGGTTGGCGAGGGTCAGCTCTACCTGTTCGGGCCTGAGATTATTCGGCGTGGCCAGCCGCACGGCACGTTCAAGCTGCTGTTCAACGGCATCGCACATGCCAGCCTGGATGTTATGGCGCCCAAGGCTGAAGCCTCGGACGATTAGGGCAGTGGGCAGGCCTACGCAGCGCCGCGCCGCCCCGCCCGCCGCAGCGCAGCGCCGCCGCACCGCGGCCGCTCACTACCCCAACAAACCATAGTGCGCCACCAGCGCGGCCAACAAGGCCTCGCTGGTGCGCTCCACGATGCGGTAGACCTGCTCGAATCCATCCGCACCGCCGTAGTACGGATCGGGGACCTGGTAGTCGTCCGGCTGCGGATCGAACTCCCTGAAGAGCTTCACGCGGTCTGAGAATCGCTCCTTCCGATCCAGAAACAACACGTCGTGCAGGTTGCTTCGATCCATCACCAGAATGTGGTCGAAGGCCTCGAAGTCTCTGTAGTCGAACTGACGACCGCGACTGGTGAGATAGACCCCGTGCCCCATCGCCGTCTGAAGCATCCGTTTGTCTGGCGGAGCTCCGACGTGCCAGCTGCCAGTCCCCGCCGACTCGATGACGAACCGCTCCGATAGACCGGCGGCCTCCACCTGCGCCTTGAACACGCCTTCGGCCAACGGTGATCGGCAGATGTTGCCCAGACACACAAATTGAACCCGGACGGTCGCGCCTTCTCCCGCCATCAGGTACCCGGAGGAATGTTGGCCAGCGTACGCCGCGCCAGCCATTTGTTCAGGTAGAGGAATACCCCCATCACGGCGGCCCACTGAACCAGCATGGTCATGACGCTGAAGGGATCGAACGGGTCATACCACGTGTCGGGCGCATAGACGGCCGCGGACAGATAGAACCACCACACCAGCAGAATGACTGCCAACGTGGGTATGACCCTGGAGATGATCACATCCCAGATCGGCCCGACCTTCCAATCACCCTCGACGGAATCAATGATCTCCGTCCGGAATTGGGGCAGTCCGTAGCGAATGACCGCAAAGGCGACGAAGGCTCCCGACAGCATCAGACCAACGCCCCACACAAAGTCCTGATTGGCGAAGATGTCCAGATTGACGGCGCTGGGTATTCCGAGGACGAAGCCGATCAGGCACACGCCACCGACGGCCTGGGGACGGCTTACGCCCGCATCCACGACTATGCGGGTCGAGAGCTCGATCATCGAGATCAGACTCGAGAAAGCCGCGAAGGACAGCCCCAGGAAGAACAGGGCGGCCAGAACCCGCCCGAAACCCATCTGGGCAAAGAGTTGCGGCATCCACTGAAACGTCAGGCCGGTAGACGCCGGGCCACTCGTCTGCATGACCGCAAGAATCTCCGCCTGGCCCATGTTGTGACCGAGAATGGCAAAAACGGTCCCGAAAATGATGACGGCCGAAAGCAGTGAGACGGCATTGTTACCGATGCCCGTGATGAAGGCATTCTTGACCGCTCCGTGCTTGGCCTGCATATAGCACGCGTACGTCAGTATCAGTCCCCAGCCTGCGCCCGTATCCCAGGCGTTCTGGGTGAGGGCTTCCAGCCAGAGTCTGGGATCCGCGAGCGTGCCCCAACTCGGCGTGAACAGGAACCGGATTCCCTCCATCGCTCCGTCCAGCGTCAGAGTCCGGACCACGGCAATGAGGACAATAGCCAGAAGGGCGGGTATCAAAACCCGATTGGCCTTCTCGATGGCCGACACACCACGTATGACCACCACCGCGCCAACACCCATCGCCAGAGCGTGGAATCCGACCGGCCCCATCCCTCCCTGGAACGAGTCCCAGACGGCCGAGGCAGACTCGACAGAGAGCGGGAGCGGGTTCGTGAGCGTGTGGACGAAGTAATAGACACACCACCCGGCTACTACACTGTAGTAGAACATGATGGCTGCGGCGACGAACCCCACGAAGGCACCCATCCAGGTGTACTTCTCGCCGGCAAACCGGGCAAAGGCCCCCACCACGCCCATGCGCCCCTTTTTTCCCAGGGCGTACTCGGCGATGATGAGTGGCACACTCCAGACAAAGAGAAACAGGATCCACGCTATCAGAAACGCCCCGGCTCCCTCCTCTCCGGCGTTCTGGGCGGCAATTCTGGGGAATCGCCAGATATTTCCAGTCCCAACGGCGATCCCGAGAACGCTGAGAATCAGACCCAGGCGGCTGGAGAATCGGGGTTGGCTTGAGTCAGACATGGCAGAGAGGTTTCCGGCCGCTGGCCGCGCATCAGGGATCTATTACCAGGCGTCCGCGGGAATCGACGAGGGCTTGGGGGGTCTCGGGCGTGTGCAGATCATACAACCGGAACGACGCAAAATCATCCACCGACGCGTCATACCGTGTGCTGAACGGATTTCCGGACGAGCCTCCCGGGTAGATCCCGCGGGCGGCGATCTTTTCTCCGCTGAAGTCCAGCACCACACGCCAGGAGGCCGAGTGGGTCACGTTCAGGCCCGCTCCGGGCGAGAGCGTTTCGGAGTATCCCGGATAGGGAATCGGGCCGCGCCAAAACGGACGAAGCGCTCCGCTTCCGGTGATATGGCGCAGCACCAGCCCGTGCATCTCACCCCAGAGTGGCCCTTCCACGGCCACCGAATCGGCCGCCTGCTCAAGGGATGCCCGGAGCACCATCGCAGCATCCTCGCGAACGGACGTTCGCTGGATGTCCAGCCAGGGAGAGTCTGGTGTCTCGGACAGTAGTTGATGGAGCCGGGCTCGGCTCGGAGACCTCCGGGCAAACACCGGTTCGTCCCAGGTCATCTCGCGGAGCATGGATTCCCAGACGCTGAACAGCGCAGGCTCGCGGGCATCGACGGCCGTCGAACCATCCCAGGACGTCAGCGCGTCCCTGAAACGGGTTGCCTGAGCGGAGAGCCCATCGAGATCTGCGATCAGGGGTACAAACAGATCGCGCTGAACCGCGTGGACGTCGCCTTGGTATGCAGCCATATCCGCGGCGGAGTGCGTCTCCTTTCCGGCCAGAATTTCGTCGATGCGGATGGACCGCATCACGGCGCGCCAGTCTCTCCCCAGGTAGTAAGGGTAGGTCTCGTCGGCCGGACGCTGATTGGTAGACGCCAGATAGCCTCTGCCAGGATTAATGACGTGTGGCAGCTCATCAAACGGGACTCTGCCCGTCCACTCGGACAGTGGGCTGCTCCCGTCCCGAACTCCGTATCCCGTTCCGTCTGCCCGGACCGGTAGATATCCGGTCGATCGAATCGCAATCGTGTCACCGGGAGCGCCCACCAGAATGTTCTGCATCGGGACATCCCAGAGGCGAAGTGCGCTCTCGAACTCCGCATATGACTCGGCGTGGTTCATCCGCCAGAGAGCCTGAAACGTCCGGATTCGGCTGTTTGCGGTCCACTGCGTGGCGATCGTCCGCCCGCCGTCCGTGGTTACCGGTCCCCAATGGCTCCATCGCAGCGTCTCCAGGACTGGCGGAGCGTCGAGGACCCTGATCGTATCCGGAATGAGCTCCAGGTCTCGCCAACCGTCTGCGTACCGGTACCGGACACCCTCGGCGTCCAACTCCAACTCCAGGTGATCCACCTGATCCGAACCGGTATTGGTAAACGCCCACCCGATCTTGCGATTGAAGGCCTCAATCGGAACCGGCACGCCCGGGACGGTCACCCCGTAGGTATTCATGTCCGGCGTGACCAGGTGAACCTCGTACCAGATGGACGGAAGGTTGAGACCAAGGTGCATGTCGCCGGCCACGATCGGGGCCCCCGTCGCCGACCTGAAGCCTCCCACGGCGAAGTTGTTGGATCCTTTTCCAGGCAGGAATCCTTCGGTGAGCGCGAGGTCTGCGGCGCCTGGTGCGATTGAATGGCTCTCAGGTGCCTTCGGGACGCTGATGGCGCCCAGGGGTCGGGTGCCGGCGGTCCGCGCCCTGCCCCCTGCCACGTTCCAGTGCCGCTCCTCAAGAGGGACGATGGGCACCGAGTAGGGCTCATCGACACGGAACAGCAGATCGAAGTCCTCGGCAGACATGGCACTCCTCACACCATCCATCACGAGTGCACTCTCACGCTGATAGGTCAGATCGAACATCAGATTCCACCCCACCAGAAATGCGTCCTTCGCAGTCCATTTTTCCGGACGGTACCCCAGCAGGCGAAACTCGACTGGCAACTCGACATCGGTCATCGCTTCCAGGCGGGCGTTCACCCCCTCGGCAAACCACGAGGCGACCTGCAGGTCGATGCGATTCTCCTCCCGCATCCACGCGACGTTTTGGTCGACGGACCGGGCCATTCCGGTCCCCCGCAGGAACCGGTCCGTCTCGACGAGATCTGGTCCCAACACCTCGGCCAATCGGCCCGCCGTGACGCGGCGCAGGAAGTCCATCTGAAAGAGGCGGTCTCCGGACACCACATAGCCGAATGCCCGGATCGCGTCTTCGTCTGATTGGGCAAAAATGTGCGGGACGCCGCGCCGGTCGAAGGCCACCTCCGCCTGTGCAGTCATCCCGGGCACTCGGATCGAACCGGCCGAGAATCGGTCAGCCGCCCGGGCATTCGCCCAGAAGCCGTCGACCGGGTCGATCAGCGTTTCCAGGCGAAGGGGCCCCGAAACAGGAAGCCGCATCGCCATAATCACGAGCAGAACCGCGACAGAGGAGTAGACCACCGGAAGCCAATCGCGGGAGCGAAGTGAAATCAAGAGACCTCCAGCGATTCGGGGGTGTCGGCCGGAGTCTCGGGCTTGCGCTCCGGCTGGGACTCTGGCTTGGTGTCCGACTCGGGCTCTGGCTGGGGCCTCCTCTCCGTTCTCGCAACCAACTCGTCCACTGCTGCCGCGTAGTCCTGCGAGCCCCGTCCTCTCGGGTCAAAATCGAAGGGTGTCTGCCCGTCGTGGCGGGTCGTGGAGAGGGAGGCGCTGGTACGAATACGGGAATTCATGATGCTGTCGCCATACCGGTCTCGCAGATAGTTCTCGTAGGCCAGGTGATTTCGCTTCCGGCCGTCCACCATGGTCAGAAGGAAGATGGGATCCTGCATGGCCGGATTGAGCTTCTTCCTTACGGTAATGGCGGTTTGATAGGTCTGCTCCGCGCCGACCACTGGCTGATACTCCGGCAATACTGGAATGAGCACGTGCTCTGCGGCCGTCAGCGCGTTCAGCGTAAACACCGTCAACGCCGCCGCCGAGTCGTAGAGGACGTAGTCGAAGTCCTGAAAGTGCGCTTCCTGAAACTCCCGGGCCCAAAGCACATCGATGCTCCGCGTCAGTCTCCGCATGTCGGTGGACAGGCGCGTGGAGGCCGGAATCAAGCTGAATGCCCCCGGATTCACCAGACTGGCCTTGTCAAAGCTCTGGCTTTCGCCAAACAGGGCGCACGAGGACGCTTTCGGATCTGGTTCGGCCACGCCCATCATTCGGGTCAGGAATCCCTGAGGATCCAGGTCCACCACCAGAACTCGCCGACCGCTCATTCCCAGAGCAGCGGCGATCATGATGGAAGACGTGGTCTTGCCAGTCCCGCCCTTGTGATTGCAGACGGTGATCGGGATCATCGGGTTCGGTTGTTCGCGTTTCACGAAAGTAGACCTGCCTGTATCCGCCGTCAACTCTTACCAGCCCGCTCTATGGCCAAGGAGACCTCAATCGTCCAATTTCGTGTTCCTTTCGTGCTTGCCTCACAGTCGCCTCGGCGGCGCTTCCTTCTGGAGCGCCTTGGGGTCCCGCTCACGGTAGATCCCAGCGGTGCTCCGGAGGTGATTGTCCAAGGGAAAGAACCGGCCGGGCAGGTGGAGCAATTCGCGCGGGACAAGGCGTGCGATGTGGCCACGCGTCATCCGGAGGCGCTCGTTCTGGGAGCAGACACCGTCGTGGTGCTGGATGGCCGAATCCTGGGCAAGCCGAGAGATGCAGACCATGCCCGTTCGATGCTCAGGTCGCTGGCAGGTCGCCGCCACCTAGTCTACACGGGGATCGCGCTGGTGCATCGGGCTTCCCAGCGCGTCCACACCAGCCACGCACGCACACGGGTGACCTTTGCCGCTCTGAGCGATTCAGAGATTCAGCGCTACGTAAAGGGCGGATCTCCCATGGACAAGGCCGGGGCCTACGGGATTCAGGATGACGCGGGATCCCTGTTCATCGAACACATTGAGGGAGATTACTACAATGTGGTCGGACTCCCGCTTCGGACCCTGTACGTTTCGCTTGTTACCGAATTCGGGGATCTGCTGGAACGCTGACCGGTTTGCGGGCGTCATGACAAGCGTTGCCAAGAGACCGATCGTATTCCTGCTGCAGGCCCGGGGAGAACCCGAAATGGAGGTGCAGGAGCAGGGGTGCTTCCTGGAGCGCTGCCATCTGGATCCAGAGCAGATGGTCTCAAGAAACGTGCTTCGTGACCGGATTGGCCGCGAGCTTCTTGAGGGAGTGGACGCGTTCATGATCGGCGGAGCCGGCGCCCAGTCCGCCACACAGACCCACGACTGGACGGCGGATGCTCTGGACCTGATTCAGTGCGCCGCCGAGATCAGGATGCCCACATTCGGCTCCTGCTGGGGCCATCAGATGATCGCGCGGGCGCTGGGGGGCAAGGTTGAGCATGACCCGCAGCGGGCTGAGATGGGCTGTCATGGAATCCGACTCACGGATGCAGGTCAGATCGACGAGCTGTTTCAAGGCTTTCCAACCAGCTTCCTCGCGAACATGGGCCACCACGACCGCGTGACCCAACTACCGCCAGGCGCCGTAGAAATGGCCATGAATGACTCGCAGCCCAACCAGGCCTTCCGCATGGAGGGTCTTCCCATCTACGGGACCCAGTTTCATTCGGAGTTGGATGCGCGTCGTGAGCGCGATCGCCTGTACGCCTACCGTGAGCACTATCTGGCCGATCTGCCCTCCGAGGATGCCTTCCAGGCCGCCGTCGATAGCCTGCGTGAGACCACTGAGGTGGATCACCTCCTCGCCGACTTCCTGAAGATCTTTGTGACCGGGAACTGAGGAAGCTTCGGGCCAATCAGAAGAGGCTGAGGAGCACTTCCTTGACCGGTCGTCGCAGACTCCGCCGTTCCACCCTGGCGTAGCCCATGCGAATGATCGACTGGGACCGCCAGCCCCCCTTCTGCACCCGATCAACCTTCTCGCGATAGGCCGGGATTTCCAACGGTGCATTGACGAACTGGGTCGAAAGCCCGTTGGCTGCGCCGCGGAGTATCAGGTGTGCCATCACCCTGCCCGCCTCAAACCAACTGGCCCGCGAGTCTCCCCGGGACCCAAGGACGATCAGTTCAGGGCCTCCCGCGGAAAGCGACTGCCTGTATTCATCCGCCCTGAAACGGGGTTCGCCCGAAACATCGCGACCATTCCGCGGGGGCGTCTCAGGCAAGCCGTCACGACTGTGCCTTCGATCCGGGTGGCTCCAGTTCTCGCGCTCCCTCCGGAAGCTCCCGTCGGCCTCTTGAGCCCGACTCGCCTCAAGGATGAGCTCTCCCACCCTGGCGCGCTCCTGCGGGTCGGTCAGGCGTTCGATCTTGATTCCAGGCCGATCCAGGTCGTCCAGAACATCCTCCATCAGGATTTCCGACGGCGTCTTCGAGGAGAGCGCGGCAACCTGAAGATTTCGGCGTTTCATCCCCTCAAAGACGCGAAGTGTCGCCGGGACGGGCTCGTGGATGCCGCCCCATTTTATCGTCGCGAGGTGGTCCGGGTTAGCCAGGTTTGGAAAGGTATGGACGATGGGCAGCCGTCCGAACCGCTTCATGGCCAGAGTCAGAAACGAAAGTGCGGCCCCGCAGGAAATGGTTAACTGGCGATCATCCGGGTCGGAGACGGCCAGACCCCGTCGCCTGTCTGCAAACAGATCAATCTGGCGTTCCCCAGCTTTAAACAGCCAGGGTTGCGTGTTGAGTATTGAGGGAGCGAGAACGGCATAGTTGATCACGAAGCGAGACCGGGCGTACCCGTCTCCCAGAGACCAGAAATCCTGCTCACGTGTAGCCCACGGGTCCTCTCCCATTGTCTTCACGGTCTGGAGTGAATGATCACGCTTCCTCAGGTCCCCTGCCCAGTGACATCCCGAAGCCGAAACCTGATGGGGATAGCCATGCGGACGCGTACGGGCTGCCCACGCTGCTTGCCCGGCACAAATCGCAGCGCCTTAACGGCAGCGATGGCCGCATTGTCAAGGACAGCGGAGGCCGAACGGGCGACCATGGTCCCCGACGGGGTCCCATCGGGCTCAACGACAACCTGGATAACCACCAGGCCCTCGACCCCGGCCTGCCGGGCAATCTCCGGATAGATCAGATTCTCGTAGATCTTGGCCACTCCACCAATGATCTCGGGCATCTTTTCTACCACGACGAAGATCTCAGGCTCCATCTCTTCTTCTACCTCCTCAACGGCCGGAGCCGGTGGCGGTGGCAATTCGACAATGGCGTCCAGGTCCAGGCTCACATCCAGGTCGAGTTCCACCTCGTCAAGAATGGAGTCATTGGGGACCTCCACAGGGATCGGCGGACGTGGAGGCGGCGGCGGGCGCTCGATCTGCTCGGTCTGGGTTATTTCCTCCATTTGCACCACTTCCTGTTGGGCGAGCGTGAATGCCAGATCGTCGGCATCGGATTGCATGGGGGCCCGGACTGCCAGAATGGCCAGCGACAGAGCCGCAATGAAGGCGAGTTCGAGCGTAATCCGGTAGTCCTTCCGAATGTCGGCGCGGGGGTTCTTGTGCATACGCATGACGAAACCTGTCAGGATGAGGCGGCTGATTTGATCAGCGGTTGAGCAACGGCGCCTTTTGCGATCGGAGTCTTTACAGTCAGAACCGGGCAGGTGGCCATGCGCACTACGCGCTCAGCAACGCTCCCGAGGAATACGTGGGCCATCCCTCCCAGGCCGTGGGTGGCCATCACGATCATTCCCGAGTTACCCACTCGGGCGGCAGCGACGATTTCGGCGGCGGCGTGACCGCTGATGACCTCGAAGACCACAGGAACCGCCGGCCCGTATTGCCGGGTGTAGGCGTCTTTCAGGTGTTCAAGGGCGCGCTCCTCGACATCAGGCTGGATATCATAGATCGAGAAGGCTCCGGCGTTGTAGAACGCAGGATGAACGACCTCCTCAATCACATGAAGCATCCGGATCCGTGCTCCGGTCATCGATGCCAACTCTCTGGCCAGCGGGATGGCTGCAAGAGACTGACTCGAAAAGTCCACCGGAACCAGAATCTCAGCATTTGGACCCGGCGTGAGGCCCTCGGTCCTGTCAGCGCTATGCACCGTCAGAACTGGGCACGGAGAAGTGCGGACGAGTTCCTCCGCTACAGACCCCAACATCAATCTGCGAAGTCCCCGACGCCCGTGCGTCCCGAGAACGACAAGATCAATGTCATTGTCTGCCGCGTACCTCACCAGGGCGGGTGCCGCGGATACGTCACGCAGGACGGCGGCGTGTACGCTGGCGACCTTTTCCCGGGCACCTGATCCTTCGATCTTCGCTTCCAGGGCCTCACGAATGCGATCCTGATGAGCGCCGGCGGCGACCGGCATGAACGGGTCGTCGTGAAGCACCTGGACGTACGAAACGTGCAGATTTGCTTTGGCGTCGCCAGCCAGCCGAACGGCAGCCCTGAGGGCCTGCTTTCCGCACTCTGAAAAATCGACCGCTGCGAGAATATTGTTGAACCGGATCATGACTGTTGCTCCCCGTCGTGACGACGGCATAGGTTCTGTAACACAACAGTACGAAGCCAGGCGGCCCGGCAGAGACGGGGCGGACTGCGACCCCATGTAGGGACTGGAGTCGTGCCTATGCCGGGGATCTCCCCACAGCCTTCACGCTTCCGCCACAAAGCGGAGGTCAGCCAGCGCCTTCTCCCTCAACCCAATTGACGGCATGCTGCATGAGCTCGGCCGCGCTGTTCAGGTTCAACTTGTTCTTTATCCGCGCCCGGTAGGATTCCACTGTCTTGACGGACAGGTGCAGACGTTCGGCGATGTCCCGCGTGCCGTGACCCTTGCCGGTCATCTCGAACACCTCCAACTCACGGTCGCTGAGTACCTCAAGCGGCGAGGTCGCGAGCGTCTGGTGCCCGCGTACCATGCCCATCAGCAGGCGTTCGTTGATTTCATCCGAAACATAGATGCCGCCATTCAACACGCGGCGCACGGCCTTCAGAATTACGTCCCCGGCCTCAAGCTTCATCACGTAGCCGCGGGCCCCGGCACGTATGGCCCGCTCAGCGTAAAGCGACTCATCGTGACGACTCGCAACCAGGATCTTCAGGTCCTCGCGTATGGCCAGCATGTGCTTGACGAGTTCGAGCCCCGACATCCCCGGGAGTGACACGTCAACCAGGGCCAGGTCCGGCTTCGCCTCCTCAAGGACCTGCATGGCCTCCTCAGCGTCTGCGCACTGGGCCACCACCGTGAGGTCGGGTTCTGAATCGAGGGACATCGCCAGGCCCTTCCGCATGAGCGGGTGATCATCGACTATGAGAATGCGGATCATTCGGTCGTTGGGGGTTCTTCTTCTCGTACACGGGGAATATCGCAAGAAACTACCGACCCACCGTCCTCAGCGGGGAAAATCTCGAGTCGTCCACCCAGTACGCTCGCACGGTACTGCATGATCTGCACTCCCATGCCGGAAGACCGGGGGGCCTTGTTGAAGCCGATGCCGTCGTCTTCCACTACCAGTACAATGTGGCCGCGCTTAAGTCCGAATCGAATCTGCACGTTCTCGGCCCGCCCGTGCTTAAAAGCGTTGCTTACGGCCTCCTGAGCGATGCGGTAGAGGTTGATCGCGACGGTGCCATCCTCCAGGCTCACCACGTCCGTAATCTCGAGCCGGCAGCGGCCGCCGAAGAGGAGTTCGGCCTGACCACACAGCCGTCTCAGGGCCGAGGCCAGACCATTTCGGTCCAACTCGACAGGAACAAGGCCCCGGGACAGCGCCCTCGCCTGTTCGTCCGCTTCGCGAATCAGCTTCGCAATTTCGCCGACGTCTTCCGCTGCCTGGTGGCCCTCCTTGACCAGCTTCTGCGCGACATTTTTTGCAATCAGTCCGATGCCGGTAAGCATCTGACCCAGTCCGTCGTGCATGTCTCGCCCTATGCGTCTGCGCTCCTCTTCGCTGATCCGAAGCACCGCGGTTTCCAACTGGCGCCGCTCGGAAATGTCCCGCACCACTCCTGCGAACAGGCTCCTCCCCTCCAGCCGCGCCTCCGAGACGGCCAGGTCCAGCGGAAAGAGGCTTCCGTCCTTTCGGCGACCCACCACCTCCCTACCGATCCCGATGATGCGACGTTCTCCCGTCTTCAGATAGCGGCCCAGGTACTGGTCGTGCCGGTCTCGGTCTGGCGACGGCATCAGAATAGACACGTTCCGGCCGACCACCTCCTCCGGGCTGTACAGGAAGATGCGTTCCACGGCCTTGTTGACGGATTGCACAATGCCCATGGAGTCGATGACCAGAATGCCGTCCACCGTGTTCTCGAGGATGGCCTCAAGCCGGAGTTGTCGGCGTCCGCGCTGGCGCAGGCGGGAAGCGACAAACGGAAAGCGACCAATCAGCTCCTCAAGGCTCTCAGCCGCATCGTCCAGCCCCGCCTCGATAAGTGCCCCACTATCTACCTCGCAACCTTCCATGATGCCGACGAGCACCGTGATCACCCCATACTCCTCCCTGACACGCTGAACGCAGGCGACGGGGTCATCGCACGCCCGGAAGCAGAGCACGGCTACCGGCCATCCCGACCTGGGTGCGTCGTCCTCCTCGACACTGACAGCTGCAGAATCGCCCAGGGCGTCCGTGGTCCGGGCCAGGTCCTCCGGGGTGGCATTTACGAGAATGATCTGAAGCACGGGGCAGACGCGGCGTTTAGGTCCGGCAAGCTACCGCAGTGCCCCGGGTGCGTTTGTGAAATCCCGCAACCAGTGTAATGATCTGACGTTACGCGTCACGGAACACGTGTCACGCCAGGCGAACCCATGACGAACCTTACCACCGCGGAATTTCCCTTTCGCCAGAGACTCAGTCTCCGGCCGCTCATTTCCTTTTGGCAGGAAAAGGCGGAGGCGGCCGATGCATCGTCACAGTCATTTGTGCGGGAACTGCTTGAGGAGGTGAAGGAGCACTCGATTTTCGACTCCGAGGACGTGGCCCTGTCCGATTTGGCCACGAAATCGTCGGTGGTCGACAAGTTGATGAGTGCTGTTTTTCCGTGGGCCACCATCGACAGGCACATTGCCGCTGCCATTGTCCCGTTCGAACTCACTCCGTTCTACGCGACGCCCCTGTTTGAGGAGCTGGACCTCCTGAGCTTCTTCAATCCCGGTCTCAACAAGGAATGCACCCTGAGTCCGGAAGAGATGACACACGCCCGGGCCATGAAGGCGTACCATCTGATACTTAAGCGGCTCTACGGCGCCACCACGGGCTTCGACGTTCCCTTCGTGGTCAGCAAGAGGTCGGCTGAAACAGGTCTCGAGCGCTTCTTCCAAATCGACATGGATCCGCGCTTTGTGCTGGTAAATGTTCACGGTCAGAAGCCAAGGCTGGAACCGTCCGTTCTGGAAGACCTGGGAAATGAGCCGCTGAACCTGGAGTTGTGGCGCAAGCACCTGCCCGCCGAACGTTTCGAGTTCGAGGGTTTTGGCCTGGTCCGGGCCGTCGAGGTTACCTACCAGCAGGTGCTGTCGTTGATCAAGAACGACCTCCTTGATCATCGGGACTTCTCAGAGCATGCCCGGCTCGGGGAGGTTCAGGGACACCTCCGGTCACTTCTGGCCAAGCCGGACCTGGAGATTGGGGTGATTGCCCTCGAGAATGACCGTGTGGATGAACTCTCCTCAAGCCGCGTCATCGGCCGGAGCCTTCTGCTGGCCAACAACGAGATGCCTGAGTGCCCGAAAATGAAGGTCTCGGCCTACGCCCGGGCCATAGAAGAGAGACAGCCGGTATTTGTCAGCGACCTGGGTACGTCCGACGAAGTGACCGGACTCGAGTGGAAGGTCTTCGAGATGGGATACGGCAGCATGGCCGTCGTCCCGCTTGTTGCAGGGTCACGTCTGGTGGGCTTGCTCGAACTGGCATCCAAGGAGGCGAAGGGGCTGAGTCGCCGTGACGAGTTCCGATTGACCGAAGTCGTGCAACTATTGGCTACGGCGCTGTCGCGCGTTCTGGAAGAACGGGAACACCGCATTCAGGCGTTGATCAAGAGGCAGTACACAGCCATCCATCCCGTCGTTGAATGGCGATTCCGGGAGGCCGCATTGAGGCAAATGGACGAACCCGGAAGTCTTCCGACCAAGCCGATTGTCTTTGAGGATGTATTCCCGCTGTATGGACTCTCCGACGTCCGGAACTCATCCGTATTTCGGGCTGCCTCCATCCGGGCGGATCTCACCGAGCAACTGGGGTTGGCACTTGCTGTCATCATCCAGGCCTCCAGCCATTCTCCGCAACCAGCGCTCGACGAACTGGGCTTCCAGTTGGGGCGCCACATCGATCAACTCTCGGAAGGCGAGTCCATCAGCGACGAATCCGAACCGCTGGAATTGCTCAGCCGGGAAGTCGAACCGCTCCTCGACAAGTTGGGGACCATTGATCCGTCGGTACAGAAGGCCGTGGATGATTATCGCGAGGCCATCGATCCGGATCTCGGAGTGATCTACCGGAAACGTCAGGATTTTGAAGTCTCGATTACGAGGGTCAACGAACACATTTCCAGCTACCTGGAGAAACGCGAGGAACAGGCTCAACAACTCGTCCCGCACTACTTCGAAAAGTACCGGACCGACGGCGTGGACTACAATATCTACGTCGGAGCATCCTTGAGGAAAAACCAGCGTTTCGACCAACTCGATCTGCGAAACCTCCGGCTTTGGCAACTGGTCACGATGGCCGGTTGCGCACTCGAAGCGAAAGAGCTGCAATCAGATCTTCCGTTGGCTTTGGAAGTGACCCATCTGATTCTGGTTCAGTCCAGTCCTTTGTCAATTCGCTTCCGCCCCGACGAGAAGAAATTCGACGTCGACGGCGCCTACAACATTCGATACGAGATCGTCAAGAAGCGCATCGACAAAGCGACCGTTCTCGGCACCGGCGAAAGGCTGACCCAGCCCGGGCAGATTGCCATTGCGTATTCCCTGGCAAGCGAGCAGAAAGAGTATCTACGATACATCGATTACCTCGCGGAGGCGGGATACCTGAAACCGGGTGTAGAACAACTCGATCTGCAACCACTTCAGGGCGTAAACGGACTGCGAGCCCTGCGCGTTGCGGTGGCTGACCAGATGCCGGAGACTGATTTCTTGACCGAGTTCCTCTCCACCCAACTCACCCTTACCGGCGATTAGTCCAGGTATTTGGGCGGAATGAGGTGAATCAGGGTCCCGCGTCCCTCTCGGACGTGGTCCCATTGGTCTTCCCGAAATGCAATTCGGGCCAGGCAGGCCGTTGGAAACTCAACCGCGCCACCTCCGGTCAATGCCTCAACCGCGTGCCCCCAGCCGGGCTGGTGACCGACAAACAGCGCTGAGTGCACCGAGTCATCCAACTCTCTGGCAATCGAGAGGATGGTTCGCACCGTAGCTCCATAGAGTTCAGGCCTGAGGTTGATGACGATCCCCCAGTCTCCTTCCTCCGCCGCCAACTGGGCGGTGGTGCGGGCCCGGACGGCGGTCGAACTGTAGATGGCGTCCGGCACCCTTCCAGTCTGACCAACAAGACGGCCGATCCGCTTTGCAGCCTTGATCCCCCGCGCGGAAAGCGGGCGATCGTGGTCTTCGCCGTAGTTGGCGTCCCAATCAGACTTTGCGTGACGCAGCAGCAGGATCTCTTTCACAGCACGGTTCCCTGCAACTCGAGCACCACCCAGGCCAACACGAAAATGAAGGAGAGAATGCCAATCGTCAGTCCAATCATGAACACCGTGTAGGCAACGCGAAGTAGTTCAAACTTCCGCATGAGAACCGATCCGAGCCCGTAGATGTCGCGGGTCATCTGACTGTATAGCACATCAGGACGCTGCAGAATCTCCATCATCCCGGTCAGGTAGTCCTCCTGGGAGAGGTTCACGAAGTGTCCGAAGAACAGGATGTTGGCCCGGTTGGCCCTGATGTCGTCCAGGGTGAGAAGCGTACTGGATACCCGCGGCCGGGCCGCGCGCACGGCATAGATGATCGACACCAGACACGTCAGAAGGAGAATCGATGTCGGGATCAGGAGCCAGGGATTGCTGTCGATCTTCGGCGAGATCGAAGCAATGATGATGGAGATGATAATGCCGTTGATGCTGATGAGAATATTGGCCTTGGCATCGGCGAGGGAACTCAGGTCTATGTGCACCCTGTAGGATGACTTGAACATGGTCTCGACGCCCTTTGCCAGTTTTTTCGGCAAGTTGGCAGCCTCGTCCTTCCACTGCGGAGTCTCGGGCACTGTATCCTGCCCGGTGCCCTCTTCGTCCTTCTCCTTTTCTTCTTTGGTCATTCCCCTCTCGTTCGGATTCAATCAGAAGGTAGCCACTCGGCGCCACATTAGGGCGGCGGTCGTGGCCAGTGTCATCCTGCTCGCCTGTTTAGGCGCGGGCTGCCGAAACGCCGACCCCGGCGACTCCAATTCGCAGGGAGTCGCCACAGTCTCACACGACGAGGAGGGCGTCCTTGTACCAGACCGCGTCCTTGAACTTCCGCTCGCGCTGCGGGAGATCTCGGGACTCGTTGTGGCCTCGGACGGATCGCTCCTCGCGCTGCAGGACGAGGAAGGAGATGTTTTTCAGATCGAGCCACAGTCCGGGGCAGTTCTTCGCCGGATCCGTTTCGCGGGCGACGGCGACTTCGAGGCCCTGACGATGGATTCCAGCCGCGCCCTCCTGGTCAGAAGTGACGGCAGGGTCTACTCGGGGCTCCTCCCCCAATCGGCTGACGACGTAGATGGGAAACGCCACGACATCAACATCCACGACTCGTGTGACGTGGAGTCGGCCGACGTCCGGCCAGGCTCGGACGAACTCTGGATCGGCTGCAAGGAATCACCCGGAAAACGAATGGGCCAGACCCGGGCCTTATACGTGGTAACGCTTTCGGAGCTCACGGGCACCAAGGGCAAGGTTGAGCCGCGTCTCTCGGCGCGTCTTGAGCCGCCAATCGACCCCCGCGATGGCAATCCGATGCGACTCGGACTCTTCAAACCGTCGGGAATGGCCTTTCTCGATCACGATCGATTTCTGATTGTGTCCTCTGTGTATCCCACGCTGTTTGAGTTCCACACAGATGGCCACCTCCTCAATGCGTGGGGGCTTCCCAGAGAAGTACTGCCCCAGCCGGAGGGCATTGCCGTGGACGCGGAGGGGCGGGTCTACGTGGCCTCCGAGGGCCTTCCCGGCCGGATTGCCGTCTTCAACCGCCCAGGTCTTTGATGTTGCCTTTCGCCCGCGCGGCCTTTCTGCTCTGTTTGCTGGCACCCGCGCTGCTCGCTCGCGGCCAGTCTACTGATGTCCTGCCGGTCGCGGTGGACTCTTTGGCTGTCGATACGCCTCGGACCGTCCACCGGGCCTTCCTGATCGGAGATACGGGCGGCTTTGATCCACTGATAGATGAGCCCGTCCTGACGGCCCTGAGCGCGAAGTTGCGGTCTTTCGGCAAGGCCGCCAGCGTCGTTTTCCTGGGAGACAACATCTACCCAAGAGGACTGCCGGACTCCGCAGCGACTGGTCGCCCATTTGCGGAGGCTCGCCTTGTTCAGCAACTCGACGCTGTCAAGGGTACGGGGGCACGCGTCTTCTTCATCCCCGGTAATCACGACTGGGATCATTCCGGGCCCCGTGGCACCGGAAACATGAAGAATCAGGAGCGATTCGTCGAGGCCTATCTGGACGAGGGAAACACCTTTCTCCCCGATGACGGGCTACCGGGTCCCGAGACCGTGACCCTTGCGGAGGGCATCGAGCTGGTGGTCCTGGATACCGAATGGTGGCTCCGGGTCCTGGACAAGCCCTTCGGCGACGCGGGTCGCTATGAGACGCAAGAGGAGGGCGATCTGCTCGCGAATCTGGCCGATGTGCTTCGTCGAAAGGACGACAGTCGCCTGCTGGTTGTCGGTCATCACCCGATGCTCAGCAACGGGCCGCACGGGGGGCGCCTGTCGCTCAAGGAGCACATCTTTCCGCTCACCGAGCTGTGGGACAACGCGTACATCCCGTTCCCGCTCGTCGGTAGCCTGTATCCTCTCATCCGGGGATGGTCAGGCGGACGGCAGGACCTGTCTCACAACCGCTATCGGTCATTTCGGAGAGCCCTCATGGGTCTGTTCGAGCGTTTCGAGAATCACCTCGTCTACGCATCCGGACATGATCATTCTCTTCAACACTTTCCCGTTGGACTCGTCGATTATCTGGTGTCCGGGTCTGCGTCTCGCCCGGAATTCGTGTCCGAAGGCCGTGGGGCCTCATTCACCTCCCGCGAACCGGGCTTTCTGGAGATCGAATACCTGAGCGATGGATCGTCTGTGCTTCGGGCACACTCGGCTACGGACGTAATCCACGAGGCGGAACTGAACCCTCCGAGGCAAACGGGAACGGACCTTCCGCGACTGGACCCGGAAGTCCTTCCCGGTCCGACGGATACGCTTTTCATCGGGGCGGCGGCTCCAGAGCTCGAGGCCGGCCCCATCAAGGAATTCCTCCTCGGCAAGGCCCACAGGGACAGTTGGACCGCTTCGGTCACGGTCCCAGTCCTGGATGTCGGTTCTGTCCACGGGGGTCTGAAGCCCATTCAGCGCGGCGGGGGCCAGCAGACGGTGTCCGTCAGACTGGAAGACCCGGACGGGCACCAGTATGCGCTCCGGTCTCTGGCCAAGGATCCCACCAAGACGCTCCCCGATGAGTTGCGCGAAACGGTGGCGCGCGACATTGTCCGCGATCAGGTGGCAATCCTGCATCCGTATGGGGCCTTGCTTGTGCCTCCGCTCGCCCACGCGGTAGGCCTCTATTATGCGACCCCGGAGGTGTTCTTTGTCCCCGATGATCCGCGTCTCGAGCCGTATGCCGACATCGTCGGCGGCCGCGTGATGATGCTGGAAGAGCGTCCCGACGACGACATGTCACACGCTTCGCAGTTCGGTAATTCCGACGATGTGGTCGGATTCGCCAAGATGTACAGTGAGTTGGCCGAGGACAACGACCATCGCGTCGATGCCCGATTCCTGGCGAGAAACAGGATTCTCGACATGTACATCAGTGACTGGGACCGCCACGAGGACCAATGGCGGTGGGCAACGCTCGAGCCGGCAGACGGGAAGGGAAAGTGGTTCAGAGCCATTCCGCGTGATCGCGATTGGGCCTTCAACCGCATGGATGGCCTCTTCCCTACCATTGTCCAATCGCGCTACGTCCTGCCCAAATTCCAGGAGTTCAAGCGGGAGTTTGGGTTCGTTCGCGGCCTGAATGGAAACGGGCTTCCACAGGATCGCCGGCTGCTCACCTCCCTGTCCCCTTCGGACTGGTCCGAAATCGCCGACAGCTTGGTTGCGGCGCTGAGCGATTCAGTTCTGGCCGAGTCCATTGCTCGGTGGCCCGAGGAGATTCAGGCGAGTCAGGGCGAGGAGTTCATGGAGATCTTCAAGGCTCGGCGCTCCGGTCTCGTCGGCGCGGCCGAGGAGTATACCGAGTCCCTAGATCGTGCGGTAGACGTCGTCATGTCTGACAAGCATGAGGAGTTCGTAGTTTCGGCCGTCGCGCCGGATTCCAGCCGGGTTGTCGTCTACAAGATCACCAAGGAGGGAGAACGGCGGAAAGTTCTGTACGATCGCACCTTCAGTCACAATCGCACTCGGGAGGTTCGGCTTTATGGGATGGGCGGGAACGACCGCTTTACGATTCCAGAGACGGGCTCGAAGATCTATTTCCACGTCGTCGGTGGTACCGGGGATGATCGGTTCGCGGGCTCGGCCCTAACGCCTCGTCGCGTCTACATCTATGACACCCCGGGAGGGATGACGATTGATGATCCCGGTGGTTCGCAGAGTCGCCTGAGTCAAAATCCTTTGGTGAATCGATACGACAAGTATGACTTCAACTTCGAAAGCACGCTGGCCACGCTTCTGATTGGGGCCAACGACGACGACGGGTTCTTCATCGGTGGCGGTCCGGTCATTACGCATTATTCCTTTCGCAAGGCCCCATACGCGATGGTCAATCGAATTCGCGCCGCGTCGGCGGCTCGTTTTCAGGCGTACACGGTCCTATACGATGGTCACGTCGTCGACCTGACGGGTCTCTGGGACCTGGATCTGGAGGGCGAAATCCGGTCGCCAAACAGCATCAGAAATTTCTTTGGATTGGGAAATGAGACGTCGAACGACAGGCTGAACCGCGAATTTTATCAGGCACGTCTCGCCCAGTACGGGGCGTTCGCCGGTCTCCGCAGGGGGCTGAACCCCGTTTCCTTTGCTTCCGTGGGTGCGTTCATCGAGGCCCATGAAGTCCGGGAGGACAATGGCCGGTTCATCACGCAGGCCGGAGTCTCACCCTCCACGTTCGAAGATCAGGTGCACGCGGGCGCACGGGCCGAACTAACTTTCGACTCCAGGGACAGTTCGGTGCTGCCGGCCCGGGGGCTCCGTTGGAGCAATCGAGCCACCATACACGCAGGGTTGACGCCCAATTCCCGCACGTACGGGCGCTTCGAATCCCGCGCCTCCACCTACTTCAAGTCTTCGATCCGGTCCCCGTATGTACTGGCGTTTCGAATCGGGTTCGACCACGTTATGGGTGAGTTTCCCTTCTGGGACTCCGCCACCCTCGGTGGAACCAGCAATCTCCGCGGATGGAGCAGCACACGGTTTGCGGGCCGAACGTCCGTTTTCCAGAACCTGGAGGCACGAGTCCGCCTGACACGCTTCGCCGGCTACCTGGCCGAGGGAGAGTTCGGGGTGGTCGGATTCCTCGACCAGGGCCGCGTATGGACCGACGGAGAGTCCTCCAACCGCTGGCATCGCGGGTACGGCGGTGGGGTCTGGGCCAGTGTATTTGGTGCGGCCGTCCTGAGAGCCTCGGTGGGCATCTCCCATGAGCAGCGCCACTTCATTCTCGGAACGGGCTTCCTCTTCTGAAACGGAAAAGGCGCCCCCCTTGGTAGGAAGGCGCCTCTTGCCACGAGTCTTTCGACGACCGAATCAGATAGCCTGCATCGATTCCGGCGGCAATGCGCGAACCTCTTCCACCATACGGTCGACGAAGTTGTCGTTTACGCCAAGGAAAGCCAGCACACGATCGCCGAACTCGCTCCACTCCTTCGTGACCGGAAGGCCATCCAGGACGCGGCAGACGTAGAGAGTCGTGTGAAGCACGGCCTGAAGCTGGACGGCCGGGTCTGCGTCCACACCCGCTCCATGGAAGTGGTCTACCGGATCGTGGTGCTGCAGAATGCCCTGAGCCAGAACATCGGGAAGCATCCAGCCGTGGGCCATCATGTAGCCTACCACAGCGTGATTCGTACCGATTTCTTCCTCCTCATGCTCGGTGAAGGTGAAGTCCGTGACGATCTGTGCCTGAGCATAGAGTTCACCGTAGTTGGCAAAACGTCTGCGGAGGACGGGGACTCCACAATCCGCGAAGAGACCTGCGGCATAAGCATCCTCTACGGTACCCACGCGCGTTTCGCGGGTGATCATCGTGGCAACGACGGCCTGGCGGGCCGAGTGCTTCCAGAACGTGTCCATGAAGGGACCGCGCTGGTCAGCGAACGCTGCTTTCAGCATCAGGCCGGACGCGATGTTCACCACATTTGCGATTCCCAGGAGTCGAACGGCGTGATGAATCGAGCCGATTTTGCGGCGAAGACCGAAGAACGGAGAGTTCACGACTTTCAGCATGGATGCGGCCAGAGCCACATCCGCGGAGATAATGTCCCCGATGCGCTCCAGGTCGGGATCCGGCTTCGAGCGCTCGTTCAGGACATTTACAAGAATGGTGGGCTGCGGGGGAATCATCACTCCCTTGAGCAATTCTTCCGCACGCTTGACGCTCAGGTCGAGGCCTGGTCGAACGTCGTAGGCGGTGTTTTCGGATTCGGTCATTGTTTCGGCAGTCAAAATGGGGGAGGGCCCGGGCAACACTGTCGGGGGCCATCACGATGCCCACTCTATATCGACCGTTTCTCGCAACGATAAATCGCCTCCGCACAATCACATGGTCCGCCGACAGGAGGGTTGGCCTTCCGCACGGTAACCTCGACCCAATCCAGAAGGCCGGACAGCTGCAGAATCTCCTGGGCCATCAAGTACGCAAGCCGCTCAATCAGGTAGAACTTGTTCTCGGTCACACAGCGTCTGACCGCGGCGTAGACCTGCTCGTAATCAACCGTCTTGTCAAGCGCATCCTCGCTTGCGGCGTCCGTGAAGTCCAGCCCCATGGCAACATCAACTTCATAGCGCCCACCCACGCGGTGCTCCTCCTGCATGACCCCATGGTGGGCGTAGAAAACAGCGTTCTTGAGTCGAACCGTCCCTTGGGGCATTTCAGTTTTGCGTTTGAGAGCGGCGGATATAATAGTCACCGCAGCGCCCCGAGAATGACCTGATCCAGCGAGTCCGTCGGTTCACCGCCTTTCAGGCGAGCCACGTACAACGTGGCCGGCAGGCCAAGAAGTCCGTCAGATCGCCGCGCGTGCTCCTGAAGCACCTGAACCACGCCGGCATCGCGATAGGAATCCGGAACATGAATGCTTCGGGGTCCCGCCGGGCCGGGGCGAGCCTGTCCAGGAAAACTGCGCTCCGGTTCGAAGAGGCGCGTGCCGTAGTGGCAGCCAAAACAATCGCCGGGCACTCCAAGCCGGTCCGGTGTCCCGTCGATCGAGTCGATGGGAGCGCCTGATTCGTCAAAGGCGACGAACGACCAGAATCCATCGGGCCGACGAATCATCGCCGTGGTCTCACGCATGACGCCGGCCTCCAGGTGCTCGCCAACGACCACTGTGCCGTTGGCGTAGCGAAGTTCTCCACCGCGGGCGAAGCGGCCGAGAGCGTCCCGAACGGCATCCCGCCGAATGTGAATGCGTCGCCGAAATCGTGTCATCGACCCCGAGACTTCATATGTGACCCAGTCGCGCTCCGCTTCCTCCGAATCCGGCATGTCGCCAAGAAGGTCCCAGAGTTCATCTCGGGTCGAGGGAATGTCCGCGGATAGGACGTAAGTCTCCGCGATGGCGGCCGCGAATCCTTCCCGCGTGAGCACGCCATCTTTGACGCGAATGCGGGCGGCAACGGCCAGCGAGGGCGCAAATACGGAAAGGGAATCCAGCCTCAGCGCGAGGGGCCCGTCCTTGGACAGGGCCGAGGCTACCTCCGCCGATGTACCGTAGGCCCCGAGGAAGAACGCAGCCATGCGTTCAGGCTGCCTGGATTCGAAACTGAGGATGGCCACCTCGGGATCGGCCGAGCGCGTGGCACACCCGACACACGCCAGACCAAGGGCCACGAGCATCACACTCGCAGGCAGGGACTCAAGAATCGCAGAGATTGGTCGAAACACCAGGTAGCGGCGGATTGGAGGCCCCAAACGGGGTGTTTTTCCGCCCGTTCCCGCCGAAATTAAGCAAAGCAACCCGACTCACGCCTGATGGAGACACCGATGATCGCACTTGTGATCGCGTTGGTGGTAGTGACCCTCTTGGGTCCTGCGGCTGGGTATTTCTTTGCCTCAAGAACACTGCGGCGCCGCAGCGGAGATCACGACCTCCGCGTCCGCCAACTTGAAGACGAACTCCGTCGAGTCAGAGGCGGCCCGGCCTGGGCCCAGCAGTCCGGAATCCCCAGTGCGCCGCCCATGCCGACTGCGGTTGCTCCCAACCGGCCGCAGCAGAACGCTCCCCAGTATCCTGTGCATGGACAGCCTGTTCAAGAGCAGCCGCGGCGCGGCATGACGCCCCGCGAGCGCTTCGCGCAGGAGCCACCGCTATTTGGCGACGGCGCCTCGTCCGGCGGCCCGCCGCCACACCCTGGTAACCAGCAGCCGCCCACGGGCGCTCAGCCGCCACAGAACGCGCCTGCTCCCCCGCCACAGCCCGAGAATCTGCCGCCTCACCCAAACCCGCAGGGCCCAGCCGGTACAGCGCCTCCCCCGACCGCCGGGGATGACACGGCCTCGCGGGTCAGCAGCGTCTCCTCGCCGACCGGCCCGGATGCGCCGACTGCCCCGGCCGCGCCAACCGCCCGCGATGCACCCACCGCCACAAGCGACCATCACGCCGGTCCCCCCGCGCCCGACCCGCGGACCTACACGCCGGTCTCCGACATTATCGACAAGGCCGATGCCGCCAGGCTCGACTGGCTGGGCCACGTCAGTGTAGGCAGGCGGGTTCGCCTCCAGCGGCTCGGCTACGACGTACCCGAGAAACTCGCCAACCTCAGGCGCTCCGAGATTCGCAGGCTCTCACGGGAGTTGTCGGTCTCCGAAGAGGTGATCCGCAACGAGTGGGTTCCAGCCGCCGAGGCCTTCCTGAGAGACCGCGATTCCTGATCGATCAGGCACGACTGGCCAATCGCGCTCTCAATCTGTCCAGCCCCGTCTCCTGCCCAAAGTTCTTCTCGTATCGCTCCGAGAATTCGTCTATGCTGAAGTGGTGGTTCGCTGTGCCCATCTGCTCGAGGACGTACACGCTGCATAGCGCGCCGATCCGACCGGCCACTTCGTGCGGCAAATCTGCACTCAGTGCCGCGAGAAAGCCGCCTCTGAACGCATCGCCGGCACCGGTCGGCTCCACGATGTCGCCCGGCTGGGCTGTGGGAATCCGGATCTGCGACCCGCCCGTATGGATGACACTGCCCTTCTCGCCCTGTGTCACAACCAGATGGCCCACGTTGTCTGTTATCTCATCGAGTGACCATCCCGTCTTGTCTTCGACCATGGCCAGCTCATATTCGTTGACCATCAGGTAGGCCGCGCCCGGAATACTGGAACGAAGGTCATCACCATCCAGCCGCGCTGTCTGCTGGCTTGGATCGTAGAGGAACGGAATGTTTGAAGCCCGCGCCTCGGTAGCGAGGTTCAGCATCGACTGTGGATCGCTGGGGCTGATGACGACCATATCTGCGTCACTCAGACCGCGGTCGGCGAGCGAGTGGTGCCTGGAGTGCGCCATGGCACCCGTATAGAAGTTCGCGATCTGGTTGTGCGCGATATCGGTCGACACGAAGAAACTCGCCGTGAAGTCGTCCACGATTTCGATGATGTGTTTGGTCGACATCCCGTGCGACTCCAACCATTTCCGGTAGTCACCAAAGTCCTGCCCCACGGTCCCGAAAATTATGGGCTCACCCCCGAGCAGATTCAGCGTATAGGCAATATTTGGCGCCACGCCACCCCGTTGGCGAACCATGGAGTCCACCAGAAAGCTGAGGCTGATCGACTGCAGTTTGTCGGGAAGCAGATGGTCCGTGAACCGGCCCGGAAACCGCATCAGGTAGTCGTAGGCGATGGACCCGGCAATGACGACGCGCATGAACTTCTATTCCTGTTATTGGGCGAACGGCTGTATTGGGCGGACGACTAGTCGCGCAGGAGAACTCCGACAAATACTCCGATCGCGAAGCCTGCCAGAATGGGCCACGCCCGATCTGACTTGACCCACGCAACCAGTTCCGTGGCTTTCGAGACATCAATCGACTTGGACATGGGCAATACCGTGAGTGCTTGATCGTTGGACGGAGGGATATCTTCTGGCGCGACTCATACCTCGCCCCAGCGGGTTGGTGCCCCGGACGGCCAGCAAATTTGGTTGGGGCTTTCCTGAGTGGAAACGTCCCACCTTTCGCCCCGTACTTGGGGCCGAATGTCAGAACCGCCATCTACATTGCCTGTGCGCGCTATTGCGTTTCTCTTCCTGGTGCTGCTGTCCGTCCCACTGGTCAGTGCCCAGCCGATTGCCCTCAACGAAAACCAGTCCTTCGCTCTGGCGCTGCGTGCCTTTGAGGAGGGACGTTTTTCTGCTGCAGCAGATCGCTTTGCGCGGTTCGACGACGACTATTCCGGGAGCGACCTGCTCCCGGACGCGCTCTTCTATCGCGGTGCCGCCCTGCTCGCGGCAGGCCAGGAGGGTCCGGCCATCTCGGCACTCTCGGAATTCGAACGGCGCTACCCGACCCATCCCCGGTCGTACGAGGCTCGCCTTGCTCTGGGCCGGTACTACTTCGACTCCGGGAATGCGCGTCAAGCCATCGACACGCTGGCCTTGGTCCTTGCTGCGGACCCGCCGGACGAATTGGCCGCTCGCGCCCTCTACTGGATGGGCGACGCATCCATGCAGCTCGGGGAGGTGGACGAGGCCCTGGGCTATTACCAGCGCTCCGGTGCCTACATGGCCACGCAGACCGCGCCTGCCGCCTTGTATGCCCGCGGCTACGTCTACCTGGAGCGCGGTGACTACGAGGATGGGGCCCAGGCCTTCGAGGTTCTGGCTGCCCGCTATCCGGATTCAGAGCTCTCCCTGTCGGTGGGACTGGCCCTGGCCGAAGTCTACTACGATCTCGGCGACTACCTCCGAACGGTGGAGGAAATCAAGCGGCGCCTTCCGAGACTGGACCCCATCCTTCGGGAAAAGGCCCATTTTCTTCTGGCTGAGTCCTACAACCAGCTTCGGGACTCCGAGAACGCCATCGTCTACTACCAGCGCTTCACCGAGGAAAATCCCAGCAGCCCCTTCTACCGGCGAGCCCGGTTGGGACTCGGATGGAATTACCACTACGAGGGTGCTTATCAGTGGGCGGCCGAAGAGTTTGCGGCCGTTCAGGATGGGTCAGGCGATTCGCTTGCGCAGGAAGCGCTCTACTACGAGGCTGTAAATCTCAAGCTGTCCGCCAAGCCGCAGGACGCATCCGAGCGATTCCAGCGATACACCGATTCCTACCCGACCGGGCCTCTGGCGGATCGTTCGCTGTTCGAACTGGGCCTGCTCCGGTACGCCATGCGGGACTGGGGGGGTGCGCAGCAGGCCTTCAGTGACCTCGTGGCGAACTATCCCCGGTCGAGCATACTGGGAGAAGCCCAGATGCATCTGGGAAACACGTACATCGCGCGCGGCAATTTCGAACTTGCACTGGGCGCCTTCGATGAGGCCATCGAGCGCAACGCGGCCTCGCCCGAGCTTCGGGATCAGGTGGTTTTTCAAAAGGCCTGGCTCTTGTATCGCCGGGCCGATTACGAGGGGGCCGCCGCCGCATTTGCTCGCCTGCTTCAGGAGAGTCCCTCCGGCGACCGGGCGGCGGAGAGCCTGTTCTGGATGGCCGAGTCCCACTTTCAACTGAACGACTTCGAGCAGGCGGGTACGCTTTTTCGGCGATACCTGCGCGACCACTCCGGCGGACAGCATGTCGAAGCCGCCCACTACGCGCTCGGCTGGACCTACTTCAGGCAGGCTCGGTACGCGACCGCGATTCCGCAATTCGAGGCATTTTTGCGCCTCCATCAGGCGGGTCAGGAGACCCTGCCCTACGAGGCTGACGCCCGGCTCCGGCTCGCCGATTCGCACTTCGCCCTGAAGCAGTACTCCCAGGCCATCCGAGGCTACAGCTCCCTGGCGGCCGACGGAGATGACTACTCCCTCTACCAGATCGGCCAGGCCTATGCCAACGCGGGGGAGCCGCTGGAGGCCATCTCCAATTTTCGGCGTCTGCTCGAACAGTTTCCGGCCAGCGAGTGGCGGGAGGAGGCTCGCTATTCCCTGGGTTACCTGTACTTCCTGAATCAGGAATACGATCAGGCGATTGTCGTCATGGAGGAACTGATCCGGGCCCACGGTCTGGATCCTCTCGCCGCGAAGGCGCAGTACACGATCGGGGACGCCCACTTCAATGCGAACCGCCTCGACGCTGCAGTAGCGGCGTACCTGACCGTGCTTGAGCGCTACCCACAGAGCCATTTCGCGTCCGACGCGGCGCGGGGTATCCAATTCGCGCTGGTGGCTACCGGAGACGATGATCGGTCATCGGCCATAATCGATTCCTTTGCGGTGGCCAACCCCAACTCTCCGCTCCTGGACGAGCTTCGTTTTCGCCAGGCTGAGGTCCGGTATCAATCGGGGCAGGCCGACCAGGCCCTGAATGACCTGCTGGCTTTCGTTCGCAGCGCCCAGGACAGTCGCCTGCTTTCTGAGGCGTACTTCTACCTTGGGAGCATCTACGCAGACCGTGGCGACGTAACCGAGGCAGAGGCCTACCTCAAGGAGGTTACCGGACGGTATGCCGAAGGAACTCGAACTCCAGACGCGGCCATCAAGCTGGGCAGAATCTATCTTGAATCGGGTCGGCTTTCGCCCGCCCTCGCCTCCTTCCAACTGGCGGCCAGCCGATCTACCCAGCCCGAACAGCGGGCCGATGCCGTCTACGGTCAGAGTATGGCCCTCCTGGGCCAGGGTCGCGTGAATGATGCCGAGGCTCTGCTGCAGAATGTCGTGGATGCCGCGCCGGATGACGAGGCCACGGCCGCTGCGTATCTGGGCCTGGGCCGCATCCAGGCAGAGCGCGGTTTCAACGACCGTGCCCGAACATTCTATTCACGCGCGGCGGCAGCCAGCCGCGGAGAACCCGGCGCGGAGGCGATCTACAGGCTCGGTGCCCTCCTTCGGAGGTCCGGCGACGCGCGGGGTGCCATCCGCGAACTGTCCCGCATGACCACACTGTTCGGCGGGTATTCCGAATGGATGGCTCTGGGGTATCTCGAGCAGGCTCGCGCGTTCGCGGCCATTGGTGAGCGCGGAGAGGCGGTCCTCATGTACGAAACCCTGATTGATTTCTATCCGGAGCGCAAGGAAGCCGAAACGGCCAGAACGGAGAAGGCACAGATCGAGGGAGACCAGAAATGAGGATGATCCAGCTTTGCTTGATGTGCCTGCTCTTTTTGACTGCCGCACCCGTCGCCTCGGTCTGTGCTCAGGCCCTTCCCGATCTTGCGCCTCGTGAGGTCGAAATCCGGGGCGAATTGACCATCGCATTCCCCTCGCTCCGGCGGCAGCCACTGGTGGGATTCAACCCGCCGCCGCGAATTCCGGAAATTGGACTCCGCCAGATGCCGTATGTGGAATCGTACAAGCAGAAGAGCGCCGAACTTCCCCAGAATCCCCTTCGAAATCCGTCCACACCCCGTGCGCGACCCCGCGGACCCGGCGACGGATTCACGGGAACAGTCGAGACGGGGTTTGGCCGGTACTCCTCGAGGTACGCCCTTCTGGAGGCCGCGTTGTACGCCACCAGCGCCGCGCGATGGACGATTGACGCCAAGTACGATGGCACCACCTCCTGGGCGCCGTTCGGGGCCAATGCCGAGGCGGACGGATTCTCGGGAGGAACGCGCTACGTGGCAAGCGGACCAAGAGCCTCGTACGGCGTGGAGGCTGGCGGGTCAACCGATTCCTATGCCCTGTTTGGCGTGGATGCCGGAGGAACATCGGGCGCGGTCGCGGTGCCGAAGAGAACCCGGTCTGACCTCTCGGGCAGCATCTGGATTGGGAGTGGAACCCAGTCCCGGTCCGGCTTTAGAGTCAAGCTTGACGGTTTCTCCGGGCGCAATTCGACCGATGCCTTTGACGGAGTGGAGGACCCGAGAAGCGAGCGCACTGACGCCGGACTGAGGGCTTCTCTCCGGTTCAGCCGAGGGCCTGTTCGGGTTGACGGAGCGGCGGGAAGCCTCTCACTCGACGGTGCCTCTGGACGTGCGGTAAGTCATTTTGATACCGGGGGGGGTCTTCGACTGGCGCTCGGAACAGGCACGACGCTCACGGTTGGAGGTCGCCTCCTCGGTTTCGAGTCGTCGGCCGCAGCCACAGGCAGCCAGCGCCGAGCCATTACCTATTTTAGTCCGTCTCTGGAATTGGAATCGATTCTTGCGCCCAATGTCAGGCTTGAGCTCACTCAGCGCCCGGGCGTGGATGACCCCAAGCCGGGTCTGCGCTTTCGCGAGCAGCCCTTCCTTTCTGACCAAGTCCATATTGAGCCGGTCATCAATAGCATCAACGCCGTTGCCCGTCTGCGCGGTTTCTGGGCGAACTTGCAGGCCTCGCTGATAGCTACCTTCAAGGACTCACCAAACTGGCGGTTTGTGGAGCACACAGGCAGCAACTACGCCAGCTATCCGCGCGGATTGAGTCGGATACGGCATTCCGCCGGTCGGACCTTCTCGGTGGGCGGCGAACTCAGACTGTCCCCGACTCCGGGTCTGGAGGCACGCGTCGGCGGCAGAATTCAAGACGGCCGACTCACCACGCTGGACACGGCGCTGCCGTACTTCTCCTCCTGGGTGTTGGACGGAATGATTTCCACCGCCTTCGCCTCTCGACGTGGATTGCTGCAAGCTACCGCGGAAGTTCTCGGCCCCCGGGCCGTCGACACGGCCGGAACGCAGGACGTCTCCGCATTCGCCGACCTGGACGTCCGGCTCTCCTACGGTTTTGCAGGTGGGGCCCTGGTTGCTCTCGAAGTCCGGAATCTCCTCGGCGAAACTCCCTACTGGTACAACTATCCCGAGGCGCCCGGCACGGTGGTGCTCGGACTCGGGTGGCGTTGGTAGGCCCGGGGCCTCGGCCTATCTTCAGACAGCAACCAATTACTCCGCAATGTTGAAGACAAACCCTACGTTCGTTGACGTGCTCGTCGCCTCGGTGGTCGAGCGCCTTCAGCGAGGGCGTTCGGTTCGCCTGCCGGGAATAGGAACGTTGTCGGTAGACCACGAGCCGGCATCCCTGACTGACACCGGGTCGGGCGGCCGTATTACTTCGCCCCAGGAACGGGTAGAGTTTAAACCGGAGTTCCGATGAGCGACGATCTCATACAGGAAATGTCCACCCGCCTGGGCCGAACGGCCCCAGACGTGGAGAAGGCCTTCGCCGCGTTTGCGTCTGCCCTGCAGGACCGGGTGCGGTCGGAAGGTGAGGCCAATCTCGCAGGGCTCGGAATGATTCGAAGTGAACCGGGCGGTCCCCGTTTCGAGCCGAGTGATGCCCTCTACCAGGCCGTTAACTACCGCTGGTTGAGTGCTGGCGCGCCCGTTGCCATTACGTCCGCGTGGGCCGTCACCGCGCTGTCAGTTGTCCCACCGGCGGCCAGCAGTGTGGCGGCCGCGCAGGCTTCGGAGCCTGATCCCGGTCCGGATTCCGACGCTTCCACCCCGATTTCCGTGGACCTGCCGCCCGAACTATTGGAGGAGCCTCCCATGCCTGATGATCAGAAACCTATTCGGAAAGTAAGCTGGGCACCGATCGACGAAGTCGACCCAACGGATCTCGCCGGCTCGACCGCGAAGCCCGACCCGACTCCGCCAGCTCCCGTTCCGGCACCCGCAGCTCCGCCCCCGCCTCCACTACCGCCCCCCCTGGAGGCATTCATGCCGCCCGTGGCGTCTGCGAAGCCGGGTCCAGGCGCTCCGCCGCCAACGCCGCCGGTGCCATCTGAGGACGCTCTGGTTGATGACCTGACATACGAGTCACTTCACCAGAAAGCAGAAGCCCCAGGAGGCGCGGCAACAACACCGGGTGCCGTGGCGGCCAGCGCGGCGTCAGGCGCGGCGGCCAGTGCGTCTGCTGGCGCGGCGCGGCCTGCACGGGCTGGCTCCAGGCGGTCCTCCCACGCGCGCCGATCGGGTGCCGGCGAAGCTCCCAACCGCAAGCCGCTGTTCATCATCCTCGGCCTTCTGGCTATCGTGGCGGTGGGCTGGATCCTCATCAACCAGTTCGGGGGCGGATCGGACAGTGCAGACCCTGCGGTTGCCGAGACCGAAAACGTTACTGAGAATCCGGTGGTGGTGTCGGAGGATCCGGAAGTCGATCCAGCCGGTGCCTCCACAATCCCATCGACCAGTGAGGAGCCGCCCCCGCAGCCATCAACGCCCGTCGCGACATCTACCGCCGCGAGCATCGATCCCAACTCGTCCGGCTATACCCTGATCGTCGGCTCTTCGCTCAGCCGCGCGAGTGCCGAGACCGAGATGAACCGGTTCAGCAATCTTGGACATCCGGTGGCCCTGCTTTCCTACCCTGACGGAGACGGGCAGGCGCGGCACCGCATCGCCGTTGGCGAGTTCGCAACCGCCGATGAGGCTGACTCCGCTCGTCAGGCAATGGCCAACCGGCTACCAGACGGTACGTGGGTCCGAAGGATCCGTCGGTAACACCTCAACCAGGCGCTCCAGCGCTCTTCCGTTTCTCCAGACAACCTCATGCTCCTGACACTTCTCCAACAGGTGGCCGACCCGGCAGCGGATTCGACCGGGCTTGTGCTTGACACCGCAACTGAGGCCTCCAACCTGGATATCCTCTTGCAAGGAGGATGGGTCCTCATTCCGATCCTTCTCCTCTCCGTTGTGGCCATAGTCATCTTTGTGGAGCGACTACGGAAGCTGCGCAAGGCGGGTGGCGATCCCGAGGAGGTGATGGACCGCATTCGCGACTACGTCCGAACGGCCAATATTGAAGGGGCGAAATCCTACTGCGAGGCCCAGGACACGCCCATTACGCGAATCCTGAAGCACGGCCTCGATCGGCTTGGAAGACCGATTGCGGAGATTCAGGATGCGGTGAACGCGGCTGGTAAGCATGAGGCATTCCTCCTCGAGAAGCGCACGGACATGCTGGCCAGCATCGCCGGCATTTCTCCGATGCTCGGATTTCTCGGGACTGTAACAGGCATGATTAAGGCCTTCCAGCAGATTCAGAATCTACAGGGCAACGTGAACCCCAGCGTACTGGCTGGCGGCATCTGGGAGGCGCTCATTTCGACGGCAGCCGGGCTTGTGGTCGGCATCCTCGCGCTGTTCTGCTACAACCTGCTCCTGGGCAGAATCCGCCGACTGATCAACGACATGGAGCGGACTGCCACCGACTTCATCGATCTCCTCCAGGCACCGGCACCGGCGCGGAGGGTGAATTAGTGGCGGGAATCGACTTCTCCACGGATCGAAAGCCTTTGACGGCATTCAGCCAGGCGGGGCTGGCCGACATTGTCCTGCTCCTGCTGATCTTCTTCCTGCTGACCTCCAGTTTCATTCCACAGTTCGGGATTCGCGTCAACCTGCCCCAGACCGAGACGCAGGCCCCCAGCGATCCGCAGTACGTCGCGGTTGCCATCACGTCGGACGGCGACTTCTACGTGGAGCAGAATCGAGTCCCTCGGGAGGCACTGTTGGATGCCATTCGAAATGCGGTGGGCGACCGGACCGCGATGCTGGTCCGAGCCGATCGGGACGCCACTGTGGGGCAATTTGCGGCCGTTGCGAGTATTGCTCAGGCGCTGAATCTGAGGGTTCAGATGGCCAGCGAGCGGGCGGGGCGCAGGCCTTAGTTAGTTCCCATCCGTAAATTCACAATACGTTGCGCCACATTGTGTTGAGACGATATTGGACTCGCTTTTCTGCCTTTTTGGGGGTATTTTCCTGGCGTGATGGTCACCTCCTTCCCGGCACTACCCCCCCCGGATCCTCATG
>JAJCYP010000013.1 GCA_029262855.1 Bacteroidota bacterium | reverse complement strand
CAGTCCATATCCGAACGAGGCCAGCTTTCGGTGCACCCGGGCCACGGCCTCAGCCGCAGGGCGCTGCATGAAGGCGTGTGACGACTCATAGAAGACGGCCTGCATGAAGTTGTTGGTGCCGGCGTAGCGAATGTCGTACCGGATTCCGGGCTCCACATCCTGCAGCTCCACCAAATCCGGCGCGAGGAAATCGCCCGTCTCTTCCGGGGGAGAGGCAGCCAGGGCCTCCGGCCTCAGTTCCTCGACCGGCCTCACCGGGTCGATCGTATACGTGTCCCCAGCCTCGGGACCACGCCGTTTCTCAAAGCGAACACCGGCCGCCACCGCTGCATTCACGTTCCCGTCGGCATCCCGGTCAAAGACCACCTGTTCACCGTGGTACAGGCCACCGTCGGCAGGGAAGTCAAACGCATCGGGCCCTGCGGGGGTCAGGGGGTCCATCTCGGTCCACTCGATTAGAGCGTGCAGTCGCGAAGCGGCCTCATATATAAGAAGGATGTTGTGGTCCCATCCATACTCGCCCACAAAATCGCGCAAATTGGGAGGCGATGGCGTGGGCATTGGGCCGGGCCAGAGGTTGATTCGCTTTAACAGGGTGCCGTCACGTGCCATGAGATCATTTTCGGAGGGGAGGAGATATGCGCCGTATCCGTGGCGGTCATCTATCACCAGAGTGTCTCCCTTGGCTCTGAGCAAATAGCGTTCCCGGCCGATCTCAATAAACGCTCCAGTCGGCCGGCTGACGATGGAGAATGTGCGATCTCCGCCCGGAAAGGCATAGACACCCTCAGCAGCTTCGGCTGCGGTAGGGTCCAGGGGCTCCGTCTGATCGGGCTCGGGAAGCGGGTCTCCGTTTCGATGGGCAATCATCAAACGGAGGGCGTAGTCGGTCACGCGGCGAGTGACCGTATTGGCCACATCGGTGGTGGTGACGGCCGCCGCGCCCAGCCGCGCCTCAGTCAGCATCCCGAACTGTGTGGCGAAACCGTAGATGGCGCCGCCGTGTCCGGCATACGGGTGATCGTCCAGATCTCCGAGGGAGAAGCCGATGCCGAACTGCTGCCCGAACTGCGGGGAGAGCATTTCCTGCAGCGTGGAGTCGGCGATCCCCAAGGCAGCGTCCGCAGCGAACACGGCGCTCATGAATCGGGCGAGGTCCGTCACGGGGGCGTACATGCTCCCGGCGGGCGACATCCCGAGTTCAAACGTGGGCGCGGGAAACTCGCGGCCGTCGTAGCTCCACATGGTAGCGTGGGCCAGGCGGGCCCGCGTGCCGGCGGTGGGCTTGAAGGAGGAGGCCTGCATGCCCAGCGGCTCCAGGACGGCCTGCTGCACGTAGTCCTCGAAGGGGGTGGCCTGCGTAACCTCCAGCACATACCCCACCGTGGCGATGCCAGCGTTGGAGTACTTGGTCCGGGTCTCGGGAGGGTAGATGCGCGGCGTGCCGTTCAAGCTGGCCACGGTCTGGGCCAGCGTCGGCGCGGTGGGATCGAAGTAGTGGCCCACCGGAGGTTCGCGAACGATCCCTGCCTGGTGCGATGTGAGCTGGCGCAGCGTGGGGGGTGGTCCCTCCGGCGCAAAGTCCGGGAGGTAGGTAGTGACGGGCTCATCCAGAGAGAGCGTGCCCCGTTCGACCAACTGCATGACGGCGAGGTCCGTGAAGAGCTTGGAGACCGAGCCCACGCGGTAGATCGTGGCGGCATCGGCCGGGACACCGGGGCGGGCCTCGCCAAAGCCAGCGGCCCAGACGGTCTGCTGGTCATCGACCAGCGCGATCGAGAGGGCATCGAGCCGCTTGGACTCCATCTCGTGCTCGACGAAGGCGGAGAGCTTCTCGATTACGGGCTCCAGCGCGGCGGGAGGCAGGATGGACGCGGGCGGTTCCGGCGGGGACGAGCAAGCCGCGAGGGCCAGCGCAAGCAGTATCAGGAGGCGTGTCTTGGGACGCGAGGAGCGGAGCATTCCATCGATTTGTCTATTCTTGTGCAGATTAGGTTTGGGCAAACCCCCGGACAATGATTGGCCAGCAGATTTCCCACTACAAGATGGAGCGCGAGATCATCATGTCTCGCCGGAGGGCCGGGACAACAGTCGGGTCATTCCTGCAGCTACTGACAGCAGCCTTGTTCCTGGTTGGATGTGGAGGTCCCCAAGGCGATAGTCGGCCGGAATTGCCTCTCGGAGCGTACTTTGAGATGCTTGGCCGGATTGATCTCGAAGAAAATGACGAAGTCCTGACGGTCTTCCCCATGGTGAGCTTAACACCGGGCGGACAGTGGTTGGTTACAGATCTCCGAGAGTCTCAGGTCCGGCTGTACTCAGAGCGAGGAAAGCTTCTGCAGTTCTTCGGTGGTCGCGGCGAGGGTCCGGGTGAGCTGAACCTGCCGCTGCGCTCGGTTCAATTGGCCAACGGATCCATTATTGTGCCTGAAGTCACAGGGAGGGTTCATCATTTTTCAGTCGATGGAAGCCACCAGCAATCGTGGGATCGCGTCTTGCCATGGATTGTGGATACGCATCCGTACAGCGATTCAACGTTCCTGCTCTTGGGCCCAGCTCTCCGCGCCAAGGGGGCATATCCCCTCATCCACGAGGTTGACTCTGCCGGCAAGATCGTAACCAGTTTCTTTCCTCACCCTATCCCAATGGGGACGTATGGAAATGTGCTCAACGCGGTGTCCGAGTTGGTCACGGTAACCGACATGGGTCAGAAATTATTGGTTGGGTTTGGGCCCCTGCCGAATCTGTACGTGCTTGATCGCCATGGCGATGTCGAGCGAGTAGTTGAGTACGAACTGCCAGGCTTTCGGCCGATTTCCGCTTTGGAGGGGAGGCAGCTGACCAACGCCAACATAATGTCGGCGACCCTTGAGTTCTCCCGTATCCACGATGTGATTTACTTGGGTGACGGCCGGGCATTGATTCAGTATGTCGACCTATTGGATCTCCAGACTTGGGAGAAGAGATACTCTCTCGCTCATGTGGACCTTGCGGGCAATGTTCTATTCGAATTGAGGGATTCGCCGAAGATAATGGCCGCCACAGGAGAGGCCGGAAGCGTTTGGTTTAGTGATCCGGCGCAATTGGTAGATA
>JAJCYP010000012.1 GCA_029262855.1 Bacteroidota bacterium | reverse complement strand
CGGGTATTTTCCGTGCTCCACCAGATCCGAAGAGCCTTGCAGTCCTTCCGCCTCCCCGCATTCTTGCTCCTGGCCTTGGCCTGGAGCACTCCCGCTGCCGGCCAGACGCACGGCCACGCCCGCATCAGCGAGACAGCGCAGGTAATCCAGACCTACCCCTTCTCCGAGCGGGATCCGGTCCCCATCCTGACGCGCGACGAGCGCCTCTACCCCTACCACGCCTTCCAGGGTTACGCGACTGAGTCCGTGCCCCAGGAATGGAAAGTGGTGACCCTGGAGAACGACTACATCCAGGTCTTTGTGCTCCCGGAAGTCGGCGGCAAGGTCTGGGGAGCCGTCATCAAGGCCACGGGCGAGGAGTTCATCTACCGAAACGAGGTGATGAAATTCCGCAACATCGCGCTGAGGGGCCCCTGGACCTCGGGAGGCATCGAGTTCAATTTTGGGGTGATTGGCCACACGCCCTCGACCGCCACGCCGGTTGACTACACGCTGTTGAAAAACGAAGACGGGAGCGTGAGCTGCGTGGTGGGGGCGATGGACCTGCCTTCGCGTACCCACTGGCGGGTCGAGATTCGCCTTTCTCCCGAGAAGGCCTATTTCGAAACGAACGTCCTCTGGTACAACCCCACCCCTACCACGCAGTCGTACTACAACTGGATGACGGCCGCGGCCTTCGCGCGAGACGATCTGCGGATGTACATCCCGGGGAATCGCTTCCTGGGGCACCCCGGCGAGAGCCACGCATGGCCCTATGACGAGCTCGGGCGTTACCTGCCGGACTACGCCCAAAACCGGTTCGGCGGACACAAGTCCTTCCACGTGGTGGGCGAACTGGACGAGCACTTCGGCGGCTACTACGCCGACGATGACTATGGTTTCGGTCACTGGTCCCGTCACGAAGAGATGCCCGGGCAGAAGCTGTGGCTCTGGGCGCTGTCCCGCCAGGGTGCCGTCTGGGAGGACCTGCTGACGGATACCGATGGTCAGTACGTGGAGTACCAGGCCGGTCGGCAGCACGTTCAGTACGCGCCGGGCCAGGACATCAACCCCATCAAGGAGGCCTCGTTTGACCCGGGTTCGGCGGATCGGTGGGAAGAGATCTGGTTTCCGGTGGTCGGGATCGGTGGGATGAGCGACGTCTCCCGGCACGGTGTGCTGCACGTCAGCGAGAACGGTGACCTGATTGAGATCGGTCTCAACGCGTTTGAGAGCGTGTTGGACACGGTCCGGGTCATCGCGGGCGGCGAGACTGTCGCCGAGTTTCCTTTCGAGTTGGGGCCGCTGGCCGTCTTCGGCGTCTCGATTCCGCACCCTCCGGGAGCGTTCGAGGTTGTGTCGAAAGCCCTCGGCCTCCGGTATGCCACCGACCGTTCGGACCTCGCCCTCAGGAGACCTTTCACGACGGCCCACGAGGCCGCGGAGTCGATCCCGGAAGTCGATCAATGGGTGGCCAAGGCACAGGAGTTGATCGAGGCCCGGCGTTTCGCGCAGGGTCGCGAGTTGCTCGGAAGGGCTCTCGGCCAGGAGCCGTGGCACCGCGATGGCCTGGTCCTGATGGCGGGCCTGGACTACCGAGCCGGTCTTGTCGAGGACGGCCTGGAGCGCATTGAACGTGTGCGCCAGTTGGATGCCTACGACCCGCAGGCCAACTTCGTCGCCGGCAATCTCTACCGGGCGGCCGGAAGTGTCGTGGATGCGAGGGAGGCGTTCGGGTGGGCGGCTCGCTCGATGGCGTTCAGATCCGCGGCGTACACGCAACTGGCCGATCTGGCCTTGCTCGAGGGCGATTGGCCGGAGGCGGAGCACTATGCCTCTCTGGCGCTGGACTATGACCGGATCAACCTGCCGGCGTTGCACGCGAGATCGATTGCGGCCCGTCATCTGGGCACTCCGGCAGCGGCGTACCCAGCGGCGATGCTATCCATCGATCCGCTCAATCACGCGGCAAGGGCGGAGCAGTACCTGCTATCGGGTTCGGCCGCGGACGCTGACCGCCTCCTGCGCGGCATGCGCAGCGAGTTTCCCGAGCAGACGCTGCTGGAAGTCGCCATCGGCTACGCGAATCGCGGTCTGCCTCGGGACGCAGCCCGCCTCCTGCGGGCACCGGCCAAGTTGGGCCCCGTGGCTCAGGCCTGGCTCTGGTACTTGGAGGGCGCCGCGGAAGCCCTCCCCGCACTCAGCGCGGCGGAAGTCGAGTTCGTATTTCCGTACCGGACGGAGACACTCGGAGTCCTCTTTGCAGCAGCGGAGGCAAGCGACCACTGGTCGTGGACCTACCTGGAGGCGCTGAACCTGTGGGCGCTCGGACGATCAGATGAGGCGAGAGAACGAATGACCGCCCTCGGGAATCGCCCCGACCTTTCGTCGTTCTACATCTCCCGTGCACACATGGGCGGCGGCGAGTCCGACCTCCTGCGAGCGCAGACCACGCATGGCGCCGGTCGCCTTTCGAGCATCCACCTCATTCGCCACTACCAATCGAAGGGGAGATGGGACGAGGCGCTGGCCACCTCCGATGTGGGGCGCAGGCAGTATCCGGCAGATTTCAACCTGGCCCTGCTGCACGCACGGTCCCTGCTCTATCTCGATCGGCCCATCGAGGCGGCGAAGATTCTGGACGAGGTGCACGTCCTGCCTTCGGAGAATGCCTCGGAGAGCCATCTCATGTTTGAGTGGGCACATGTGATGATCGGCATGGACCTGCTGGATTCCCGCCCCGATGAGGCCGCCAGGCACTTTCGACAGGCCATGGAATGGCCCGAACACCTGGGTCAGGGTCGTCCCTACGATCCGGACGAACGGCTCCCGCGTTACCTGCTGGGCGTGGCCTCCAAACGGAGCGGGGACACCGCGGCCGCCCGGGCTGCATTTCTGAAGGTGGTCGATGCATCGGCCGGAGGCACCGGTCAGCGCAACCGACTCGCAGTGGCCTCGCTTCGAGCACTGGGCCGCGCCGATGAGGCCGACGCCTGGGCTGCCAAGATCCCACCTCGCCGTTCCACCACTGATCTCACCACGCTGGACGAGACGCTCCTTTTCCGCGCTTTGACCTTCGACAATCGATGACCCGATTCCTCCTTTCGGCCTGCCTGATCCTGATCGGGTGTTCCGAGCCGACCACGAACCAGCCCGTCCCGGCTCCACCCATTCAGCAAACGGTGGACGGCGTAGAGTGGGGAGTCGGAAACTGGGAACCGCACCTCGCGGCCGGTGCCGAGGGCCTCTCGTGGGGCAACCACCGCGCCGTGGTTGAACTGGCCGACGCGGATCTCGACGGCAACCCGGTGGTGGCGGAGATCACCTGGCGCCGAGCAGACTCGCACCCCGAGCTCAAAGCCATAGTCGTGGTGGACGCCGAAACCGGCGAGGCCGTACCGAACGCCGCGCCGCTCCAAATCAATGCCCACCAGGGCGAAGTCGCCTTTCAGCCAGTTCCGGGGCATGCCACTTATCACATCTACCACATGCCGTGGGAATCCACGGGAGGCTACTACCCGAGAGTGTCCTACCCGGCCGAGGTCACACAGCCGGATCCGGCCTGGGCGGCCCGCCTTCCCATCAGAGCCGGCGGACTGCGACGGGTTCAGGCCACGCGGATAGAGTCGGTCGATGCGTTCCACAGCTTCTTTCCCATGGAAGTGGCGGCCAGTCCCGAAGAAAAGGAGGAGGCCATGCGGGGCGAGGAGTGGGGCCTCTTTCCGGAGCACAGAGATCGTCCCATCCGAATGACCCGCTCGATTCCACACCACTGGGCATCCGCCGGGCCGGGAAGCGAGCTTGAAGCCGCGGCCCTGAGGGGCGAGTATTTCGCGTTTCAGGTTGGCGTCTTCGCAGCCGGAGTGGGCCTCGAGGACCTCGCGATTTCGTACGAGGGATTCCCGCCCGGCCTAACACCGACCTGCTTCAACTGCGAGGGCATTGACGAAAACGGACGCGCGTTCGTCAAGTCCGTGTCGGTCCCGGAAGGCACCGTCCAGGCGCTCTGGTTCGGCGTCCAGATTCCTGAGGATGCGACACCCGGTGAAATCAGCGGCTCGGTTGCCGTGGCACCAAGGGGGCTGACCCCGAAGCAAATACACGTCGCGATTGACATCCTTCCGGCGAGCATTGAAAACAGTGGGTTCGACCGCCCCGAGTTCCAGAGCCGCCTCGCCTGGCTGAACTCAACGGCGGGGACCGACCCTGACTTCATCATTGACCCCTTCACGCCGGTTGAGATCGACGGCAAGACGCTCTCGATTCTGGGCCGAGACGTGGACCTGGGCCCCGCTGGATTCCCGGACCAGATATGGAGCTACTTCTCGCCGGAATTGAAAGGTCTGACCGAAGTCCGGGACAACGTGCTGACTGCGCCAGTGGCGTTGGAGGTCATGGCCAAAGGCAGCGGCCTTCGGTGGAGCAGCACCGGGTTCGACGTCGAACAGCAGAGCCGCGGAAGAGTGTCCTGGACCGCCGTCAGCACGGCTCCGGGCTTTGAGATGCGGGTCGAAGGCGCCCTCGAGTACGACGGAATGCTGGACTACCGCGTCACCCTGAAGGCCACGGCACAGACAAACATCGACGACATCGCCCTGCCCATCCAGTATGCGCCCGATGCCGCCACCTGGATGCTGGGCCTTGGCCGAAAGGGCGGGCGCACGCCCAGCCGCCTGGACTGGACTTGGAAGGTAGAAAACCATCAGGAAGGCCTCTGGCTCGGCGGCGTCCACAAGGGCCTGCAGTTCGTGCTGCGGGACGAGAACTATGCCAGGCCATTGAACACCAACTTCTACCAGAATCAGCCCCTCAACATGCCGCCGTCGTGGTGGAACGACGGGAAAGGCGGCATCACGCTGGAGGAGCAGGCCAACAGCGTCGAAGTGCGCAACTATTCGGGCGCGAGGACCCTGGCGGCCGGCGACGAACTGCATTTCAACATCCGGTTCCTGATCACGCCCTTCAAGCCGGTCGAGACCGAATCGCATTTTCAGACGCGCTTCGTCCACAAATACGTGCCCGTCGATTCCGTCAAGGCTTGGGGCGGCACGGTGGTGAACATCCACCACGCCAACGAAATCAATCCGTACATCAACTACCCCTTCTTCGCCCTAGACAAGCAGACCGCGTACATCACCGAGGCGCACCAGAAGGGGATCAAGGTCAAGCTCTACAACACCATTCGTGAGGTGACCTACAGGGCTCACGAACTGTTCGCGCTCAAGAGTCTGGGCGATGAGATCATCAACGACGGCGAGGGTGGCGGGCATTCGTGGATGCAGGAGCATCTGCGGGACGGCTATCACTCCGCCTGGCACGCCTGGCGGGTTGACGATGCCGCCATGCTCAACAAGGGGACCTCGCGCTGGACCAACTACTACATCGAAGGGCTTTCCTGGCTGGCTCAAAAGCAGCAGATCGACGGCCTGTATCTGGACGACATCGCCTTCAGCCGCGAGACCGTCAAACGACTGGTCTCGGCGCTGGATGAACACCGCGACGAGGTCGTGATTGACCTGCACTCGGCCAATCAGTTCAACCCGGCCGACGGGTTCATCAACAGCGCGATGCTCTACATGGAGCACTTCCCATTCATCTCACGACTCTGGTTCGGCGAGTACTTCGATTACGGGGCCGATCCCGATTACTGGATGACCGAGGTGTCCGGAATTCCATTTGGGCTGATGGGGGAGATGCTGCAGGATGGCGGGCATGCCTATCGCGGCTTGCTCTACGGAATGACAACGCGGATGTATGGCGATGTGGATCCGAGGCCCGTCTGGAGCATGATGAACGATTTCGGGATCGATGGCAGCCGGATGCTCGGGTACTGGCTGGAGCCTGTTTCGGTGGATCGTCCCGGCATTCTGGGCACGGCCTATGTCAAGCCCGGCGAGGTATTGATCGCGCTCGCCTCGTGGTCGGATGCAGACGAAGTCGTGGCGCTGGACCTGGATCGGGAGGCGCTTGGGCTTTCAAACGGGGAACTGACGTTTACCGCCCCCGACGTGGGTGGGCTGCAGGCGGCAATGGATCTGGACCCGGCCGCGATCACGGTTCCCGCTGATCAGGGTCTGTTTGTGCTCGTGCGGGAACGCTGATCAATCCACCAGCGTGCGGTCCAGGTATGCTTTGAGACGGTTCCAGGCGTCAAGCCCTGGCGCTGTCCGAACCTCGGGATCCTCGTCGACGCGCAGCCAGAATCCGTGGCCGACCTCGTCGTAGATGTGGAGGTCATTCTCGATTCCGGCCGCGTTCAGGGCCTCCTCGAAGGCAGCCACCTGCTCGGGAGCGGGGCCTCGATCCAGGCGCGCGAACGTCCCATAGACTTCGTGGTCCATCGTCGCCAGAACCTCAGGGTCATCAACAAGGCGGCCGTAGAAGATGGCGGTGGCGTCGTGCGCGTCGCCGTCCAGTCCAAAGCTCAGGGCGATCCCGCCGCCGAAGCACCATCCCATGGCTCCGACGCGGCCAGTGACATCACTGCGACTCTTCAGGTAGCGGACGGCGGCGTTGAGATTCGCGACCACCGCGTCCATGTCGGCGTTCGCTTCACGGACGAGGGCCATGTTCTCATCCGGGTTCGCTCCCGTACGACCCCCATACAGGTCCGCGGCCAGCGTGACGTACCCTTCGGCTGCGAAATCATCGGCTACCTGACGCACGCGGTTCACGAGGCCATTCCATTCGTGAATGATGACCAGCGCCGGGAAAGGACCCTCGCCCTCCGGAACGGCCAAGTAGCCCGTTGTGAGGGAATCGCCGTCCACATAGCCGAGATCCATGCCCTGAAGCTCACCGCCGTTGCCGGCAAGGGCGGGCGGAAGCTGTGTATCGCTGGTCCGCGAGACAGGCACACGCGGCTCGGCGGGGGCCTGCGGGGCCTCGGTACAGGCGGTAAAAAACGGAACGAGTAGGAGGACGGCGAAGCGGCGCATGGGATCAGGTCGTGTGATGTCGGGGAAAGGTAGGGACTGACGGATAGTACCTTTACCAAATTGTCCGACCACGCATCCCCTAACCAACTCCTCATGCGTCTCCTCCTGATACTGTTGCTCGTCGCCACGATCGCTCCCCCGGCCCGGCAGGCCCTTGGCCAGGCCACCGGGTTCACCCGCGCCGACACGCTCCGGGGCTCCGACGGGCCCGGCCGCGCGTGGTGGGATGTGACCTTCTACGATCTCGCTGTGACGGTCACGCCAGAGGACAGCAGCCTGGCGGGCACGAACACAATCACCTACCGCGTGCTCGCGCCCGGGCACGAGATGCAGTTGGACCTCCAGCCTCCAATGGAACTGTCAAGCGTCTCCAGAAACGGAGAGGCTCTTCCGGTGCGTCGTGATGGCAACGCGTGGTTCGTCACGCTGCCGGACGCCGATCCGGTTGGCAGCACGCACTCGGTCACAGCCAAGTTCAGGGGCCAGCCGCGTGTAGCCGTTCGCCCGCCCTGGGACGGCGGCTACCAGTGGGAGGTCGACAGCTCGGGCACGCCCTGGGTGGCGACGTCGAACCAGGGGTTGGGCGCGAGCATCTGGTGGCCCAACAAGGACTACCAGGGTGAGGAGCCGGACAGTCAACGGATAGCGATCACGGTCCCCGATCCGCTGCGCGCGGTGTCGAACGGAAGGCTGCGCTCAGAGCATGCCAATGCTGGTGGGACCACCACGTACGAGTGGTTCGTGACCAATCCGATCAACAATTACTCCGTCTCGGTAAACGCGGGGAGCTATGCGCACTGGAGCGAGACGTACGAGGGAGAGGGCGGAACGCTCGCGATGGATTTCTGGCCGCTATCCGAAAACCTCGCGGCCGCCCGTTCGCAATGGACCCAGGCCCGATCCACGGTCGCGTGCTTCGAGCACTGGTTTGGCCCTTACCCGTTCTACGAAGACGGTTACAAGTTGGTGGAAGTCCCTTACCTGGGGATGGAGCACCAGAGCGGGGTCACCTACGGTAACAAGTACGCCAACGGATATTTGGGAAGAGACCTCTCTGGCACCGGGCTGGGCCTCCAGTGGGACTTCATCGTGGTCCACGAGAGTGCCCATGAGTGGTGGGGCAACAACATCACGGCCCGCGATATCGCCGACAATTGGGTGCATGAGAGCTTTGCCAACTACTCGGAGAGTCTCTACACGGAGTGTCTGACCGGAAGCTCTGCCGACGCCGAGGAGTACGTCGTCGGTACGCGCCAGGGGATCACCAACTCCCAGCCCATCATAGCCCCCCACGGGGTCCAGGCGACGCCGCCCGGCGACATGTACAACAAGGGCGGCAACATGCTGCACACCCTGCGCCGGCTTGTTGATGACGACGAAAAATGGAGGGGAATACTGAGAGGTCTGAATCGGGAGTTCCGGCACCAACTGGTCTCGAGCGCTGAGATTGAGGCGTTCATTGAGCAAGAATCCGGTCTGGTTCTGGGGCCGTTCTTCGATCAGTACCTGCGGGACACCCGGGTACCGACTCTGGAATGGGCGCTTTCGGGTGGAACGCTTTCGTACCGATGGGCAGACGTGGTGGATTCCTTCGAGATGCCAATCCGGGTGACCACACGGAGCGGACGATTCAATTGGATCGTTCCGACGCCGCACTGGCAGGTGCTTTCTGTGGAGCTGAATGACGCGTCGGAGTTCGAGGTCGATGAGGGCTTCTACGTTGAATCTCGTCGGCACCGCGGCGGGCGCGCGCGCTAGGCCGTCGGAACGCCCGTCTGTGCGATCCGCTGAGTAGCCGCCACCAATTCCTTCGTGATCCCCGGTTCGTGCGACGAGTGACCCGCGTTCGGCACGACCACCAATTGCGCTTCAGGCCAGGCCTTGTGCAAATCGAGGGCGTTCTTGATCGGACAGACGATGTCGTATCGGCCGTGGACGATCATGGTCGGAATATGCCGAATCCGGTCCACTCGCTGAAGAAGCAAGTCGTCGGGCTCCAGCCGGACATTGCGGAAGTAATGCGCCTCCAGGCGGGCCATGCTCCAGGCAATCCCGGGGCTCTCAAAGAGCGAGAGAAACTCGTCGTTCGGCAACAGGGTGCAGCAGGCCCCTTCGTACAGGCTCCACTGCTTGGCGGCCTCGAAGGCCTCGTCCTGATCGGCGCTGTTGAGGAGCCGCCAATACCCCTCAAGGATGTCGTCGCGTTCGTGCTCCGGGAGGTGACCGGCGAACCTGTCCCAGAGTTCGGGCTGGATGTTACGGATTCCGTACAGCCACCATTCCAGCTCCTCGTCGCGAAGAAGCCAGATGCCCCGAAGCGTCAGGGTGCGACAGCGCTCCGGGTGTTCCTGGGCGTAGTAGAGGCTGAGCGTGCTGCCCCAACTGCCGCCGAACACGTGCCAGGTGTCGATGCCCAGTTCCTCCCGGAGCGCCTCAATGTCGCTGACTATGTCGTCGATGGAGTTTTCCTTCAGCTCACCTACGGGACGCGAACGGCCACAACCGCGCTGATCGAAGAGAATCGCCCGGAAGTGGTTGGGGTCGAAAAATCGCCGGTCGGTGAGCGAGCAGGCCGCTCCCGGACCGCCGTGGAGGAAGAGGATCGGCCGTCCGTCCGGGTTGCCGCATTGCTCCCAGTACAGGGTGTGCAGCTGAGAGACCTCCAGTTGACCGTGTGCAAAGGGCTCGATTTCCGGGTAGAAGAACTGATTGGCCACCTGTGGGTCCTCGTTTTGAGTCAGCGTCAAGGAGGCTGGCACCGGCGCCGACTCCCAGGACATCCCCTCATGATAACGCCGGTTGCCACTGGCGGGCGCGAGCATGTCACGCCGTATCTTGGAATGGAGTAGCCCGTAGGGCAACAGTCAACTCGGAGAAGGCGTGGCGAAGCGAAAGGCAAAGGACGAATTACAGAGGATGCGGGCCTTGGCTCGCGCTCGGGCCGTTGACAAGCGAGTGGACGGTCGAGAGATAGGGTCGATGCTGCCCATGAGGGTCCCGTCGGGTGCTGTAGCCACGAAGGACGCTCACGATGTGCTGATAACCCGGAAGCCTGGCCCATCGCGTGCCCGCCGGGTGCTGCGGGGAGTCGCACTGGTCATCGGACTGATTCCGCCCTTCTGGCCGTTCAGTCTGGGTACCTGGCTCTATCTGAGGCGGCGTCCCCACAGCAAGTCGCTGCGTCTTGTCAGGCAGGCCATCGCCGATCTGGATCGAGGCAACATCGGCATCGCCGTCAAGAAATTGCAGGAGGCGCATTTCCTGGATCCAAACAACAGCGATGCCTTGTATTGGCTCGGCCTGGTGATGAGCGCACAGGACCGGCCAGCCGATGCCATCGAAGCGCTGTCGCTGGTGGCCGAGCGCATTCCGGGTCTTCCCGAGGTCGAGACGGCGCTCACCGACGCCTACCTCGACTCCGACAAGCCCGAGGCGGCGCTGTTTCACGCCCAGCGTCTCTTTGACTCTGCACCCTACGACACGAATTCCATCCTGAAACTCGCCGAGGCACTCACCGCGTCGGGCCAGAATGAATTGGCCATCAGAACGCTTACTCAGGCGCCCCTCTACAAGACCCGACTCTCCCGAGACCTGATTCGCGTGCACTACGAGCTGGGGAGGCTCCTGCAGGAAGCGGGAGAGGAGGACAAGGCTCGCGACCACTACGAACGGGTTTACACCGCCGATGCGAAGTTTGAGGATGTGGCCAGCCGCCTGGGCTCATACCTGAAATTTGCGGGGCTGCTGATTCTGCTGGCTGGATGTGCCCCCGAGCCGGTCGAACCAGACGACGGCTTTCGTCCGATCTTCGACGGCGCATCATTCGATGGCTGGCGCGGACTCGGTCGGGACACGGTACCCGCGGTCCACTGGCACGTCGAGGACGGAATGATCCGAAAGGTCGCCAGCGGCGGCATTCCCCGGGCCGCGGATGGACAGGTATTGGATGGCGGCGACCTCATGACCATCGAACGCTTCTCCGACTTCGAACTTCGCTTCGAATGGAAGGTGGCTCCGGGCGCCAACAGCGGTGTCAAGTACAATGTCTCCGAGGCGTTCTCCACCTCCATCGACCCGCCCTTTGGCGCGTTGGGATTCGAGTACCAGGTGCTGGATGATGACCGGCATGTGGATGCCGAGATCCCGAGCCACCGAACGGGCTCACTCTACGACTTGATTGCCGCGCCGGATACGAAGCCGCTCCGCCCCCCGGGCGAGTTCAACCAGAGTCGACTCATCTGGTCGGGCGGCCACGGAGAGCACTGGCTGAACGGAGAGATGGTCGTGAGCTATGACATCGGCACGCCGCGTTTCGACAGCCTCTTCGCGGCCTCCAAGTACGCGAGCCTCGCCGAAATGAACACAACTCGCGCGGGCCACATTGTGCTTCAGGATCATGGCGACGATGTCTGGTTTCGGAATCTGCGAATCAAAACCCTGCCCCGATGAACCGTCGAAAATTCCTGAAGACCACGGGCGTGTCCGCAGCCAGTCTGGGCGTGGCAGCATCATGGCCCACCATCCTGCGCGCTCGCCGGCCGGCCGACCTGATCTCCGTGGCCGTGATGGGCGTGAACAGTCGTGGAGCGGCGTTGGTTGACGGTTTTGCTGCGGCCTCGGATTGTGTGGTGCGCACCATCTGCGACGTGGACTCCCGGGCGATGGAGCGGGCCGTATCCAACCTCGTGAAAGGCGGATACACGCGCCCCGAGGGTGACGATGATGTGCGCCGCGTCCTGGAAGACCCGTCGATCGACGCGCTTGTGGTCGCGGCTCCTGACCATTGGCATGCCCCGGTTGCCCTGATGGCGCTGCAGGCCGGAAAACATGTCTACCTGGAGAAGCCCTGCAGTCACAGTCCTGCAGAAGGCGAGCTTCTCGTGTCCGCCCAGGCCCACTACGGCCACATCATCCAGATGGGCAACCAGCAGCGATCGGCACCCGAGTCGATCGAGGCCATTACGCGGATCCGGGAGGGACTCATAGGCCGGCCGTATTTCGGGAGGGCGTGGTACGCCAACTCGCGCGGACCGATCGGGAACGGCCAGGTGGCCGACGTGCCCGAGTGGCTGAACTACGAAATGTGGCAAGGGCCGGCTCCCCGCACGGCGTACCGGGACAACGTTGTCCACTACAATTGGCACTGGTTCAAGCGCTGGGGGACCGGCGAGATTTGCAACAACGGAACGCACGAGATCGACATCTGCCGATGGGCCTTGGGCGTGGATACGCCCACCCGCGTGCTGTCGACCGGTGGCCGTTTTCATTTCGATGACGACTGGGAGTTCTACGACACCCAGCTTGCCTCCTTTGAGTTCGGTTCAGACAAGCAAATTGTCTGGGATGGCCGAAGCTGCAACGGCTACCCGATCTACGACCGCGGCCGCGGGGCTGCCATTCACGGCACCGAGGGTACGGTGATCATGGATCGCGCCGGGTACCTGGCGTACGATCTCGGTGGAAAGGAAATCGCCCGTCGGATGCGCGGCGAGAGCGACGCTGCCCTGGATGTTCGTGGGGGCGGGGATCTGACCGATCTGCACATCCACAATTTTCTTGAGACCGTTCGCGGCCGGGCGACGCTCAACGCGCCGATCGATGACGCCCGCAAGAGCCAGTTGTTGTGCCACCTGGGCAACATTGCGCAGGACACGGGCCGGGCTCTGGAAATCGATTCCGAAACCGGTCGCATACACGATCGCCAGGCCATGCAACAATGGTCGCGAGATTACGCACTCGGATGGGAGATGAACCTATGAGTACACGACGCCAGTTTCTGAAGTCTGCCGCTGCCAGCTCCGTACTGGCCGTCCCGGCAGCAGGGTTCGCCGCCACTCGCCGACCGGCCGCGCAGCCAATCAACTCGCGCCTGAGCCATGTCCGCCTGGGCGTGGCCTCCTACTCACTACGCGAATTCTCGCGGACGGACGCTATCGAGGCGATGGTAGCCTGCGGCGTCAGTTTCGCAAACATCAAATCCTTCCATCTTCCGTATGACGCCTCCGCCGAGGAAATCGTAGCCGCGCGAAGCGAGTTCGCCGCGGCCGGAATCGGGATTGTGGGAGGCGGGCTGATCTCTTTCCACGAAGACTCGGACGAGTCGATGGAGGCGTCCTTCGCCTACGCGCGGGCAGCCGGTTTCCCGGTGATAGTCGCGGGCCCGAGACCGGAGGTGCTGCCGCGTCTGGAGCGCTTCGCAGTGAAATACGACATAAAAGTGGCCATCCACAATCACGGTCCCGAGGACCCGTTCTTCCCGGCCCCGAGCGATGCCCTGGCCATGGTGGCCAGGATGGACGAGCGCATGGGCGTCTGCGTCGACGTCGGCCACACCGTGCGTACGGGAAAAGACGTGGTTCGGGAGATCGCCGCGGCCGGCAGTCGCCTCCACGACATGCATATGAAGGACCTGGCCGATTTCTCGTCGAAGGAAAGTCAGTGTGTCGTGGGGGAGGGGCTCATGCCTGTAGCGGCCATTTTTCGTCAACTCGAGGCGATGGAGTATCCTAGGTACGTGCACTTGGAGTATGAAATCGAGGCCGCAAACCCGGTGGCGGGGATGCAGCGGTCATTCTCCTACATGCGGGGCGTGATCGCGGGGATGGATTTGGGGTGACCGCGGCCCGCGGGGCGCTCAGCGGACGTTCACCGCGTCCAAGATCCCTCGCAGGTAGGTGGCCCCAAGGGCACGGTCGAACAGCCCATAGCCGGCCGTCCCCGTCTCGCCCCAGATCATGCGACCGTGATCGGGTCGGATGGTCCCTTCAAACCCGCCTCGGGCCAGTGCGGTCACGATGGCGGCCAAGTCCAGATCTCCGTCGGGGTGCGCCGTCTCCTGGAACTGGCCATGCCCGATGTGCCGAACGTTCCTGGCATGCGCGAAGCGAACGTGTGGAGCGAACTCCTCTGCCATTGCTACGAGGTCGTTCTCGGGGAGGGCACCCAGCGAACCGGTACAAAACGTGATTCCGTTCGACGGGGAGTCCACG
>JAJCYP010000011.1 GCA_029262855.1 Bacteroidota bacterium | reverse complement strand
TCTGCGCCCGCCCAGTTGCCATTGATCCGCATTCCCTCCTCGCCGTGCTTGAGCAGGGCCCACGTATCCCAACTCCACAGCACCGTGTTTTCGACCTCCGGGTACTCGTCGAGCAGCGCCTGCGCCAGCGGCTTCGTCACGCTCTGCGTGGTCCCTTTCACGCCACCAAACGTCGAGTGTCGCATGACGGAGTAGATGCGATCACCGTCCTCGTGAAAGCGGTCCGTGGACAACTCGTCCTGAATCCACAGCGTGATGAAGAACGCACAGGCAAGGCCAACGGCCAGGCCGGCGATGTTCAGAGCCGCGTAGCCCTTATGACGAAGCATCGTCCGGAAGGCGATGCGGAAATAGTTATTGAGCATGGGCTGTGGCTGTGGGGACAACGCAATAGACACAGGGGGCAGGCGATCCGTTTGCGCGTTGTTCGAAGGCAATGCTCTCAGGTTGCGCTTTTCCGCGTGCCAGACGAACAGGGCAGTCGTCGCGAGCTGCGCGACGAGCATTGTTCTCGCACTCAGCTTGTGTGAGCTGCTCAAAACGGAGGGCCGATGGTCCCGCGGGCACTCATTTTGTTGAGTCGGTGCGAACCCGGTAGTACTTCCGATTCGGGTCCGTCGCCGAGGTGCCCACATCCCGAATAAGGCCCAGGTCTGTGAGCCGCGCCAGACGGGTGCGTGTCGCGCGGGTCGTCAGCCCGATCTCCTCGGCGATCCGGCGCGTGCTGAGGCCATCGCCCGCATCAAGAACGAGGAGGATTTGCTCCCCGGTGGGATCCAGGGAGGGGCCGCTCTCCGGCTCCGAGAAGATCGTGACCCGGACGCTGAACCCGATCTCCTTCCATTGCGGTGGAGGAAGACCCGCGTCCTGGGAGGCGGCCATCATGCGTCGTACGCCGCTGCCCCATCGTTCCACCAGACCGAGTTCGTGCATCACCCGGCCGAGCACGCGATTCCTGACCCGCGAGACCCCTTCCTGGAGGCTCTCCACCGTCATCCCGAACGGCAAGAGACCGGGGCTATCCACCTCCAGACGATCATCGAATATGGCCACCCTGATCGGAGCTCCCTGCTGCGAATAGTCCGCGTGAAGGACGGCGTTCAGCAGTGCCTCCCTAACCGCCACCGGCGGAAGATTCCACACATCGCGGCGCCGGAGCCCGGTGATGGAGGCGGCGCGGCGACTGTGCTTCTGGACAAACTCCACGGCCTCTTCCAGGCTCTCCAGAAGGGGCCCCGTGAGCTCGCGGTGATCGAGAATGTCCACCCGCTCCACGCCGCCGAACCGTCCCACCTGGATCCATGCATCCGGAAACTTCCGGAGCCGATCGCGCCCGGTCAGAAGCATCCCGCCGACTGTCGGCACCAGGGCGCCCTGGTACGGTACCGCAAGACGTGCGCTTTCCAGGTCCCGCGGCTCCTTCAGGCGATCCGGAAGCAGACGCCGGGCATAGTCAAAATCCAGATCATCCAGCGATGCCTCCACCACCGGCTGCTCGTCGAATGCAGTCCCACGCGCGTACCGGCGCATCTCTTCGATGAGCGGTGGGTCCGCCAGCCGGTTCGTGGAGCCCACGCGGACGTAGGTCCCCCCTTCGACGCCCTGCTTCTTGATGTAGTGCGGGCGATGCGGGCTCGGGTGGATCCGAACCACCACGACGGTAGCGCTACCCAGGGTCACCAGTTCCAGTTCCGGTAGAAGCCGCGGTGCGATCGCGTCCGAAATCATGTTAGCCGCGGCCTCCTCGGCGTCCAGCGGCAATTCCACGGCGCGAACCTGCCGCCCTCCGTCCGCGACCCCAATCACGATAGTGCCCCCAGAGGTGTTGGCCAGCGCCACGACGGCCCGCAGAAATGGCCCCGGCGAGCTCAAGTCACGCTTGAACTCGAGCGACTTTCCTTCGGGGTGTTTGAGGAGTTCCAACAGCTCCATGGGTCGGGGTGTACGTGGTTGCTCTGAAGTAAGCTATGAAGCACGGAGTGGTTCCGGGCTTCATAGCCTTAGAGCCCCTGAGGTACGCCGATGTAACGGCCTCATGCCCGCAACCACGCCACGCTGCACCTCCCGGCCGAAATCGCGCTCAATCGGCCCGGCAAACCGGCTGTCGACAAGCTGCAGGTACGCAGCGAGCCGGAACGCCCGCATCCGGATACATCGGCACCTGGATCGGGCGATGGAAGACTCGGCCGCTTCGAGGAAGGGACCGGCAGCCACTCCAAGGCGCCTTTCCTCGGTTGAGTCAACCTCCCCGGGGTCATTCTCGATCGCAGAGATGGTTAGCGGGGTGTCTATCGTTCCCACCCACACGCGGATCAGAATCGATCCCGATTGCCGATTCCACCAAAGCGCGTGTTCACCACGTTGTTGTAGATCGAGCCGAATCGGTACCGGAACCCGAAGCTCAGACCCGCCTCGTAGTTGGTCTCGAGTTCTCTGCGCCGCAGGAGAACCTCCTGGAGGTCCGCATCGCCCTTGGGGAGGTTGATCTGGTCGTGGATGAATTCCAGTGAGCCACCGATTTCGACTGAAAGCCCCCGTGTGATGCGAACCTCGACCTCTGCGTCAAACTGCAGACTGAAGCGCGTCAGATCGTGCAGATACTGGGACGAGTTGGCGCCCATTTCGATCACCCCCCAGGGCTGAATCACTTCATAGCCCGCGTTGAGGATGTGCTGTGGAAGCAGTTCCTCGATCTCGTTGTAGATGGTGGTATCCCGATAGGTGATGTGCGAGGCGCCGACGCGGTAGGCGACGGTCAACTGTCGCCGAGTCGCTTCGCGGTACGGGTACAGGTTCCACTCGATGGCCGGCATGAGCCGGTAGCGCCACTTGACGTTGGCAAACGTGGACGTGAAGACATCTCCGAATCCCCCGACCGACCAGTGCGGCGAGAGGCTCCGTACCGCGTAGCTGGTGAAGCCGTCCCGCCGCGCCGAACTCTCAATGGTGCCGTTTCCTCGGTCAAAACGGTCGTAGTTGTAGTTGAAGAACGGCCGGAGTTGAAGCTTCCAATCCTCTGTCACACGGCCGATGTAGACTCCGTACCGCGTGTCGAAGGACCGCTGCTGGGACTCGAAGTCTGCGCTGCCGTCCGCATACATCTCGATAGTCCAGTAGTCCCAGGGGTCTTTCTCAGGCGACGCATTCTCGCCGGCCTCCTCCTCCGATGGTGCGACGTCGACCCGCAGCCGGTCGCGCATGGAGGTTTGCAGCAGGTACGGCACGAGGGCGGCTTCGAGGGTCCGTAGGAATCCATCCCTCTCTTCGGCCTCGGTGGCGTCCGCGTTCGTCGTGTACACCGTCGAGAATCCCATCCCCTCGAACGCGCCCAGGCCGATCAGGTCGAACGTCTGCGCCTCGCCGCCTGAACCCGTGTTCACCTGCGTGACCAGGACGTGGACGTCGGCCACCTCGCGATCGCGGACGTGGTCCACGTAGGGCATCTCCTGCCGAATGAAGGTCTCGTCACAGAAGCCGCAGTCCAGAAAGAGGGCAAGCCGGGCGGGTATCTCCGTCTCGACCTGCTGAGAAGCGGCTGGGTGCGCCAGCGTTCCGAACCAGGTGAGGACAACCAGGCAGGCGGTCGTTGCAGCGCGGTCGCTGCTTCTGGCGATAATGTGCATTCGGGATGGTGCGGCGGATCGAAACTGCTGGGACTTCCTGCAGCAATCTACCTGACCACCACAGGTCGCACAATCCGCTCTCCCGCCCCCCCTGTCACGACGAAATACACCCCCGGACGGAGCCCCGAGACATCGAGCGTGACC
>JAJCYP010000010.1 GCA_029262855.1 Bacteroidota bacterium | reverse complement strand
AGCTGCAGGCTGCAAATCCAGAAAGCAGAACCATTCCGCAGAGGTGGCGCTGACGACGGTGAACGCCGATCAAGAGGCACGGGCGGAGAAAATTCGCCCATCAGGATTCGTACGGCCTCTTGACATTGAGGGCCATAAACGAGTTATGGGGCCGATCGCTGGTGGGCCGCCGCCACAGACGTCAGCCCATCACCGAAGGCTGCTCGCTGAAGGCCTGCGAACGTCGATTCGGTCTGAGCCTGGGCCCCCAGAACAGTCCGGCATATAAACACAGAATACAGTAGAGCTCTCTTCGTGGATCACGCGTTTTGTCGATGAAGGGGCTAGACCGTCGGGTGGTGACGGCTGTTGCACCGGTCAGCGGCCGGTATGGGCCGCTCGCGCGCCGCCTGAGTAGACCCGGGGTTGGTGCTCAGCGTCGTCGCGACGCTACGCGACCAGGCCAGAGCTGGAGTCCGCAACCTGCGCTCGTTATCCAGGCGACGGAGAGCCGACTCCCCCTTGCCGGTCGAGCCGACTCGAGCTCAGACTCTAGGTCGTTGCAGGGTTCGTGTTACGTCCAACATTCTGACGGACCGACGATTGGGTGCTGGCACAATATGCGGTAAGGCCCGTCCGTCATTTGTCTTCTCCCCCCAACTGCCCGTCTTTCGTTCGTCGCCGTCGTTCTAACAGAGGAATCCAGGTTTCTTTATCACTGCGGCTGCGGCACCAGAGCGCGGTAATGGTCATGGTTGGAACATTGTAGGGGAACGCGACGAGTGCCTGGGCACCGCCATACCCAAGGGCCCTCTCTTTTGCCGTTTTCTCGGACTTCCCTTCGGCCACGAGGAGTCTCGCGCCAAGCTCCGATAAGAAGTCCCCGAGATCAATCTTCCTATCGTCCTGGAATCTAGAGCGCCCCCCCGAGAAAAGTCTTTCATCGGCAGGCAGTCTACGCCGAATGTAGATCTCAATGTTGTCGTTGCTAATTCCAAGTAGTGTTAAGTAACCCCGAAGCTTCTCATCGGCACCTTCCGATCCCACCGCAAAGATCAGAGTAATGGGAAGCTCACGCAGTCGACTACGAGCTTCGTCCCCAAGCTGTTGAACGTGCTCCTCATTAAGGTCAAGTTCATCTGGGAGTTCATAGCCGAGCCACTCTGCGAAAATATTCAGAGTTTGAAGGCCGGAGTTGATGTTATCGTCGTAAAAGGCAAGGTGGTCAGCCCTCCGTACCGTCGCATCGGTGAGGGTGTCGGCCTCGAGCTCGCGAAGCGCATACAGTAGTCTCCCCGCGCTATCTGAAGCGGAGCCTAGGGGAGCCACAATTGAGCGCTCTCGTCCTGAGAATCGCGACTCCCGAAGGGCATCGTGAACGGCCTCCTTACAGTTGTCTTCGTCGATCATTTCCATCAGCTGGAGCATCTTTAGAGCGGGCGCCATGAGCGGCTCTGGGAACTGTGAAATAAAGGTAGTCAGATGGGCGACCGTGACCTGTTGGCCGTTCTGCGATTTAAACTGACTCAAGTTTTGACAGATGTCCAGGATCCGCTCCTGAGCTTCCGCGCTAACCAGGTATTCCGGGATCGGCTTAAGTTGTGGTGTATCGTCGTAGTAGCCGGCCTGGCTTAAGGTGTGCCTCAGACTCTCGCCTTTGTCGATCGTGTCTCTTGGAATCGAACCTTCCTGCACAAATAACGCCGCCCCAATTCGCCACATCGCCATTTCGCAGGCTAGCATGACGCGGGGTGCATACTCCTTTGGGGCAAATACGAATCCGAGCGCTCGATTGTGTGTGTAGTACTCCACGATTCTGTCAATCGGCATGATCCACCGAATCGGAAGCCGTGTGGGTCTGTCGAAATAGATTGACTCATGCCCTTGTTGGACGGCCGCGTATCGCGGCGTGTCGATGATCAGGTCTCGATCAAGGGCCTCCGGGGTGTTGCCCTGGCCCAAAAGCTGAGCCACCGACTTTAGCTCTGAGTTGATGGCATCCCGAAATTTCCGCTCATCTTTTTCGATATCCTTCACCAGTCGCAAGGAGGGCGGATCCAACTCAACCATATCCGACCCGGCCGCTTGCGGCGGGTCTGTGAGGCTGATGGCTGGCCCGAACGCGAACCCTCGGTGCAAGAGATTTCGTCCATCAATTTTTTCGAAACCGAGACCAAAAAGGTTACGTTGCGGACGATCTCTATCGAAGAGGGGGCCGATACTGTCCGGATCCAGCGCCGGCAGTTCAGCGCCGGGATGGAGGATCTGAGATTCCTGCAGATACAGCCACCGATGGGCTTCCTTATACTCCGGATATCTCTCTGGAATCCTCCTCAGCGCCGCGGAAAGTTGGGCTTCGGCAGATCTTATTTTCTGGTGCAGGTACATTTTTTCGTACAGTGCGACGCGCGAAATACAGAACTCCTCAAAGGCGAACTGTCCGCCTTTCGCCAGACCCAACACGAAGGGGCGCTCCTCTGCCTTTAGAAGCCGCTTATAGTGTTCCAGTCGCTTGGGAAGCTTGGCCACGTCAAGTTTAAAGACCCGCATCTTGTCTAGAAGACGGGCGACATCTAGTTCCAGTTTGATCCCGGAGAAGAAGGCCTCTCTGGCCATGTAGTCCAGCTTGTCCACATCTAGGCCACTGCTAATGAGCTGTGCCAGGAACACCGTGTCATTCCTCTGAGGAATCGGAAGCCCAATAATCAGTCGAGCCGCCGCCTCAATCCATTCCTTAGTCTTGTCGGGAGTCTTGGCCGGAATACTGCACCGATCGAGAAACTTGGGCACCTGGGGGGAGCCCAAGATCGTGATGGACAGAACCTCGGCGGTGGATATGGTCTTAGGACTGCCAAAATGGTTTGAAATTCGGGTCCTGATTGTCTGAGTACTGGGGTAGTGCTTGCGCCCGCCCAGGCCGGCGACGATGCGTTCCCCGGCGTGGCTAAAGAGCACATGTCCAACATCGTGAAAGAGTGCGGCTAGCCGAATCGGGACTCTGTACTCGTCAATGACGGCGGATAGAGAAGCCACGTCCATGTTCGCGCGCGCGTGGTTTTCCTGAAGCGCACTGAGGACATTGGCTAGGCTCCCCATGACTCCTAGCGTGTGCTCGAACCGACTATAGCCGACCGTTGGGAAGACTAGGTAGGCTAGACCCAGCTGTCGAATGTGCCGTAGTCTCTGGAAAAGCCGCGTGTCGAGAAGCGCAATTTCCCAAGGCTGGAGGTGGATGTATCCGAGTATCGGATCGACGATCGACTTCTCGGTCTTGTACTGATCTACGGCTAGTGCTTCTGTGAGGAAGCTCTGTACGAAGTTTGCGACTCCGGAATAGAACGGAACAAGCTCGTCCTGGGCCGGAAGCCAGGTTGCCATCCCGGGGTTTGCAGTAAAACGCATGGGCCATCTAGGCTGGGTATGAGCTGAGAGGGAGCTGGAGCGCCTATGCTTACCTAGCGCCGCGGCGGGTGCAGGCTAGGCGTCTCGAATCAATTCGACGTAGCCTGTGATGGTTCGGCGCGCGCATCCTCTTGGAAGGTCAGGGGTCGCAGCCTTCGAAAGGTGCTTGGCGCCCCGCTTTCAAGCGCCGCGGACATTGAATGCTACTCCCGGAGGATCCTGCGCTTTTCCACCCGGCCAGCGCTGGCCGGGGAGTTGCTGGTAGACGAGCCGCAGGCTGCCCGAAAGTCTTTCTGTCCTGCATGGGGCTTCCTTTCATTAGCATTACCTCAAGACTCAGTACACCAGCCGCCGGAACAAGATTTTCGGCGTCGCAGCGCGATCCAGACTCGATGAGTCGCAACGGCCATATCCTGACGCGGCCCCACGGGAGAGCGTTCTTCGGAACGCTCAAGACCACTAGATGCACCCAATCGGAGACCTATTTCAAAGGCCTAACAAAGACCGAGCGGCGCTACTTCGTCTTGATCGTGACGCTATGACCGGGGTTCGCATCCTCATGTAGCTTCTTAGCGTTCGTGGCCACCTTTTCTTCATTACTCCAACTGCTCTGGATGAATTTTTTTTCTGTGGTGCAGTACGCGCGGTAAAAGGATGCCATTTCTGTCAGTGGTTAATTATGACGGCTAAAGGAGGTCAGCTGGGTATCGCGATCGCGATATTTGGTAGACGATCGTCCAAAGCTCACAGGCCAAACGGAACAGCCCACCTCACAATCCAGCGGGATATCGCCAGGCGAGGGCGCCCGGAAAAGATCGCTTACCGTAAGTCTAGCAGCTCGGGACTGCCTTCGCAATGGCAGTTATACACCATTCCTGTCTCAGGCATCCAGTTCGGGGGATTACTTGACATCCGGTCCGGACTCGGCCAATGTGGAGGCACGAGTCTCGACGTGGCTTCGCAGAATATGACTAATCGGATGGATAGAACCAGTGTCCGGGGCCCTGATGAGCAGCCTGGGAAGAATCCTCATGCTCATGAAATTTATCCAGCAGGTCACCACGATCTACTCGGAGGCCCTGCATCCTCATTCTCGGCCCCCGGCACGCTCAACGAATCGCCCCTCCCCAGAAAGCTCCACGAATACCACCCCTCTCCAGAAACCCCGACCACCACCAAAGGTTGGCGCAGATCCCCACTCTGACCAAGCCCGCGAGACCGCAGAGAATGCCGCAGGAAAAACGCCCCGCATACAGCCCTCAGGATATCGAAGAGCGCTGGTACTCCTACTGGGAGTCGCACGATCTCTTCAAGACGCAGCCCAATCCGGAGAAGGACCCTCACGTGATCGTGATGCCGCCGCCGAACGTGACGGGCAAGCTGCACATGGGGCACGCGCTGCAGGACACGGTGCAGGACTCGATCACGCGCATCCGCCGGATGAAGGGGGACGAGGCGCTCTGGCTGCCGGGCATGGACCACGCGGGCATCGCTACGCAGAACGTGGTCGAAAAAACCCTCAAGGAGACCGAGGGCAAAGACCGCCACGACCTCGGCCGCGAGGCCTTCGTCGAGCGCGTCTGGAAGTGGAAGGAGGAGTACGGCGGGATCATCCTGAAGCAGAAGCGGCGGATGGGCGATTCGGCGGACTGGTCGAAGGAGCGGTTCACGATGGACGATGGCTTCAGCCACGCGGTCCAGCACACGTTCGTCAAGCTCTACGAGCAGGGGCTGGTCTACCGGGGCGCGTACCTGGTCAACTGGTGCCCTGTCGACATGACGGCCATCTCGGACGAGGAGGTCGACAACGTCGAACGCGACGGGCATCTCTGGTATGTCAAGTACCCGCTCACGGACGGCACGGGCGACATCACGATCGCCACAACCCGCCCGGAAACCATGCTCGGTGACAGCGCCATCGCGGTCCACCCGGAGGATGAGCGGTACATGAACCTCATCGGCAAGACGGTCACGCTCCCGCTGGTCGGTCGCGAGATTCCGATCATCGCGGACGAGTACGTCAAGCCGGAGTTCGGCGCGGGCGCGCTCAAGATCACGCCGGGTCACGACAAGAATGATTTCGATATCGGGCAGGCTCACGGCCTCCCAACCATCTCGATCATGAACCTCAACGCCACGGTCAATGAGCACGGTGGCAAGTACGAGGGCATGGATCGCGAGGTCGCTCGGAAGGCCATCGTCAAGGACCTGGACGCCGCGGGCTTCCTGGTCAAGGTCGAACCCTACAAGACGCAGGTCCCGATCTCCAGCCGCTCGAAGGCCGTCATCGAGCCCCTGATCTCTCGTCAGTGGTTCGTCAAGATGAAACCGCTCGCAGACCCGGCGCTTGCGGCGGTCCGCGACGGCACGATCAAATTCCACCCGAAGCGCTGGGAGAACGAGTACTTCCGCTGGTTGGACAACATCCGCGACTGGACCATCAGTCGCCAGCTCTGGTGGGGACACCGGATCCCGGTCTGGTATTGGCTGGACATGGATGGCGAGATCGATGAGGCCAAGGGCTTCAAGGTCTCGGTCGAGCAGCCCGAGCCGGGCATGGTGCAAGACGAGGACGTTCTCGACACGTGGTTCAGCTCCTGGCTCTGGCCCTTCGCGACCCTCGGCTGGCCGGAGGAAACCGAAGACCTGAAGTACTTCTACCCGGGCTCGGTCCTGGTGTCGGGCTACGATATTCTGTTCTTCTGGATCGCCCGCATGATCATGGCGGGACTCCACTTCACGGGCGAGCCGCCGTTCCGGGACATCTTCATTACGGGGATGATCAAGGACAAGCAGGGCCGGTGGATGTCGAAGAGCCTCGGCAACGGCATCGACCCGCTGGAGATGATCGAGCAGTACGGAGCGGACGCGGTTCGCTTCTCGCTGACGGTGCTCTGCGCCCAGGGCCAGGACATCAAGCTGGACCCGACGCGCTTCGAGATGGGGCGCAATTTCGCGAACAAGATCTGGAACGCGTTCAACGTGTTCGGCCAGTTCCGTGAGGAGGGCAAGACGTACACGAGGAGCCGCAAGTTCGAGGACCTGACGCTGGTCGAACGCTGGATGGTATCCCGCGTGAATCAGACCATCGCCGAGGTCGAGGCGGACCTGGAACGCTACCGCCTGAACGAGGCCCTGACCAAGATCTACACCCTCTTCTGGGGCGATTTCTGCGATTGGTTCTTGGAGCTGGTCAAGCCTCCGTACGGCGAGGAGATGAGCGAGAACACCATCGCCTTGGCCTCGGATCTCTACGACACGATGCTGCACCTGCTGCATCCGTTCATGCCGTTCATCACGGAAGAACTGTGGTGGCAGCTGGAAGCCCGCAAGGAAGGGGAGTCCCTCATGCGGAGCGACTGGCCGACAAGCAATCCAAAGGAGATCGACGAGGACGCCATCGCCACCTTCGCGCTGATGCAGGAGATGGTCTCGGGCATCCGTAACGTGAAGTCGCGCTACGGCGTCGGCCCCGGTAAGGAAGTCGCGGCTACGATCAGCGTGGACTCAGAAGAGCTCGCCGCGAAACTCAAGGAGAACGAGGCGTACTTCGGCAAGCTGGCCCGCGTCTCTGAGCTGACGGTCGGTATCAACGAGGATCGCCCGAAAGCCTCAGCGGCGTTCGTGGTCGGTGCCCACCAGGTCTACGTCCCGCTCGCCGGGATGGTGGATCTGGATGCCGAAAGAGACAGGCTTCAGAAGGAAATTGACCAGAAGGGAAAATTCCTGATGGGCATCACGCGCAAGCTGCAGAACGAGAACTTCGTTTCCCGTGCGCCTGCCGATGTGGTCGGGAAAGAGCGCCAAAAGGCGGAAGATGCCAGGGTGGAAGTCGAAAAACTAAAGGCCACACTGCTGGATCTGGGGTGATTCGACTTGGGGGCCTCCGGCGTATTTTGGACCCAACCAGCTAGCGTACACAAGATGAAAAGAATCGCGTTTCTCATCGGTTTGGTCCTGTTCACGGCCGGCGCCGTCGATGTTCGGGCCCAGGTCGTAGCCCAGGTCGACACCGTACAGGCGGTCATCGAACTCGAGCTGCGAGACGGCACGCGATACGTGGGCACCGTCATTGAGGAGTCTGACACCATTGTGACAATCCGTACCTCAAGCGGCACCGTGGTCCGCGTCGACAAGTCGCAGATCGTCTCGCGAAAGCGGGTCCGGGGTCGCAACGTGGATGGAGAATTCCAGCACTTCGATCCGAACGAAACGAGGCTCATGTTCGCACCAACCGGCCGAACCCTCGCGGGCGAGAGTGCCTATCTGAGTGCGTACTACGTCTTTTTCGGTTTTGCCGCGATCGGGTTGACCGATCGGGTCACGCTCGGAGCCGGCACTTTGATTTTTCCGGAGGCCTTCGGGAAGCTGATCTATGTTGCCCCCAAGGTGCAGGTCTTCTCGACCGGTACCTCGAGTGCCAGTGTTGGCGTATTCGCAGGCTTCGCCGAGGGCGAGGGGGCAGGCATCATGTACGGCGTGTGGACGAGGGGTCAACCAGATGGCGCGATCACCGCGGGCCTGGGATTCGGATTCGTCAATGGGGACGTGGCTGCCGACCCGGTTGTGGTACTGGGTGGCGAGCGAAGGCTCAAGCGACGAGTGAAACTGGTAGGGGAGGCCTACGCGCTTCCGACGGTGGACGGGGGGGCGATGCTGCTGGGCGGCGTCCGCTTTTTCAGCTCGGGTCTGGCAGTCGATCTGGGCTTGCTGACCTTCACCGGAGTCTTCGACGATGCCGATATTCCCGCCATCCCATGGGTCAGCTTCGCATACAACTTCGGCCGGTAAGCCCATCTTGAATATCCTCGGCATCTCCTGTTGGTACCACGATGCCGCGGCGTGTCTGCTGCGCGACGGTGAGATCGTGGCGGCGGCCCAAGAGGAACGCTTCACGCGCCGAAAGCACGACCCGTCGTTCCCGACGAATGCCATCGCCTACTGCCTGGAGGCTGCTGGCATCCAAGTCACCGACCTCGACGCGGTTGCCTTCTACGACAAGCCGTTCCTGACCTTCGAACGCCTGCTGGAGACCTACGTCAGCTTTGCGCCGCGTGGGCTCCGGTCGTTTCTGGAGTCTATGCCGCTCTGGCTGAAACGCAAGCTGTGGATTCCGGATCTGATCGCGAAAGAACTGGGATTCGAGGGGCAACTGCTCTTCCCGGAGCACCACCTGAGTCACGCGGCCAGCGCCTTCTACCCATCGCCGTTCGAGTCGGCCGCCATTGTCACGACAGACGGGGTGGGCGAGTGGACCACGACATCCATCGGACGAGGCGCGGGCAACGCAATCGACCTGACACACGAACAGCACTTCCCCCATTCCCTGGGATTGCTCTACTCGGCGTTCACGTACTACTGCGGGTTCCGGGTCAACTCGGGCGAGTACAAGCTGATGGGCCTCGCGCCTTACGGGGAACCCCGCTTCGAGCAGACCATCCGTGACCACCTGATTGACCTCCGCGAAGACGGCTCCTTCAGGCTGAACATGAAGTACTTCACGTTCGCCCATGGACTGACCATGACGGGAGCAGCCTTTGCAGACCTGTTCGGCGCACCGAGGAGAGATCCAGAAAGCGAGCTCACGCAGCGCGACATGGACCTCGCCCGCTCGGTTCAGGCGGTCGTCGAGGACGCCATCCTGAGACTGGCCAAGCAGGCCCACGCAACAACCGGCCAGAAAAACCTCTGCCTTGCGGGCGGTGTGGCCTTGAACTGCGTTGCGAACGGCAGACTGCTTAGAGAAGGCCCGTTCGACAACGTCTGGATCCAGCCAGCCGCAGGCGATGCGGGCGGCGCCCTCGGCGCGGCCCTCGCAGCATGGCACGGCTACCACGACAAGCCGCGAACACCTGAGTCGCCGGACGCCATGTCCGGCTCCTACCTCGGGCCGTCCTTCGATGACGATGACGTCGGCGTGTTCGTCAAGAACAAAGGCGTGCCCTCAGAGCGGATGTCGGACAGGGCAGAGCGCGTCGCGGGCCTCTTGGCAGAGGGATCCGTCGTAGGCTGGTTCCAAGGCCGCATGGAATTCGGTCCCCGAGCCCTCGGCAATCGTTCCATCCTCGCGGACCCAAGAGGACGCGAAGTCCAGAAGCGCGTCAACGTCAAGATCAAGTTCCGGGAGAGCTTCCGGCCCTTCGCCCCGAGTGTGCTGGCCGAGCGTTCCTCCGAGTTCTTCGACCTCGACGTCGAGAGCCCCTACATGGTGCTCGTGGCGAACGTGCTCAACGCCACGGTATCCGGAGACGGCCTGGACCGCCTGCAGCACATCGAATCGCCAATCCCCGCTGTCACCCACGTCGACGGGTCAGCCAGGGTCCAGACGGTGTCCAAGGAGACCAACCCAGCCTACCACGAGCTGCTGGAGGCCTTCGACGCCCTGACAGGTTGCCCTGTGCTGGTCAACACGAGTTTCAACGTGCGCGGAGAACCCATCGTATGCACCCTGGAAGATGCCTACCGCTGTTTCCGCGACACCCACATGGATGCGCTGGTACTCGGCCACCACCTCATCACGAAGGAGATGCTGGGAGACGAGGTTCAGGCCCTGGACCCAGAGGAAATCGCTGCGCGATACGGGCTGGACTAGCGACCCGCTGGAATTCACGCACACCCCGGCGCGAATTCCGTTTATTGAAGCGTACCCTTCTGAGCATACAAGTATCTGCACTGGATACCTTTCACCATGGAAGATCAGGATTACGAATACGGCCGCGACGAGCGTTTGGAGGAGATGTACCGTCCCCCCGCGCTGGTGACGTTGGTCTTTGTCCTGACGATGCTCGCCATCTATTTCATGGGCCGCTCTGTCGGTAGCATCTTCCCTGTTGGAGCCTGATACTTCGCGCACGCTTACGGTCGAGGAAATCCTACGCGTGCTGTGGCACGCGCTGCCTCCCGTAACACTGATCACGCTTGGCTCTTACCTCGTCTTTTGGGGTTGGCCATCGGCAGAAGCCAGTGAGTGGGTCACCGCTACGCTCCTCCTGCTGGGCGTCTATTTGGTGGCAATAGTGGTTCACGAACTCCTGCACATCCTGCCCATGTTCGCCGCGGGCATTCGGCCGTCAGATCTGAGCTTTGGGGTGCGGTGGCGCGAGGGCGTGGTGTTTGTCCACGGAGGCAAGCCCGTATCGGCGCGGGCCTATCGGATTATCCTCTGCACTCCGGGCATCATTATGGGCGTCCTTCCGGCCGTCTATGGCCTGGCGGCAGGCAATGCTTTCGTGACCGTTTTTGCCTGGCTCATGCTGGTGTCGGCTGTAGGCGATTGGGCCGTGCTTCGGCTGATCGCCGATGTCCCGGCCAACCAGCAAGTCCAGGATCATCCGACAGAGATCGGGTGTGTTATCGTTCAGCCCGAAACGCCTGTCGAATGACGGCCTCGGCTGGTTTCCCCTGCGGGGTGAAGTCCAGGTCGTGCCGGTCCGACACCTCCTGGCCGTACCATTTCCAGATGTAGGCTCCGGACATCCAGGGCGCCTTCCATGGGCCAGCGAAAAACGCCTCGTAAAGCGCAGCCTGCACGGCCGGGTCGGGCACGTCGGCGCTTCGCCGTGGGGTCCAGGCCCACGGCTCGACGGCCGCATCGGACATGGATCTGTAGCCAATCTCCGTAAAGATGACGGGCCTCTTCCACCGCCGGGCCAGGTCCTTGAGCATCGCAGAATGTGAAGCCCAACTCCGAGCGAAATCCGTGGCGTCTGTGTCCCCAGCGAGGGGGTAATACGCCTGCACTCCGATCGCATCCAACGCGTCCCAGAAGGCCACCGAGTCCACCTCGGCCCACCAGTTGGCCGCGTAGGTCAGGCGCCCCGGGAAGACCTCCCGGATCTCCGCAATCAGGCCCCGCCAAAACTCGGGTCGTTCGATGGCCGAGCGCGCAAGTTCGGTCCCGACGACAAACCAGTCGGAGCCAATCTCCGCGGCAATGGCGGCGTGGTGGAGCGCATACTCCCGGTAGCCCTCCTCGAAACCATCCCAGCCATCGGCGTCATCAAAATCCAGATCCCCCGGAAACCGGCCGTTTCCCATCCAGAGTTGCGGCTTGAGGGTGACATCGATTCCGCGCACGGCCAGACTCTCAGACAGCGCTTCGGCCCCGGATCCACTCTCGGAAAACCAGCGCGCCTCGCCATTGAACCTCAGTTCGCCGTCCCGGAAGAAGGCGTAGGGAATGAGGGCGACATGGGTGGCACCGAGGTCGGCGAGTTCGTCGTACAAACCCGGGCGGGGAGCGCGTCTGGCATCCAGCGTGACCCCCTTGATTCGGGCCCAGTCGGGTTGACCCGGAGATGGCTGCGCCCAGACCGCCAGGAGTCCCAGCAGGGCAACCCCGACGAACCCTGTCTGAGCGGTTTGCATCCTGTCTGAAGCTTTCTTTCGGTCCGCGGTCAAATCTGTTACCTTGAGCCCACATCCAGTCGGGTCAGACAATGTACACGCGCAGAGACTTCCTGGGGACCGTCGGAAAACCCGCGGCCGCAGCCATGGCAACCGTAGCCTTAACGCCGGGGAGCATTCCCAGGCTCATCGAGACGCTGTCTCACTATCCGGGGACTCCGGCGGAAATCGCCCGCGACGAAGAGTTCTGGTACCGGGTCCAGCAGGCCTGGACGGTGGACCGGACCCTCGTGAATCTGAACAACGGTGGCGTGAGCCCGGCACCCGCAGTGGTGCAGGATGCCATGAAGCGTCACCTGGACTACAGCAACCTGGCGCCCGTCTACACGATGTGGCGGATCCTCGAGCCCCAGCGGGAGGGCGTCAGGCAGCGGCTGGCCCGGGAATTCGGCGTGGACGGCGAGGAGATCGCGCTCACCCGAAATGCCTCCGAAGGCCTGCAGATATGCCAGTTGGGCATGGACCTCAGGGCGGGCGATGAGGTGTTGACCACCACGCACGATTACGGCCGGATGATCACCACCTTCAAGCAGCGGGAGCGGCGCGAGGGGATCAAGCTGGTTCAGTTCAAGCTACCCATCCCGGCTACCGACGATGATGAGGTGGTTCGCCTGTTCGAGTCCCACATCACGCCGAAGACCAAGGCGATTTTGATGTGCCACATCGTAAACATAACCGGCCAGATTCTGCCCGTGAAGAAGGTGGTTCACATGGCCAGGAAGCATGGCATTCCGGTCATCGTGGATGGTGCGCACTCCTTCGCCCACTTCACCTTCAAGCACAGCGATCTGGATTGCGATTACTTCGCGACCAGCCTCCACAAGTGGCTCTTCGCCCCGCACGGAACGGGCATGCTCTACGTGCGGAAGGACAAGATTGCGGGCCTGTGGCCGATGATGGCCGCGCCCCCGGCAATGGACGACAACATTCGGAAGTTCGAGGAAATTGGCACCCATCCGGCGGCCAATTATCTGGCGATTGGCGAGGCGCTGACATTCCATCAGGGAATTGGTGCTGACCGGAAAACGGAACGCCTTCGATACCTGACGTCCTACTGGGCCGACGAGCTGATGAAGGATGAGCGTGTCACCCTGCAGACCACGCTCGATTACGGGCAGAGCTGCGGAATCGGCGTGGTGGATGTGGAGGGAATCGATTGCGCGGCCATCGGCCGGTACCTCTGGGACACCCACCGCATGATCGTCACCCCCATCAAACACGCGGAGTTTGAGGGCAACCGCATTACGCCCAATGTGTACACCACACTCGAGGAACTGGACCGCTTTGTAGATGCCATGACGGGCATCCTCAAGAACGGTCTTCCAGACAAGTACAAGGCCTGATCGGGGGCCTACGGCGGAGCGTATGGAGCGGTTTGATGTCGCCGTCATCGGCGGAGGAATTGTCGGACTCTCGACCGCCTACCACTTGGCCCAACGGGGCGTCGGGCGGATCGTCCTCCTGGAGAAAGAAGACGAACTGGCCGCGCACCAGACGGGTCGCAACTCCGGAGTGATCCACTCGGGGATCTATTACAAACCTGGCTCGCTGAAGGCGATCAACTGCGTCTCAGGCCGTTCGGAACTGGTGGACTTCTGCGAGCGGGAAGACCTGCCGTTCGACATGTGCGGGAAGGTGATCGTGGCCACCGACGAGGAAGAAGAGGCCCGACTTCAGATCATCTTTGAGAGGGGTCAAGCGAACGGTGTGGCCTGCTCGTGGCTGTCGGGCGGGGCGCTGAAGGAGTACGAGCCGCACGTACGCGGGCGATGTGCGGTGCACGTCGAAGATGCCGGCATCGCGGACTACGGAGCGGTATCCCGAAGAATCGGCCAGCGTTCGGTCGAACTGGGCGTAGATGTCCGCAAGGGCCACGCGGTGCTCAACCTCAAGCCCGAGCAGGACGGAGTCATTGTGAACACCGATCGCGGAGACATCACCGCGGGCCTGGTGGTGAACTGCGCCGGATTGCACTCGGACCGCATCGCCCGCATGGGAGGCGTTGAACCAGGACTGCGCATTGTCCCGTTTCGCGGCCACTACCACAAACTCGCGCCGGAAGCAGAGCATCTTTGCAGGACGCTGATTTATCCGGTGCCCAATCCCGCGTATCCATTCCTCGGGGTCCACTTTACCCGGATGGTGCGCGGTGGCGTGGAATGCGGACCCAATGCGCTTCTGGCCTTCGCGCGTGAAGGCTACCGGATCCCCCAGGTCTCGATCAAGGATATGAGCGACTACCTGGCCTACAGCGGTTTTCGACGCCTGATGAGAGACCACTGGAAGCAGGGCGTGCACGAATTCGCCTGCGCTGTCTCCCGGTCTCGGTACGTCAGGGAACTGCAGAAGCTGATCCCTGCCGTACGCAAGGAACACCTGCTGCCGGCACCGTCCGGAATCCGGGCTCAGGCCGTGATGCCCGACGGATCCATGGCGGACGATTTCCTGATTCTGGAGCGGCCGCGCCAGATTCACGTCTGCAACGCTCCCTCGCCGGCGGCCACGGCAGGCCTGCGGATCGGGAGTACGATAGCGGACCGCGTAACGGCCTCGCAGGCGGCATAGCTGCGGGCAGCCGACGGGTGAGGGCACCCCAAGCAAAAAAAGGGGCCCGGCACCACGCGGTACCGGACCCCCTCAATCAAGAAGCAGGCGTCAGGCTGCCGCCTTGTTGTCCATGCTCATCGGACCGGCTCCGAAGTGGTAGATCAGGAGCCCAGCGCCCGCAAGGGCGAGGTCTTTCATGAACATGCCTGTTCCGACCTGATCGCCAGCGGCAAAGCCGGGCCCATGAACCAGGATCGCGACCGGGATGAGGAAGAGGGCCAGGATGAGGCCCCCGAGCTTGGCCTTGTATCCGAGCAGGACCATGAGGCCGCCCGCCACGATGACTGCTCCGGTGAGAAGCACCACCACATTGGCGGCGGGTATCCAGGCGGGAACTATGTTCTCGGCCATCATCGCCGTTTGCGTGAAGTGATTGAGGCCGAACATGATGAAAACGGCGGCGAAGAGAATGCGACCAACGAGTGGGACGTACTGCATGGTGTTCAGGGTGTGCTGATGGGGGGTGAGGCGACCCGGTTTCCCCAAGCCGCGTAGTCTCATAGTAGTCTATGAGGAGACCTTGTTACAAACCGGGGGCGTCTTGAGCGGTGCCACCAAAGGTTGGTCCGGATCTTGACCATTCCAGGGATGAACCCGTTTTCTCCCCGCCAGGCTCTGCGGAGGGAACGCCTTTCCCCTCATGTGAACATGCCTACCGCTTCCTTCGAACAACCGAACTCGTCCCGAAAACGAGAAACTGCACCCCGCGAACCCGCTCGCGAGCGCATCACGTCTCGTGGATCTCTTCGTGGTATATGCCAGGAGTTTGTCCAGCGGGTTTCAGACCTGAAGGACGTGAACTACACCGCTCTTTGGGTCAAAGAAGGATTCCTGCACCAGGGGACCGGCCACGGGTATGAACTCGTGAAGGCCGTGCCGGAAGGCCGCACGGCCCGGCTGATTCCGGAGACGCATGAACTCTCGCAATGGGCGTATTCGGCCGGCAACTTCGGATGGATGGCCTGCGATGAGCCACCGGCAGGCGTACTCAGCCGCCGAGGGAGTGCCGGTGTCTTTCTGCTATTTGCGCAGGAGCGTAACCTCATTCTCGCCCTCAACATCTGTACGGAGGAACCCGAGATTGCGGGTCTGCAGTATTCACTGGCCGAGTTGTCGGCTCAGCTATCCAGTCATCTGGCCCCCGTCGCAGAACACGACGAGATCCCGGAAATTACGGTCGACCTCGGATTCCTTCAGGCGATGGCGATGGGAGACGATACGTTCGTCCGACATATGCTGGATCTCTGCATTGACCAACTCGCGCTTGGAAGTGAAGGCCTCTACGATGCCTTGGACAAGGATGCGTCCAAGGAAGTCGTTCACCTCGCGCACAAACTCCGATCGACGGCACGTACGGCCGGGGTTGAGGCCCTGGACCAGCTCCTCTCCGAGGTTGAAATAGAAGCCGGCCGAGGTGACTTGAGCCGGGTCCGTCTCGGAGTCCGTGCCTGCGAGCAGACCATTTCGGCAATCAATCAGTTGCTTTAAGCCCCAGGGCGCCGGCCACTCTCGTATCGTCCGACTGAAGTAGCACAGGGCCGGCCCGGTCCAGTAACACCGGGCCACCCCCAGTCACCAAGACACCTCAGAACCACCAAGAGAAGACCGGAAATACATGAAAGCTATATGGAACGGTGTCGTCATCGCAGAATCAGATGACACCATCGTTGTGGAGGGGAATCACTACTTCCCTGAGGAGTCGATCAAGCGCGAACATGTTGAGTCCAGCGACCTCAAGACTACATGTCCCTGGAAAGGAGTCGCGAGCTACTACGATCTGGATGTGAATGGGAAGCGAAACCCTGGGGCCGCCTGGTACTATCCCGATCCCAAACCGGCAGCAAAGAGAGTGGCGAAAAGAGTCGCGTTTTGGAAGGGGGTGGAAGTCAGGCCGTAGCTTCTGCGCGGGCTGGCCTACGATGCGACGGAATTTCCAAAACTGACTCGTATTCGTAGTTACCGCTTCCACGCCCGCACTACATGGCAATCGAGACACTCAAATCTTCCTGCTCGCACTACGACGGTCGCCGCCTCTGGCTAGGAAAGGCCGCTTTGCGATCCCGGCTTGTCGATGTGAGAGGTTGGCGCGGTGGACGGCGGTTCCGAGACTCGATACTTCTCGAACAGGTTGAGTCCGTCGCGAGGTCAAGCAGCAAGAGCGGGGGGAATCTGGTCTTCGCCATGAAGGACGGCTCGGAGCGGAGTCTGCGCGTCTCGGCCCCCGGCATTTGGCGAATGCAGATCGACTACCGACTTCGGCGCATTTCGGGTCTCTCGGCCACCGATCCCCAAGACGTGCCGACTGTGTCGGCCATCAAACTGGACCCGAGCCTGCCAACGGCTGATGAGGTCGAGCACACACTCCCGATTGAGGAAGGGACTGCCCCCGAAGAAAGCGGACACGGATCAGAACTCGCCGCATGGCCACGCTTTGAGGCGGAGGATGCAACGATTGAAATTGTCGCCGCCGCGGATCCGGAGCCTGAGTACCTGACCGAGTCGGTTCTCGTGAGCGAACCCGGGAATTTCGTGCCGACAGAACTGGAAACGGATCTGGTCGCGGACCGGGAGATCGAGGAACGGGAAGAGGTCGCTCTGGTCGATGCCCTCTCGTTTGAAATCGAGGCCGAAGAACGGGAGGAAGACCACGGGGCGGCTGAGGCCGCGGTGGCCGGATCGGGAATCGACGTTGGGGCGGCTGAGGCCGAGGCCGAGCGTCCTGTCCCAGAGGCTCACACATTGAGCGTGCCTCCCCCGGAAGACCTGCACGAGATCGGGGATGATGTCGTCTTTGACCTGGCGATGGACGCGACCACTCACGAGGATGTGGTCATTCGGTGGTTGTCGCCCATGGAGCAGGAGGCTGAAGCCGAGCCGAAACCCCGTCTCGGCATCGCGTCGGGGCCCTTTGAACTGCGCAGGCTGTACGAGGCGCCACGGAAGCCGGAAGAGGAGCCGGAATCCTCGGCCGTGGATGCTCCGGTGTCCCAGAACGTCCAGGCTGCTCCGGACCAAGCGCCCCTGCCGGGGCTCTCTATCGAACCCGTCACACAGAGGGAGCGTCGTCCACGGCGGTCGATGGCCGATCTGCGCCCGATGTCCCTCGCAGAATTCATCCGCCAATCAGAGCCGCGGTGGACCCGGCTCGCCGAGATCGACTAGTCGTCCGACTCGTCTTCCTTGGGAGGCCTGGCATTGGGATCGAACAACATCCCGGTACACAGGCAGATCTTGCGCTCGGTTCGGGTGAGCACGTCGTAGTTGGGGCAACTCTGGCAACCCGTCCAGAAGATGTCGTCCTTGGTCAATTCCGAAAACGTCACGGGCCGGTAGCCAAGATCCGAGTTGATCTTCATCACAGGGAGACTGGTCGTGATCCCGAACAGCTTGGCGTTTGGGTAGCGTTCCCTGGACAGTTGAAAAGCGCGCCGTTTGATCCGCCGCGCCAGCCCGTTCTGACGATACTCCGGATTGACAATCAGCCCCGAGTTGGCCACATAGCCGGCCGCCTCCCAGGTCTCGATGTAGCAAAACCCGGCCAAGTCATCTCCGCAAAGAGCAATCACCGCGTTCCCATTCTCCATCTTGGTCGCGATGTAGAACGGGTCCCGCTTGGCGATTCCCGTCCCTCGAACCTTGGCGGCGGCCTCAATCAGATCACATACTGCCTGCGCAAATCTCGCGTCGGCCTTGTCGGCGACGCGGATGTCGAACTTGAGCTTGCCGGGAGGGGTGTCAGGGGCGGAGGACATCGGCGAATCGAAAACAGAAACACCCCTAATTCCCTCCTGCACGTAAAGTTCGGCTCGAAATAGCCCGGAAGGGCCTAGTTTGCGCCGTTTCCAGCAAGAAGAATATGATCCGATATCTCACGGCAGGCGAGTCTCACGGCGAGGCGCTCATCGGTATAGTGGAAGGCATGCCGGCCGGTGTGCCGGTCACGCGCGCCGGAATAAACGAGCAACTGGGCCGCAGGTGGCTGGGCTATGGTCGCGGTGGTCGCGCCAAGTTTGAGCACGATCAGATCCACATCTATTCGGGCGTTCGTTTTGGCGAAACGATGGGAAGTCCCATCGCGATGCGCCTCGACAACGAGGCTTTCACGCGGGACCGGTCTGGATGGCCGGGGGTCATGGCACTCGAAGGCAGCGGCGAAGGCGTGGAAAAGGTCACGCTCCCGCGTCCGGGTCATGCCGACTTGGTTGGTACCCAGAAGTACGGCTTCGACGACATCCGCCCGGTCATCGAACGATCCAGCGCCCGGGAGACGGCCATGCGGGTTGCTTGTTGTTCGGTTGCCCGCGCGTTTCTCAGTGCGCTCGGAATCGAAGTGGGCTCACACGTCCTGCGGATCGGAGCGGTCGGGTTTGACCATTCGCGCGAATGGTCGGCTCTGACGTCGGGCCTCATTGCCAGGGGCGGGGCTGGCGCACTCTACCGGGCGGCTGACGAGAGCGAAACACGCATGCTGAGCCCAGAGATGACCGCTCGCTGCATTGAGCACATCAAGGAGACCAAGAAGGCGGGCGATTCGCTGGGCGGCGCCTACGAGGTGATGGTAACCGGCGTCCCCGTGGGCCTTGGATCGTACGTGCACTGGGATCGCAGACTCGATGGGCAACTGGCCCAGGCCGTCATGTCCATCCAGGCCCAGAAGGCGGTCGAGGTCGGCGACGGGATCGCGGCCGCGACGGAGCCGGGTTCGCACATCCACGATCCCATCACGGGCGATTCGGAGGGGTACGGCCGAACCCAGAACCGCGCTGGCGGGATTGAGGGCGGCATGTCAAACGGCCAGCCCATCGTGGTCCGAGGGTACATGAAGCCAATTCCTACCCTGATCAAACCGCTCGCAACGGTGGATATTGCCTCCGGAGAGGCGCAGCCCACGCGCTACGAGCGGAGTGATGTGACTTCAGTGCCGGCGGCTTCCACGGTTGCCGAATCCACCGTTGCCTTGACGATCGCGAATGCCGTCCTCGAAAAATTCGGAGGCGATTCGTTGGCCGAGATCAAGGAGCGGGTGGACGCGGCTCGCAGCTGAGGTTCGGCTGGGCCGGGTTCGGCTCGGTTCGACTAACACTAACGAGCGCCGTTTGAGCGCCTGCCGCCGCGATTGCCGCTGCTGCGATTGCCGCCGCCGCGATTCCGAACCGCCCCAGCCCGCTGCATGGAGCCGGCGGCCGTCAGCGTGGCGTGGATCTTGATCAGCTCGACCTGCGCGTCGCTCAGCCCAAGCGCCGTAGCCATCTCGGCGGCCGCCTCGGGCGAATGACCGCGTCCCAGCGTCCTGACGCCCCGCTGCGGTCGATCCACCAGCGTTGAGCCGCGCGTCCGCCGTGAGGCGGTCCGGGCACGCTGCCGGTTCTGCATCTCCTTCATGCGGATCTTCTGCTCGTCGGTCAGGACGGCATCAGCCTCTTCACGCATGGACTCGCGCATCGCGCCCATCTGCTTGCGGGCATCCTCCCGGTCCACCTCTCCGGACCGAACGGACTCCCGAAGAGCTCTCATTTTTTCGCCATTCGATTCGCGAAGCGCCTTCAGCTCGACCTTCTGCTCATCGGTCAATGAGTCGATCATGCGGTCCACGACAGGCTGCCGTGAGCGAATCTGAGGACCTCGGCCCTGGCCGTCTCGGCGAGCCCTTTCGCGTGGTGCCACTCGTCCTCGGGCAGACGCCTGATTCGCGATTGCCTGGCGCCGTCCCGTCTGGACACCCTTGCCAAAGGCAATCATGCGTTCACCCTGCGCCAGGAATTTCTCCTTCTGCTCTACGGTGAGATTCTGCTGCAGCGCGGTGGCCAGCGTCCAGAGACTCCGTTCTCCAGACTGGACTGAGCCGGCGATGGCAGACTTCTGTGTTTCCGACAACTCAAGGTCGGTACTCAGACGCTCAATTCTGTTGGTGGTCTGGCGGGCGGCAGCGGGAGCCGTGGCCATGAGGGCCACGAGCCCCAGCGCCATCCATCTATTTCCAGTGGTCATTGTAGTCTCCAATTGGTTTTGTGACTACAGACTAAACGGGGCGGTGGACCGTCAAGTTGTCACGATCCAATGGCACATTGACCACAAATCGGTAGGAGAACCGTCACGAACCACTACACGTGGTCGAGCCGCGCGTCCACGTCATAGGTACTCGAGAACCACCTTCGCGTCCGCCCTTCGCGGTTCAGGACCAGGTCGATGCGGCCGAGCCGGATGCCGGCGAAGCCGACTTGGTGGACCAGCGTGAAGCCTGACTGCCGCTGGATAATCTCCGGCTCGTCCAGGAACGTGTGGGAGTGTCCGCCCAGCACGATGTCGATTTCCGGCACTTCCTGACCGACCGCCGTATCGGACGGACGGTCTCCGCGCGAGCGATGTCCGAGATGCGAGAGGCAGATCACCACATCGCAGCCCAATTCCCGCAGATGCAATGCGGTCTGTTTGGCCACCACAATGGGATCGCTGTAGGTGACGCCCTCGTGGAGAGACGCCAGGACGAGCCGATCGAAGTCTACGCCAACACCGAAAATGCCCACCATTACGCCCGCGATTTCGCGAATCGTGAACGGCTTGACGAAGGGCGCCATGCCGGAGCCCGACACGTCATAGTTGGCCGAGACCCACTCCCAATTGGCGTGGGGCTGCATGGCCACGAACCCTTCGACACCCAGATCGAAGTCATGGTTGCCGATGGTCGCCACGTCGTAGCCCATCGCCGCCATGGCCTTGAACTCGATCTCCCCGTGGTAGAAGTTGAAGTAGGGCGTGCCCTGGAAGATGTCTCCTGAATCAAGCAGCAGGACGTTTGGCTGCGCCGCTCGGATTCGCTGGATCAGTCTGGCGCGCCGCGCCACACCTCCAAGGCCCGAGTTCCGGCTCCCATCGACGGGAAACGGGTCGATGCGGGAGTGCGTGTCATTCGTATGCAGGATCACGAGCCGAATCTCATCCGACCCGAGCGCCTCCAGCGGCATCAGCGATGTACCAATGGCGCCAGCGGCAAACGTCTGAAGAAACTTCCTCCGCCTCATGGTACTCTCCGTATCAACCCGTCAGTCCGGTTTTCGACGACTCCGATGGCGCGCAGGTGCTCGGTGAAGGCATCGCGTAACAGATACGCGACCTCATCGCGCTCGAGCGCTTCCCAGAGTACCTCATAGGGTCCGCCGCCATTGGCCAGGTAGTCCGAGGTGACAAGTCGGTAGGTGCGATCGGGGTCGAGATCCTCGCCACCCACCCGAACATCAATGGCCTTCTCATCCGCAGTAATGGTAAACGAGAAGCCTGCGACCGGATCGCCACCGACTCCTGCCAGCTCCTGGGCAAGCTGATCTACCTGGGCAGCGCTCAGATCGAGAACGATCATCATGTTGTCGAACGGCATGAGTTCGAACATCTTGCCGACCGTGATCTCGCCCGGACCGATTGGTGCCCGTAATCCACCATTGTTGGTCAGCGCCATGTCGACCGGCCGGTCGGTCAGGCCCTGGACGACGCTGAGCATCGCCTCTGCGGCGAACGTCCCCAGCGGACCTTCGGGTCGGCCCTCCCTGATTTCGACTTCGGCCCGGCCCACAACCTCTGAAATCTGGGAGGCCATCTCCTCCGAGTAGGGAGCCACAAGCTGCAGCATGGCCGCATCCTCCCCGACGGAGTCGTTGACGACCGTGTAGGTGACCACATCAGCCGGATCCGACTGGATGGCCAGGGGCTGGCTGGACCCGCAGCCGGACAGAACCACTGCCATCAGAACGGCTGCAGTCCGGACAAAAACAGGAATGGAGCGAAGCATCATCGGTAGCAGGGAATCAGACCCAGGGACCAGTGATCGCCAAGGTAACTCCTTCGTGCTGGATGTTGACGAACAGCGTCGAGCCGTCCGGGGAGAAGCAGGGACCAGCCAGTTCGGAGTTGGACCGGCTGTTTCGTCCGATGATCTTGATCTCGCCCTTGGAGTTGATCATCGAAAGGCGCGGGTGCGTGCTGGCGTCCTCGGCAATGACAACATCGCCCCAGGGCGCAACCGTCAGGTTGTCGCAGTTCTCCAGCAGGTCCGTGTTGTTGGGCTCCGCGTACAGTTGCAGCATGCCGGGTGCCTCCGACTCGCGATCGGTTCCTTCATGGGCGCTGGGCACGTACCGAAGAATCTGTCCTTCCCGGTTCAACCCGCCGTCGGTGCAGGCAATGAAGATCTGACCATCCGCGTAGGCGATGCCCTCCGCACGCGCCAACCGCGCCGCGCCGAGTTCGCGGCCCCGAATTCGCAGGTCGTCATTGGGGTTGTCGAGGTCGGTCATGGGGACCCACTCTACCGCGGCTGAACGACCGGGCTCAAAACGCTGGGCGCCGCGATTCCGGATGTCCAGGTCCGGTCCTTCGACGAACGCCAGTGCGTCAACGCGTCCTCCCTCATGCAGGTCGCCCGGGACGTTGGGTATGTAGCGGTAGAGAAGGCCATCTCCCAGGTCTTCGGTCATGTAGACGATTCCCGTGTCCGGGTCGACCGCGACCGCCTCCCGATAGAATCGCCCGGCGTCCCGGATCGGGGTCGGGTCTGCAAGCGCCGGGTCCGCCGTGGCGGGGACCTCAAACAGCCACCCGTGATTCATGCGGTACCTGTTGTTGGCCGGCATGGTGTCTTCCTCGCAGGTCAGCCAGGAATTCCACGGGGTCGGACCGCCGGCGCAGTTGCGGATCGTCCCGGCCAGACTCAGGAATTGACGCACGGTCTCGCCGGTCCGGGTGTCATAGACAATCGTCGTGGTGCCGCCGAGCGCTGGTGCAAAGCCCTCATTGCCGGCATCGAAAATTCGGTCACCGATCAATGGAAGTCGGGACAGGTCCGCGCCAAACGCGCCTTCCTCCGGTCCGGCGGTTCGACCATGCACTTCATGATTCCGCACCAGGAGCGTCAAGCCGCCGGGTCCCGGAAAGGCCGCCATGCCGTCGGGTCGATGGGGAACCAGCAGCCCATCGGCCATCTCCTCGCCATATCGGGAAATGATGCGGTAGGAAAATCCCTTGGGCAGGTCAAACAGGCCCTCGGGGTCCGATACGAGAGCCCCAAAATCGCGCGGGGCCGGAGCGCAGCCGACAAACTGCTGCAGGCTGCTGAATCCGATGGCTGCGGCACCGGCGTTGCGGAGGAAGTGGCGACGGGAAAGGGTCATGGGTGGGGATCGTTGTCTGAGAAGCCAAAAGTAAACATGCACGCGCTAGTCAATAGCGCGCTCCTCGTTTTTCCAGATGGGTTACGGGTTGTCGGGTTATGGGTTGTCGAGTGACGAAATCGGCCGTTTCTTTGGGGCGGCTCGGCACCGGGGCTTTCGGAAGACGCAATCGCCCGAACCCCAACCGGAATATTCGAATGTTCTCAGCACGCCAACCCGTGAACCGCGACCGCTCTTTCTTGCCGGTCGCCAAGGCGCTCGCGTTTGTCTTCCTCTCCGTACTGGTTCTGCCCGCGACCGTAGGCGCCCAGGCTCGCGCTCCTGCCCTTGCCGAAGCACGTGCCCACTATGCGGAAACGGCGCCGAAAATCGATGGCAGGCTGGACGACGCCATTTGGTCGACCATCTCTCCGATCACCGATTTCAAGCAGCGCTGGCCAGAAGAAGGGGCGGAGCCGACCGAGCGCAGCGAAATGCGCATCGCATTCGACGACGACCACCTCTATTTCGGCTTCAGGTTCTTCGACTCGAGCCCATCGGAAATACGCGCCAACATTTTTGAGCGTGGAGGCCGCATCGACAAGGATGATCACATCTGGTTGACCATCGACACCTATGACGATGACCGGAACGCCTACCTGTTCGAGATGAATCCGCTCGGCACACAGGATGACGCGACCATCACAGATGAGTCCATGTCCATGGACGATTGGAGCTGGGACTCGGTGTACTACTCCGAAGGCAACATCGACGAAGAGGGGTGGACCCTGGAAGTCGCGATACCCTTCCGCCAAATCCGGTTCTCAAAGGAAGATCAGCCGGTCATGGGGCTGGCCGTCGAACGGCGCATCAATCGGAAGAACGAGCAGGTCATCTGGCCCTTCATACCGCGGAGCTTTACCCGCGGCATTCTGACCGTATCCCAGTATGGACGGCTGGAAGGGCTCAAGAATCTGCACCGGGGGAAGAACATCGAGATCAAGCCCTACATCATCACCGGGGCTCAGGAGGTTCGTGACGACCTGGCTCTGAAGCCCACCGAGTCTGACTTCACGCGTGATCTCGGGGTGGACGTGAAGTACGGCATCACGTCCAACCTGACGCTGGATCTGACGGTCAACACAGACTTTGCCCAGGTGGAAGCCGATGCGGTACAGTTGAATCTGACGCGTTTCAATCTCTTCTTTCCGGAGAAGCGGGAGTTCTTTCTCGAGCGATCCGGGCTGTTCACCCACGGGGCCGCCCGAAACACCCAGACCTTCTTTTCCCGACGCATCGGGATCTCGAACGAAATCCTGGCAGGCGCCCGTCTGACCGGTCAGGTTGGTAAGCTCTCGGTCGGCCTGCTGAACATTCAGACCCGGAAGGACGATGACCTTTCGCTCCCGGCGTCGAACAACGCCGTCGCTCGGCTGAGAACGACCCTGTCCGGGCGATCAACGGCCGGTATCATCTTCACCAATCTGGATCAGGGTGACCGTTTCAACCGGGCCTTTGGGGCGGACTTCCAGAGCAGGTTCTGGTCTTCCTCCAGCGTGAATGCCTGGGTCACCGGGATCTCCGACAGTGACGCGGATCTCGATGGCGGTTCGGCTGGTGAACTCTCCCTTCGGATGGCCGACGATCTGTGGGGAGGCAGCGTCGGCTACCGCAGCGTGTCGACGAATTACGCGCCGGCTCTGGGCTTCGTCTCTCGACGAGACATGCGGCGCTACGATTACGACGCCTCCTGGTCTCCGCTGCTTCAGAGCGACCGCCACCCCATCAGGCGCGTCTCGGTCATGACGGGAGGGCACTATATCACGGGGCAGGATAACGAGAAGCAGAGCTGGACCTACTCACTGATCAGCAGCTTCAGCCTGGAGCGACGCGACCGCTTTACGCTCTCCCTGAGCCGAGCGTTTGATCGTCTGGAGGGATCGTTCTTCATTCGCCCCAATGCCGAGATCCTTGCCGGCGACTACTACGAGAACAGCGCTTCCTTCAGGGGGAGTACGGACCCGAGTCGCAGAGGATTTGTCCAGATGGGTGTCTCACGATCGGGATTCTTTGGGGGTACGAGAACGAATCTGAATGGCGGCCTGGGCTTTCGGCAATCCAAGTATCTCAAGTTTGAGAGCGGTTTCAACCACTCGATCATCGATCTCCCCATCGACAACGGGTCGTTTGATGCGACCACGGTCTCGCTGAACATCCAGGCCGCAGGGGGTCGGAAACTCTTCGCCAGCGCGCTCCTGCAGTACGACAACTTTTCCCGGGACGTGGCCGCCAACATCCGGGTGGATTGGATTCATACGCCGGGCTCGGATCTCTTCCTGGTGATCAACACCAACTACCATCTGGTCCAGGATGGCGAAGACATCTTCGACCCCCGTCGGAATCTTGTGCTGAACGACCGGCTGGGAGTCGCCAAGCTGACCTACCTGATTCTGCTGTAGGGCGGGGTGCGGGGAGACACGGTGACAGAAATGCCACAATTGACACACGGGACCGGATCTATCTTCTGCGTTGAACCCCTCCCAGAGACTCCCACGCAACCTCTCCCTCCGGCATGTTCACTCGCCTCACATTTCTTCTGGTCCTGCTGGTCCTACCCAACACGGTATCGGCCCAGACCCTTGAGGGCTACCATACCTACGACGCGCTGACACGACAGGTAAACGCCCTTGTGGCGGGCCATCCTGGGCTGGCCACGGCAGAGTCCATCGGCACGACTCTCGAGGGCCGGGAGGTCTGGCTCGTGACCATCGGCAATCGCCAGGGCACACCGTTGAAAGAACGGCCGGCCGTACTGGTGGCCGCCAACCTGGAAGGCAACCAACTCGTCGGGAGCGAACTGAGTCTGGAGGCGATTCGCTACCTGCTGGAGTCCTATGCAACCGATGCGGATGTCAAGGCCAGGCTGGACGAGTCGGCCTTCTACTTTATTCCACGCGTCAATCCAGATGGTGCCGAGAGGGCGTTCGCGCGGGTTCAGACGGGAAGTCCCTTCAATGCCTCGGATTATGACGACGACAACGACGCGCGCATGAACGAGGACGGGCCGGAAGACCTCAACGGAGACGGTCTGATCACGGTCATGCGGGTTCCAGATCCCAAGGGCGACTACATGATCGATCCGGACGAGTCCCGTCTGATGAAGAAGGCCGACGCCTCTGAAGGGGAGGCCGGTACCCACACGATCTACTGGGAGGGCCGGGATAGCGACGGCGATGGGTTTTACAACGACGACGGCGACGGTGGCGTCGACATCAATCGGAATTTTCAGCACGAGTATCCCTATTACGAGGCCGGAGCGGGTATCCACATGGCCAGCGAGCGCGAGTCCCGTGCCGTTCTGGATTTCGTCATCGCGAACCGCAACGTCGCCGTAATGCTGGTCTATGGCGCGAGTGACAACTTGGTCACGGCACCAAACGACAAGGGAGAACTGAGCCCCGCGAAAGGACTGGACCTGTGGTCATTCGCCGATGCCTCGGTGGCGGGCGCTCGCGATGTGGGCGTCTTCCAGACCCAGACCCGCGGATTCGGGCGATTCGGCGGATTCGGTCAGCAAGGGAATCAAGGTGGTGGCGGCGGAAGAGGTGGCGGGACGAGGCCGGCAACAACCGTCGACCGTGGCGACTTGGCGTACTTCAAGGCGGTCAGCGACGGGTACAAGGAGACGACGGGTCTGGAGGGCGTGCCGCCCATCCGAAAGCCGGAAGGCGCCCTCTTCCAGTATGGATACTATCAGTACGGTGTCCCTGCATTCAGCACGCCCGGCTGGGCCCCGACGGTGGCGGCGGATACATCGGCCAGTGAGGGCGGTCGAGACGCACCCGGCGCCGCCGCACCCGCCGCCGCCGCACCCGGTCGCGGGGCTGGCGGTCGCGGGGCTGGTGGCGCTTCAGCCTCAGCCGATGCGGCCCTCTTGAAGTGGATGGACGCGAACGACATCGACGGCTTCGCCGAGTGGTCTTCTTACGATCACCCGGAGTTGGGCGCAGTAGAGATCGGGGGATTCAAGCCGTACCAGGCCGTGAATCCGCCCGCGAGCATGATCGCGGAACTGGGTCCGAAGCAGGGCGGATTCGTCGCCCATCTCGCGACCCTGTTCGCAGACGTTCAGATAGCCGAGGCCGAGGTGATCAGCGAAGGCGGTGGGATCTTCCGCATCAAGGCCGAGATCGAAAATGCAGGATTCCTGCCGACTTCGACCGCGCAGGGTGTTCGGTCCCGATCGGTGCGGCCCACCATGGTTCAGCTGGATATCGAGCCGGAGGCGCTCCTGTCCGGCTCGGCCAAGACCAGTTTCCTCCAGGCCACGGACGGTTCAGGAAGAAGGCAGAGCTTCGAGTGGATTATCCAGGGCACGCGGGGTGAGAGCGTAGAGCTTCGTGTTGTTTCGCAGAAAGGAGGAAGTGACACCAGGACGCTGAGGCTGCAATGATGCCTGTGTCCATCGAAACCGTCACCCCCAGATTCCGAGCAGCCATGAAGCACGCATTCCTTTTCGCCCTGGCGGCGCTATTTCTCGCCCCCCTGGTCTTTGCTCCTGCGGCAACAGCCCAGCAGGCATCCGATCCGCAACACAAGGTCCAGATAGACTTCAACCGCTGGCACGACTACGATGAACTGAAAGTCGACCTGCTCCGCCTTGAGAAGGCGTATCCGGAATTCCTGACGTACTCGACTCTCGGCAAGAGCTACGGGGGGCGGGACATCATGCTGATGACCGTCAACAACCCGAAGACAGGCGATGAGATGGACAAGGCCGCGATGTATATCGAGGCCAACGTCCACGGAAACGAGATCCAGGGAGCGGAGGTCAGCCTCTACACCGTCTGGTATCTGATGGAGAACTACGGGAAGATCGACATGATCACCCGACTGGTGGACGAGCGCGTATTCTACATCGTTCCGACCGTGAACCCAGATGGTCGGCAATACTTCTTCGAGGACACCGGATCAGGCGCACGAACCGGTCATGTGCCGGTGGACAGTGACAATGACGGCCTCTACGACGAGGACGGACCCGACGACCTGAACGGCAACGGGGTGTTCGATACCATCAGGAAGTTCGTCCCGGGAGAGGGCACCCACCGCATCAGCCACGATGATCGCCGGATGCTGGAGCCCGTACCCGCAGGCGAGAAGGGCGACTGGGTAATCCTGGGTCGCGAGGGGATCGACAACGATGGGGATGGCAGGGTCAACGAGGACGGACCGGGCGGGTATGACCCGAACCGGAACTGGGCCTCGGATTGGCAGCCCAACTACATCCAGGGCGGTGCCATGGACTACCCGTTCCAGTTGCCGACCGCTCGCGCTGTGAATGATTTCCTGGTAAGCCACCCGAACATTGCGGGTGTCCAGTCCTACCACAACTCAGGCGGCATGATACTCCGTGGCCCGGGCGCGGAATGGCAGGGGCGCTATCCGCGTGAAGACATCCAGCTCTACGACACGCTCGGTGAGAACGGGGAACGCATGCTTCCCTACTACGACTACATCGTGATCTGGAGCGGGCTCTACACGGTCCACGGCGGATTCATCGACTGGACCAACGACGGACTCGGAATCGTATCGTTCTCGAACGAGCTTTGGGCCGGCGGCCAGTACTACAACAGTCCTGATCTGAAGGCGCAGCAGGCAGATCCGGACAGCCCGATTGCCGGACAGAGGGGGAGCTACTTCTTCGACGACTTCCTGGAGTTCGGGGACCAGTACGTGGAATGGGAGAGCTTTGAGCACCCGCAGTACGGCACCGTGGAGATGGGTGGCTGGAAGAAAATGCGGGGGCGGGTGCCGCCGCGATTCATGAACGAGGAGCTCAGCCACCGCAACATGGCCTTCAGTCTCTATCAGGCAGATGAGATGCCGCTGATGAAGATGGGAGCGACCCGTGTCGAAAAGGTGGGCGGCGATGTCTACCGGGTCCGCGTGGATGTCGAGAACACCAAGCTGACGCCTACCATCACGGCTCGCGCTGCGGAAAACCAGGTGGTGGATCCTGACCTGCTCACTCTTGCCGGACGCAACGTCGAGGTGATTTCAGCCGGATGGGTCCAGAGCAAGCACATGCCAGGCGCGACAGACCTCATTGACCAGCACGACCTGTCCCGAATCCTGGTCCGGAACGGACACCCCGGTCACACGACGCGGACGGTGGAGTACCTGGTACGTGGTTCTGGAGAAGTGACGATTGGCTATTCGAGCAAGAAAGGCGGGAGCGCCTCGACGCAGGTGCGCCTGAGGTAACTCTGGGGACGGCAATACGGGTGCACTCACTTAACAAGTACACCTCATGGACCGATCCCAGCATAGTCGGGCCGCGAGGAAGCGGTCGGATTACTCCGGGCTACCCACCGCATGGAAGGATCGTACAATTACTGGCTCGTTGGGCTGTCGTACCTGGTCGCCGCGGCGGCCTCATACACGGCTCTTGAACTGGCCAGGCGTGTGGCCGAGGCCGAGACGCGTCGATGGATGTGGCTTGCAGGTGGCGCCGTATCCATGGGCTTTGGGATCTGGACGATGCATTTCGTGGGCATGCTCGCCTACAGCATTGCCATTCCGTTCTCCTACGATCTCGGACTGACCCTGCTGTCGCTCCTCGTGGGAATTGGAGCCGCGGGATTCGCCATACACACGGCGTCCCTCGCATCCCAGACGCCGACTCTCCTTGCGTTGAGTGGCTTGCTCTTGGGAGGCGGCATCGCCTCGATGCACTATACCGGCATGGCGGCGATGCGCATGGAGGCAACGCTCAGCTACCGTCCCAGCCTGCTGATCCTGTCAGTACTGATCGCGATTCTGGCTGCGACAGCCGCACTGTGGATCATCTTCACGCTTGCCAACAGGCACCTGCACCACCATCGATGGTGGAAGGTCGCCGCCGCGCTCATCATGGGCGTGGCCATCAGCGGGATGCACTATACCGGCATGGCGGCCGCCATGTACGTGCCCAACCACTCGGGCCTGCCCGATGGGCTCTCAGTTGACAATACCTGGTTTGCGGTTGCCATCGGGATGGTTGCCTTGTTCACTCTCGGCATCACGCACCTGACGATTCTCTTCGACAACCGGCTGGGTGCGGAACGCGAGGCTGGCCAATCCGCCTGTGACAAGGCGCGACACCTGAGCGAAATTCTGGATGACTCGTCCGACGAAATCTACTTCCTGGATCCGGCGACCACCCATTTTCTGACCGCCAATCAACGGGCGAGAACTAACCTCGGTTATTCTATCGACGAACTGGCTGCTCTGAAGGCCGAAGACATCCAGCCCCGATTCGATCCCAGAGTGCTGCAGCGGATGGTGCTGCCTCTCCTCCAGGGATCCCGCAAGGACCTCCAGTACAACACCAGCTACCGAAGAAAGGACGGGTCCGAGTACGAGGTGACGGTGCACATGCGGGTGGTCACGCTGCTTGGGCGGCAGCTCTTCGTTGCGATCGTGACCGACGTTTCCAAAACCCGCGAATTGAAAATCAAGCTGCGTCGTGCCGAGCGCATGCATGCCGTGGGCGAGTTGGCTTTCGGTGTGGCTAACGAAATCCTGAAGCCCGCGACCTGCGCCGAGCGGACTCTTCGGAATCTGGAGGAGGATCTCACGACTCAGTTGGACTTCAATAGGAGTTGCCTCCGGCTGTTTCTTGCGGTGAAGGCGGGCGAGGACACCGCCGAAATCATGGCGGACCTGGAGCCTCAGTTGCCCAAGATGGTGACCGACCTGACATCTGGCGACACGCTGGACCTCTTTGCCGAGGCCAAACGGTCGTTGTCGCGCGTGAGTAGGCTGTCTGGCGCGCTCATGGAATTCGGCGACCTCCGGGAGACAGATCGTTCTGAAGCAGGCCTCGACCTGAACCATCAGGTGACCACGACGGCCGTCATCACGACTCATGCATGGTCACCGATCGCCGACGTGGAAATGGATCTGGCAGCCGACCTGCCCAAACTGGTGTGCTCCCGCCACGAGCTCAACCACACCCTGTTGCTCCTTCTTCAAAAGGCAACCGAGGCGGTCGCGCTGGTCGGGCTTGGCGGTCGAGGCCGAATCAGGATCCAGACCCGGAGCCAAGGCGAGTATCTCGAAACGGTGGTTTCACTGAGTGGCGCGACATGGACGGGCGCCCCGGAAGGGTGGTCGGACGATGAGATCGGAGGCCAACTGGGTCATGCTCAGGAACTCGCGGAACGCAAACTCGGCGGCTACCTGAAGGTGGAAGATCAGGCCTACGAGGAAGAGGAGGAGATATGGAGCACCGCCACGATTGGTGTTCCGATTACCGCGGGAAAGGGGAACGACCGACCAAGTCTTCGCCGTCGCAACCGTGACGTCAGGGGCAGGCGTGATGTCCGGCCTTCCGGAGAAGCCACGGGTTGAGCCAAGGGCACCGGTCATCCGGGCAACGCGCTTCGGGTTCACTTCTTCCGACGTGTTTTCCAGTAGGTGAACTCGGGCTCCAGCAGGTCCACATCCACATCCATCACCGCGGCCTGAATCCGCTCCTGCGTATCCCGGACAGCCCTGTTGTAGACGGCGGGTCCGATCTCGGTGAGGAAGAAGTCCAACAGGAAACCTGACCCCAGGTCTCCGAGCGGCTCGTCAAAATTCTCAAGCGCGTATTGCTTGATGGACGCGATGGCCTCGACGCGTTTGTCGTCGGGCAGGGAAATGGGCATGGAGCACGGCAGCTGATCAAGGAGCCGTGAATCTACGCGAAACAGTCGGCGTGAAGGGGACTTACAGCGGGATAGACCCTCACTGCTATGCGTTCTGTCCTTGTGTTTCTGTTGCTGGCAGCCGTTGGTGCCAGTCTTCCGGTATCAGGCCAAACCCTGTCCATCGACAAGGTGGAACCGCCCAACTGGTGGGTCGGGATGCGGTGGGACAAGGTCCAATTGATGATCTATGGCGAGAACCTGGGCGGCGTCATGGCGTCGTTTGACGACCCTGCGCTTCGGGTAACCGCTGTGCACACGCTGGAGAGCTCCAGCTATGCCTTCGTGGACTTTACTGTCCCGCCTGATCTGGAGCCGGGGTCGTACACCCTGAGGGTTTCGGGAGCAGGAGGCAGCGCCGAGGTGGACTACGAACTGAGGGCTCGTGAGTCGGGGGAGGAACGCCATCAGGGCTTTGGACCTGAAGACGTGGTGTATCTGATCACACCGGACCGGTTTGCCGACGGCAACCCGGGAAACAATGCGGTGCCCGGGCTCTCGGAGCAGGTTGATCGGGCCCGCCCCGGTGCTCGTCATGGCGGGGACCTTCAGGGTCTGATTGACCATCTGGATTACCTGGAGGACCTGGGGATCACAGCCATTTGGCTGAATCCCGTTCTCGAGAACAGCGGCCGGAACAGCTACCACGGATATGCGGCCACCGACCTCTACCAGATTGACGCCCGGTTCGGCTCAAACGCGGACTACCGCCGGTTCGTCCAGGAGGCACACGCCCGCGGATTGAAGGTCATTTTCGACCACGTGAACAACCACATCGGCATCAATCATCGGTGGATGCAGGATCTCCCGGCTGCAAGTTGGATCAACAACACCGCGGATACGCCCCGGACGCACTACAAGCTTGCGCCAATCGATCCCTATGCGGATCCGCACGCGGAGGACATGCTGAAGTCGTTCTGGTTCGTATCGAGGATGCCTGACGTCAACCAGCGAGATCCATTCGTGGCTACTTATCGCATCCAGAATACCCTCTGGTGGATCGAGTACACAGGGCTGGATGGAATTCGGGAAGACACCTACCCCTATCCCGATCAGGATTTCCTGACCCGCTGGGAGGCCGTGATTCTTAACGAATATCCAGACTTCAACATCGTCGGCGAAATCTGGGAGGGTGTGCCCGGCTATCTGGCTGCCTACCAACGCGGCAGTCAGCTCCCCGGCGCTGTCGAAACCAACCTGCCCACCGTGATGGACTTCGCCCTGATGGATGCCACCCGCGCCTACATCACCAGGAAGGGCAACCTGAAGGACATCTACATGGTCATCGCCCAGGACTTCCTGTACGCGAACCCGGATAACCTCCTGACCTTCCTTGATAACCACGACGTGACAAGAGCCATCTACGAGGCGCAGGGGCATTCCCCGCGGGTCCGGCAGATGCTCGCACTCATCTTGACCACGCGGGGGATACCGCAGATCCTGTACGGCACCGAGTTGGGGATGATGGGCGGTGCGAGTCACGTGGAGCTGCGCGCCGACATGCCGGGCGGCTTCCCTGGGGATACGCGAAGCGTGTTCACCGATGCAGGGCGCACCGAGGAAGAAAACGCGATGTTCAACTTCACGCGGGGCCTCCTCCGCGCTCGCAAGAACTATCCCGCCCTGACCGAGGGCAGGTTGGTACACTACGCGCCGGATTGGGGCCGGGACGTCTACAGCTACCTGCGAATGACCGAGGATCAGACGATGCTGATTCTCATCAACGGACACGAAAGCCAGCGAACCCTCGATCTCTCGGAGATGGCCTGGCGGTGGCCAGATACGATAACCCTGACAGACATCCTCTCCGGCCGCGAGGAAACCATCACCGTCGCCGATGGCTACCCGATTGAGGATCTGGGCGTGCGGGTGCTCGAGGTCAGCTGGTAGGCGACCGCGGCCCAGAACCGGGAGCCTCCCCGGGCGCAGGCACATCGTCCTTCTTCACGTCGAGAGCGGCGACCTTTTCATGGGCGAGGACCTTGTCATCCTTGTCAGCATCCAGTCCCTCCTGGCTGGCGGCACTGACCTCGGCGTCCAGCACCAGCTCAGAAAAGAGCGGGAAATGATCGGACCCGAAGCTCTCCAAACGGCGAAGCTCGCCAAGTCGAAAGTGAGCGCTGTGAAAGACGTGGTCCAGGGGCCAGCGCATGAAAGGCACGTCTGCGTGAAACGTGTTGAACATCCCACGGCCCACACGCGGATCGAGCAGCCCGGAGATCTTTCGAAAAAGCCGGGTGGTACTGGACCAGGCGACGTCGTTGAGGTCGCCCGTTACCACGACAGGTATGGTGCAGTCGGCAACACTCTCTGCTACGATCAACAACTCGGCATCGCGCTCAGTGGATTCTGGATTCTCGGTCGGGCTGGGCGGAGCCGGATGCAGGAAGTGTGCGCGGACGCGATCCCCCGATCTCAGCGAGACCAGAGCATGGATCGACGGAACGTCGCGTTCAACCAGAAACTCGAGGTGCGTATCAGTAAGCGGCAGACGGGAGTAAACGTGCATGCCGTATAGGTTGTCCAGTGGGCACTTGACGGTGTAGCGGTACTCCTCCTCCAATGGGGCAAGCTGAGTCTCCCACCACGCGTCCGTTTCGAGAGTGACCAGAATGTCTGGATCAGCCTCACGCACCAGCCGAATGAGCCGGGCGGCCTCCCGGTTCGGCGTCAGGACATTTGCGGTGATAATCCGGAGCGTATGGGCGGGTGACGCGCCAACAGCGGGGGCCACCTCCGGGGAGACCAGGCGGGTGTAAGGGATTATCCACCATGCCTGATAGGCCATGCAGGCCAGGGTGACGGCCCAGATCGCTCGGGTCGGCACGGCACCGGGTTGGAGAAAGACCAGCACGCCGACCAGAATGGCCGCACCGTAGCCAAGCAATTGGACGCGAGGAAAGTCCCATCCCCGGACCCACCAGGCCTCCTTTCGCCACAGCGGCAAGAGGGTGCACAGCACCAGGACGGATGCCGCTCCCAGGAGGACGGGTAGGAGTCCAGATGCCAGGTTCAAGACTCGAGCCGGTCCTGTAGCAATTCGCGAAGCCGCTCAACCCGCTTGCGATTCACGCCGAAGTCGCTGCGTCCGACTCGGGAGGCCGAGCGTACTGCGACGACGCCTTCCGAAGGGCGCCAGTGTACTTCGAGGTCGTCCACAAATCGGAAAATGCGACTGACGGACTCCGCGTGGAGGTAGTCGCCGGTTTCAGATATGATGGTCGTCCTGGGCAAGTCCTCAACGGCGGCCCGGACCGCGTCCCAGACTGCGGCCGAATCGCCAGACGCCGAAATTGCTGGGATGTAGTGCTGCGCGTCCAGTGGGTCCTCGTCGCTCGAAACGCAGTTGGGGGTTTCGGGGCAGGCGGGGAGGCTACGATCGACGACGCCCAGGTCGACGGGCCGCGTGCCGCTGCATCCGAAGAGCGTGACGGAAACAACAAGAAGCGCCTTGATGGCTTTCAATCGTAATCCTAAAGTCGACTAGACCTCGTCTTCCTGCTTCTCTGCTTCCCAAGCGGCCTTCAGCCGGGCCTTCCCTTCGCGGAGTTTGCTCTCAAGTTGCTCGAGCATTCCCTGGATCTCCAGGCCGGCGTCTGCGCCCTGGCCGCGAGCCTTGGCTTTTAGTTTGTCAAGGTCGGCTGCCCATTCGTCCATCTGAGCCTGGAGCTTCTCTCGGTACAATTTCGACTTATCCATTGGTCCTATTTCCGGTTGGTTATCGGGTACGTTAACAGGCTTCCAGAACCGTGAGGGGGAGCACGCTCAACCCGTCCGCTATCGCGACGGCAATAATCGCCCGTCGCAACAAGTATATGCGTCCGGACGGCAAAAGGTTCCAAAACACCTCAAAAAAGGACTTTTTCGCCGGAAGGTGAGCAGTTCCCATTCTACCGCGCCGGTACAGTCCAGGTGTAGATATAGGTGCCGATTCCTCCCCAGAAACCGTAGCCCTTCTCGACATTGGAGAGAACCCCTGGTTGGGCCAACGCCTCGGGGTCGAAGTTGCCCTGTGGCGGATCCCAGGCATCGTCCAGCGCTCGAATCGAGACGGTGATGGCGTGGACAAGGGGCAGGGTGTCGTCGGCCGTAAGCCCCAGAACGCTCCGCATCTGGGCCGCATCATCCCGGAGGCTGACCGTGAACTTCCAGCCATCGGCGGTGCGCCAGCCGGATCTGCCATAGGGGACCCGTACCAGTTGACCCTGTAGATCATAGTCCAGGTAGATCTCCCACGGGGACACGATTCCGGGAAGGTGGACCTCCTGAGTCAGCGCGGAGTCGGGACTTACCTCGTAGGGGAAAAAGAGCGTGTCGGGATCCGGCCTGGTGACCGGGAAACGGGGAATAGTGGTCTCGGCTGCCGTGACCGTGCCGTCATTGCGGGTAATCTCCAGTCGGTACGTACGGCCCGCGCGGACCTGGAACCGTCCCCGGAAGACGTGCCCCAGGGTGCCATCGTCCATCCGGTCGAGGCGATGGCTCCATAGCGTCACCTGGCCCGTCCGCAGATCGGTTGACGTCACGACGCCGTCGATGGAGGCCTGGGGGACCGAAGGATCCTCGATCTCGGCCGCAAATCGCGAGATCGGAATGACCCGGAGCGTGTGGGCCGATTCGCGCTCATCCAGAAATCCGTAGAGTGTGAAATAGCGCTCACCGTTGTCGAACGGGTCAAACGTGCCCGTGTCGCAGGACACGAGAACCACAGCCAGCAACAAGGTCCAGAGGGCAGATCTCACACGACTCGGCGTTGAATGGCGGGAATGTATGCACAAGTCGGCCGCGTCGTACAGGGTTTCCAATACCGGGAGGCCTCGCCTCTAGCGGGCCTTCTCAACGGTATAGTGGCGCGATTGACCCTCAAAACGCGAGAGCAGCGCACGTGCTCTGGGCGGTACAACGGCCGTTTCGTAGTCCTCGCCAGCGAACATTCGGAGGGCGTCGATCGAGTCAAACCACATGGTCGTTACAAACTCGACCTCCGAGGGTCCGTCAAGACGCCAAAGTTCGATTCCCTGGAATCCCGGGATATCGAGGGCTTCGATACCGGGGATGATGTCGCCCTTCAGAAGCGACTCGTAGGCGTCCGCACTCTCGGGCGAGGTCCATCCGCGCCAGGATCTGGCAATCATGGGCGGTTGGCTGGTCTACTCGGGAGAGTCGTGGCGTTCTGCCTCTACGATCGGGGCGCCGGAAATACCGGCGGCCGCGCGGGCAGCTTTCTTGGCCTTCTTCTCCTCCTTCTTCTTCTTCTTCGCTAGTTCCTTTTGTCGCTTCTGGTAGGAGAAATTTGGTCTGGCCACTGGCCCTCCGGTTGGGTTGATTGGGTGTGTGTACGCGGCTGGGAGGGTTAGGGTCTCAATGCTGGTTGGCCCACTCCAGGAGACCTCCGGTCTCGTCGTCTTCATCGGGACCTGGACGGTCCGGCCAGCCTGTCCGAAGGTCATTCCAGTGCAGGATGGTGTTGAAAACCAGTGCGTGATTGCCTTGCGTATTCCAGCGGCGGACGGGACGACCGGCAAAGAGCACCACATGTCCATCTCCGACGGGGACATCGACCACGGCAGGGGTGCCGGTGAGTTCGGCTTCGCCGGCCAGCATGCCGGACATCGCGATGTCCTTCTTCCCGAACGAAACCACCGACCGGGGTACCTCCGCCATCCACGCTGCATCCTTGTACCAGTCTGGCGTGCGGGCATCGCCCATGCCCTTGTTCACGCTGAAGACCGGTCCTGCGCTGAAGTACATGGGTATGTCACCCGTGTACCCATAGGTGATCGGACTGTCGTCGTCGACCGTGGTGCGCACAATGGAGCCTCGGGCCTGGAGATTCTTGGTTTCGCGAATGGAAATCCGGCGGGTGATGCCCATGTCGATGGGAAACGCGGCGGAACTGCCAGTGGTGATGAACACACCACCGTCCTCGATCCATCCGGCCAGGTTGCCGAGTCCGTCATATCCCATTCCAAGGCGCTGGTCCTCAGTCTGATCGATCTTGCCGATGTGCGGGTACTCCTCGGACGGCATCCAGGGGAGGGCCGGGCCGACCCGGCTGTTGCCCACAACGAGCGCCTGACTCGATGATCGGGTGCGCGGCAGGATCAGAACGTCGAACCGGCTGAGGTCGCCGGACAGGTCCTGCTCCGACAGGTAGGTGTACGGAATCCCGATTTCGTCGAAGGCAAAATGCCACCAGCCGGCGTCCTGCGGCGTGGAGGTCCAGGTGTGGATCAGACCAATCCGTGGCACCTCCACACCGTGCGTCGGTACGTCAGGCTGATCGCGAAACGCGTCGACCGGGACCTCCAGTCTGGCGGCCAGAGCGCCCAGGCTATCGACCGGCCCGCGGATGATGTACGACCCGGCGTTGAAAGCCTTGCCGCCGTGTTCGAAGGCCTTCTCGGCAGCCAGGACCTCCACGTCGCCGCCGAGCTCGAATCGCAGCACGGCGAAGTTGTCGTCCGTAGTGTGATTGGCCACCAGCCACCGACCACGCCCCGAGATTCCTCCGCCGGCCGTCACGGGCCCATCGACCGATGTCATGGGGGCCAATAGCACCGTTGAGTCCTTGACAGCGTGAACGGTCACGTTGTGGGCAAGCGAGAGCGTCCAGCCGGTATCGTCGTACGGGGCGTCGGCTCCGGAGGGGAAGTCCTGCCGCTCCAGCAGAATGCGCGCCAGCGTGTTATACGGCTGATCTGCGCGGACCACGAAGTCTCCCGCGGCGGCTGAGGCGCTGCCGTCAAACATCAGGGAATCATCGGCCGTGTGGATCTCGAGGCCCTGGTCCATCAGCAGATTGACCAGGTCCGTCACGCCGGAGTGCCGAAGCTGATCCTTGGGAATCACCCAGGCAAACGGAGCCTCTGTTCTACCCCGCTCCAGCGAATTGTTGGACTTGATCCAGAAGTTTTCGACGAACTCCGTCGCGTTGTCGGCCATGTAGCGCAGCGCGACCAGTACACCACTCTGCATGTAGTTGGTGTTGTTGCGGAGCGACCACATGGTCTTCTCGAGCGGCGGGTTGGGCCGGTACCACTCGCGGCTGGTTTGGCGATTCGTCAGCGTGCGTTCCAGGGTCTCGGGCACCGAGTTGCCGAACGTCTCATAGAATTTGCCGGCCGAGTTCCGCGTGTTCGCCATCCAGATCAGATAGTTGGCCGACCAGCCGTTGTAGAACGCATGGGTCCACACGCCCGGCATGTTTCGGCGTGTCAGTTCGCTCACTTCCTCGTAGGCCAGATTGTGCCACTCGTCCACGGTAATCGGATCGATCCACTGGTTGTATGGACCGAGTCCGGTCGACGTGTACAGATAGGAAACCGACTCGTGCAAATCGTGCATCAGGGTCGGTTTCCAGTGATTGAACGTGGCCAGGATGTTGCGCGTCAGGTCAAGCGCCAGACCGTAGCCATCACGGTTGTTGTCGTGCGCCGCGTAGGCGCCCCAGTACGTCAGACTCGGCCCCACGCCCTCGTTCGCCGACCGATACTTGTAGATGTCCACCACCCGGTCGCGCCCATCCGGTTCAGCCACCGGCGTGAACACGGTGATGATGTTGTTTCGGATGTCCTGGATCATCGGGGCCTCCGACACGGCCAATCGATAGGCCAACTCCATCACCATTTCCGGACTCCCCGTCTCCGGCGAATGCAGGCCGGCCGTCACGTAGTAGACCGGCTTGGCCTTGGCGATAATCGCCGCAGCTTCCTCCTCACTGGTCTTCCGGGGGTCTGCGAGGGCGTTCAGGTGGTCATGGTATGCCTGCAGGTTCTGCATGGTCGCCTCGTCGGCGATGATGACCTCGATCTGATCGCGGCCCTCCTCGGTAGAGCCAATGGACCTCACCCGCACCCGAGGCGATGCCTCAGCCAGCGCACGCAGGTAACCGTATATCTCGTGGGTGTAGTGCAGGACGTCCGGAGCACCGATTATGGTGCCGAAATACTCGAGCGGGCTTGGCACCGTCTCCGAAACCGGGAGGTGGTTCACCATGTGATTGGAGAACCGGGGATTTGTGGTGTACTCCTCGATCAGTCGTCCGTACTCGGTATCGAGTCGATCCTGGGCGAGGACGGGCAGGGTAAGCAGGCAGGTGAGTGCTGCAAGGGAGAGGCGGCGCATGGCAGGAGAGGTTGAAGGTGCCGCAATATCCGAGGGCGCAGGGAGGATTGCACGTCGGCTCCCACGCAACTCTGCAGTCGGCTGTGCGTCTGTTTGGGAGAACCCAAGAAAGACCCACCCATGAGACTGTTTTCCCTGGCACTCGCTGCCGTCACCCTGCTCCCGACCACCACATACGCCCAGGATCATGCCGCGCGCGAAGTGCGAGCGGTGATCGATCAACTGTTCGACGGAATGCGCGCCGGCGATTCGACGGCCGTTCGGGCGGTGTTTTCCGAGGGAGCTCGCCTGGTGTCCAGCGGCACCCGCCCCGATGGAACCCCTTTCATGCAAGCCTCGGCCACGGACGGCTTTGTCACGGCCGTCGGGTCGCCGCACGACCAGGCCTGGAACGAAAAAATCTGGGATGTCCGCATCGAGGTCCGCGACAACTTCGCCTCGGCGTGGATGGAGTATGCGTTCTTCCTGGATGAGGAGTTCTCGCACTGCGGCATCAACCATTTTCAGTTTGTCCGGCATCCGGATGGAGTATGGCGGGCCATCGCGCTCTCAGACACCAGACAGCGTGAGGACTGTGACTTGGACCCCCGGGCGGTGGCCGAGTCGGAAGTTGCGACGGCGCTGCGCAACTACCTCCGCGGCCACGCCACCGGAGACGGGAGCCACCATGCGAAGGTATTCAACCCGGTCTCGAGCCTGTATTTCATGCGGGACGGTGAATTGCAGACCATCCCCAGCGCGGACTACATCGCCCGCGCCTCCGGAACGCCCGCGGCAAACGAGACGGAGCGCCGCCGATGGATCGATTGGGTAGACGTTTCCGGGGATGCCGCGGTTGGGAAGATCGTCCTGGACTACCCGGGAGTCTACATCGTGGACTACATGTCGCTGCTGAAGGTGGATGGCCGCTGGCAGATCATCAACAAGATCTTTTCGGTCGAAAACGCGGATGGGTAGCCGGGCCTGGGTCGGGACGGCGGCGGTCCTGGCGATTGGATTCCTGACGGGGTGTAGTGCGCCCCGCCCTGAAGCCGGACCACTGAGTCTTACCGCGGCCGACGGCCTGACCGTCTACGCCGATTGGCACCATGCCTCCGTTGGGGCGCCGGTCGGGACCATCGCGCTCTTCCATCAGGGGGGAGGCGACGTCCGGGGTGAGTACGAGCGAATTCTGCCGCGCCTGCTGGCACTCGGATACGATGTGGTGGCGGCCGATCTGCGTCGGGGGGGTAACCGGTTCGGAAGCCAGAATCGAACCTCACCGCCCGGCGCGGACACGCTCTACAGCTATTGTGACGCGCTTCCCGACGTCATGGCGGTAGTCGATGAGGCACGCCGATTCTCCGACCAGGTCGTGTTGTGGGGGAGCAGTTTTTCGGGTGCGCTGGTGGTCCAGGCCGCCGCGATCGACCCGGCAGGCATTCTAGGTGTGCTTGCCTTTTCGCCAGCCAGCGGAGATCCGATGGAGGGCTGTCGCCCGGAATCAGTCTCGGAAGGATTGACCGTCCCATTCCTGGCGATTCGCCCTGCGCGCGAGGCGGAAATCCCGTCGGTCAAGGCGCAGCTGGTGGAGTTCCAGTCCCAGGGCCATATCACCCACGTGGCAGACCCCGGGGTTCACGGGGCTTCCATGCTGGACGCCGAGCGGGTAGGCGCCGACACCGGCGAGACCTGGCGGGTGGTCGAGGCATTTCTGGGCGGCATCGGAATTACGAAGTAGGCCTTAGCAGGCATCGCGGGGAACCGCTAGTTTGGGATTCCAACTCTCGACGAAACGATGCGCCTGATCATACCCCTACTTGTTGTGGTTTTCGCCGCTTTTGCGGCCGTTCCCGATGATTCGCTCATCGGCTTCACGCCCGAGCGGGCCGCCGCCCAGATGGCCATGGAGCAGGCCTTTGACAAGCACGTTCGGCCTGAAAATCTGGATACGTGGATGCATCATCTGACGTCCCGGCCCCAACACGTCGGCTCTCCGGCGGCGCTTGAGAACGCCGAATGGACCGCCGCCAAGTTCCGGGAGTGGGGGTACGAGACGGAGATCGTGCGATACGACGTCCTGTTCCCGACGCCTCTGGAGCGGCATCTGGAGATGGTCAGTCCCTCACGTTTCGTCGCGAGTCTGGACGAGCCCGTGCTTGAGGAGGATCCGTCGAGTGCGGTGCGGAAAGACATGCTGCCGCCCTACACGGCCTACTCGGCCGACGGCGATGTCACCGGTGAGCTGGTCTACGTGAACTACGGCATTCCGTCAGACTACGAGGAGCTCGCCAAGCGGGGAATCTCGGTCGAGGGACGGGTGGTCATTGCCCGCTACGGAGGCTCTTGGCGTGGAATCAAGCCCAAGGTGGCCGCTGAGCATGGCGCGATCGGCTGCATTCTCTACTCGGATCCCCGGGATGACGGGTACTTCCAGGGCGACGTGTACCCGGAGGGATCGTTTCGCATGGAGCACGGGGCCCAGCGCGGGTCGGTAGCCGACATGCCCACCTATCCGGGAGACCCGCTGACGCCATTCGTGGGGGCGACGCCCGACGCGGAGCGGCTGAGCGTGGCCGAGGCACCGACCATCATGAAGATCCCCGTTCTTCCGATATCGTACGCCGATGCGTTGCCGCTGCTGGGGGCCATTGACGGTCCAGTTGCTCCTGCGGCCTGGAGGGGAGCACTTCCGCTGACCTACCACCTGGGACCGGGTCCGGCCCGGGTCAATCTCAGGCTTCGTTTCAGCTGGGATATCGTTCCAGCCTACAACGTGATCGCTCGAATGGAAGGTAGCGAGCTGCCCGACGAGTGGGTGATGCGTGGCAATCACAGGGATGCCTGGGTCTTCGGAGCCGCCGACCCGACATCGGGGCACGTGGCTCTCATGGAAGAGGCGCGCGTCATTGGCGAACTCGCGCGCGCAGGCCACCGACCACGACGCACCGTTCTCTTTGGAAGCTGGGACGCGGAGGAACCGGGTCTTCTGGGATCCACCGAATGGGTCGAGGATCACGCCGATGAGCTGCGCCAGAAACTGGTGGCCTACATCAACACCGACGGCTCCGGTCGCGGCTTCCTCGGGATGGGCGGATCTCACGCGCTGGAACCGCTCATCAACCAGGTGGCCCGTTCGGTCACAGATCCGCAGACCGGCGTCAGCGTCTCGGACCGATTGCGTGCGCGCCGCCGGGCTGGCGGGGAGCGCGAGGCGGACACACGTCCTGATCTCCGCATCAGTCCGCTGGGATCGGGTTCTGACTACACGCCCTTTCTGCAGCACCTCGGAATCGCCTCGCTCAATCTGGGTTTTGGCGGCGAGAATGCAGGCGGGTCATACCACTCGGCCTATGATTCCTACGAGTACTACGTTCGTTTTGGCGACCCCGGATTTGTGTACGGCGCCACGCTGGCAAAGGTCGCGGGCCGTGTAACATTGAGGCTGGCAAACGCGGACATCCTGCCCTTCCGGTACACGGCCTTTGCCGACAATGTCTCCGGGTACGTGGACGAGGTTGTGGAGCTGGCCGACGCCCGCCGGACGCAGGCTGAGCGCGAACGCAGTCTCATCGAGGATGGTGTCTACGGACTCGCGGCCGACCCCACGAAGACCTTCGTCACACCCCCGGCGCCAGACGCCGTGCCGCACCTCAACTTTGCTCCGTTGCTGAATGCGCGGGAATCGTTGGTGGCCGCGGCATCCGAACTCCAGAAGGCGCTGGAAGGGGCAGCCGCAAGCGAGGGACTGAATGCAGCGCTCTTTCAGGCCGAGCGGGTGATGACCCGCGACGATGGCTTGCCGAAGCGCCCCTGGTTCCGCCACCAGATCTATGCACCGGGATACTACACCGGGTACGGGGTCAAGACGCTGCCGGGCGTACGGGAGGCCATCGAGGAGGATGATTGGGATCTGGTGGACGAGCAGATCAGGCGCGTCTCCGGGACACTGGAGGCCGTGGCCGCGCACCTTCGTGGTGCGGCAGCCATCGCCAGCCATCCATGAGTCTCTATTGTGACATTGCCCTGGGCCACCCGTGGCACGGCCCGTATCACGACACGCAGTACGGCTTTCCGATTGATGACGATGATGCCCTGTTCGGGCGTCTGATCCTGGAGATCAATCAGGCCGGCCTCTCGTGGCTCACCATCCTGAAGAAGCAGGAGGGTTTCCATCGCGCCTACGACGGGTTTTCCGTCGCCAAGGTGGCGGCCTACGGCGATGAGGATCGCGCCCGACTGCTGGCGGACGCAGGCATCATCCGGAATCGACTGAAGGTGAACGCGGCCATCCACAACGCGCGGGTCATCCGGGGCCTGCAGGCCGAGCACGGGTCGTTCAGGGCATGGCTGGACCTGAATCATCCGCTCGAGAAGCCTGAATGGGTCAAGCTGTTCAAGAAGACGTTCAAGTTTACGGGCGGTGAGATCACGGGCGAGTTCCTCATGAGTGCCGGGTATCTGCCGGGTGCGCACGGTGAAGCCTGTCCGGTCTACAAGGAAATCGAACGCCTGAGTCCGGCCTGGATGCGTTGATCCTGGGAGCTCGGCGCGCGAGTCTCCGGTACACTCCTTGCAGGCGATGGGTCAAGCAACCCCACCATCGCCATGCAATTCATTATTTGGACCGGAATCGTTGTTCTGGGCCTGATCACCGTCAGCACCGTGGGAATGATTTTCTTCCACACGGTCGGAGAACTCCGCAAGGGAGCCGCCGGCCAGCCCGCGGCTGAGTCGATCAGCCCGCCCGCCCGACGAAATCACCTTCGCAAGGTTGATCTCGAAACGCTGAAGGATCGTCCGCCGGTTCGTCGCGCGGCCTGAGGCTCCGGCATTCCCGGCACTCACTCTGTAACTTCGGGCTCTCACCATTCCAGGGAAGCCCATGGCAGACGTGCGTTACTGGCTCATGAAATCCGAGCCGGACGTGTATTCGTTCGAAGACCTCCAGCGTGACGGGAGGACCCATTGGGATGGGGTTCGCAATCACCGCGCGCGCAATTTTCTGCGGGACGAGATCAAGGTGGGGGATCGCGTCCTGTACTACCACTCGAACATGAAGCCGAGCGCCGTGGTCGGACTCGCGACCGTGGTTCGAGACGGATATCCCGACTTTACCGCGTGGGATCCGGACTCACCCCACCCCGATCCCAGAAGTCCGGAGAGCAACCCGCGCTGGTTCATGGTGGACATCACTGCCGACGAGCCGCTCCCCACGCCGGTCACCCTGCACGAGGCGAAGGCGAATCCCAAGCTGGCCAACATGATGCTGGTCCGGAATCCGCGCCTGTCCGTTCAGCCCGTGCTCAAGGAGGAGTGGGACGAAGTGTTGAGGATGGCCGGGCTGTAGGCCTGGCATGCTTGCCCGGCCTGGGCCACCGCGCTACTCCGCGGCCTCGACTCGGGCGCGAAGACGCTCCAGCAGCGAAAGGTCTTCGGACCCGTCCTGAGCAATGCGGCGGCCGGTCGCCGCTTCCAAGAGGTTGAGCTCCACCGGCAGATCACGGCCGGCGTAGTACTGCACCCGATACTTCCCGATGGTCCCGGTTATCCTGCCTTTCCGGACGGAGAGGTCTGTCAACGCGTCGATGGTCTCGACGGTCCAGAAGTCGATGAGCGGCGGGTCGTACCGGTCATTGATCGACCGGACCTCTCTCACGTGGTCGTCAAATTCAGGCGTTGGCTCCACGGTTTCTCAGTCCCACTGCCGGACAATGTGCCCCTTGGAGATCACCATCCTGATGGATCGGGTGTTGTCGATGTCCTCCAGCGGATTCCCGCCGAGAAGGACGAGGTCCGCCCGCATTCCCGTCGCCACCTGACCCATCTCGCCGGAAAGACCGAAAAATTCCGCCGGACGTACGGTGGCGGCGCGGAGGGCATCGACGGGATCGAGTCCCGCCCGAACCAGCATGGAGAGTTCGTTGTGCAGGCTGTACCCGGGGATGGCCAGCCCGATGGGCGTGTCTGTCCCCGCACCGATCGGAACGCCGGCACCCTGCATCAGGCCCGTGAGGTGAAGACTCCAGTGACCGAATGTGGTGTCCGTTTCGTCGGTTGAGGCGAGGCGGCTCTCGCCCAGGGTCCGGTACGCCTCGGCCTGCTCGCCGCCCAATCGAGTCAGCGCATCTGGCCAGTCAGGCCTGCCGTACGGGGGTTGAACACTCAGCGCATTCAGGCGCAGCGTCGGGACCTGGATGGTACCCCGAAGAGAGGCGACGACCTCGGAGCAACGATCGGCATCCACGGCCTGGACGGCAGGCATTCGCTGGGCCGTGTGAAGCGAGCTGCGCAGGTCGCCGCCAGGCAGACCATCCGGATTTGTCAGCGCCGTCAGACGGGCATCCAGCAGCTCCTGGTAGTTCGCCGCACAGTCCAACTCAACATTACGGAGGTGCTCCATCGAGCCCAGTTGTGGACCGGCCTCCGATGCAAGCATCGAGAGCGGGACGTGGCCGGCAATCGGGAGATTGTTGGCTCTTGCGGCGGCTATCAGCGCACCAAACACCTCCGGCGAGACCAACTCATAGACCTTGATGAAGTCGACGCCGGCCGCGGCCAGAAGCCCCACGTTGGCTACCGCTGCGCCCGGATCCGGGTTGCTGATCCCGATTTCCGGTCGGCTCTCGCCATCGTAGACCACGTCACGCCCATCCTGCAGGGGCCCGGCAAAGAAAACGCGAGGTGCCTCATCGGAGTCTTCCAATCGCTCCACAACGGGCTGGATGAGATCCAGCCGGCCACCCGTGTCCCGGACGCTGGTGACGCCATAGTCCAGAAACAGCCGGGCCATTTCGTCCGCATCCGCATCGTCGTAGGTGAGGTGGACGTGGAAGTCCCAGAGTCCAGGAATCAGGTATCCGCCGGTCCCATCGACGACTTGGAGCGCCCGAGCAGACTCGCCCGACGGAATAATGGCGGCGATGGTGTCGGCGCGGGTCAGGACGGTCTGATTGGACCGGGCGCCGGAGACGGCATCGACTACCGTAACGTTCTTGATCGCGAGGTCATACTCCGGCGGCTCACAGGCCGCCAGCAGCATCGTACTCGTGAGGAGGGCAATAAATCTCATCGGAATCGGGATATTGGACACCCGACAGGATACCCCAAAGGGTCGTAGGTTTCCCGTATGGAGCTGCTGACCTGGGAGAACCTCGCCGTCGTTCTGGCCGTCGCTTACCTGCTGCTCGCCATGGGGGAGCACGTCCTGTGCTGGGTGGCGGCGTTTCTGAGCACGGCCATCTACACGGTGGTGTTCTGGAACGTGAGTCTCGTGATGGAGAGCGCCCTGAACGTCTTCTACATGGGGATGGCGGTCTACGGATGGATGCAGTGGACCCGTGGGGGGGATGAACCGGGCGTCGCCATACACACCTGGTCCGGGTGGACGCACGTTCGGGTGATCGCGGCCGTCCTGATCCTTACCGCCGTGGTGGGATCCCTGATTTCCGGCACCGGGGCCGCCAGGCCGTATGTCGACTCGTTCACCACGGTGGCCAGCGTCGTCACCACGTTCATGGTCGCACGAAAAGTGCTGGAGAACTGGCTCTACTGGATTGTGATTGATGTGATTTCGATTTGGCTGTACCTCGATCGCGGGCTGGAGTCGACAGCCGGCCTGTTCGCTCTCTACGTGGTGCTGGCCGTGGTCGGGTTCGTCCAGTGGCGCCGCCGCCGGGCCGTCTAGCCTGGCGGTCTAACCGAGTCGGGGCGGCTTCCGGTCGCGCTTCTTCTCGCCGACCTGCTTCTTGGCGGCGAGCCGTCGCTCGATCGAGCCCTTTGTACGGCGTGTCTTCTTGCGCGGTCTTGGCGGCGTGGCCGCCTCCTGAATCAGGGAGACCAGGCGGTCGATGGCGTCCTGTCGGTTGCGATGCTGGGTGCGATACCGACGGGCCGAGATCAGGAGGACACCATCGGTGGTCATCCTGCTTCCTGCCAGTTTCTTCAGGCGACTCTTGACGCTCGGGGGCAGAGCCTCCGACGCATCCACGTCGTACCGCATCTGTACCGCGGTCGACACCTTGTTGACGTTCTGCCCGCCGGGACCCGACGCCCTGACGAACTCGAATTGGAGTTCGTTTTCGTCAATCTCGAGGTGGGGACCGATCCGAATCATGCGTCTAGTTGCCTGGATGGCATCTACGAACTGACCAGTTGAGCGGGTCCCCTTGAGAACTGGCGGTTTCAAACCGTTATTGGAGGTGAGCGAACCAACACTTTCATGCCTGCAGTACTTCTCTTCGTTGCCCTCCTCTTGCCCCAACAGGTGGTGCCCCAAACGAGTGCCGCACTCCGGGGTCGGCTTATCCTCGCATCCAATAACCCGAACACCGTCCGGCATGCGGAGTCGCCGGGGCTGCGTTCCGCCAATGAAGCGGTCGAGATGGTCCGGGCTCCCGAGCTGCTGATACTTGGTGATCCACTCTGGCCGGGCTCAATCGGTCGAGCGGCGGTGTCCTACGGTGACCCTGTTCCCGTGGCGCAGGCATCTGCCCAGCACCCGGGTCAGCCGAACGCGGCTGCGATGACCTACGGACAAATCACGGCCGCGCGCAGGGCACGAGGGGCCGGCGACCCGCCCGCGCTGAACTTCGGAACGCCTGATTTTTCGCGCCCCAGAGAGCCCGGCGATCAACTGGCGCTTCGTGACCGGAAGTCGTCGGAGTCGCAGGCCGGGCCCGCCTCGCTTCGGGAGGCGCCTCGTTCGGGTCTGGCTACGGTGACTGCGATGCACGTTGACCGCACCTCGGCCGAAGCGGCCTCGGACGAGGGGCTTCCGGTGGCCTACCAGGTCGAGGACAAAAGCGGGGCGTTCGAGGTCCAGCAGGTGACGGCTACCGAAACCATGCCGCAGCGGATTGTGCAGACTGACGAGACGACGCTCTACTTCTCCGGTGGCGTCCCGGTATACCTGAGGCACACCCCGAAGGGACAGGGCGGCTGTTACCTGGAGTATGATTTTGGTCTCGATGGCCATCGCACCATTCTGGGTAACGCCGGGTACTGGCTTGAGGCGCCCGCCTTCGGCGGCGTGGCCCTTCATTGGGCCGGGCAGGACCACCTGAAGTTGGATCTCTCCCATGCCAGCGTTCCCGGCTGCCAACTGCCAGCCGAGCTGAACCTGCATCGGAGCGGACGCAACTGGGAGGCTCGGTAGCCATGCAGGAAGCCCCCCAACAAGCCGTCACAACTCAGGAAGTGGTTGAGGCTACGGCGAACGTCTGGACGAAGGTAACCGGATGGATTGAGACTGCGATCGCGATGTTGCCCAACATGGTAGTCGCCATTCTGGTGATGGTCTTGTTCGTGGTGATCGCCAAGATCGTCCGGGGTGTGCTGCGCAAGGTCCTGGCGAGAGTCGTTCAGAACCCACAGGTTTCTCGACTGCTTCAGACCCTGGTCTATGTGGCCGTGGTCACCATCGGGCTATTCACGGCTCTGTCCGTGCTTCAGTTGGACGATGCCGTGACCTCGCTGCTTGCAGGTGTGGGTATCCTTGGTCTGGCGCTTGGCTTCGCGTTTCAGGACATCGCCGCGAACTTTGTTGCCGGTATCCTGATGGCCATTCGTCGCCCCTTTCAGGAGGGCGATATCATCGATTCCAGCGGCATTACCGGTACGGTTCAGGAAGTGAATCTTCGCAGCACGATCATCCGCCAGTTCGACGGCCAGATTGTGTATGTGCCCAACAAGGATGTTTTTGGCAATTCGATTACCAATCTCTACGGGACCGGCGAGCGGCGTGTGGAAGTCGCGTGCGGGGTCTCGTATGACGACGACCTGCAGCACGCCAAGCAGGTAGCGATTGAGGCGATGATGGACGTGCCGGGTCGCGATCCGAGTCGCAAGCCTGTCGTCCTCTATACGGGGTTTGGCGGGAGCTCCATCGACTTTGTGGTCCAGTTCTGGATGGAGAACGACGGCAATCACGGAGCCTATCTGCAGGCCCACAGTGATGCCATCATGGCGCTGAAGGCCGCGTTCGACCAGGCCGGTGTCGAGATTCCGTTTCCAATCCGCACGCTGGATGCCGGCGATTCGCTGAAGGAGCTGTTTGAGGCCAAAGATTCGGCCTGAAGTTGCGCTAACCCGAAGACCATTGAATCGTCGCGCTCGGAAGCAGGAGCAACACAACAGGCGTGTGGCCGCGGCCCTCGACGCGGTGCTGGTTCGTCACGAGGCAGGCGAAGCGCCAGTGGCGACTTTTGATCCATCCACCGGGGGACTCATCGTCTTCAGTGATCAGCACAAGGGCGCACGCGACGGTGCCGACGATTTTCGGAGATCAGAGCGCGCCTACAACGCGGCCCTGGCCTACTACTTCCACAAGGGACACACGCTGGTCGAACTCGGGGACGTCGAGGAATTGTGGGAGGAGATGCCTTCGGTAGTCATAGGGCGGTATCCGCGCACGTTCGAACTGACGCGCAGATTTCAGGACGCTTCACGCTACTGGCGCATCTTCGGTAATCACGATGATCTGTGGAGTTTTCCCGACGCCGTCAAGCGCCTCCTGCGTCCCATGATCGGGGAGAATCTCGAGGTACACGAGAGCGTCATCCTCGAACTGCCCGCGGGCGAGTCGACCTGCCGGCTGCTCCTGGTGCACGGCCATCAGGGAAGCATCATGAGTGATGTATACGCGCCGCTGGCCCGTGTGCTTGTCCGGTGGCTCTGGCGACCCGTGCAGCGATTGACCGGTTGGTCGCCCAATACCCCTGCGCGGAGTTGGGATCTGAGGAATACCCACAATCGGGCCATGCACCGATGGGCTGAACAACAGGAGGGACTGCTGCTCCTGGCCGGCCATACGCACGAGCCCGTCTTCGTCGGCGGCTCCAAGGCGGAGCAGCTTGAGCGACAGATTGAGGAGATCGGGAATCCCGAGAGTGCGGCGGGGCGGTCTCGTCTGGCCGCGCTGAGCGCGCAGCTGGAGTGGACCCTCGCGGCGCGCGACGATCAGGAATCGCCCGAATCGAAAACGGAGAGGCAGGTCTCGAATGCCTACTTCAATACCGGGTGCTGCTGCTATCGTGACGGGGACATCACCGGCATCGAGATTGCCGATGGCCAGATTCGGTTGGTGCGATGGCCGGACGACTCCGGAGACCCTGAGCCGGAGGTTCTGGCGTTTGCGGACCTCGCTGAATTGATGGAATCCGGGTCAGCGGACTGACGCCTTCGCAGTCTCGTAGGGCAGGACCGTGAACGAGGTCCCGCCGCAGGAGGCGTGCGTGTAACGACCGGACTCAAAATCCCGTCGCGGCATCCTGTGATAATGCCGAAGCCGCTTGCTGCAGGTGTCACACCAGAGGCTATAGCGAGGTTCGACGTCGAGGGGTGCCCGTGTGCACCGGTCCGTCGAGCAGCCGAGCCGGCGGGCGATGCGCTTCCACCGAGGACCGTGTCCCGCATCAGGGCCAGCCAAGGCGTGCGCGATCTCGTGGAGGATGGTCTCCCGGATCTCACCGATCGGATTCGGGCGCACGTAGTGTCGACTCAAGCCAATAATGCGCGGCTCGAATCGGCAAACGCCGACCCGCGTTCGGGCATTGTCGAATCGGAAGGCCCAGCCACGCAGGCCATGGGCGTCCATCAGGGTTTCGGCCAGGAGCCGCGCTCGGTCTAGCTGCATGCGTCGGCGTTGTCCCGGCTCATTTCAGCCAACCCTTCGCCTGTGCGTCCTTCGAGTACCAAACAAGGTAGACCGCTACGAGAGTGATGATCACGGGTCCGACCACCGCGCCCATCCCCATCGTTGCCACCAAGTCGGTAAGGAAGATGCCATGTCCCATCTGGACGAGAATCCCGATCAGCGATACGATGAAGACCGGGACGGCCCAGGCGCGCTTGAGCAGTAGTCCAACGCTGGCCAGCGTTCCGCCGTGGACCGCGATCGCGTAGGCGGCGGTGACGACGGCCGGCGTGCTGGCGTACAGCGCCTGCTCGGCCTCTGGCATCGCGGTCAGGGCCTCGTCGCTAAGCATGACGGAGGCCAGGTAGGTGAAGATGCCGATGGCGTTCCAGATCAGGGCGACGATGCTCGTGATCAGGAATGACCGTGGGGGCTTGGGGGAGTCGTCAGACATGGATTCGCTGTTGGGGTGGATCCATAAATAACGACAATTATGGAAATCGAATCGACCGGCTGCAGGAGGGCCGGGATGTTCTCCCTGCTATCGGGCCATCAGCGCGGCCTGAATGAACCCCTTGAGTTCGTCAGCAATCGAACCCGGCATCGTCATGTTCTTCATGAACGCCCATTTCCCCGCGTCCTCGAAGTAGAGTTTCATCCTGTACATCGCATCCACGAACTGGATCTCGACACTGGAGCCAACCTGCCGGACGACAACCTCCAGCGGGTATGCGGCTGCGTGGGCAAGCCCCGGACACGAAAGTCCGTCGCGAGCGCCGTTTGAGCCCGCCCCGACGATATCGAAGGACTTCGCTTCCATCCCGACGCCGGATACACCCAACACGGCCACCTCGTGGGCTTCCAGATCAAGACGATAGATGGCTCGAAGCCCCCAGTCCTCACCTGCAGTCTGGAGGCTCGCCTCGAGGGCACCTGCTACCGCTCGCCAGTGGCCATCCGGCACCGTTCCGTGAGTCTGGATCTTTTCATCAAATGGCCCCCCGGCCATGACGCCCATCGTCTTGCCAATCAAGCCGCGCTCGCGCTCGGGCCCATAGCCGACGAGCGTGGCAGCGCCGATCAAGGATGCCAGCGCGCTCCGGTGCTCCAAGGCCGAAGCCGTTGCTCCAGAGTCATCCAACATCACCGTGCGCGCGACGGCCGCAGGGTTGACGTATGAAACGTGGGTCCCGTTCTCGTCCGAGAACACGACGATTCGGTCCACCGCGGCGAAGGGCGCCGTATCGCTTCGGACTCCGAAGAGGCTGCTCACGAATTCGGGCTGGACAAGACTGATCACGTGGGCATCGAATGCACAGGTGCCGGGGACGCCGGCCTGGTGCTGCGAGAGTACAGAAAAGCCAGCGGCCACAGCGCGCGCGGCGATACGTTCAGCCGCCTGTGGCACGCTCTCGGCCAGGTCTGCCTGGGCCATTTCGAAGATGCTGTAGCTCTGCGCCATCACCGGAGAGGACAGTCCGATGGTCGCCAGGCAGATCAGGGCAAGCGTGGTGCGTTTCATATCGCCGTCTGGATTGTTGCACGGTCAAGGAAGTCTCCACCGTGGTGTTCTTTGAGCGGACAGGGAGAATGAGCACGTGGGTGGATCCCTGACTGGACCGTGGGGGAAAGGCGGGTGCGGGGGTTTGAGGCGCAGCGACCAGGGCGACCGTTTTGAAACGCTCGCCGCACATCGCCATGCCGTTGTTCGGAGAGAGGCCAGATCGTGCACAACGGGCAGGATTACGCCCAAAGGCGATTCCATGCAAAAATTGACACTCCCCGCAAATCTCGGATGGGGTTCGACCTCAATGGCCCCACAAGAGAAACGGCCCGTATTTCACTGCTTGACAGCGACGCCCCGGCTGGAAGCTGACCCTCCGGGAATCTGGATTCTGCAACCAGCGAAATTCACTGCTCGAACGCGCGTCGTGAGGTGGCGTATCAGAAAAGTGCCGCAGAGAGTGAATCTTTTTAAATCTTTGTTCTGTAATGAGAACAAATGTATTCCACCCTGCCCTCAACACTCGCATGAACCTGTTGTCCCGATCCGAGGAACTGATCCTTCTGGCCGTCTGGAAATTGCAGGGCGAAGCACACGGCCTTGCGATTCGCCGGCACTTGATGACTGTAACCGGGCAAACGTGGTCGATTGGATCAGTCTACGTGCCGTTGGACAAACTGGTAAAACTGCAGTACCTCGATTCGCAGTCGAGCGCCCCGACAGCGCAGAGGGGAGGCCGCAGCAAGCGGCTGTTCAGCTTGACAGAGCGCGGGCTCTCCGCGCTGAATCAGGTCAAACTCATTCAGCAGACCATGTGGGAAGGCCTGCCAGCCTTGACAAAGCAACTGGGATGAAAGAAATGCCCCATCCGGACCCCGACGGGCAGACTCTCCCCCCCTCCGCCGTTCGCCGCTTTCTTGAGCACTTCCTTACTCCAGAGGAGCGAATCGACATACTCGGAGATATGGAGGAGGAATTCCGCTATCGCGTTTCTGTGGTGGGTCGCCGCCGTGCCCGCGGTGCCAACCAACTCGATGTATTGTTTGCCTTGCTCCCGTTTATGTGGAGGTCAATCACCTGGACATCACTGATGTGGATCAATTATCTCACGACCGCCTTCCGCCTGTTCTGGCGTCACCGGGCACAGGCGTCCATCAACGTGGCTGGCCTGGCAATCGGTCTGGTCACCGCTTTTTTCATCCTGATGTGGGTGGAGGATGAACTGGCCTACGACCGATATCACGACGACAGTGACCGGATATATCGGGTCATGCAAAACGTGTCCTTCGGAGCGGGCGCAATCGAGACGGTTGAAGCGGTGCCCATGCCGCTGGACGCTGTGTTCGAGGCGCAATTCCCGGAAATCGAAAATTCGGTTCTCTTCAGCAACGAGCAATCTTGGGCGCTGTCGACCGGTGACGCGACTTTTCGCGAAGGCGGGTACTTCGTGGACCCGGATTACTTTGACGTGTTCACGTACGAATTCCTGGCGGGCGAGCCGACCTCAGCATTGCAAAGCCCTGAAGCGATTGTGCTGACAGAGGACCTCGCCGTCCGCCACTTTGGACAGGAGTGGAGGCGCTCGATACTGGGAAAGACGCTGTCCGTAGACGAATCGACCGAGCTCACGGTCACCGGCGTAATTGCGAACCTCCCCGCTCAGTCGAGCTATCGTTTCGATGCCGTGCGACCCATGTACAGCTTCCTTCAGGGCAAGGACTGGCTCGAAGACTGGAGGAACTCGAACCTCCGCCTGTTCCTAAGGCTGGAGCCGGGCGCCGACGCGGCTCTCGTTGCCCCGAAAATTCTGGACCTCGTGGTCGAGCGAACCGAGGACAATTCTCGGACAATACAGTTGCAGCCTTACTCGGATGTCTATCTCCGCTCCAACTTTGTCGACGGTGTTGCGGTTGGGGGCCGAATCGAGTATGTCCGGATTTTCGGTTGGGTTGGGCTGTTTGTTCTCCTGATTGCCATCATCAACTTCATGAACCTTGCGACGGCTCGCAGTACCCAGCGGGGGCGCGAGATTGGCGTTCGCAAGGCGTTGGGCGCCAGCCGACTGTCGCTCATGCAGCAATTCCTGGGAGAGTCGATGATGACCTCGCTGGCGGCTTTGAGCCTGGCGCTACTCCTTGCCTTTTTATTACTACCCAGTTTTAATGCGTTGACCGGCAAGGTGCTGGCCCTGAACCTGTTGGATCCAGGTCGAGCCAGCAAGTTCGGAGCCATCACGTTGATAGCAGGGCTCATGGGTGGGCTCTATCCAGCGTTTGTACTTTCATCCTTCAGTGCCACTGCCGTCCTGAGAGACCGGGTGACCGGCTTTGGAGGCGGGGCACGCGTCAGGAAAATTCTGGTGGTGTCTCAGTTTGCTCTCTCGACGATTCTGATCCTGGGGACGCTGACCGTCTACAACCAGATCGGGTACCTCCGGGAAACCCACCTTGGAGCAGACCGCGAAAACCTGATCACAGCCGAGCTCGATGGAGTTCTGGCTGAGAAGTACGAGACGTTCAAGGCCTATCTCAGCGGAGAGCCCGGCGTGGCGAGCGTCTCTTTCGGCTCGGGAAGCCCTTTACTGCAGAACACACGCACTCCGAGTCTCAGGTGGGACGGTAAGGCAGAAGATGATGGGACAGGATTCAGATTGGCCTGGGTTGGGCACGACTACGTCGAGACCGCAGGCATCAAGTTGGATGAGGGCCGGACCCACTCAGCGGAATTCCTGAACGATGCCAGCAACTTTGTGATCAACCAGCAGGCTGCCCTGGCGATGGGGATGGAGCAGCCGCTGGGTCAGGAGCTGTCTCTCTGGGGAAGTACGGGGGTAATCATCGGGGTGGTCCAAGACTATCATCTGGCGTCGCTCTACTCCCCGATCGACCCTCTGGTACTGATTCTGGCAGATGAGGCGGAGGGCCAACTCCTGGTCCGTGCCAAGGCTGGAAGAACGCAGGAGGCCATCGCCAGCCTGAAGCGGGCGCACGCCTCTATCGTCCCGGGTGTCGACATGGAGTACGAGTTCCTGGACGAGGAGTGGGCGCGCATGTATCGCAGTGAACTGGTAACGGGCACTCTGGCGAATTACTTCGCCGGCCTCGCGATCTTCATCGCGTGCCTGGGGCTCTTCGGGTTGGCAGCTTTCACCGCTCAACGCAGGACGAGAGAAATCGGAATCAGGAAGGCAATGGGGGCATCTGTCCCAGGTGTTGTCATGCTTCTCTCACGAGAGTTCATCCTGCTCGTCGCGCTCGCCTTGCTGATCGGAGTCCCTGTTGCCTGGTACCTTGTCGATGGGTGGCTCGGTAGTTTCGAATACCACACCACGCTTGGGTTCGGGAGTATTGCCCTGGTCGCGCTTGCAGCTGTAGGTCTGGCGTTTCTTACCGTCAGCATTCACTCGGTTCGGGCTGCCCGGGCGAATCCTGTGGACACATTGCGCTGCGAGTAGGGGGCTTTCAGCGTGCGAGCTCGCAGACGCCACATCGCCCAGACGTGCTACCTTGGAACTCGGCGTTAGTGCCAACCCCTTGTGGGTTTGACTCGGGTCGACACCGCACCGCGTACGGGAGCGATAGCGATCCTGTTGGGGCGTCGACAGCTTCCTCCCGTTTGCCGTGACCAACCCGCTGGAGCGAGTCGACAATCCGCTGGGCTGCCCTCTACCTCACGACGAACGGGTGCTGCGGATGGCAATTGGGTGCAAAACGCCCCTTGCGGCAGTGCGTCTTAAGGCGTAAACAGGACTCCTTGTGCAGCCCCCACGAACCGTAAGTTGACCCGTGGCCCTGAAAAAATCCCAGATCTACTCCTCCCTGTGGCAAAGTTGCGATCAGCTGCGGGGCGGCATGGATGCTTCGCAGTATAAGGACTACGTCCTGACGCTGCTGTTCATGAAGTACGTCTCGGACAAGTACACCGGCACGCCCGGCGCGCTGATTGAGGTGCCCAAGGGTGTCGGCTTCGCCGACATGGTCGCGCTGAACGGCGACAAGGAGATCGGCGACAAGATCAACAAGATCATCGGCCGCCTGGCCGAGGCCAACGATCTCAGGGGCGTGATCGACCAGGCCGAATTCAACGACGAGGGCAAGCTCGGCAGCGGCAAGGAGATGCAGGACCGGCTCTCGAAGCTGGTGGCGATCTTCGACGGGCTCGATTTCCGCGCCAACCTGGCGGAGGGCGACGACCTTCTGGGTGGCGCCTACGAGTACCTGATGCGCCACCGGGATGGGTAGCGAAGACCAGCACACCGAATGGAAGTCCGCCTGGCGCGACGACTACCTGAAATGGCTGTGCGGCTTTGCCAACGCGCAGGGAGGCGTGCTGGAGATTGGCCGCGATGACTCCGGGACGGTCGTTGGCGTCGAGGATGCGGAGCGGCTCATGGAGGAGTTGCCGAACAAGCTCCGCGACCTGCTTGGCATCGTGGCGGACATCAACCTACTTGAGGAGGAGGCAAGCCGTACTTGCTGATCGGGGTCGCTCCCTTTCCGGTTCCGATCAGCTATCGGGGCGAGTACCACTACCGGAGCGGCAGCACCAAGCAGGTGCTGAAGGGCGCGGCGCTCAACCGCTTCCTGCTCGGCAAGACCGGTCGGCGTTGGGACGCGATGCCGGTTCCCGGCGTGACCGTCTCGGATCTCGACGCCGATGCGCTGGCTCGTTTTCGCCGACGCGCCGCGCGCAGCAAGCGCCTGGCGCCGGATGCCCTCGTGGAGGATGACGAGGGGCTGCTCGAGCAGCTCCGGCTGACCGAGGGGGTCTATCTGAAGCGCGCGGCCGTGCTGCTTTTCCATCGGGATCCAGAACGGTTCGTCACCGGCGCCTCCGTCAAGATTGGTTACTTCGCGAGCGAGTCGGACCTCCGGTATCACGACGAGGTCACCGGCGACGTGTTCTCACAACCCGGCAAGATCCTGGATATCCTCCTGACGAAATACCTGAAGGCCGAGATCAGCTACGAGGGGATCCAGCGCATCGAAAGCTACCCGATGCCGGAGAGCGCCCTGCGTGAAGCCCTATTGAACGCCGTCATCCACCGCGATTACTCAGTCGCAGCGCCGATCCAGATTCGGGTCTACGCGGATCGTCTACTGATCTGTAACCCCGGCGAGCTGCCCGAGGGCTGGTCGCTCGATAAGCTCCTCGGGCGGCATCCCTCACAGCCGTTCAACCCCGATGTAGCCAACACCTTCTTCTGGTCGGGTGAGATTGAAGCCTGGGGGCGCGGCATCCAGCGCGTGCTCAGCGCCTGCCGCGAGGCTGGCACGCCCGAGCCGAAGATCCAGGTCGAGCCACGAGACGTGTGGGTCGAGTTCCCGTTCTCTGCAGCCTACCTCGAAGAGATCGCCGGAGGAACCGGCGAGGTTTCTCGGGGGACTACCCAAGAAACTACCCAAGAACGGATCCTAAACCTCCTGCGCAAGGATCCGAAGCTGACCCGAAAGATCCTGGCCGAACGCATCGGCATCACGCCCGATGGCGTCAAGTACCACCTCGACAAGCTGCGCGACTCCGGCCGCATCCGTCACGTCGGCCCGACCAAGAGGGGCCGCTGGGAGATCCTGGAGGACGGAAGATGAGCACCGTCGGCTAACGCGAGATCCAAACCCAGAAGCGGGTGATCCAGTTCTTCCGGCGCGCGCTCGGCTACGCCTACCTGCACTACTGGAAAGACCGCGAGGGCAACACCAACGTCGAGGAGGCGCTACAATCTTCGTGACGACTGCGCAGTCAGGCGATGGACCAGACCAGAGAGTTGTGCCGTCTTAATGGGTGGGAAAGCGGTAGGGTGCCGATTCGAAATTGATCGAAAGCAGGTCCCAAACCAAAAGATTGCTACGTAGTCCGGGTGTCTGTAGTCCGCGCTCCGGGGTTTGGTGCACGATCTACACAGGGATTCGTGATCTGAAGGAGCCTGTGGCGGCCGCTGCCGAATCCGGCACGCCGCATCAGAGGTCGCCGCGGGTCCGTCGCCCGGGAGGGGGCCGCCGACCGCTTGCCGCCACCGACGACGCGTTCTTGGAGGACCTCGACACACTGATGGACCCGGTGACAGGCGGGGATCCGAAGTCGCCTTTACGCTGGACCTCAAAGAGCATCACACGCCTGGCCCAGGAGTCGCGCCGGCGGTCACCAAGTGTCCTAATCCAGGATCGATAGCCTTCTCTGAAGACACACGGGCATCCGTGACTCCTTTGGGGTCTCCAGTATCAGCATCCCCGCGATGATGGGTAAACGGGATCAAGACGTCGTTTCGCTGCCGCGGGGTCCGGGTCCGCCCCTCCCGGGGTGCTGGATGACTGTTCCGTGCAACCTTAGGCGCCTCTGAGGTCACTCACGACATCATCCACATGAGGGCTCCTCGTGACGCACAACCGACGAACACCATTCCTACTACCCCTGCTCGTGATGGCCTGCTGGCCCAACACCCTAGTTGCCCAGGAATCGGGAGCGGGGGGCGAGGCCAAGCTCGGACCTCGCCAGATCCTTCCTCTGGCAGAGGAAATTGCATTGGCTCGCAGCGCCGCACCGGCAGCTGTGTCCGATTCTGCCACGGTGTACGTATTCACTCCGAACGGCTATGAAGTCGCAGAACCAGGGACTTCGGGAGTGACGTGTTATGTAGGCAGGAGTTGGCCCGAGAGCCGCGAACCACACTGTTTTGACCAAGAGGGCGCCGCGACCATTCTCGCGATACACATGCGCGAGGTCGAGCTGATGCACCTTGGAGTCGCGCGAAGCGATATCGATCGGGAGATAAACGACGGGATAGTGACCGGCACCTTTCGGTTGCCTGCCCGGCCCGCAATGAGTTGGATGATGTCGAGCGCGCAGGAACTCATCAACGACGAGGGCCAGGCCGCCGGAGCCTGGAAGCCTCACCTCATGATATACTACCCCTACCTTTCGGCGGAAGGGTTGGGCCTTGGGGGCCCGCCAGACCTGCGCCATGCCATTCTAGTGAGTGGCGATCATGCCACATCGAACCTGATGATTGTCGTGGCCGAGGCAATCGATCCCAAACCTGTCACGCGGTCATCGCGCTGAAAAACTCATCAGATGAGAGTCTCCTGGCTGCCATCCGCACGGGAGGCAGTGAGCGCGCCTTCAAAGCGCTCTACGACCGCCACACGCCGTATCTGTGGCAGATGGGGCTCCGGCTTTGTGCGGGGGATTCTGTCAGAGCGCAGGAGGTAGTGGCGAGCGCATGGGTTCGGGCCGCGTCCCGTCTCGATGGATTCGAAACCAGGTCAGCGCTAAGGACCTGGCTGGCAGGATTTGTTGTCAATGTCCATCGCGAGATCGTGCGTTCAGGTGGACGAACGGTCCCGCTGGACGAAGGCCTGGAGGACGTCAATGACACCGAAGACACGGTTCTGTCGCGAGTAGACCTGGACCGGGCGCTGGCCCGGCTCCCTGACGGATTTCGGCGGGTGCTGGTGCTGCACGACGTAGAAGGCTTCACGCATGAGGAAATCGGCGAGATGCTGGATGTTGTCCCCGGCACGTCCAAGAGTCAATTGTCGCGGGCCCGCCGCCGGGTAAGGGCGTTGCTGACCGAACAGAACGACGGAAGCTTATGAATCAGTTCGACGACACTCCTCCTCCCGACGCCATGCGCGGGGAAGTGGTTCGCACACTGCGCCGGCGAGGGGTTGTGCGGCGCCCGCTGGGCTTGCGTGTGGCGACCGCCACCGCCGCCGCATTGGCCCTGGTGCTTGTCGGAGCAATGTTGGGGTCGCGTCTTGCCGGGGCTCCGGCGGACGGCCCCGCGTTGGCCGAAACTTCTTCCAGGTATCTCTTGCTCCTGTACGAAGATGAGGAGTTTCGGGCCAGCGATACGCATGTGGAGGAGTACCGCGAGTGGGCCGGGAGCCTGGCCGAAAAGGGATTGCTGGAGATTGGGGAGAAGCTTGCCGAGGAGATGTACGCCCTCGAATCTGGATTCGAGGAAACGTCCTCTCTCAGACCCTTCGATGCGCCGACGGGGCTGTTCCTATTCCGTGCCGCATCACTGGACGAGGCCCTCGAAACGGCGCGTGAGTGCCCTCACCTAAAGTACGGCGGGCGGGTGGTGGTACGGGAGGTGGATGAGACTTAGCTGGTCCGCGTAGACTGCGGGGCGACGTCTGCCGGCTGGCGCGCTATGCCCCCAGTAAAGCCTTGACATCGTCCACGGAGGTGTCGCATAGCCATTTCTCATGTGAAATCATCCTCCCGCTGCTAGTCCAATGTCTTCGACCTGTGGCCAACTGGAGTGAACGGCCCTCCAGTGCGTCGAAGTCTTCGTAGAGCATGAGCAGCTTGCGCGCTGGGTCCTCGTCGAGCCAGCCCTCGAGCCGAAAATTGATAGGGAGGTCGCCCCATCCGTATCCCGACATCACCATTCTGGTATTCCGCTTGAGAGCCTCATGGAAGCGGTAGAACATCTCAGCGTAGATGCCTCGGTTGTAGGAAGTAACCTTGTTGGAACCGGACAAAAAGGACGGTGTCTTGACGTAGTTCTGGAGGATCTGGCCGTCTGCGCCTCGGCACTTCAGTGGATCGGCTCCAGTGACGATTGCTGGTCGCTGTTTTCCCTCAAACAGGAACGAGTACCAATCCACCGATCCGTGGGGCTTGATCAGCGTGACTTTCGAGCGAGGGGAATCGAAGGTCGTTCTGTCAAGCCATCTTGCTTCCCCGTCCGCTCCTCCAAATCCATCGACCCACGTCACGCCTGCGTCCGCCAAGACTCGCTCGACGAGCGTGTCGTGATTGAGGGTGACGATGTCGAGGGTTTCAACCCAATCTGCGTTTGCCAGTTCAGAGATCAGATCGAGACCGACCACATGGTCCGTAGCCAGGGAGTTGGCGACCAGCGACTCAATCAACCTGAACGCACCTGCGGCCAACCGTCCAAGACTATGCACCCTCGCGTCCTTTGTGTCTCCTTCCAGATAGTCCGTGGTTTCTCCGGAGAGCAGATCGATCAGCGCTGCGGTCGGAGCGTCCGCAAGCAGCCCCACGCACGAGTCGGAAATCTGAGAGACGAGATAGAACAGGTCTTCGTACGTGGTGACCTGCCGATAAATCGATCCGGTGTGCTTGTAGCCTCCTTGGGACTCATAGGGCGCAATTGTCTTTAGGTACCCGCTGTCAAGTGACGCCAGGCGCCGTAGAAGGCACTGGGATCCGGCGACCGACGTACCCGGCCCTAGGTCACTGCCGGTGCGTGTTTTCCATTCAGCCGCATGGTGAAACCAGCGGTCGTCGAGGAGACTGCCGGTGATCGCGTCCACGCTTGGCAGGCCGGACGGGACGGAGACGCCTGATCCGAGAAAAAGGAGCACTAGCGGAGGGTCTAGCGAGAGTGCGACTGACTGATTGACTCAAGAACGCGGTGCCCGCAACCCAGAGTGGCCCGTCGCGTCAGCGAGTAGCGCAAGTAATGCGCACGGTCACAGGCGTGTAGATGCCCCAGGTGATGCCTGCGAGAACGCCGTTCCAGAAGGAGTGGAAGGTCTCGACTTTGTGCACCTTCCGGCCGTCGCAAACTTCCTCCCCGCTTATCGGGTCTGATGGGCGTATCGGATCGTTGTCGTTGGCGAGCACCGGCTGCGTCCTTGGGAATAGACCGCCGACGAACTTGTCGACGCGAATTCGCTCCACGCGTTCTGACGGCTCATTGTCCATGGTGATAGCCGTCTGATAACACCCTGAGAGCAGGATGGCGACGAGCAGCAGGGTAGGGGTAACAAATCGTGTCATGGGGGATCTCCAAGAGTCTTTGGGGAATGTCGCGATCCCCGCCACAAAAGGCGCGACTGCCACCATCATCCGCTCAGGATTTTCTCATAATCCCTCAGAGAACGTCCGTAGAGGACACCTCATCAGACATGGGACTCCATGAGTGACAAGAGACCAAACGTCGTCGTCCTTGGCGGAGGATTCGCGGGCATCAATACCGTGCTGTCGTTGAAGAATGCTCCGGTGGACGTCACTCTCATCGATCGCGAGAACCATCACCTGTTTCAGCCACTTCTGTACCAGGTGGCGACCGCGGTTCTCAACCCCGCGGACATTGCCTATCCGTTGAGGAAGATCTTCCGCAGGCAGGCCAACGCCCGGGTGCTATTGGCCGAGGCTAAATCGGTGAACCTGGATACCAGCATGGTGGTCCTGGACAACGGTGCGATTCAGTTCGACTATCTCGTCATCGCCACCGGTGCGCGTCACGCCTACTTCGGCAATCCAGAATGGGAAGAGGTTGCGCCTGGCCTGAAGAGCGTCGAGGACGCGTTGGAACTCCGGCGAAGGATTCTACTGGCCTACGAAGCGGCTGAGCGTGAATCAGATCCGGAGAAACGACGTGAGTGGCTACGCTTCGCTGTTGTCGGAGCCGGACCTACGGGCGCAGAGATGGCGGGTGCGATGGCTGAGATTGGCCGCCAAGCCGCTTCCGATCACGCTCGGGTTCATCCAGAAGACGTCGAGGTGGTTTTGGTGGAAGGGCAGGCGAAAGTACTGCCGGGCTACGCGGAGTCGCTGTCCGACGCTGCCGAACGCCAGCTTCAGGATCTGGGGGTTGCGGTGAGAACCGAGTCGATGGTCGAGTCAATGGACGCAGACGGCTTGACCCTGTCCGGGGGCGAACAGGTCGCGCCGTTTCGCTACAAAGACAAGGGCTGGCTTGCCACCTTGTGTCGAGCGGCTGCGGTGGCAGACTTCGGGCGAATTCGCTTCTCCGGGTTCTTTGCCTGGTTAGCATGGCTGGTCATCCACGTTTTATTCCTCGTCGGATTCAGGAATCGCGTCTGGGTGCTTTCGGGATGGGCCCGGTCCTATCTGGAGTTCCAGCGAGGGGCGAGACTGATCACCGGCAGGAATCGGCACAGAACCTTGCCGAAGGTGGGATAAGGTCCGGGGCGGGAGACCGGAGAGCGAGGTGATCCACAGTGGCTTCGGGGCGAGTGTGCTCAGCCCTCTCCTGCCTTCAGCTCAGCGATCCTATCGTGGACATCATGCGGGACCGTTCCTCCCGATCTAAGGACAGCCTCATAGAGCCACGCGGCCCGGAGTCGCCCGTCTGGGCTGTAGTCCTCTGCCAGTAGATCCGCTGCCGCGATGGCGACATCCTGCCGAAGCACTCCGTCGAAAGTCACCAGCCCAAGCATCGCCTCACCATCCAGTGCGCGAACGTCAGTCAACGAAACGCCCAGCAGATCCATCATGGTATTGTGTATGAGATTCTGAGCGAGGTCCCGCTGTCCCTGCTGCTTGTTCAGGATGACCATCGCGAGGGCCTGGACGAACTGCTGGAGTTGGCGAACGAGGTAGTCTTTGGAGAACATGGGTATGGGTGGGGTGCCGAAGTCGCCTGAACACAAAAAAGCCGCTGCAGGTCCAAGACCTACAACGGCTTTACGGATAACCTGGTGCCCGGGACTGGAGTCGAACCAGCACGACCTTGCGGTCACCGCCCCCTCAAGACGGCGCGTCTACCAATTTCGCCACCCGGGCAGGGTGGGCCACACGGTTTGACCCGCGTCGACGCAGATTGACCCGCGTCGGCGCAGAACCGCAAAGATAGCACGTTAGATCCCGGCCGGAAGCGCCCAGGGCGCTCTTAACGATCTCTTCGGTGAATCAGCCGCTCCGGAGCACCGCTGAAAGGGTCACCAAGGGGCGCGCGGTCTCTACGTGAGGAGACCGGACGAGGCGTCCGAGCAGCGACTCCACGTCACGTCTGGTACTCTTCGCACCGCGAAACGGGAGCTTGATCTCAAAATGCCCACCCGGAGCCGCCCTCACCCTCACGCGGCCAAACGGGCTGTAGAGATCGCGGATATCGGGCAGTCGTGCTGATTCCCTGAGGGTGAGCCCCAGATGCCCGGGCAGGGCAACGGCCACGCTGGATTTGAACATCAGCACCTTTTCCGGCAGGCTGGTCATCCCAATCCCCAAGTCGACGTCGACAAACTTGGCAGGGAAGTATCCGGGCACATCGATAATCACATCGGCGGGTCCGGCGGAAAGCCCGGTGAGCGTAATCCGATCCTCGTTTGTCGCAAACCGGCCGAACGCGAGGGTATCCGAGTACGATTCCGGGTTCAGCACGAGGACATCGGCGCAGCGCAGACGACGGGATCCGGTGGTGCCCATCCCGTCTTCCTCGACGACGCGAAAACCGAGAGAGGCAGTGCCATCACCGACCCGGGCTGAGGTCATTAATCCCGAGCATGGGTCTTCAGCACAGCCGCCGAGGGCGAGCACCAGCATCGCCGACGTCAGGGATCGCTTGAAAAGGGTAAACCTCATGGGTCCGAATCTAATCGGTCCAACCCTATCGCACCACCGCCAATCGAATGGACTGCACATCCCGGGATGTAGTCAGTCGGGCCACGTAAATGCCGGCAGCAAGGCCATCGGCACTCCAGGCAACTTGATGCGGTCCCGGCGCCGCAGACCGCGCGAAGACCTGGTCCACCCGGCGGCCCTGGAGGTCAAAAACGTCGAGGCTGACCGGCCCCGAATGCGCCACGTCGAAGGCGAACAGCGTGGCGGTTGCGACGGGGTTCGGGTAATTCGAAAGGCGCATCCCGGAGGGCGTTTCAGTGGCAGGTTGCAAAGCGAGCGTGCTCGCCACGTTGACAAAGACCTCCTGCTCCACGACATCTCCCATTTGGTCCTCGGCGCGGATGGTCACGCTGCTGGACCCGCTGGCGGGTCTGCCATGAATCACGCCCGTAAACCCATCGAGCCGCAAACCCGCCGGAAGTGCACCACGGATGATCTCGGCCTTGTAGTCCGGGACGCCGCCAGTGACAGCCGCTGCCGAATACTCGCTGCCATTCGATATCAGCGTAACCTCTGCGGCCAGTTCAATGTCCATAAAGGGTGTCGTATCCCTCAATTCATAGCCTACTTCCCGCGCCATGAGCAGGTCTGTCTTGGTGGGAATCCAGCGGTAGGGAGCCATGATGCCTTCGCCCTTGGCCGCTTCGGATCCGAAGACCCCCCGCCGACTCGCCGGGTCTACGATGGCCTTCTCATTGCCACCATCATACAGGTGGTCGTACCCGTCAACCACGATTGGGAAGCCGAGGTAGCCCACGATATCAACGGCCGTCGACCCTCCAGTGGCTTTGAGTTGATCCCACTTCAGGTGGCCTCGGCTGAAGAACAGCGCGTGGGCAATCTGATGATGCACGATCGAGTAGAAGTCGGCCGAGCCCCGTGGGTGATTGTCGTTGCGCCACCAGTCATCCTCGCTGCCATAGAATGCCCACCCAAGGACATTGCGGTTACCACGAATGTCCATGGCCACGTGGCCCGCGGAGAGGAGACCAATCGGCCAGCCGTCGACCGTCTGATAGGCACCGGTTGCTGCCCCGCCGGAATAGAGCCCGATACTTCGCATGCCCCAGGCATAGAGCAGGAATCCGCGATAGGCCACGGGATTCGTCACCCAATAGCCGGAGAGGAAGCCATCCTGATTCCAGATCCAACTGCGACTCGCCCCCCGGATGGTTTCGTCCACCTTGTTGTCGCTCAGGAAGTAGGCCCAATCGTCGGCGGCCCTGCGGGTCTCCTCAAGGACGCGCGGATTCGTGTAGAAACTCGTGGCATCGAAGCCGGTCTCCAGGATGACGTTGAAGTCCATCGGTCTGTCGCGATCCTGGTCGTCCACCAGAATCGGGATCACGATGTTCTTCTGTCCCGATGTGGCCGTGTAGACGCGGATACGTAGCGAGTGCGCCTCGTCCTTGGTGTCCCGGTCCGGCCAGATGGCCATCACAACCGGAGCTGCGACCCCACCAGAGGGAATGTTCAGCGTCAGTCCTGGCCCGGTGCTGCTTACGGTCGCCGGCTCAGATCGTGTCAGCGCGCGGTCCGCAAAGTGAAGGCGTGCGTTGCTGCCCGTGATAACCGCAACGGCGGGCTTCCAGGCATCGGGAATGTCTACCGTAAACTCGATGGCCGGGTTGGCGATGTAGCCTTCCCAGTCCACCAATCGAATCGCCTTGGCCGAAAGATCCCGCCCGAAACGGTCAGTCACAGCAATCTGGCCGACACTGTCCACGACAGTGAAGCACAGGAGGACAAATAGGGTCACCAGACCCTTCATGCATTCGGGTGTCAGTACTAATCATTGTATCCAGCCCAGCCAACGCCGCCAACAGAGCACTCGGCTTCGCCGTCAGGACGGACATCATCGGGTACGTCCAATTCCTGTCGCAGTCGCTCCAATTCTGCCGTGAGTTCGTTTCTGGTGTCCAGAAAGTCCGGATTGTGATATTGGTTGGTGCGCTCGTCGGGGTCCACGGCCAGGTCAAACAGCTCCCACTCATCCAGCGTGTAGAAGTGGATCAGCTTGTACCGATCAGTCCGGACGCCGTAGTGGCGACGCACGCAGTGCCATCCGGGGAATTCGTAGTAGTGGTAGTAGAAACTGCCGCGCCATCCACTCGGGGTTGTGAAGGTGGCGATTGGATCCGGCGGCGTCTCGAACGTCGGGACGGGGGCACCGGGGCGTGTGGCCTCAATCAACTGCATTGCGGCAAGGTTGGCTGGCCGCCCGCTGGCTTCAGCCGCGTCGAAGACCGGAATGAGGCTCCGGCCCTGCATCTCGTCCGGGATCGGTGCACCCGCGGCGGCCAGAAAGGTCGGGGCGAAATCCACATTGGACACCAGGGCGTCGGACACAGAGCCCGCAGGAATTCTACCCGGCCACCGCGCAATGAACGGGGTGCGCAGCGAAGGCTCATACATCCAGCGCTTGTCGTACCACCCATGCTCGCCCAGGTACCAGCCCTGATCGGAGGCATAGATCACGATGGTGTTCTCGGCCAGGCCAGTCTCCTCCAGGTAGTCCAGCACGCGGCCAATGTTGTCGTCCAGAGACTGCACGCTGCGCAGGTAGTCCTTGACGTACCGCTGGTACTTCCAGTTGACGAGTTCATCGCCTGACAGGTTGGCCGCCCGCACCTCCTCATTTCGGGACCCGTACGACTCGTCCCACCTGGCGCGCTGGGCCTCGGTGAGGTTTCCGGGGGGTCTGATCTTGAGGTCGTCGATGGTCAGGTTGTCGGCGACACTCATCACAGCCTCGCGGGCCGCGCGGGTTCGCCCGCCTTCGTAGTCGTCGTAGAACGAGGCAGGCATCGGGATGTCTTCGTCCACATAGTCGTCCATGTGTTCGGGTGCAGGCTGCCAGTTCCGATGGGGTGCCTTGTGCTGGTACATGAGCAGGAACGGCTTCTCCCCGTCTCGCTCACCCAGCCAGTCCAGAGCGAGGTCGGTCAGGATTTCCGATGTGTAGCCTTCGACAATGGTGGTGTCGGTCGCCGTCCGGATGGGCGGGTTGTAATACGGACCCTGGCCGATGAGTACCTGCCAGTGATCGAACCCGGTCGGGGCGCTCTTGAGATGCCACTTGCCGATCATGGCAGTCTGGTAGCCGGCATTCTGGAGCAGCTTCGGAAACGTCATCTGCCTGCCGTCAAACCGCTCCCCGTTCGTGATCTGGCCGTTCGCGTGGGAGTACTTGCCCGTCAGCACGGTGGCCCGCGACGGGGCGCAGATGGAATTGGTCACCAGGCAATTGGTGAACAGAAGCCCTCCCTCGGCCAGCCGGTCGATGTTGGGCGTCCGGTTGATCGCCGAGCCATAGGCCGACACCGCCTGGCGGGCGTGATCGTCCGAGAAAATGAACAGGATGTTCGGCGGATCCGCGGGGGCGGGCTGGCAGCCGCTGATCGAGAGGGATCCCATCAGGGTCAGAAGCCCAGCCAGAGTGATGGAGTAGGCAGATCGAGTCATGGCACTGTATATTTTCGCAACCAAGTTTGCCCCCCATGAGCCTGGACGATCTGGCTTTCCTTCATGTGGGCCTGGCCCACGGCTCCGATGGACGGCTGCATTTCAACGAGTGTAAGCAAATCGGTGGCCGGGCGCGAGCGCACCGAAGTGATGCAGGACCTGTCTGTGCGGTCGGCGGCCTGGGCCAGCATCTGAACCAACCAGTTATCGAATGTCCAAGTCCTCACGAGCAGTCTTCCTCCTCTTGTTTGCCGTCCTGGTCAGTGGGTGTGTGACCACAGGGAAACGCTATGAGCAGGCCCTGAAGAAGGAGGAGGCCGGAGAATTCGTCCAGGCCGCCGAAGCCTACATCCGCGTGTTGGACTCGGACCGCGACTACGAGGACGCTCGGGAGCGGCTGCAGACGGTCGGGGCCCGCGCACTCGCGTACCTCTGGGATACGGCCGCCGATCTCGAGTCAACCGGGGCGTTTGAACTGGCAATCCGCGAGCTGGATCGCATGATGGCCATCCACTCCGGTGCCGCCGACGTTGGGGTTGACCTCACCATGCCCGACGACTTTGAGGAACGGCGCCGGTTCTACCTGGTTGCGGCCGTCGACAGCGCCCTCCGGCGGGCCGAGGAATTGGCAGCGGCGGGCGACCTTGAGGCGGCTCTCGCCGTGCTGACCCGCGTCCGGGATCGATCCGATGTGCCGGAAAACGGGCAAAGCGAGCTGGACCATCGCGTGGCCGAGGTCCTGCTGAATCTCGCCCGGGCCGACATGGAGTTGGGCCGGTTCAAGTCGGGCTATGACACCGCACTTCGCGCCGTCGAGGTACTCGATCCCTACGACGACGACTACGAAATCGCCGCCCGCGAACTGGCAGATCAGGCGCTGGAGGAGGGAATCCGAGGGCTGGCCCTGGTCCCATTCGTGCCGACTGACCAGTGGCGAAGGGGAGCCTCCCCAGATCTGGCTGCCGACATCAATGATGCCATTGCCTTCGGTGAGACGGGACGGCAGTCTGAGTTCATCGCGCTTCTTGATCCTGGCCAGACCAGGCGGGTTGCGCGGGCGATGGGTCTTGGCGGCAGGCCGATGGGACGCGCGGATTTCCGCGAGCTCGGCGAGCAGGTCAACGCCGACTATGTGCTGGGCGGCGAACTGGTCTCGTTTTCAAGGACGGACCGCGTCCGTCGGGATCGGGGGCGCAAGACGCGGACCCGCGGGCGGGGTGGCGTGGACACGACGTACACCTGGCAACAGATCGACATCACCATCAAAGGCGTCCTGGAGTACCGGGCCTACGATCTCGTGACGGGAGACTTTGTCCTCGACGGGTCCGTCGACGCGGAAGCGAAGCAGCGGGTGGAGCGAGCCGCATACCCCGGAAACTGGGAGACGCTGGATCTGACCGGCAGCGAGCGGCTGCTCTTCGATCCGGCCGAGTGGCAGGAACAGGAGCGAGGTCTCATGATTGCCCTCTCAGATCGGCTGGCCGAGCGGCTCATGCGGAAGGTCGATGACGGGCTGGTCCGGCTGATCGACTGACGAGGGGCGCGGCCGCTCCGCAGTCAGTCCAACTCCGAGAGCGCCCACGTCGCCATCCGGCGGACCTTGATGTCGCGGTCGCTCATAAGCGCAATCAGTGCATCGACAGCCTTCTCGTCACCAATCGAGCCCAGCGCCCAGGCCGCCCGCTCGCGGACTGCTGGATCGACGTCCGTGAGCAGGGCCACGAGCGCCCCCACGGCGCTCGGATCTTCGATGGATCCCAGCGCCCAGGCCGCCCTCTCGCGGACCAGGGGGCTCGAATCCGAGAGCACCGTGATGAGGTGGCCGACGCCCTGGCGAGACTCGATGGCGCCTAATGCCCAGGCGGCCTGCTCGCGAACAATGATCTCAGAATCAGCGAGTGCCGCTCCCAGGGCGGGGACCGCGCGCGGGTCTTCAATTGCCCCGAGGGCACCGGCGATTTCAGCCCTGATTTCGGCGACGCTCTCGCGCGGGAGGAGACTCGCAAGAACGGGCACCGAGTCGGCCTCCTCCAGTTCGCGAAGGGCGCGGACGACGCCCAGTCGCATGGCTGCGTCGGCTGTCCCCAGGGCGGCGTGAAGCGGCGCGAGCGCGCTCGGCCCGATGTGTCCCAGGGCGTGCGCTGCTTCCTTGGCCGGCGTCGTGCCCCGCGGATCACCATATCCATAGTACCCTCGCTGTCCGAGTATTTCCCGGCAGACGTCGTGGGGTACGACGGTGTCATCGCCAAGATTGGCAATCAGCGCTGATGTTGCGGGTTGTGCATCGGTCCGAAATCGCGACAGCGTGCAAGCGGCGCGAGCACGAACCTCGGCGTTAGCGGAGGTCAGTCCGGCGATGGCGTCCGAAAGGGACTGGGCCTGGACTGCGGGGGTAGTGGCGAGGCAGAGCAGAAGGGCAATCGGGAGCGCTCGCATGTCCGTAGCGGGAAGGTGGTTGTCGTTATGCTAAAATATTAGCACGACAAATACCACCGAAAGTTTCACTACTGCCGGCCGACCAGCCGCTCGAGGTCTTCCGGGCTGCGAGGCAATCGACTCGAAAGAATCTCGACCCCCGCCTCAGTGACAAGAATGACGTCCCCGGAAGAGAGCGATCAGTCATTCGTCTTGAGAAGCTTGAAGGCGTGATTCCACCGATGCTCGCGAATGCCGGGGATGCAGTACAGCATGGCAAGCGGCTCGATCCCCCGGGCCGATTCGGCCAAACCCACGTCCTCGACCTCCCAGCCGAACTCGCGAAGGATGCGGGAAACCTGCTCGCGGGCGGCTCCGCTGTTGCCGCAAATGAACATGGTGGGCGGTCCGCCGGGAAAATCGGGATTGACCATGAAGGCGCTGCCCACGCACGAGAAGGCCTTCACAAAACGGGCCTCCGGACGGGCAGCCTGCAGGGTTTCCATGAGGGAATGATTGATGTTACTCGAGTACCGGATCACGCCGTTGTCGGGGGCCTCGGCGAGCACGGGATTGGTGGTGTCGATGACCACCTTGTCATCCAGGACGCCAGGCGACAGAGCCCCCAGTACCTCGATTGCGGACGTGCCGTTCACAGCCAGCACCACCAGATCGCCAAAGCCTGCTGCGTCGTCAAAGGTGCCGCCGGAGGCATGAGGCCCCGCCGCCTCAAGCCATTCGTCAAACTTCTCAGGACTTCGGCTGCCACGCCGGACGCTATACCCGTGCTTCAGGAATCCATTGGATAGGACCGTCCCGACCACACCGGACCCCAGAACACCAACTCGCTTCATCGGACCGCCTGTTTGTCTCGATGGAAAGGTACTCGCTCGCGGCGCGCAAGGGTAGGGGAGCGATCGAAGCCTGCAGTTGTCTCGGCACCACCTCACTCGGATATTGAGGAACCCTCACTCTTCGACTACGCAATGTCCCGCCCCTTTTTAGCTGCCCTGGTTTCCATCCTACTCATTGCCGATTCCGCTTCGGCGCAGGAAGCCGCTCTCTTTGAGTCCCTGGAATTCCGAAACGTCGGTCCCAGCCGGGGCGGACGGGCGACGGCCGTGGCCGGCCACCGCGCCCATCCACAGACATTCTACATGGGCGCAACCGGTGGAGGAGTCTGGAAAACCACCGACAACGGAGCCAGTTGGCGGAACGTCTCCGACGGGTTCTTCGACACCGGCTCCATCGGGTCCATAGATGTGGCCGACAGCAACCCGGACGTGGTCTACGTTGGAACGGGCTCCGACGGTATCCGAAGCAACGTGATTATCGGACGCGGCATCTACAAATCGACCGATGCCGGGAAGACGTGGGAGCACATCGGCCTTCGTGACGCAGGGCAGTTGGCCGCAGTGGTTGTCCATCCCACGAATCCGGAAGTGGTCTACGTGGCGGCTTTCGGAAGCCCGTTCGGCCCGGGAGCAGAGCGTGGCGTCTACAAGACGGTGGACGGCGGCGAATCCTGGAAGAAGGTGTTATTCGTGTCGGACAACACCGGCGCAATCGATCTGGAACTGAACCCGTCCGATCCCGATGAGGTCTACGCGGCAATGTGGACGGCGCGCCGCTACCCGTGGTCCATCGACAGCGGGTCGGAGACCGAGAACGGTATCTACAAGTCCACGGACGGCGGCACCACCTGGAAGATGACGGGTGCCGGCCTGCCGGACGGGCCGACCGGGAAGATTGACCTGGCCGTGACGCCGGCCGACCCGGCCAGAGTCTACGCGCTGGTGGAGGCCGCGCCGGAGCTAGAGGGCCTGTATCGCTCCAACGACCGCGGCGAGTCCTGGCGGCTCATTTCGAATGAGAACGGTATCATGCGCCGGCCCTTCTACTACACCAACGTGGACGCCGACCCGACCAACGCCGAGGTGGTGTGGGTCAACAACGAAGGCTTCTTCAAGTCCGAGAACGGAGGAAAGGATTGGAGTCGGGTGTCAACGCCTCATGGGGATAACCACGACATGTGGATCAATCCGGACAACCCGGACATCATGGTCCAGTCCAATGACGGTGGCGCGAATGTTACGCTGGACGGAGCGCACACGTGGTCAACGCAGAGAAATCAGAACACGGCCGAACTGTACCAGATTCACGCGGACGATCGCTTCCCCTATTGGATCTATGCCGGACAGCAGGATAACTCCACCATAGCCGTACCCAGCGCGCCGGCCGGTACGCGTGCCGGTGGGGCCACAGCCTACTGGGAGGCGGTTGGCGGATGCGAAACCGGCCCTGCCGTTCCCAAGCCCGGCGATGCCGACATCGTCTACAGCAACTGCAAAGGGCGATTCGGTCGCTACAACCGGCGAACCGCGCAGGAGTGGCAGTACTACGTCGGCGCGGTAGACATGTATGGCGTCAATCCTTCGACGCTGCCCTACCGCTTCCAGCGCGTCGTGCCCATCGAGGTCTCGCCGCACGATCCGAACGTGGTCTACAACGGGTCGCAGTACGTTCATCGCACACGGGACGAGGGCAAGACGTGGGAGCAGATCAGCCCGGACCTCACGGCCTTTCGCCCTGAGCGACAGGTGATCTCCGGCAAGCCCATCACGCGGGACATCACGGGGGAGGAGCACTACTCCACGCTCTACGTCATCGAGGAATCACCCGTCGAAGCCGGCGTGATCTGGACGGGTTCGAATGATGGGCCGGTGCATGTAACGATGGATGATGGCGAGAACTGGATCGATGTCACTCCGCCCCAGCTTCCGCCCGAAGGGCGCATCCAGTCCATCGAGCCTTCGCCGCATCAGGCGGGCAAAGCGTACGTGGCGGCCTACCGGTACCTGCTGGACGATTTCCGGCCCTACATCTTCAAGACCGAGGATTACGGCGACTTCTGGACGCTGCTGACAGACGGTGCGAATGGAATCGACGTCTTCAATCCCACCCGCGTGGTTCGCGAGGATCCCGATCGCGAGGGACTGCTCTATGCGGGGACCGAATATGGTCTGTTTGTCTCGTTTGACGACGGGACGCAGTGGATGCCTTTGCAGGCCAATCTTCCGATGACCCCGATCACGGACCTGAAGGTTCACCGGAAGGATTTGCTGATTGCCACGATGGGGCGGTCCTTCTGGATTCTGGACGACATGTCACCGCTGCACCAGCTTTCGGAGGAAGTGGCGACGGCAGCCGTGCACCTGTTCGAGCCGCGAGACGCCTACCGGACGCGGTCAGGGGGTGGGCGCAGTTCGGGAGCGGATCCTGAGTACCTGCCGGCCGGTGCTGTGCTCTGGTACCACCTGGCGGATACGCTCTCGGGCGATCTGGAGCTGGAGGTGGCCGACGCGTCCGGGACCGTGATTCGCAGGTTCACCAGTGCCGAGCGCGACGAGGATGAGCCGCAGATTCAGGGAATGCGCGGGCCCGTTCCCATGCAGGCGGACCCCGCGGCCCTGGACACCACCGCCGGGCTTCACCGATTCATCTGGGATCTGAGGCACTCCGGACCGCTGGCGGCCACTGGCAGACAGGGCCGCGGGCCGATGGCCGTTCCGGGCTCCTACACGGTGCGCCTTCAGACGGAAGGGCATGCGTTGTCCGTAGATCTGACGGTGCTTCCCGATCCGCGCATCGAAGGAGATGTGTCGCAGCAGGACATGGAGCTCCAACTGGCCCACAACCAGTCGTTGGGGGTTCAGTTGACGCGTCACGCGCGGGCGGTGATGAGCATTAAGGAGGCGATGGATGATCTGGCCGAGGACGATCCCCTGCGTGAGCAGCTCGAGGCGATTCGTGACCGTCTGGTTACCGACGACTCTGACAGTTATCCAGCGCGCATGCTCGATTCCCAGCTGCGATACCTGTCCGGGATGACCGCGCGCGCGGATCAGCGCCCCGGTCGGGATGCGTACGAGCGGCTGGAAGTGTTGACCGCCGAGTTGGAGGCGGTCATCAC
>JAJCYP010000009.1 GCA_029262855.1 Bacteroidota bacterium | reverse complement strand
GTTCTACTTCCGTACGACGGATGTGACCGGTGACATCGAGCTGCCCGAGGGCGTCGAGATGGTGATGCCGGGCGACAACACGCAGTTCGTGGTCAAGCTGATCGTTCCGGTGGCCATGGAGCAGGGTCTCCGTTTCGCCATCCGTGAAGGTGGCCGGACTGTTGGGGCAGGTGTTGTCTCCAAAATCCTAGACTGATTGATTTCGAGCCAGATTCGCCCAGGGCGGCGTTGGCCGGCGGACTCGGAATCCTCGACGTGCTAGAGCACGCCTCCGGTTCCTCGCCTTGGCCGCCTTGCCCTGAACGAATCTGATCTCGAAATCCCGAGCTTTGTAGGGGTTGGCCCCGTGTCCGGAATCCGGGCTCGGGGCTTTCCTCGAATGGAGTTGAACGAAAACTGGAGTGCGCTGTAGAAGCGCCGATCCAGACACTGGCGGAAGGGGCGACCTGCCTGCCAAACACGGGCGTAGCTCAATTGGCAGAGCAGCGGTCTCCAAAACCGCAGGCTGCAGGTTCGAGTCCTGCCGCCCGTGCAGACTGAAAAGAAACCGATATGAATATCACCGGATACCTGGAAGACGTCGCGAAAGAGATGCGCAAGGTGAGTTGGCCCACGCAGGCTGAACTCATTCGGAACACCGTGATCACTCTCGTGGCCACGGTCATCATCTCCCTGTTCATCTTCGCCGCTGACCGTGTGATCAGCACGACGCTCGAAATCATTTACGGCAGCTGATCGTGGCAAAAGTCGACAAGATCCTCAAGTGGTACGTCCTGCGCACCTTCTCCGGACACGAGAAGAAGGTCAAGGAATACATGGAGCGTGAGCTCCTCGAGGAGGGACTGACCGAGAAGCTGGATTCGATCATGATCCCGACCGAGACGGTCTTCGAGATGCGCGCCGGCAAGAAGCGGACGCGCGAGAAGACCTTCTTCCCCGGATACCTGCTGATTCACGCCATTCTCGACAAGGACATCAAGCACCTGATTTCAGGAGTGCCGTCCGTCGTCGGATTCCTGACCACCGGCGACAAGCCGTCCCCGCTCCGTCAGGATGAGGTCAACCGGATCATGGGCAAGATCGACGAGGTCCGCGAGGCCGGCGAGACGCTCGAGATCCCGTTCAAGTTGGGCGATTCCGTCAAGGTCATCGATGGACCGTTCAACAACTTCAACGGTCTGGTCGAGGAGGTCTTCCCCGACAAGGCCAAGGTGAAGGTGATGGTGTCCATCTTTGGGCGGAAGACGCCCCTCGAGCTCGACTATCTCCAGGTCGAGCACGAAGAATAAACCGGCCGGTCGCCAGGCCGCCCGCGTCCTAATGCGAGTACCAGAGGACCGCGAGGACGTGGGATGTTGACCCTGCGAGGACGAACAGGTGCCAGATGAAATGGCTGTACCTGAGTCGCCTGTTGACGTAAAACGCCACGCCTGCCGTGTAGAACAGTCCGCCGGCGGCAAGCAGGACGAGTCCTGCGGTTTCGGCGTTCTCCACCAAGGGCTTGATGGCGAACAGCGCGCTCCAGCCCATCAGTAGGTACGTGATGGTGGAGAGGCGCGGGAAGCGGTCACCCATCGTCAACTTGGCCGCGACGCCCACGCCTGCCGCTCCCCAGACGATGCCAAACAGCGTCCAGCCCCAGGCGCCGCCGAGTACACCGAGGGTGAACGGCGTGTAGCTCCCGGCAATCAGCAGGTAGATCGCCGCGTGATCGATTCGTTGCAACCAGGACTTGAGCGGTCCCGGACGGGCGGCATGGTACGAGGTGGAAGCCAGGTACAGCAGGATCAGCGCTCCGGCGAAGACGGCGCTCCCGACAATGTTGCCGGCAGAACCATTCTGGGCAGCCCCATAGATCAACACGGGTGCCACGGCGATGGCCCCCAGAAACCCCGCGCCATGGCTGATGGCATTGAGCAGTTCTTCCCGGGGTCTGGCAGTTCGCGGCATCCAAGTGTGACGCGGGAGGCCGCGCGAGGTTCTTCCCCGGCCGTTTCCCAGGCGCATCTCGCGAAGAGCTTTTGCAGGCGGAACACCCTTGCCTTCGATCCTGTCCCAATGGCATGAATTCAGACAACGCACTCGCCGTCTACGTCGACTTTGAAAACGTGGCACTCGGGCTCAAAGACATGCCTGGCCCGGAATTCGACGTCAACGTGGTCATAGAAAAACTGGTCGAAAAGGGGCGCATCCTCGTCAAGAATGCCTACTGCGACTGGCATAAATACCAGGAATCGCGGAGGCCGCTCCACGAGTCGGGCTTTGTGCTGGTCGAAATCCCCCACGCCCGGTGGTCCGGAAAAAACTCGGCTGACATTCGAATGGTGGTGGATGCGCTGGATCTGTGCTACACCAGACCCCACATCGATACCTTCGCCCTGGTTACAGGAGACAGTGACTTCACGCCCCTCGTAGGGAAGCTTCGCGAAAACGGGAAACGGGTTATCGGGATCGGGGTGAGAAACTCGAGCTCCAAACTCCTCATTGAGAGTTGCGACGACTTCTGGTACTACGACGAACTCGCGGGCGGAAAAGAGGAGGAAGAGCCTGCCCCCGAGAAGGCTGAAAAGCCCGAAGAGGATGGACGCCCGTCCCGCGCAAAGATGTTCAGGCGCCTGGCCGCGACCGCGCACTCCATGATCGATGACCGCGGCGAGGCTGTGTGGGCCAGCCACGTCAAGCAGGTGTTCAAGCGCAAGCAGCCGAACTTCTCGGAGGGCTACTACGGATACTCCAGTTTCAGTGACCTGTTGGCGGACGGGAAAAAACGCGGCTTCCTCGAGATCGAGAAGGACAAGGACTCCGGTGGCTACCGGATTCTGAGCGCGAGCTCACGGCCGCGGAAATAGCCTCGCGCACACTCGTGTAGGCGCTGAGTCCGGATACCACTGCCCCCGCCAGAAAGGCGAGCGGAAAAAGCCCACCAACCAACTCGGCCACCTGCCCCATGAGCACCCTTGTCCATGATCATAGGGTGTGCCATTTAATCAGAAGATCACCGTAGCCCCAGATCAGGGTTCCCAAGATCACGCATGCGTGGGCTCCTCGTTCCAAAAGCCGGTGGTGCCGATGCGGATGGAGATCCCCCAGTTCCGGCACCTTGCCCCGCGACAAGGACACAAGCTGTGCAGAAATATTGCCGGGCCACGAACATCCTCTCTCGCTCGTCCTTTCTGTCTGGTCAGAGGCTTCAGCTCGGTCTTCGCCGGGGCAATTTGCTGTTCACTTCGGTGCAAGCGCTCACCTGAGTCTACTCATCAACGTACACATTTCACTTGTTGATTGCCTGCTCAAAGACCGAAGGCTTGCACGCTACTGCCGATCCGAAGCAAGTCGCATCTCAGCCGGACGGCTGGTTTGCCGGAGAGGTCGAGACATTCTGTACCCACACCCCTTGATGCCACGTTCCCTGATCCTCCTGTTCTTTGCCATTTTCCTGGCCATGATCGGATTTGGCCTCACACTCCCTGTGTTGCCGGCCTTCGTCGAGCGACTCGGCCTGGGACAGGCCGTGACGACCGGGCGGGTCGCCCTGCACGTGGGGGCGCTCACGAGCGCATACGCGGTAACGCAGCTCGCGCTGGCGCCCCTATGGGGATGGTGGTCGGATCGGCAGGGCAGGAAGTCACTCGTAGTGCTTGGCCTCATCGGAGTCGCGGTCTCCCAGATCGCATTCGGGCTCGGTTCATCTCTTCCGCTGTTATACGGGGCCCGTCTCGTAGGCGGTGCATTCGCGGCTGCACTCGTCGTGGCCGGCAGTGCAGCGGTGGCCGACACGGTCCAGGCAGGAGAGCGGGGCAGGGCAATGGCATGGCTGGGTACGTCGGCCAGCCTCGGATTCGTGGCTGGCCCGGCTCTCGGAGGACTCATGGCGCAGGATGAGTGGCATGTCGTTATCTCGTGGAGGCACTTCATTTTTGACGGCTTTTCGGTCCCCTTCTTCGTGGCCGCTGCTCTGACGCTGGCGGTGGTGCCCCTGGTGGTCCGTTACCTCACCGAGACCAAGCCGGCGAAATCATCTTCGACCACCCAGGCAGAGGCCGTTCCGTGGCGGGAAATGACTCGACAACTGAGAGCCGTTCTTGTGTTCGGTTTCATCAGCATGGCCGCACTCACTCTGTTCGAGGCGGTCTTTGCCCTGTACGCCGATCGCGTGCTCGGTTTCGGACTGAGGGGGATCGGGGCTGCCTTCGCCCTGTGCGGTTTGGTGATGGCTGTATTCCAAGGCGGGGCCGTTGGGTGGTTGAGTGGCCGGGTTAGCGTAAAAGTGCAGATCGCAGTTGGTTTTGGGCTGCTGGGCACGGGTCTGTTGGTGATCCCTCTCCTGCAATGGGCGCCGGCCGTACTCGCGGCTGTGAGTGTATTGGCCCTGGGCATCGCCTTTATCACGCCGAATCTTCTCACAGAAGCCGCCGATCGCAGCGGTCCGCAGGCCGGAACCGGTCTGGGCATACTCAGCACGGCCGCTGGGCTAGGCCAGATTCTGGGTCCGCTTTTGGGCAGCAGCCTCTTCGCCTGGTACGTCTATATGCCGTTCTACGCGGCGGGCGCTGCAGCTGTGGCGGT
>JAJCYP010000008.1 GCA_029262855.1 Bacteroidota bacterium | reverse complement strand
TGCGTGATGCCGCCGGTCAGGACACGGTAGCTGCCATTCGGGTCATTTTCGACCGAGCTGGCGCTCGTGTTGTCCGTAGCACGCACGTAGTAGTCCACGAACACACCGTCGGCCTGGGCCGGGATGGTGAAGGTGAACGTGTCGTCTCCGTTGTCCGTGCCAGCCACCGTCTGTTCGCCGGAGGCGTCAGAGGTGACGTACACGAGGTCGACCGAGGTCAACGAGCGGGTCGGATCCGCGACGACGTTTGCGGTCACCGTGACGGCGTCAGCACCGGGGACGTAGTCCACACTGCTGAGGTTGGTCACGATCGGCGGTGCCTCGGTGATCTCCAGATCGGAGTCCGCAAACGGAACGATGCTGAGGATCTCCTGGGCCGGGACGCCTCGGTTGAACGGATCGTCGCGCTGATAGACCAGGAAGCCCTGGAGGTTGACACGGGAGCCCGGAGGTGGCGGCACGAAATCGTCATCCAGCTTGTTCCAACCGTCGGGGTAGCTGCCGCGGTCGTTGCGGTAGCGGAGTGACATGTCGTAGAACGATACGACGGTGGTTCCGCCGTCTGAGGAGACCAGCCAGTTCGGACGGTCGCTGGAAATGTCGCGGGCCACGATGGTGGCACCCTCGAGGCGCACATATCCCCCGATGAGGGAGGAGTAGTTGCCCCAATTGGGCTGGACCCCGCCGTTCGAATCCACGCTCGCGTTCACGTCAGCAGACGTAACCGTGATCGGGTTCAGGATGCTGGCGTCGTAGTTGAGGTCCCCGATGCTGCCGAGCAGTTGGATGGACTCCGGCGCGACCTGCATCGAGTTTCCGAAGGGCGCCACGTTTCCGGTGATCTCAACAACATCACCGATGGTGGTGTTGATGAGGCCCGTGGTCTGGTACTGGCCGTCCACAATCTGCACGCCCATCCCGTCCGGACCGGCGATGTCGGCGTTGACGTCACGCACGTAGACGTGGATGCGATCGGGGTTGATACCGTCGGTCAGATTCGCCAGGCCGGACGAGAGTGGATCGCTCATGACCACGGCCTGGAAGGTGACTGTGGTGCCCGTGGTCTCATTGAAGATGAGGTTGGCGATTTCGCCTGGATCAATGTTCGGACCGGCTGCCTGAAGCGCGGCCAGGTTGTCCTGCGGGATGCGGTTCACATCTGCGAGCGAGAACCCAAGCGAGATTTCCTCGAGATCGGACTCGTCCTCTGGCCACAGCTTGTAGTTGTTGAATGAATAGCTCCAGGTGCCATCAATCGCCGCAAAGCGCTGACCGGCCCGCAGCCCATCGTTGAAGGAACTGGAGAAGTCGGAAGAGGCGTCATCAACCCGAACTGCGGCAGTGGTACCCACATTCTGGATCGTGAACTCCCCAAAGTCAGACGGGGCGTCCGCCTGATTTGTGCCGATTTCGATGGTCTCAAAGCGAACGAACATGCCTTCATACGCCTCCGCGACCGCGCCATCCTGCATGGCAGTCGTAGTCAGGACAACGGGATCGAGCGCTGAACCACCGGTTGCGGTGACCGTGAAGGTGAGGTCACGCAGGCGGGTCAGTCCGAAGCTTTCCTCGATCTTGGCATTCGTGATGTGGATCACGTCTCCTCGGTTGAGGCCGTCGGTGGCCGAGGAGCCACGGATAATGACACCCGACCAGGGGCCTGTGCCGTCCTGAACGGCGAGAATTCGGGAGACCGAGGTCTGCGTCATCACCGTCACGGTAAGGTTCATGTCCGTCGTCAGGTTGCGGAACGGCGAGTCGCCTGGTCCGCCGCCTGCCGTCTGCTGAACGTCAGACACCATCGTGATGCCGTTGGCCAGGAACCGCGTGCTGGCCACCGGATCCATTTCCACGGAGGTGGCGCCGGTGTTGTCGGTCGCGCGGACCCAGTAGGTCGCGAAGACGCCGTCAGCCTGCGCCGGGAGTGGGAAGATGTACGTGTCGCCGCCGGAGTTGGCCCCGGCTACGCTCCGCTCGGTCGCGTTATCCGACGTGGTGTAGACCAACTCCACAGACGTCAGCGTGCGCGAGGGATCAGCCGTGACATCGGCCGAGATCACGACGCCGCTCGTCGAGGGCACCGTCGAGGGGCTGGACAGGTTGGTGACCGCCGGAGGCGACTCGGTTATGACGAGATCCGCATCGGCAAACGGCACGATGCTCAGGATCTCCTGAGCCGGGACGCCGCGATTGAACGGGTCATCACGCTGGTAGACCAGGAAGCCCTGCAGATTCACGCGGGCGCCGGGAGGCGGAGGCACAAAATCGTCATTCAGCTTGTTCCATCCATCGGGGTAGCTGCCGCGGTCATTCCGGTAGCGGAGTGACATGTCATAGAAGCTCACCACGGTGGTTCCGCCGTCGGTCGAAACAATCCAGTTGGGCCGGTCGCTCGAGATGTCGCGGGCCACCAGCGTGGCGCCCTCCAGGCGAACGTACTGGCCGATCAGGTCGGGGTAATTGGTCCAGTTGGGCTGAACGCCGCCGTTGGAGTCAACGCTCTTGTTGACATCGGCTGAGGTCACGACAACCGGATCCAGGATGCTCGCATCCAGGCTAGGAAAATCGCCGTAGCTGCCAAGCAGCGTGATCGTCTCCGGAGCCAACTGCATGGAGTTGCCGAAGGGTGCCACGTTACCTGTTATCTCAACCACGTCGCCGATTGTGGTGTTGATCAGCCCCGTTGTCTGATACTGCCCATCCACAATCTGGATGCCCATACCCGCGGAACCCATGGTCCCGGCGGAGATGTCACGCACGTAAACGTGGATGCGATCCGGGTTGATACCGTCGGTGAGGTTGGCCAGACCCGATGAAAGCGGGTCCGAGAGGATGACAGCCTGGAAGGTCACCGTAGTGCCCACCGTGCTGTTGAAGATGAGATTCGAGATGTCGCCTGAGTCGAGAGACGCACCGGCGGCCTCGAGGGTCGCGATGTTGTCCTGCGGTGTGGCGTTGATGTCCCGGACGGTCACCTGTCCCAACGCGGGACCGGCTACGAACGCGAGGAGCATCAGTAGGGATGTAACTCGTTGTACCATGGTGGTAGTGTGGTGGTGGGCGATGTGCTACTTGATGATGACGAACTTGCCACGTTGGATATCGCCGGAATCCAGGTCTTTCACCGTGTAGAGGTAAAGACCTCCGGCGATGTTGAGCGAGTTGTCTGAAAGAATGTCCCAGGAGTGCTCGCCTCCGGGAAGTTGTCGGTTTTCGGCGCTGAACTGGTCATACCAGCGGATGTCACCGGTGTAGGTGTCCGCGTCGTGGGTCAGTTCCTTGACGATCTCTCCGGCCAGCGTGTAGACCCTGATTTCGGCCCGCTGAGGGAGATTGAAGAAGTTGAGACGGCGGGTGCGATTCGTTCCGCCGTCCCAGGCCGCATTTACGCGATACGGGTTGGGGTACACACCGACTTCTCGGGATCCGTCACTGGCGGGCGTACCCGGAAATACGCGAATCGCATTGGCCACGCGAGACGACTCGAAGGAGGGGAGGCCAACCTCGGGGTCGCCTTCGTCAAATGCCGTCAGCGCGAAGAGGTACTGCCAACCGTTCAGCAGATTTTCGACCTCAAAGCGGTACCAATATTCTGTCGGGTCGCCGGGAAAGGTCACCGGCTCGGAAAGCGCGACCTCGTTGAATCCGTTGTTGAAACCGGAACGGTTGCCTGGGCGGTCAAACTGGGCCACGAGGCTTGCCTGCCCTGCGATGTTGCCGCCTCGATCATCCCCGGGGTTACTCCGGTAAATCCGATACCCTTCGAAATCCGCAATGCCCGTGACCGGGTCGATGAACTCCTCGGCCGATCGATCCCAGAACAGCACGACGCGTCCGTCCTGTTGTCCGGTGACCGCATCGGTGTCGTTCTCGAATTCGACCCGCAGTCTGGGAGTCGACGGGGGCTCCGGGATGAGATACCGATCGAGGCTTCCGTTGTTGTTGACGTCCTCGCCGCTGTCGAGACGGCCGTTGTAGTTGGAGTCCTCGCCGGCGAACGTGCGTCGTGCCCACTCGATGTTTCCAACCAGGATGCGCCGGCTGTCCTCGTTGTCGACCGGCTTGCCACCCGCGCCCTGATATTCATCCGGCTTCAGGGCACCCACAAAGGAGAACGTCACGCGCAGGGTATCCCCGGGAAGAACGGTCGGGTAGGGGCCGGAAGGCGTAAGACCGATCCAGTTGCCGGCCGCGCTCTGGCCGTCGGTCCGGATGCGTTCGCGCCAGGCGGCTCGCTCGGTCTCGTACTCCTGGTTCGAGGCAAAGCTGGCCGGATTCGGATACGGCGTGGTCAGCCGTTCGTACTTGTCCTGATCGGAAGAGGGAGTGGTAAACTGATTGGCACCTCCCGAAAACAGCCACCAGCGCGGCTTCACGACCGGCGGGGCATACCCGTCAGCCACGTATTCGCCGGCCACGGAAGGGTGGAAGAAGCGGCGGCTTCCTCTGCGGGGGTCCTTCCATTCGGCGCCCAGAAAGCCGATCGCTCCGTATGTGTTGATGGTCTCCTCGGCACCGCCGGAGTTGAAGCCGTACGATGTGGTCAGACTGTCCAGGAATCCGTAGCCGCCCTTGTTGAAGTAGGCACCGCCGGATTCGGTGGTCGTATTGATGTTTCGCGTGACGATGTCATGATACATCCCCACATATACGCTGTCCCAGGCGGCATCGCTGATGTTGATGATGTCGAAGTTGACGATCACGAAGTACTCGGTGAACGGGAAATTCCACGCGTAGGACTCCATGTTTACCTTGGCGCCAAGCTGGCCTTCCACGTCCGGCATCTGGATCGACGTGCCGGGCAGCACCGCAGAGGTGTCCACAAACGTGGCGAGGTAATCCAGGTGGCTGACCGCCGCGCTGGTGAATGCGTCCGACTCGGGGAGGGTGGACCGGCGGAAGATCGGCGTCGACTGGGCGAACTCGTATCCGGTTGCTCCGGGGCGGTACCCGTTGGAGACCGTCACCGCTCCCGTGCGGACCGTCGTGATTCCGTCGGAGCGGCGGGCACCAATCCAAAGGCCGGATTCGAACAGATGCTCCACGCCCGAGTCCAGGGGATACTCCATGGACGGAGGACCGGTGGGCGCGTTTCGCACATTGGCGCGCCCGAAGAAACCGGCGTTGGTCACCGTGAGTCCTATGTTGCCGATGTTCACGACAGCATCCTCAAAGGACTGCGCTTCGGCGCCCCGAGGGAGTACCAGCAAAAACCAGCAGACGGCCGTAACCGATCGAACCATTCGAAATCAAGAGAGGTGGGTGGGAAGCGGCGAGACCGGACCAAGCGGCGCTACCTCGCATCCAAACAAGATGGAACACCCATCGGTCCGTTGCAACCCTGAAAGGGGAGCGGTAATGATAAGATTACGTATTGCCCTGTTCGCCCTGGTGGCCGTCGGTGCCTGCGGTACGGGTGCGGACGGGCTTTATCGCACACGGTCGCCTGCAGACGGGGGTACCGGGAAAATATTTATGGGACGGGAAATTGCCCAGGTCCTTGAGACCGAGCACGAGCAGACGGGTGTGGATCGCCCGGCGCGGGACGTCCGAGAACTCCCGGAACGTCTCATCACGGCTCTGCGCCTTGGCCCGGCCGACCGCGTCGCCGATATAGGGGCAGGATCGGGCTATTACACGCTGCGGTTGGCCACCCGCGTTCCGCACGGGAGGGTCTATGCGGTCGATCTCCAGGAGTCGCTGCTGGACTCGGTCACCGTTTCAGCCTCAAAGGCAGGGCTCCGCAACGTGGTTCCGGTCCTTGGCGCCGTGGACTCGCCCAACCTGTCAGCCGAATCTGTGGACCTCGCCCTGGTCGTGGTATCCTACCACGAGTTCTCGCATCCCCACGAGATGCTAACCGGATTGCTCAGCGCCCTTCGAACCGGCGGACGCCTGGTCGTGGTCGAGTACCGGGCGGAGGACGAGACCATTCCCGTCGACCGAATCCATCGCATGAGCGAGGAGCAGGCGCGGCAGGAGATGGAGTCGGTGGGATTCGAGTGGATCGAAGACCTGGACGTGCTGCCTCAGCAGCACGTGTTGGTGTTTCGCAAGCCGCTCGAGTAGGCGGCCAGGCGGCGTCAGCTCCCGTCCGGGAGGTCAATCTCGAGTGCCCGCCACATGTACCAGCTGCCGACGGTCCGCCATGGTCGCCAGAATTCCGTAAGCGCCTCCAGTTCCTTTGGACTGGGCATTTCTTCGAGCCCGCGCATTCGCGCGAACCCTTTTCGAATACCCAGGTCGTTCGAGGCCATCACATCCGGGCGGCCCAGTCGGAATATCAGCAGCATGTCCACCGTCCAGGTTCCGACCCCGCGAATGACCGTAAGCCGGTCCCTGATTTCCTGATCTTCCAGGTCGTGAAGCTCGGCAGCCGTGGGGCAGGAGCCATCGAGGACGTGCTCGGCCAGAGAGCGCACGGCGCGGGCTTTGGCCCCCGACATGCCGGCGCTGCGAAGTTGATCGTCGGTCAGCTTCCCCAGTCCGGCGGCTGAAGGTTGGCCGTCGAATAGGGCCTCGACCCGGCCGAAGATGGTCCCTGCGGCTTTCCCGGACAGTTGTTGATATACAATGGACCGGAGAAGCGCATGAAAAACGCTGTCCAGGGGCTCATAGCGCATGGCAAAGTCGCCACAGGCGTCGTGCACAGCACAGAAGGCCGGTTCGGCGGCTCGCAAGTGGCGCAGAGCGGGGTCAGGATCGAACGGGTAGTGGTGCATGAAAGAAAATACGCGAGGTCTGCTTCTGGTGTGGGCACCGTACGGAGCGCCCTTCGTTGGCCTGTTTCAAGCCGCGTGCGGCCGTTCACGGCCCAAACCAGTCCGACTGTCCCCTGATTGTGCCTGACCTGACAAGCATTTCAGCTGTGTTCTTGATGGGCCTCTTTGGGAGTGCCCACTGCCTCGGGATGTGCGGCGGCTTTTCGATCATCGCGGGGCGAACCGGCTGGTGGCCGGCCTACGGAATCGGAAAGACCCTCAGCTACGTGCTGCTGGGCGCACTGGCGGGTCTGCTGGGGCACTCGGTAATCGCCATTTCCGGTGGTCAGCAGGTGTTGAGCGTCCTGACGGGACTTGTTCTCATCGTGATCGGGGCGGCGACCGCGGGTCTGATTCCTGATCGGCTCGCGCTCGGGGGTGCTTTGCTTCGCCGAATTGGGCCACTGCTCGGCAAGGCCATGGGAAGGGGCCGCATTCGGGGTCCCCTGGCTGTCGGTGTCCTGAATGGATTCCTGCCCTGCGGCCTGGTCTACGCGGCTCTGATGAAGAGCATGGAGGCGGCAGGGCCCCTCCCTTCCGCCATGCTGATGGCCGTCTTCGGAGCTGCCACGCTGCCGGGTCTCGGATCCCTGGCCCTCCTCGAAGGCAGCCTGTCAGCCAACGGGCGGAGACTGATCGTGAGTTCCGGTGGTTGGCTGGTCATGCTGATCGGCGCCATCACGCTCTGGCGAGCGTTCCAAACCGGAGTCCATTGACTCCGGCTCTCCTGTCTCTTCCTCGAACAGGATTCTGAGGGCGGGCGTGTGTGTGTCGTCGAACTGCCCGTCCCGGACGGCCCAGTAGAACCCTGCGACCGCCACGGCGGCCATCGCTACGGCGAGGGGGACGAGGAAATAGAGGATGTCCATCAGGCCGCAAGCAGGTTTCGTGCTGTCGCCAGCTGTGCGTCCTCGGGAAGGCTCTCCCGCTGGATGGGAGGGTACCCGGGAAGACGCAGCGACAGCCCCACGACGACAAGCGAACTCACGGGCATGGCCACAGCGGCCAAGAGGGGCGTCACCAGACCGGCCATGGCCAGCGCTGCGGCAACGAGGTTGTAGGCCAGAGATATGCCCAGATTGCGCCGGATCACGCGCATGGTGTGTCGTGACGCGACAAGCAGGTTCTGTAGGCTCACAAGAGGCTCCCTGGTCAGGACCACATCGGCGGCGAAGCGATTGGTCTGGGTACCGGAATCCACGGCAATGCCGACATCAGACTGGGCCAAGGCCGGGGCATCGTTGAGCCCGTCTCCCACCATGATCACGGTCCTTCCCTCGGCCCGCCAGCCGCGGATCACCTCCCGCTTCTGCTCAGGGGCGCAGTTGCTGTGGATCCTGTCCGGCTCGATGCCGACCGATGCACCAATCCGGCGCGTGACCTCCGGGTGGTCACCTGAAATCAGATGGATCTCGACGCCCCGCTCCTTCAGGAAAGCAACCAGAGGCGATGCGGAGCCGCGCAGGGAATCGCCCAGGCCCCCTATCCACCCGACCTGTCCGTTCCTGGCGATGGCAATGGGAGTAAGACCAACCTCGGTCAGAGCAGGCACGCGCTCCAACAGGCGCTCCGGATCTTCGGCTTCCTGGGCCAGCCATCTCGGACTGCCAACCAGGACATGGTCGGTCCCAACCCGCCCGCGAAGTCCGAAACCTGCCACACTGACCACTTCATGGGCCGTGAGATCGGTACGTGTCCGGGCGTGCCGGAGGGCTTCAGCGACCGGGTGCCTGATCTCTTCTTCGAGGCAGGCCGCGAGATCGAGCAGCGCGGGATCTCCGTGACTGTCGACAATCCGCGGGTGGCCCTCCGTGAGCGTACCCGTCTTGTCCAACACGATCAGGTCGGCGCTGGACAGGCGTTCCAGGGCGGCCCCATTCCGGATGAACACGCCGGCCGCTGCACCGCGCCCGGCGGCTACCGCCATCGCGAGCGGCGTCGCCATTCCCAGCGCGCAAGGGCAGGTCACCACGAGAAGCGCCACAACGTGCTGCACCGCCATCGACGGATTCAACTGCAGCCATAACGCGCCTGAGAGGGCGGCCAGCAGCAGAACCACGGCGACGAACGGTCCCGATATCCGTTGGGCAAGCTCGACCGTGGGCGAATCTTCGGCCTGCCCTGCCAGCCGCAGGAGGCCTCCGAGTCGGGAGGAGTCGCCGGCCGCCGTTACCCGGAGCACGACCGCCTCCGTCAGGTTTCGAGTACCCGCAAGAACGATTGATCCCACGCCGATCTCCTCCGGCTTCGATTCGCCCGTCATAACGGAGCGGTCCACCGTCGAGGATCCGGACTCGAGGACTCCGTCCGAGGGGAAGAGCGCACCCGGCACCACTCGGACGAGATCCGCCTGACGGAGGCCGGTTACAGGGCGCGACTCCGGACCCGCGTCGGTGACCACGGTCGCCATGGTCGGCAGTGCCCCGTGAAGCCGACTCACCGCCTCGGCGGCCGATCGGCGGCTGCGATCCTGAAGCCATCGTGAGGTAAGTAGCGCCGCCGTCAACATGACGAGCGAGTCAAACCAGACCTCACCCGTTCCTGAGACTGTTGACCAGGCGGAATGGGCAAACCCTCCTCCGAGTCCAATGGCAACCGGAACGTCCACGTGAAGGTGTTGCCAGGATCGATGGCGCCAGGCCAGACGGACCGACATTCCGGCCCGCTGAAAAAAGCCGCGACCCACCACAAACACGGCCGGCGTCGCGAGAAGAAGGCTCAGCCACCTGGCGGCCGTGAAGAGGCGTGCATCCTCCATCGCGTCAAGGCCAACGTAGAAGGCCGAAGCGATGAGCATGACGTTTGCCGCGAGTGCCCAGGCCAGGCCTACCCGGAAGAGGCCGCGGCGCTCCGCCTCACGCGTTCGCTGGGCCGCCTGATCGAGCGGGTGCGGGGTATAGCCGAAGTCGCCAAGCCACGCGCCTATTGTGCTCAGTTGGACCCGGTCCGGCTGCCACTCCAGATCCAGGCGGGAGGCCGTGAGGTCCAGAGTTGCCGAGGAGACGCCGGGGATTTCAGAGGGCAATCGTTCGACCAGCCAGACACATGCGGCGCAGTGGACGCCCTCGAGATGAAGCGAAACCGACCTCGCGTTGCCGTCGAGTGCCGTGGTCTGGCCCTCGAGAAAAACCGGCGAGTCCAACTCCGCCAATTGCTCCGCGTCGCCACCCGGCGTCGCTGCCACGGGGCGTGACCCGAGGCTTGCCAACCGGTAATACTCTCCCGACAGACCGGCTTCCTTAAGCATGTCATGGACCGCCGCACACGACGCGCAGCAGAACCGGTCGTTCACGGTGTGCCTGCCCAGCGGCAAGCCGCAGTGCGCGCAGGTCAACGGTCCGCTGGCGGATCCTCGACGTCCACCTGTGGGGGAAGGGTACGTTCAACCACCTGTGCACCACCGTCAGAATGCGCGAAGTAGACGATGGAAATACCCGTGCCGACGCTGGCCAGGAGCAGGGCAATGACCAGCATCGGCCAGGCTATTTCAGGGGGAATGCGAAATCGCTTCATGGGCTCAGGGGCGCGATGGTCCGAGAATGGGGAAGGTGAAGGACTCGGTGGTGCCGTCTCCAAACACGAGTCGGAATTCTGCCTGGACAGTCCCGTCCGTCAGGTCGGCCGGATTGACAAGTACCCAGGTTTCAAGCCGCTTCATTTCGCCGTCCTCAAGCGGAACAGGCATGGTACCGACGGCGCGAAGAGAAGCTCCGGTCGGCGATGTCACCTCCACTTCGAATGAGGAGGAGGCGCCCGTCTGGTTGCGGACCCTGAATCGCAATCGATTGGCCAGGGAGCCGTCCGGCAACAGTGTGTACGGATCGCCGGACACACGCCCGATATTGACGTCGTAGGCATCCCGGGAGATGACGACCGTTGTGAAGGCGCTGACGGCCAGGAGGAAGAGGACGGAGTAAAGGACGGTTCTGGCGCGGACGATGCGTGTCGGAATTCCGGCCAGCGCCCTCTCGGAGGTGTAGTCGATCAGGCCTCGCGGCTTGCCGATGCGATCCATGATGGTGTCGCAGGCGTCGATGCACTGCGTACAGGCAATGCACTCCATCTGCAGTCCTTCCCGGATGTCGATGCCGGTGGGGCAGGTTCGAACACAGGCTCCGCAGTCGACGCAGTCGCCCTGGGCCGGGATCGCGCCATCCGCCTCCTCCGCCATGCGCATCTTCGAGCGTCTGGCTCGGGGCTCACCCCGGCCGGGGTCGTAAGACACGATCAGTGAATCCGGATCGAGCAGAACGGACTGCATCCTCGCGTAGGGGCACGTGATCGTGCACATCTGCTCGCGGAAGATTCCGAAGTCGAAAAGCACGAGACCGGTGGTGGCTCCCATCAGGACAAAGAACCCCCAGTGCTCCCGCGGGTCTCCGGTCATCCAGGTGACCAGCTGATCCCAGCCAACGAAGTAGGCGACGAAAGTGTGCGCCAGAAGGGCGGAAACCACCGTAAAGGCTCCCCACTTTACGCTCTTGCGCCAGGCCTTTTCCAGGCTCAGGGGCCCTTCGTCTCGACGTTTTCTGACGTGCTCCTTGCCCTCAATGAGGCGCTCCAGCGGTCGAAAGACGAACTCCAGGTACACCGTCTGGGGGCAACCCCACCCGCACCAGACTCTCCCGAGAAGCGCCGTGACCAAAACCACGAGCGCGATCATCCCGATCAGGAAGACCATCAGCAGGAGGGTGTCTGTCGGGTAGAACACAAGACCGAAGAAGGCGAACTCGCGATGCACCAGATCCAACAGTACGGCGGGGTGCCCGTTGATACGGACAATCGGCAGGGCGAGATAGGCGACAATCAGTATCCACCCGACCACGCGACGGGACGACAGAAAACGTCCCGGGCTCAGTGTCGGATAGATCCATCGTCGCCGACCGTCGCTGTGCAGCGTCGTCAGCACGTCCTCGGGCGACGTGAGAATGTCCGGGACGTCGGTCACACGTCGTCCGTATCGGCAGTCACCGGGTCACCCTGTGGCGCCATGGCGTCGGGTGGCGATGTGCCCTCCAGGGACCTTACGAAGGCCACGAGCTGGGCTCTTGCCTCGGCTGAGAGAATCGGTCCCCAGGGGGCCATGCCCTTGCTGATCACGCCGGCTGAAATGACGTTGAAGATGTCGACGTCCGTTCCGCCGTGAATCCAGTATTCATCCGTCAGGTTAGGGCCGATCAGCCCGCCCCCATCCGGCCGGTGACAGGCCGCACAGTTTGTGGCGAAGAGGGCGGCACCCGCATCAATCTGGTCCTGATTGCCGACGTACTGGGCCAAGGTCTCCGGCGTGGCCTGGAACGCGGGATTGGCGGCTTCATAGGCCTCCCTGATCTGTACGATCTCCGCTTGACTCGAGGCCAGGTCTTCCTCGTAGGTGGGGATTACATCCAGAAAATGGACTCCGAGGATGTAGAGGGGCGACCATAGGATGGTGCCCCACAGAATCCAGAGCCACCACCCCGGCATGGGGTTGTCGTACTCGCGAATGCCGTCGTAATTGTGTCCCTGGATGACCGCGTCCTCGTCGCGGGCGGAGGGGGTCGAATCGTTTTCAGCCATGGTTACGCCTGGTTGTGGTTTACGGGCGAGCCGTCTGAAAGGGGTAGATTTTTCGCGTCGATCCGTTCTGACTTGCGCAGGGTGAACGCGTAAATCAATATGGCGACGAAGGCGGTGACGAAAGCCAGGAGGCCCACCTGGGCCAGGACTCCCGTCTCAATTGCTCCGAGAATAGTCCTGATCATCGGGAGACCTCCGCGGTTATGCCTGCAGCCCGAATGTCTTTTCCGAGGCGTTGAAGGAAGGAGATGAGCGCAATGACTTCTTTGTCCGCCAGACCCGTCGGTCCGCCGCCCTGCTCGATGGATGCGGCGATCTCCGCCGCCTGTTGCCGCGCCGTACGCTCGGCACTGGCAACCTCGTCGTCTGTGTACGGCGTGCCCAGGGTCTTCAGCGTGGAGAGCTTGGTGCTCACGTTTGTCAGATCAAGCTCGGACCGAAGCAGCCAGTCGTAGGGGGGCATCAGCGAGCGCGGGCTGGTTGAGCGCGGGTCTTCAAAATGGCGCACGTGCCACAGGTCAGGGTACTTGCCGCCCACTCTGGACAGGTCGGGACCGGTTCTCTTGGAGCCCCAGAGGAACGGGCGCTCGTAAATGGTCTCGCCGGCTCTGCCGTAAGGCCCGTATCGCTCCAGTTCGTGCCGGAACGGGCGAACCATCTGTGAATGGCACCCGACGCAGCCCTCCCGGATGTACAGGTCTCTTCCCGTCAGCTCCAGGGGAGTGAACGGGGTGACGGTGGCAATCCTCGGCACGTTTTCCTCGATCAGCACCATCGGGATGAACTCTGCGGCTCCCCCTACGAGAATCGAGATCGTCACAAGAATGGAGAATACCAGCGGCCAGCCCTCCAGCTTGCGGTGGCGTCCGGGTGTTGAGGTCTTCGTCATGCCGCCACCTCACGGGGTGATGTAAATGCAGGGTCAGGAAGGTCTTTCGGAGCTGACTTGATGGTTCGGTACATGTTGTAGAGCATGAGCACCATTCCGGCCAGGTACATCAACCCGCCCACCAGGCGAACCCAGTACATGGGTACGATCTGGATCATGGTCTCCATGAAGTCGGGATAGAGCAGGCGACCGGCCTCGTCGAAGGCACGCCACATCAGACCCTGGGTCACGCCGGCTGAGTACATGGCCATCACGTACAGCAGCATGCCCACGGTACCCACCCAGAAGTGCGTGTTCGCCAGACGATCACTCCAGAGCGGCGTCCTCCAAAGGCGTGGCATCAGCCAGTAGATCATGCCGAAGGTCATGAATCCGTTCCATCCGAGGGCACCCGCGTGCACGTGGCCGATGGTCCAGTCCGTGTAGTGACTGAGGGCGTTCACCGACTTCAAAGAGAGTAGCGGCCCCTCGAAGGTGGACATACCGTAGAAGGTGATGCCGATCACAAACATTTTCAGGACCACGTCGTCACGCAGTTTGTGCCAGGCGCCGCGAAGCGTGAACAGACCGTTGATCATCCCGCCCCAACTCGGCATCCAGAGCATCACGGAGAAGACCATCCCAACGGTGACGGCCCACTCTGGAACGGCCGTGTAGTTGAGGTGGTGAGGGCCGGCCCAGATATACAGGAAGACCAGGCTCCAGAAGTGGACAATCGAGAGCCGGTAGGAGAACACGGGGCGCTCGGCGGCCTTCGGCAGGAAGTAGTACATGAGCCCGAGGAAGGGCGTGGTCAGGAAAAAGGCCACGGCGTTGTGGCCATACCACCACTGGACAAGGGCATCCTGAACACCGGCATAGATCGGATAACTCTGCGTCATGCTGACCGGAAGCGCCAGACTGTTGCCGATGTGGAGCACGGCCACCGTGATGATGGTCGCGATGTAGAACCACAGCGCCACGTACATGTGTTTCTCACGCCGATTCCGGAGCGTCGTGAAGAAATTGACCGCAAAAATGACCCAGACCACCGCAATGGCGATGTCGATGGGCCACTCCAGCTCCGCGTATTCCTTGGAGGTGGTGATCCCCATGGGCAGCGTTATGGCCGCCGCGACGATGATGGACTGCCATCCCCAGAAGTGAACCCGACTCAGCGAGTCGAAGGCCATCCTGGCCTTGCAGAGCCGCTGGGTGGAATAGTAGATGGCGGCGAAGATCGCGTTGCCGGCGAACGCGAATATGACCGCGTTCGTATGCAGCGGGCGAAGGCGACCGAACGTGAGGTAGGGCCCGAGATTCGCTTGCCAGAACGGCATTTGAAGCGCAATCAGGGCACCGACCAGCATGCCTACCAGGCCCCAGATGGCGGTGGCCAGTACAAACATGCGTACGATTTGCTCGTCATAGCGATAGACCTCCATATCAGGCTTAATGGAGGCCTCTGCTCTAACCGAGGTGGTTGGCATAGGTATTGGGAGGGAGGAGTGAGACAGATTGACCGATCTTCTTGATCGATCTTCGCGATCTGGCAAAAGGTACTACCCGAAGTTGTAGGGCGCATTGAAAAGGCCCCCCAGGGCTGATGTCCGGGAGCCTGCGCGAACGGGCGTGGGGGGAATCCCCACGCCTTTGTCCTTTGTCGGCGGAATCCGATATTCGCTGCGTGAGAGCCTGGAAGTCCTTATTGCTGCCGATTCTATTTATCGTCGCGAACTCCGCGTCCGGTCAGGAAACCCGTGTCTACCTCGGTTCGGGTCCGGTCTTTCCGGCCGGTCCCGGCGATGTCGTGGATTTCTGGAATCGGGGTCTGACGTTCGATATTTCGATGGGGCAGCGGATTGCCGACCGTCTTGAGGTGACTCTTGGAGTTGGACAGGCCCGGCTCCCCATCGAACCGAACAAGCTCCTGGCCAGTGGCGCCGATCTGGAGACGAGCGGGGGAGACTTCTCTGTCCTCAGCGCGCGACTGGGAATCCGACTCGAGTTTGAACGAGGCACCTGGTTTCGCCCCTATCTCCACCTTGGGGTCGGCGGCTATCGAATCGCCTTCGAGGAACTCCGCATCGTGGTCGAGAATCCTGAGGTGTTCTGCGGCGCGGCTTCCTGTGCGCTGACCTTCGCGCCATCGGAGCGCCCCGACGAAACCGTGCTCGGACTCCAACTGGGGGCGGGGGTGGCCTACTACCTGAATGACTGCCTGTGGCTCTACGCAGAGCCGTCCTATCACATCATGTTTGCGAGCGAGCGGACGGGGATGGTCCCGCTGCGACTCGGCATAGCCAAGGCGTTCTAAATGACGAAAACCCCCCTGCTCGTGCTGGCCTGTTTCGTGACCTCGCAGGCCCTCGGCCAGGGAGTGACGATCCCGACCGCTCGTCCCGGATACACAGTGACCGTGACGACCTCGGGCCCGGTGGTTGACGGAGACGTGCTTGCCGATCCCTTCTGGACCTCTGTTCCCGCCATTACAGCTTTCTGGCAGACCGAGCCGGATGCGGGACAGTCTGTCTCCGAACGTACGGAGCTCCGCATCACGCAGACCGCGGACACCCTCTACGTGGGGGTCATTCTCCATGATGCCAACCCGGGCGGCATCGTCATCACCGATGCCAGGCGCGATGGCTCCCTGGACGACACAGATAGTTTTCGTTTCATTCTGGACACCTATCGGGATGGCCAGAATGGATTCGTCTTCGGGACGAGTCCCTCGGGGGTCGAGTACGACGCCCAGGTTTCTCGGGAAGGCCAGGGCGGCTTTGGTGGAGGGCGTCAACAGGGCGGAAGTGGCGCGGGCTTCAACATCAACTGGGACGGCTCCTGGGCCGTACGCGCGCAGACTGGCAGTTATGGCTGGAGCGCCGAGTTCGCCATTCCATTCCGGACCCTGAGGTATCCCACGGATGCCGTGCAGGAATGGGGGTTCAATGCCCAGCGCAACATTCGCCGGAAAAGTGAGAAGGCATTTTGGGCGCCCCTGCCGCGGGCGTGGGACCTGAACCGGGTATCAATCGCAGGCACGCTTCAGGGGCTCGCGGTACCAAACCGCCGGAACCTGGCTGTTACACCATATGGTCTGGGTCGCTCCAGCGCGGACTTCACAGGCCCCGAGACGCTCACGGATTCGGGCATCGAGTTCGGGGCCGATCTGAAGTATGGGCTCACGCCCAGCATGACGCTGGATGCCACCTACAACACGGACTTCGCCCAGGTCGAGGTAGACGAACAGCAGGTCAATCTGGATCGCTTCAGCCTGTTTTTCCCTGAGAAGCGCCCCTTCTTTCTGGAGAACGCAGGCCTGTTTGCCGTTGGGGAGCCCTCCGAGGTCGAACTGTTTTTCAGCCGCCGTATCGGTATTCAGGACGGCGCTCCGGTCCCGATCGTTGCCGGCGCGAGAGTGTCCGGGCAGGTCGGGGGGACGAGGATTGGCCTCCTCAACATGCAGACCGGCACGGATGACGGGAGGTATGTCGCAAGCAACTTCTCCGTGGTGCGGCTTCAGAAGGAGTTGCCGAATCGATCCTCGATCGGTGTGATCGGCACGAATCGGGAAGGTGTGGGTTCGAACGCCCCTTCGAACGACTTCAATCGCCTCGTGGCACTGGATGGCCGTCTGGGCATCGGCCAGTTTGCCCAGGTGCAGGGGTTTCTGGCAAGAACAGAATCGCGCGGCGATGACCCGGACTCGTGGGGCGCGAACGTGGAGGCAAACTACCAGGACGAGGTCTGGCGCTTCATTGCGGCCTATACCCGCGTGGGCAGCAGTTTCAACCCCGAACTGGGATTCCTGCGCCGTTCCTCCTACGAGAAAATCACGCTTCTGGCTTTCCGGGCTATCCGGCCGGAGTCATTCCTGGGGCTTCACGAGATGAGGCCGCACATCAGCTACCGGGGTTACTGGGGGCTGGACGGCTTTCACGAAACTGGATACCTGCACGTCGACAGTCATTGGGAGTGGCCTGGGGGATACGAGATCCACACCGGCGTGAACTTCACCCGGGAAGGCGTCCGGGACGGCTTCGAGATAGAGGACGGCGTCCTCGTGCCACCGGACACGTATGATCACCGGGAAGCGCTGATCGTTGCCTTCACGGATCAGAGCCGGGCAATCAGCCTGAACTCAAGAACCACGATTGGCGGCTTTTTTGGCGGCGATCGGACCTCGGTTGCTCCGTCCGTATTGCTGCGGGGAGGGGAGGCCCTGACTGTCGAGGTAGGAGGGAGCTACAACCGCGTCTCGCTGCCGGGAGGCACCTTCACGGCCAACCTGTATCGGGCCCGGATTTCCTATTCGTTCACGCCCAGGGTGTACCTCCAATCGCTGGTTCAGTACTCCGAGCAGTCCGAGTCGTGGTCAGCCAATCTCCGGTTTGGTTGGCTGCAGCGGGCCAATACCGGGCTCTTCGTGGTCATCAACCAGACGGGCGCATTGGACGCCGCCTTGGATGACGCGCTTCAACGGGGAATCATCGTCAAGTACTCGCGACTCTTCGACGCCTTCTAGAGCCTAGGTGTCCACCCGCACCATTTCGACGCGGAAGAGAAGCGTGGTGTACGGCGGAATGCTCCCCGGGACACCGCTTGCGCCATAGGCCTGGTGGGGCGGAATGACGAGGTTCCTGATGCCGCCTTCCTTCATACCGAGGATGCCACGATCCCAACCTGCGATGACCTGACCGGTGCCGAGGCGAAAGACAAACGGCTGACCCGACAATTCCGTGCTGTCAAAGACCTGTCCGTCCACGAACGTGCCGGTGTAGCCCACGGCGACCAGCCTGCCCACATCGGCAGAGACTCCAACACCCTCCGCCACAACCTCGATGACTACGTCTCCAATAACAGCCTCGACCGTGATCTCGTAGATGACCGTCGAGTTGGGCGGGACAGGACAGCTGCCGTCGCTGAGACAGCGACCCTGACGTCCAAATGCCAGATGCGGCGGAATGACCAGGCGACGGGTCCCCTCGACTTCCATCCCGACGAGGCCATCCAGCCAGCCTTCGATCACCTGACCTTCGACCATCGTGAAGTACCAGGGCTTGCCGCGCTCATCGGTCGAATCGAAGATGGTGCCGTCTTCCAGGCGACCCTCGTAGGTGACCTTCAGGGTCTGCCCCAGGGCCACGAGGTCGCCGTTGCCGGGCGAGATGTCCGTGATTTCCAGCAACCCTTCGTCACCGCCGGAGCCGGAATCGCAACCCGTGGAGACGAGGGCGAGCAAGAGCAGGACAGACAGTGAACGCATGTCAGAACCGAGGATTGTTCGGGGTGTACGCCATCGGGGCGCGTGGAATACTGCCAAAGCAACTCACGCCGTGCCGGGCGGTTCGGCAGTTGACCCCGCTCAGGGGGTCAACCGGCCTTTCAGAGACTCGAACGGGAGGCAGACGGGGTTGGGCTACTCGGCCTGCAATTCCTTCAGCTTGGCAAGGTTGTCGCGCACGTGCTGTGCCGACTGATCCAGAAGGGCGCGCTCGTCGCTATTCAGCTCGACCTCGATGATTTCCTCGACGCCATTGGTGCCCAAACGGACCGGGGCGCCCATGAAAATACCATCGTGCCCGTACTGGCCGGAAAGCCAGACTGCGGCGGGCAGCACCCGTCCGGAGTTCTTGACGATGGCTTCCACCATCTGCGCGGCCGCAGCACCGGGTGCATACCAGGCGGAGGTGCCCATCAGCTTGACGATCTCGCCACCGCCGAATTTGGTGCGGTCCACGATCGCGTCAATCTTTTCACGCGAGAGGAGCTGCGGGAGCGGAATGCCGCCAACCGTCGTGTAGGTGGGAAGCGGCACCATGGTGTCGCCGTGGCCGCCCATCAGAAGAGCCTGAATGTCCTTCACAGACACGCCGAGTTCCATCGAGAGGAACGCGCGGTAGCGGGCGGTATCCAGAACCCCGGCCATTCCCATCACGCGGTGGCTCGGGAACCCACTAGCCATGTAGGCCACGTAGGTCATCACGTCCAGCGGGTTGGAAACGCAGATGATGATGGCGTTCGGGCTGTGAGCCACAAACTGCTCGGTCACCGACTTGACGATGGCCGCGTTCTTGGCCAGGAGGTCGTCGCGACTCATGCCTGGTTTGCGGGCCAGACCCGCCGTGATGACGCAGATGTCTGAGCCGGCCGTGTCGGCGTAGTCATTGGTGCCGATCACCCGGGTATCGAAGAGGTGTATGGGTGCCGCTTCCTGCATGTCGAGCGCCTTTCCCTGGGGGAGGCCTTCGACGATGTCGATGAGAGCGACCTCAGCGACCATATCCATGCGTGCGATGCACTCGGCAGCGGTAGCTCCAACGTTACCTGCGCCAACAACAGTGACTTTCATGACGGACGAGTATTCAGACTGAGAGATGGGCAAAATGAACCGGGCGAACCCGGACCTGAAAGATGCTTTTTGCGGCGATTGCGGGCTGCCAATATTCTGCAAATAGGCCGGGCATGATCCGTCCCGCCGGGTAGGCACAAACGACCGCGGTGGCGGCAGGAATCGCCTCCTGATTCGGGCTGCGAACCGTTGGGGGGCCGACGGAGCGCGATCCGCGACCCGGCATGCGGTTTGGTATGTGGAACGCAGAGTCACTACCCTCGAAACCCGAACGTCCATGACCGCCAAATCCCGCATTCGCCTCTGGATTGCCGGCCTGGCCATCGCGCTTACCGTCGTCGGCATCCAGTCTCTAGCAGAAATGGCAGCCGTAGTTGGACAGCGCGCCGCCATTTCCGCGGCCAGCTCCGACCTGGCGTCACTGTCCCGATTTGACGGACGCCTGGCAGCCAGCGGGGGCCTTCGCATGGAGCCTACGGACCCATCCTGGGCGTCATGGTCTGCCATGGCTGGTCCTGCGGCCGAGGCCGTCGACCGGGCCCGGTCCTGGTTGGACCGAATTGACCATGTGGCGCTTGGCGAAAGCAATCCGGAACGAGCCGCCGACCTGAGATGGTACGTGCGCAAGGCGGCGGCCGAGCTCCGTTCCGCGGCGGCCATTACATCCACTTCTTTGGCCGACTCCTGGGAGAGCCTTTCTCGCAGCCTTCTGTTGGCGTACATCCTTCTCTTTGCCGGCGCACTGGGCGTCTACCTCCTGAACATCATTCCGACGATGGGAATCACGGTGGTTACTACCCGCGCGGCCCGCAAGGAAGCGGCCCCCAAGACGGTGGAAGTCCCCGGACTGGGGCTGGCCCACGTCCGACATGAACTCCGCACGCCACTGACCGTGATTCTGGCCTACGCATCCGAGATGGAGTCCCAGGCTGAAGGGGAGATGGCCGAATTTGCCCTGGCGATTCGCAACAGCGCCAGTCGCCTGCATGACACGCTGGAGGAACTACTGACGTACGCGGACCTGGTAGACGATTCGTCCTCAATCGTCCGGGAGCCCACAGAGATTCACGCGATTGTGGAGAGCGTCATTTCACGCCTCCGGCCGTTGGCATTCGAAAAACGACTCAGCTTTGTCTACCGGGCCACCAAGACCGAGGCGTGGGTAAATGCCAGCCGAGATGCCATCGAAGCGGCGGTCTCCCATCTGGTCGAGAATGCACTCAAGTACACCGAGAAGGGTTCGGTGGTCGTATCTGTTGAAGCCGACGGCGCCCGTGTACGGGTATCGGTGGAGGACACGGGCCGCGGGTTCGACGAATCCCGACTCGGAGAACTGGCCAGTCCATTCGCGCAGGGATCCCAGGGTGACGCCCGTGAGCACGAAGGCGTGGGCCTTGGACTGACAATCGCCAGGCAGGTGGCCGAATCCAGCGGAGGACGCCTGACCGCGTCCAGTCTCCCGGATGTTGGAAGTCGATTTGCCATCACTCTTCCACTGTTGGCCGCGGAACGGTCAATTCCGAAGGCTGCCTGATCAGGCGCGGGCTTGCTTCCCCTTTGCCCTGCGACACCAGGGTGACATAGCCTGTGGAGTATGCTTCGGACGAGGCATACTTGAATGGCGCTTATCGATCAGACCTTCGTTGTCGTTGACACGGAGACCACCGGGACCGACCCGACCGAGCACCGCATCATTGAGATTGGTGCGGTTCGGGTAGAGCGGGGCGAGATTGTCGAGCGCTTCGAGCAGTTGATAGACCCGGAGTGTCCAGTGCCTCGGTCCATCACACGCCTGACGGGTATCAGTCCGGAGATGCTCCGGGACAAACCGACCGTCGGTCCGGCGATTTCCTCCTTCGTCGAATGGACCCGGGGTGCTCCCCTGGTGGCTCACAACGCGGGCTTCGATCAGCGCTTTCTGACGCTTGAGGGCCTGCGTACCGGCACTTCCGCCTTTGACGAGCCGTTCCTGTGTACGCTACGCCTGGCCCGTCGCCTCCTGCCCGGGCTTCCCTCCAAGAGCCTCGATGCCCTGAAGAAATTCTATGGGCTCTCCGTCGCCCGGCGGCACCGGGCGATGGATGATGCCGACCTGACGGGACGCATTCTGGTCCGCCTGCTTCCCCACGCCGAGGCGGCGGGGGCCCGGAATCTGGAAAGCCTGCAGAAACTGCAGCTGGGGCACTACGCCACGAGCGGGGCCGTCAGTCGACGTCTCGAGGCGCTGAGGCAGGGTCCGATTTCCGAGGCACCGTTGGAGCCAGGCGTCTACCGGTTCTTCGACGGGAAAGGAAAGCTCCTGTACGTGGGCAAGGCGCGAACGCTTCGAGATCGTCTGCGGCAGTACGTGGTAGCCGTGGAGGCGCTACCGCCGCGGACGCGCACGATGATGGCCCGCGTCCATGAGGTCCGTTGGGAGACGTTTCCCACCGAACTGCAGGCCATGCTGCACGAGTCCCGGCTGATCAAGGAACTGCAGCCTCCACACAACAGGGCACAGCGGACCTATCGCCGCCGTCCGTTTGTCCGGCTGGAGGACGGTACGGTGACGCTTCGCCCCGTTATACACAAGGACGGGGCGTCGTATTTCGGGCCCGTCGGCGGAACGCATCTGGCTCATGTACTCGCCGAGGTGATCGCGGCCTGTTTCGGCCGCTCCTATGGCAATCGGCCGACGGTGCGAAACCCACTCGATCGCGAGCGGCGTCAGCACGTGCTGCGGGCCGCCGGTTGGCTTCGGGCCGTTGCGGAGGCTCCCACCGGCACTGAGGCTCCCACCGCCGGTCCCCCCACGTGCAGCGAGGAGGAGTTCCTTTGCGGTCAGGTCGAGCCGGTGGCCACCCTGATCGATGAGGCCATGGCCCGCGCCTCGTCAGACTTCGATTTCGAGGCCGCCGCCACCCTTCGGGATTGGCGAGACCTGATTCGCAAGCGATCCGACCGGCGAGGAGGTGTTGCGCCCCGAGTCTTTGACCGTGACGCCGTGATGGTAGCACTGCCCGCGGCTCGCGCGCCCGAAGTGGTGGCCGTCCGGGATGGGCTTCCGGTCAGCTTTGCCTCCAGTCTGGAGGGGCTGGATCAGGTCATTCAGGATGCGCTGGACGCGGGTCGCTCCGAGCGCCTTGGTCGGGTCGAGGCCGAAGATGCCCACGTCCTCGCGCACTGGTCGCACCTCCATCGGTATCACATGAGAATGATCGAGCGAACGGCTGGCGAGTCCGAGTCGGACTTTGCCGGTCGGGTGCGTGATGCTCTGGCTGTGATGGCCTGACCTGCTGGAGTCTCCTCAGCGCAGGAGAACGAAGCTCTTGGTTTCGGTGAAGGTGCCGGCACGCATGACATACAGGTAGACGCCGCTGGGCAGTCCAACTGCATCCATGGTTATCTCGTGGTAGCCCGCAGGCAGTGTGCCGTTTACCAGATTCGCGATCCTGCGCCCGGTTGCGTCGAATACGTCAATCTGCACTGAACCCGAAGTCGGCAGACCGAATCGAATCTGCGTGACAGGATTGAACGGATTGGGGTAGTTCTGGTGCAGTTCAAACACCTCCGGAATGGCCTCGTCTTCCACGGCCGTCACATAGCCGCGCACCAGCGTGAAGGAGGAGACCTCACTGACGGTCTCCAGATCGCCGTCCGACGCGATGATGCGATGGTATGCCGTCGTCCCCGCTCCGGCCGTTGCGCCGGCTCCGTCGAGTACCTCGGCGATCTCGGAGACCAGGAAGGTCAGCTCGGTCTGGTCCGTGTCACCCGTCAGGACAACGTCGGTCACGGCCTCGTCCGTGCCCAGGACCCACTTGTAGGTGATCTGGTCACCCTCGACGTCGACGGCTTCTCCAAAGTTCACAACGAACTCTTCGCCTCCGTCGATCGGGTTCTCGAACGATTCGCCGCCAATAAACACCTGCGAACCATCCTGCGGAAAGGTGAAGATCGATGTGCCCGGTGTGAACCGGGGTGCGTCATTCACCGGGTTGATGGTCACCGTGACCGTCGCCGTGGTGATGATGCCGCCGTCGGTCACGTCGTACGTAAACGTATCCGTTCCGAAGAAATCCGCGTTCGGCGTGTAGACCACGTTCCCGTCGTTGTCGATCGCTGCCGTTCCATTGGCGGGATCACTGACTGTAATGACCGTCAGTGTGTCCCCGTTGGGATCGGTGTCGTTGGCCAGAACCGGGATCAGCACCGGGCTGTCCTCGTCCACGGTGCCTTCGTCCGATTCGGCAATGGGTGCGGCGGCTCCGAGGGCGATGGTGACGGTACCCGTCGATGTCCCACCTTCGTTGTCACTCACGGTGTAGGTGAATGAGTCCGTATTCCGAAACGTCGGCCCAGGTTGGTAGAGGACGGTTCCATCAGGCTGGATGGTGGCCGTTCCATGCGTGGCGGCACCCACTTCGGTAACAGTCAGCGTGTCTGAATCCACGTCCGAGTCATTGGCGAGCACGTCGATCGAGACGCTGGACTGACCGACCTCCAGCGCGGCGACATCCGAAACGACCAGTGGCGCATCGTTGATGTCGGTCACGTTGATGGTCACCCGCGCCGGTGCCGAGTCCACCTGACCGTCACTCACGGTGTACGTAAAGGTATCGACGCCGTTGAAGTTCTCAGGCGGCGTATAGGTCACCGTCCCGTCGGGACTGCGTGCCACGAGGCCCTTGTCGGCCGCAATGACCAGTGAGAGCACCAGCGCATCGTTCTCCACATCGAAGTCATTCGAAAGAAGGCTCGTGATGCGCAGCCGGGTGTCTTCGTCCGTCGTGAAGGTGTCGTCAGTCGCGACCGGAGCGTCGTTTACCGAGGTGACCGTGACAGTCACCGTGGTGGATGTCGTTCCGCCGTTTCCATCAGTAACCAGGTAGCTGAAGCTGTCCTGCCCGTTGAAGTTCTCATCCGGCGTGTACTCGACGGTTCCCGACACGATTGTGACCGAACCGTTGGCCGGTTCAGTGACCTGAGCGATGGTGAGAGTATCGCCGTCGCCGTCGGTGTCGTTGGCCAGGACATCGATAGTGACGCCGTTGTCCTCGTCCACGGTCGACACGTCGGCCTGAGCAGCGGGCACCTTGTTCGGGGTGACGGCAGGCGCACCTGGGTCGGTGATTATGCCGTCTCTGAGGAGGTCGTCGTCTCCACGGGCGCCGTCAATGAAGTACAGCGTGATCTCGTTGCCGTTGATGACCGCGCCGGTGCTTCCGTCGTACAGGAAGTTGTACCAGTGCGGTGTGAGGTTGTCCGGCGTGGGGCCATACTTGTAGTAGGCGTTGGCCGTGCTGCCGGGCTCGAGATGCAGCGTGACGGTGCTGGCCTCGTTGCCCGTGCCGCCTCTGATCTGGAAGTCCAGGAAGCCGGCCGGGAAATCGATTCCCGTCGGCGGAGTCGCCGGGGGGGTAGCGCTGGAAACGACGCCCGTCAGCTCGCTTCCTGGTTCAGATTCGACCGACAGATACTGCCCGGACGTCGCGGACGGAAGCGATGCCACGTTGGCCTGTTCGCTGTCCGGCGTGCCGTCACCGTTGCCGTCGCCATTGTTTGGGGCAGCGCCCTCCACGTCTCCGTCGATGCCATCATCATCCGTTGGGAGGGGGACGATGGTAACCGTCAGGAGACCGGTGGCCGTATTGCCCTGGCCGTCGCGGATGGTGTAGGTCAGTACCTCCGCGCCGGTGGCGCCGGCATCAGGCTCGTACTTCACCTTGCCGGAAGCGATGGATGCGGTACCAAGCGTACCCGCCGTGACCGACGCCAGGCGGATCCTGTCGCCGTCCGGATCGCTGTCGTTGGCCAGGACATCATACGAGGACGCAACGCCCTCGAAGGCGCGGCGGGCATCGTCCGCGGCCACCGGCGGATCGTTGACCGGGCTGACGGTGATCGTCACCGTAGCGGTGTCTGCAGCACCCTCCGGGTCAGAAATGGTGTAGTCGAAGCTGTCGCTGCCGCTGTAATTGGCGTCGGGCGTGTAGGTGATCGTCCCATCGCCATTATCCGCCGCAGATCCGTTCGGTGGATCGGTAATCGCAGTGATGGAAAGGGCCTCGCCTTCAGGCTCTGTGTCATTGGCCAGAACGCTCACATTGACGGCTGTGTCCTCATCCGTCGTGGCGGAGTCGTCTTCGGCCTCCGGCGTCAGGTTGCGATCGGCCACCGCGACACGTATCACGCCGCGCGTGGTCACTTTGCCATCCGATACCACGTACTCAAAGGTGTCGTTACCCACGAAAGTGGTACTCGGGGTGTACGTCACGGCGTTACCCTGACCCAAGACGGCAGTGCCGCCGCCGGGCGTTGAGACCGAAACCAGAATCAGGGTGTCGCCATCCGGATCGGTGTCGTTGGCGAGCGGGAGGATGGACACGGCCGTGCCCTTGGTAGTACTTGCGTCGTCTGGGACGGCCCGAGGTTCGTCGTTCACGGCCGCAACGGTGACAGTTACGGTGGCGTCATCGGTCTGTCCCGAACTGTCTTCGGCCCGGTAGGAGAACGTGACGGTGCCGTTGAAGTCCATCGTTGGCGTGAAGAGGATATTCCCCCCGCCCGCATCGGACAGGGTGGCCCCCGCGGCGGGGGCCGTCACGTCATCCAAGGTCAGGCCGAGGCCCGACGGGTCGATGTCGTTTTGCAGGACATCAAGCGTGATGGCGGTGTCCTCATTCGTGGTGAACGTATCGTCCACGGCCACGAGGGCAGCCGGGTTCGCCTCAACCGGAAGGGGACCGGTTGGTTGGAAAGTCTCCACCGGGAAGGTGGTGGCCGTCGGCCAGCCCGCGGCAGTCGGGACAATCCAGCGGGTGCGTTTGCGCCCGACTTCGTCGAAATCGCCGCCCATCTCCTCTACGACCGGATTGTTCAGGTCGGTCCCGAACCCGAACCGGTACTGGATGCCGGAAGTGGTGGACCCGCTGACGGGAAGAACGTACTCGAAGATGCCGTCGCTGTCAGGGTCCAGCATTTCGCGACGCGTGTTCTCTCCGAAGCCCTGCGACACTGCCCAGAAGACCTCCTGGGACAGATTGACGAACACCTCGTGGGTACCGGGGGTGAAGCCGGCAGCTCCGGTCATGTTGACCCGGAACGTCACGTTTGTGGTGTGACCGCCCGGGATGACATTGCCCGGTACCAGGTCCGCAAACGGCGTCGGAGCGAGCTGGATGTCAGAGCCGGTGAACTGGAACGAGCGGTTCTGTCCACCCGTCGCGTATGGTTCCTCCCAGCCCGGAGGCGGGTTTCCGCCGAATCGGGAGGGATCCAGATTGACGTAGAACCTGAACGGGACGTCCTGCCCCGGATGGTCACGGATCGGGACGACGCCCGAGAAGAAACCGTTTCCGGTTGGATTGAGCACGCAGCTCGGATCGGCGCAATTCCAACCATTGAAGTCGCCTCTGACCTGAACCTCGTCGTTGTTCTCATCGAACAACCCCGCAGTCTGCAGCCCCAAGAGATTGACCTCGAAGGTGACATTCGCAAGTATGGGAGCGGGGCCGGGAGGTCCGGCGAGGGCACTCGGCATGAAGTCCGGTGCAGGGAAGGAGTTGACAAACGCCCCCGAGAGATCCAATTCTTCGATGAGGCCTGTCCCATCATCAGTCGCCGCGAAGAGTCGGTATTCGAAAAAGTCCACGCCAAGCACATCAGACCCGCTCGTGTTGAACGTGTTGATGATCCCACCCGTACCCGGATCGATCTCGTGGATCACGTTCGGGGTGGCGTTGAAGTCGCTCACGAAGAGTGACTGATCCGGCGTGGAGAAGCCGAGGCCGCCAATGGCGGTCCCGCCAAGGGTGATGGTCGTGTTGATGGCACCGGTGTTCGGGTCCAGCGCAAAGATCTCTCCCGTGGCCGGTCTGGAGGCAAAGAGCGTGTTGTTGCCTCCCCATTCGCCATACGCCAGTGCGTCGATGGTCGGGTCAAGAGCGGTGGTTGGCCAACTCGGCGTGATCACGTCCACAATTCCGCCCGAGCAGGCCTCAACACGGAAGATGGAAGTGGAGGCCGAGGGATGATCACCCGAGATGTAGAACAGGTCCGAGCCGTCGAAAGCCAGGCCTTCAGGCCCTCCAAGACTGCCCGGAGTGCCCGGTGGATTTGTGGATACCGGGGCGAGGAATCGGCGTTCGATGGCTCCGGTGTTCGGGTTCATCGCGCTGATCATCGAGTCCTGGCTGTCCACCGAGTAGAGAAGGTCCAGCGAGCAGACTCCGGACATCCCAGGAGGGCCGGCCAGAGCAGCCGTCCGGTTTCCGGGTGCGGTGAATCGGTTGATTTCAATACCCGACAGAGGGCTCACCTCGATGATCTCGGTTGGCGCTCCGTGAAACGAGACGAACATCTTGTTGAAGACAAAATCGACGCCCAGAATGCCTCCATCCGGCGCATAATTCCAGCTCCCCAGCGAGTTGCCGGTACCGGGGTCCACACGGTGTACGGTGTCGGTACCGGAGTCGGAGATGTAGAGATATCCGTCCTGGACGTTGTAGCCCATTCCGCCCACCTTCTGGACGCCACTCAGCGGGATGGCTGACCAGATCTTGGAGGCGGGGTTAATCTTGTAGATGATGCCGTCGGCCGGCCTGTTGGCATACAGGAATGTGCCGTCGGAAGCCAGTGCGTCTATGGCCTGGCTCATGTCACCCGGGGCCGCCGCCGCCGGGAGTGCCATCGTATCGAAGACGCCGCCGGTGGCGGGGTCGATGTAGAAAATGGTCCGATTGGTGAGCCCGGTGTATCCCATGCCGGTTTCCGACGCGTTTCCGCTGGTGTAGTACAGCGTCGTTCCGTCGTAGGCCAGCCCGTCAGGCCCGCCTCCCCCTGGCACGTGAGAGGGCACGGGAGTCGGGAAGGAGCCCAGCACCGCTCCCGTGTAGGGATCCAGCTCGTAGATAAGATCGGTGTCACTGTCCACCGAGAAGAGTGGCGCGTGTCCCACCGTCCCTGTTGGCGGGGCCGGCGGAGTGGATGGCCGGCCGGCCAGGGCGCTCGGCTGGTGATCGGGTGCTGGAAAGGCCGGTGCGGCAGCAGTCCCTGCAAAAGTGAGTTCCTGGATTTCGCCCGGAATCTTGTTGTACGACACGAACAGGCGTTCCCCCACCAGGTCGACACCGAGCACATCGTCAGCCGGCATCACGTTGGAGGCGATGACCGCACCCGAGGCCGGGTTGATCTCATGGAGAACATCTGGCGACGCGTTGAAGTCAGAGACAAAGAGGGTTTGCCTGGCATTCGAAAATCCAAGGCCACCTATCCCGTTGATCGGCAGATTCGTCGTTCCGGCCAGCAGGCCGGTGTTGCGATCAAAGCGATAGACCTCGTTGGTCGCCGGGCGAAGCGCAAAAAGCATCGGCACGCCGCCGTAGGTGCCATTGGCCAGCGCATCGATGGTTGGATCGACGCCGGCGGTGACGGTCGGCCACGGCGGAACGGCGGCATCCAGAACCGCACCGGTACAGTCGTCCACCTTGTACACCACGTCCGACTTTGTGGGGTGGTCGCCGCTGATGTAGTTCAGCTTTGCGCCGTCGTGTGAGAGGCCTTCTGGGCCGCCAAACGAGGGCGGCGGTCCGGGCGGATTGGCGGCCACTGGAGCGAAGAACTCGTGCAAAAATGCACCCGAGTTCGGGTCGATGACGGAGATGCTGGACCGCTCGCTGTTCACGGAGTACAGGACGTCCTGCCTGCACGTCCAACGTGGTGCGGGGCCGCCGGCCAGAGCACTCAACAGCGTTCCAGGGGCCGGGAAGCGATTGATTTCAAGGCCGTTGAATGGACTGATCTCCACAATATGCGGTGGCTGGTTCACGTACAGCTTGTTGTGAACGAAGTCCACGCCCAGGATGCCGTCCGAGGGCATCGTGATGGTGCTGACGAGGACACCACTCGAGGGGTCTACCCGATGCACGGACTTGGACGGAGCCGCCTCGGAGACGTAGAGATATCCGTCGTACGGGTTGAAGCCCAGGCCTCCCTGATTGTCGATCCCCGTTAGAGAGACGGTCGCCTGCTCCGTGAAATCGCTGAGCCTGACTTCCAGAATCTTGTTGTCGAAGGGACGATTCGCCCAGAGTGTGGTCCCGTCTGATGCGAGTGCATCAATCGCGTGATCCATGGGTACGGATGCTCCTCCGGGCGCGGACAGCACGAGCGGCGTACCGATCACCGCGCCGGTGGTCCTGTCCAATTTGTAAATCGTCCGGTTGTCGGCGGCGGTGTACGTCCCTCCGGTCTCGCTCACGTTGCCGCTTACGAAGTAGAGATGCGTCCCATCGTATCCCAATCCTTCCGGGCCCGGGCCGCCAGTGGGGGAATAGGTTGGTACCGGCGGTGCAAACAGCGCAGTTGCAGCCCCCGAGAATGGGTCAATCTCGTAGATCATCCCGCCGCCCGCCGAATCGACAGAGAAGAGGGGCGGAGCTTGCGCGGAGGCGATTTGGGCAACCAGAAATAGAGCCGCCAGAGGGGAGAATCGCATGTGTTTCATCGGTAACCAGGGAAGTTGAACCGGCCGGAACGGTAAAGCCCGCTCGTGCCCAAAAGAAAACGGGTTGATCAGATACGCGACGGTGCGCCTCCAAATGGGACACGGTGGTTCGACAAAACCGAGGTAAATTCCCTACCTGAAGAAAAAATCTGCGGTCGTGGGAGACTCGAAGACCCCGGGGGGGTTGAATATGCCACACCCTCCAGCCTGACCGCAAATGCGCCAACCCATCATTCTCTGTCTTGCTTCCTACTTCAAGGGAGCGCGACTCATGCGCGCTGCCAAGGCTGCCGGCGCTCACGTCGTTCTGATCACGCTTGAGAAACTCGAGCACGAGCCCTGGCCGCGCGAGGCGATCGATGAGGTGTTCCTGATGCCGGACATCCACAAGCAACCGGACATCACCAATGCCGTGGCCTATCTCATGCGCGATCGCATGATCGACCGGATCGTAGCCATGGACGAGTACGATACGGTCACGGCCGCCCGCTTGAGGGAGTACCTGCGCATTCCTGGGCTCGGTGAAACGACCGGATACCACTTCCGGGACAAACTCGCGATGCGCGTGGAGGCCAGGGACGCGGGTATCCCCGTTCCTCCGTTCGTGGCGGTGCTCAACTACGATGCCATTCGCGCCTTCATGGCGGACGTTCCGGGTCCGTGGCTGCTCAAGCCGCGTACCGAGGCGTCGGCGATGGGCATCAAGCGCATCGATCATCCGGATCAACTCTGGTCGATCCTGGAGGAACTGGGCGACAAGCAGTCCGGATACCTCATGGAGGCCTTCGTGGCCGGCGATGTCTTCCACGTGGATGCCATCACGTCCAAGGGCAAAGTTCAGTTCGCCGCCGCCTCAAGGTATGGTCGTCCTCCGCTCGAGGTCTACCAGGGCGGAGGGGTGTTCGTCACCCAAACGGTCCCGGTCAGCTCGAAGGATGGCAAGGCCCTCCTCAAGGCCAACAGACGATTGATCAAGGACTTCGGCATGATCCGGGGAGCCACGCATGCCGAGTTTATTCGCGGGGCCGAGGACGGCGTGTTCTATTTTCTGGAAGTAGCGGCCCGCGTGGGCGGAGCCCATATCGATTTGCTGGTCGAGCACGCGACCGGCGTAAACCTCTGGGAGGAGTGGGCCCGGGTTGAGCTAGCCGACATCGCGGGAACGGATTACAAAGTCTCGGCCCGGAAGAACGACCATGCCGGTCTTCTGGTCTGCCTCTCAAGGGATGCGAGACCGGACATGAGCGGCTACGACGCGCCCGAGATTGCGTGGCGAATGGACAAGAAGCAACACGCGGGGCTGATCATTGCTTCGGAGTCCGCTGAACGCATGGAGACGCTCCTGGCGGAGTACCTGCAGCGATTCGGTCACGACTTCCTGGCCGTTGCTCCTCCGCTGGAGAGCGAGGCGGAGATGCAGGAAAGGGAGTAGCCGGGAGCTAGAGACCCCGGTGCTTGTGCACGGCGCGCCAGTACAGGTCCAGATACCGTTCGGCTGACTTGCCCCAGGAATAGTCGGTCTCCATCCCTCGACGCTGCATCGCGCGCCAGGCCTTCTGGTCCTGGAAGAGCGCCAGCGCCCGCTTGATGGTGGTGATCAAGGCGAAGGGCGAGGCCTCGTAAAACGAAAACCCGTTACCCTGGCCGCCCATTTCGTGCCAGTCGTGCACGGTATCCGCCAGGCCGCCCGTGCGGTGAACGATTGGAACGGTGCCGTAGGCCAGGGAATACATCTGGTTGAGGCCACACGGTTCGTAGTGCGACGGCATGAGGAAGCAGTCTGAGCCCGCTTCGATCCGGTGCGCCAATGCGTCGTTATATCCAATGTACACGCCGACCCGATCGGGGTATTTGGCCGCGGCCCAGTTGAAGAAGTCTTCCAGCGTCGGTTGCCCGCTGCCCAGCACAACAAACTGAACCTTCTCCTGCCGGAGCAAGGGTTCCAAAACGGGCTGGAGCAGGTCGAAGCCTTTTTGCTCAGCCATGCGGGAAACGATACCCAGGACCGGGACTTTGGGATCGTAGGGGAGCGAAAAATCGCTCAGGAGCGCCTTCTTGTTCTTCTGCTTCTTGTCCAGCGAATCTGAATCGTAGTTCGCGGCCAGGTGCTTGTCGGTCATCGGATTCCACACGGCCGGATCGATGCCGTTGAGGATGCCGAAGAGATCGCCTCCTCGTGCTCGCAGGGTCGCATCGAGGCCCGCGCCGAATTGAGGCGTCTGGATCTCATGGGCGTACGTCTCGCTCACGGTCGAGACAATGTCCGCGTAGGAGATGCCTGCCTTGAGGAAGGAGAAGCCCCCGTGGGTCTCGAAAGGCCCGCCGGAGTAGAAATCCTCACGGGGCAGTCCCGCCTTGCCTATCGAGCCGGCCGGAAAGAGGCCCTGATACCCGATGTTGTGGATCGAAAGGACGGATGCGGTGGGCTTGAAGAGGTCATCCCAGTCATAGCTGCGTCTGAGCATAACGGGCATGAGCGCCGACTGCCAGTCATTGCAGTGGAGCACGTCCGGTGACCAGGAATACCGCTGCATGATCTGGAAGGCGGCGTGCTGCAGGAGAATGAAGCGCTCGTCTTCATCGGCGTCGCTGGTGTAGACCGAGCCCCGGTGGTAGTAATGGGGGCAGTCTATCAAGTAGACCTCGACCGGGGAATCCGGGAGGTGCCCGTAGAACACGTTGACCGGTTGCTGGCGCCCCGCCACAGGTACCATCAATTGCTTGAGGTCGCTCGCGAAGACAAACCCGTACTCGTCCACCTTGATCGAATCATACAGTGGCATGAACAGCTTCACTTCGCAGCCCAGCTCGGCGACTGCGATGGGCAGGGCTCCACTGACATCTGCCAGCCCGCCGGTCTTGGCAAAGGGAACTGCCTCACTGGAGCAGAAGGCCACACGCATAGGAAATACAGGGTCGATTTTCCGGGAATGAACGGTCAACGGCGAGCAAGATAGGTCTGGGACATCCCGCCATACTTTGCGGGTGCCCGCTTTCGAAGGAAAACCATCCGCCGTTCATGCTTCCCACCCTCTCTCAAGTTCCGACCGCGTTCACCGATCCCGCCAGCCGCGACGCGTGGCTGAAGGGGCTGTCCGGCCAAGCGTCCAGTGGCGTGCAGGTGCGAAACCTGGGAATGTCCGAAGAAGGCAGGCCCTTGTGGGCGGCCACACTGGGCACCGGACCCCGAACGGGTACGCTGATTTCCGGGTCTCATGCCGATGAGCCCGTGGGTACCGAGACGTTGCTGTCGTTACTGAGGGAGGTGATTGAGCGCCCCTCGGATTTCAGACGCCTGCTCGCGGAGTTTACACTCACCGTGATCCCGCACGTAAACCCCGATGGTGAGGCGCGCAATCAGTCCTGGATCAAGGCCTGGCCGAGCCTCTTGGCGTACCTGAAGGAAGTGCACCGCGAACTCCCTGGCCGGGACCTGGAGTTTGGCTATCCCGGACTGAGGGTGGAGAATCGCCTCGTAGCGGAGGCCATGAAGTCTGCCGCGCCACTCCATCTCCACATGTCCCTTCACGGAATGGGCTTCTCCGATGGCGCGATGCTCCTGATCGATCGGTACTGGGCATTCCGGACCGAGGTCCTCCGGAGCGGTTTTCGTGAGGAGGCGGCCAGGGCGGGTCTCTCGATGCACGATCACAACCGAAAAGGCGAAAAGGGCTTCTTCCAGATCGAGCCGGGGTTCACGACAACTCCCGAGGGTGCGGCAATGCGGGCCTTCTTCGAGTCCATTGGGGACTCTGAAACGGCATCCCGCTTCCGCGACAGCTCCATGGAGTACGCCCGACACCTGGGTGGCGACCCACTCTGTGTGGTCACCGAGCTGCCGCTGTTTCTTGTTCGAGGCGCGTCGCGGCCCGGAATTCCCGACGCGTATCTGGCGTTTCGCGAGCAGAAGAAGGAGGCGATCGCATCACTTCTGGCTGGGGGGAATCCAGCCTCTGTCATCGAACCCCTCCCGGTCGATCCGCTCTCCCTGTCAACGGCCATTCAACTGCAATGGAAGGCCATTTCTCTGAGTCTTCAGACGGTTTCAGGCTCGAATTAAGGAGACAGGTTGGTGATCCTGTTAATCTTCGGTGGTGAAACCGCTTTTCTGGGAACGATCTGGATCACCGCCAATTTTGCGTGATTAGAGTGGTGTGGGTCCAAGGGGACTCATTCAACCCAGCAAAAAGCTTCTATAGATACCATGATTACCAAGAAGATCAGCCCCAAGGGCAACTCCGTTCGCGTGACGTTCGAGCTCCCGGCCGAAGCCGCGGCCGAGACCGTCGCCGTTGTCGGTGACTTCAACGAGTGGAACGCCGAGAAGGGCACCATGAAGCTCGACAAGAAGAAGAACGTGTGGAAGGCGGGTGTCTCCGTCAAGCCAGGCAACACGTTCCAGTTCCGCTACGTGGCCGACGGCGACAAGTGGATCAACGACGAGCAGGCTGATTCCTTCGTCGAGAATGAGTTCTTCGGCGAGAACTGCGTCGTGGAAGCCTAGGCTTCCACGAGGCTTTCAGACCTTGAAGGGGCAGGACGCGCAGGCGTTCTGCCCCTTTTTTGTGCCGTCTACCCAAACAGGAGTTGGACGACATACACCGCGAGAAACATCGCGAATATGTCGGCGATCAGTCCCGCGGGCAGGGCGTGGCGCGTCTTCCGCACGTTTACTGCACCGAAGTAGACCGCAATGACGTAGAACGTGGTTTCGGTAGATCCGAACATGGTCGCCGCCATCTTGACGAGGATCGAGTCGGGCCCGTACTGACCGATCATGTCCAGGACAATGGCGGCCGATCCCGAGCCGGTCAGTGGTCGAAGTATCATCATCGGCAAGACCTCCGCCGGTACCGCGATCAGTGCCAGGACCGGGCGGAGGCCATTGATTACGAACTCGAGGGCCCCGGAGGCCCGAAACATGGCGATGGCAAACAGGATCGCCACGAGGTACGGAATGATGGTCACGGCCACCTTGAAGCCGCCCTTGGCTCCCTCGACGAACTCCTCGTAGACAGGGACCTTCTTGTACATCCCGTACAGCGGGAAGCCGACGATGAGCAGGGGAAGAACGAAGACCGAGAAGACCTCGATGAAGGCACGTACAGCGTCCATTACTTTCGGCCCTCCCGCATCGGGTTCGTGAGTCGGTACTTCTTCCGTGAACCCAGGAACTTGGCCGACAGAATCGCGACTCCGAGAGAAATGGAGGTGACGATGATGATGGCAAAGATCAGTTCATTGACCTGAAGGCCCATGATGGCCACCAGGAGAACGGGTGGGACCAGCTGGACGCTGGCGGTGTTCATGGCCAGAAGCATCACCATGGAGTCGGTGGCCGTGTCCGGTTCGGGATTCAGTTCCTGAAGCGATTCCATCGCCTTGATTCCCAGGGGAGTCGCGGCGTTCGCGAGCCCGAGCACATTGGCCGACAGGTTCAGAACGATCATCGCGAATGCGGGGTGGCCGTCGGGAATGTCGGGAAACAGCTTTCGAAGCGCGGGCTGGGTGATCCGCACGACGATGTCGAGCATTCCGGCCTTCTCTGCGATTTGTATCAGCCCCATCCACAGGGCCATGACACCGATAAGCCCGAGCGCCAGATTCACCGCGGTTTCCGCCATATCAAAGGCGGCCTGGGCGATGGACTGCAGTTTGGTGAATCGGACGGCCCGAAAACGGACGGTTGCCGCGGCTGTCGAGTCCGTACCGACTCCCGAGAGCGTGACGGGTCCTCTCAGGTCGTTGTCCCGGGGCGAGGTGAATTGACGAATGGTCCCAAGCGGGGCCGGCAGATCCATATCGCGGCCGAACCTGATTTCACGCCCCTTCTCGGTCTGGATGAGCGATCCAGACAGGGGGGGCGGCGCCTCACCATCCACGCCATAGAAGGCACCGAAGTCTGTTATGGTGACCTCGGCCGGGACACTCCGGGCGCCGGCATCGTATCCCTCGGGAAATCGGATGCTCAGGGTGAGCTCCTCACCGTTGCGGTAGGTGTCGTTGGCCAGGTCGCCGAAGTCGTAAATGAGGGCGAAGAGGAAACTGAACCCGATCAGTCCTCCCCAAATGTAATTCAGCATGAGAGTGGGTTGAGTCTGCCTGCGGATGATAGGCATCGGACCGGATCGAAGGCACCGCTGATTCGCGTGGTCGTCACCGGGACCGAGAGCACAGGGAAGAGTACGCTGGTCGCGGAGCTCTCCGGCGGCCTCGGATGGCCCGCGGTCCCGGAGACCGCCAGACTCCTCGTGGACGAGCTTGGGCGCAGTCTGGAGCCGGGCGATTTGCCCCGGCTGGCCTCGCTTTATCGTGGCAGGCGGGCAGGTGCTTTGAGACAGGCCCGCCGGAGAGACGTGCCCGGCATTCTTCTGGACACCGATCTCTATTCATCCTGGGCATACGCTCGGCACTACATGGGGTCGGTCCCGGATTGGCTCAAGCGATCAGCGCGTCGGGGCGCGGCGGACCTGTATCTGTTCTGCGAGCCGGACATTCCGCTGGTGCCTGATTCCGGGCAGCGGGGGACCGCTGCCGATCGGAGTCAGGTGAACCGGATACTCTCGACGTTGCTTGAGGAGGAGCGGCTGCGTGTCTTCTCGGTCTCGGGCAGCCGGACTCAGCGAGTCCGGCTGGCCATGCAGGCGATTACGGAGCTTCTGGCAGGGGGCGCAAACGCAGAGACGCCGGGACCGCAGTAGGCGGTCCCGGCGTCCCGGAAAAGGAGGAGCCAGGCTAGAAGTTGCCCACGTAGACCGATTTGCCTACGGTCACACCGGCAGTCAACTTGACTCCGCTGCGAGCGTTGGCTATAAGGGCCGCCAAGACGTCCTGCGGACTGGCCGCCGGGTTGGCGGAAAGGTAGAGGGCCGCAGCGCCAGCGACGTGCGGTGCCGCCATGGATGTCCCAGACATCTTGGTCGGGGCGCCGGTGCCACCGAAGGCGGGGGAGAGGCTGACCACCTCGTCGCCAGGTGCCAGAATGTCCACATCCGGACCCCAGTTGGAGAAGGCGTTGAAGAAGCCTTCCGCATCGTGAGAGCCTACCGTTATTACACTGGCCACGTGGGCCGGCGTGACCAGGGATGCATTGACACCCTGATTACCCGCAGCCACAACGATCGTGGCGCCTAGGCCTGCCAGCATGTCGATCGCCTCATCCAGCGCCGTGTAGCTGGAGGTACCGATGTTCTCGCCAAGCGAGAGGTTGACCACCATTGGCGTAGCGGGATTGGCACGCCGGGCGTCGATCATGTACTCGATGGCTGCGATGACCACCGAGACATCGGTGGTACCGTCGTCTCCAAGTACTTTCAGATTGTGAATGCGGGCGCCCGGTGCGACGCCTACCAGTCCGGACGCGTCATCCTTCGCACCCATGATTCCGGCAACGTGTGTTCCGTGTCCGTCATAGTCATTCGGGTCTACGATTCCGGTGCCCAGCGAGTCGCGAAAGTCGACCGACTCCACGATGTTGAGGTCGTCGTTGGTGACGCCTGTATCGAGAATGTAGATGTCCACGTCGACTTCGCCCGAACCGTCTCCGGAGACAGTGGAACTGACATCGCCACCCACATAAGAGACGCTCCAGGGAACCTTCTGGCCAACATGGCCAGCCAGAGAGGCGGAGATGGGTGAACCGACACTGAAGTCGGGCTCGAGCCACTCGATATCCGGATCCGCCTGCAGGGCCGACAAGATGCCCGTGAACTCGGTCCCGCCGGTCGTGTCCTCGATGGTGACGGCGAATCCGGCGAAGGCTGCTTCGTACTCGTAACGCTGAAGCAGCGCGTAGCGCTCGAAGATGGCGTAGCGCTGAACAATGGCATAGCGCTCAACGACACTCTGGGCTTTGACCTTGAAGATCAGGCCGAGCTGGTTCGGCAGCTTGCCGGCGGCCTGATTGGTCCCGGAGCGAAGGGCGCGATCCAGAAGATGGGCATGGCGCAGCTTCTCGGTTGGCGCCAGGCTCTCGGTCTGCTCGACCTGCTCGCTGGCTCCGGTGAGGGAGTCGCTGCAGCCCGTGAGTGTCAGGGTGGCGACGACGGCAGTAAGCGTCAGGATGCGAAGGTGGGGAAGGAAGGTCATCGTCAAATTGGGGGTTGGTGATAGCACACCCTAGAGGGTCTGAGTCGCTAGACCGTAACGGAGCGTTTTCGAGTGAGAGTCGCTTCGGGGGTATCGGCCGTTATCCGAGTTTCCTAAGCAGGCATGGAAGAAGCCTTCGTGAAGCCCGCCGTCCCCGTGGCCGCCGAGGGGAGACCCCGTGGCCGGTGTCCTTAAGAAACTGTGGACGATTGCCGAAACAGGAGGGGTGTATTGAAGCCCAATCCTATGCGCGTCCTCGTCTTCATTCTGCCCCTCCTTCTGACCGTTTCGTGTCAGACCATCACCGAGCCGGATCTCATGGGAGACGGCGAACCAGAACCCGAGCCCCGGACCTTCGAGGTCGCGGGCTATCACGCGTGGTGGGCGGGAGATGCATGGACGCAATACGACTTCACCACTCTGGACGCTCTGTACTTCTTCGCAGTGGAAGTCGGGAAAGACGGCCGCCTCACCAAACGAAATGGGTGGCCCGAGGATTGGGCCGCGATGATCTCTACCGCCCGAGTAACCGATACCCGTGTTATCCCGAGTGTCACCATTCTGGATTCGGACACTTATCTCTCGGTGCTGGGCGACACAACCGCGACCCAGACGCTTCTTGATGAACTGATCGCCTTGGCCACGGACGTCTCGTCAGATGGAATCCACCTGGATTTTGAGATGTTTGACCCCGTGCCCTTCGATGTCAGAGAGAGCCTGACCGGGCTGGTCGCAGACCTGCGCGCGGCGCTGGATGAACAGCGGCCCGGTTCGTTTATTACGATGTTTACGCTGGCCACAGATCCCGCTGACGTCATGAACGAGATGGCACTGGCCGAGCACCTGGATCAGCTTATTGTGCAGGCCTACGACCTGCACTGGCAGACGGGCAGCACGGCCGGCCCGCTCGCACCCATCGATGGATGGGACGGACGCAACTGGCACGGTATCCTGGCGAGGTATTCCGAGCTCGGGGTACCGCCGGAGAAGATGCTCTTCACCATCCCCTACTTTGGATATGAGTGGCCCACGATGGACTACTTTCCCGGGGCTGAGACGACTGGCCCGGCAACGATCCTGGCCTATGGGTCAAGCACTCCTGACCTCCCAAGCGCCCGTGAGCGCGCAGCACTTTACGGAAAGCTCCGGGACACGGATTCGGGTTCGCCCTACTACGCCTACCAGGACAGTCTGGGGTGGCATCAGGGCTGGTTTGACGACGCCGACAGCATCGCAGAGAAGTACGCCTTCGGCGTCACGCAGGGCCTCGGAGGGGTAGCCATCTTCCCGCTTTCCTACGGTGACCGTGAACTCATGCTCACGCTCACGGCGGCCCGGGCCGAGATGCTTGCCAGCACCTCGGCGCCGTGATAATTCGCCTTCGCGATTGGCTCTCACGGATACTTCTGCTGGCCCTCCTGCTGCCGCTGGCGGGTTCTCCAATGCAGGCGCAGAATCGGGTGATCGGGTACCACGCGTGGTGGATGCAGGACTCGTGGCAGGACTACGACCTGGGTCTCTACGACAAGGTGCTCTTCTTCGAATTGCCTGTTGGTCCAGACGGATCGGTTCCGGAGCGTTACGGATGGCCGAACGATTGGACGGGTCTGGTCGAAGCGGTTCACCAGGCTGGAGGGAAGGTGGCGCCTACCTTTGCCATCCTCGATCCCGCGACGTTCTCCTCGGTTCTGGGAAGCGCGGAGAACCGGCAGCGTCTTGAAGACACCATTCTGACCCTGGTCAGGGCCTCGGGCGCCGACGGAGCCCATTTGAACTTCGAGATCTTCGAGCCCTCCACATCGGCCGCGCGGGCTGGATTTACCCAATTGGCCAGGTCCCTTCGCGAGCGACTGAAGAACTACCGATCCTCAGCAGAACTGACGGTTTTTCTGCCCGGCTTCGACCATGGTGAGGCCTACGATGAACTCGCCCTGGCGAGTGTAGCGGACTACCTGATTGTGCAGGGGTATGACATGCACTGGCTCAACGCGCCCACCGCGGGCCCGGTTGCGCCTCTCAAGGGCTGGGGCGGTGCCTCGTGGGAGGGAATCACCGCGCGATACGAAGCGATGGGAATCGACCGGGGTTCTCTGATCATGGCGGCACCCTATTACGGGTACGAGTGGCCGACGGTCTCCCCGATGCCAGGTGCCGAAACGAGGGGTGAAGGCGTTCCGCTCACATTTGCCCCCGTGAATCCTGAGTTGCTACCGCTGATTCAGATTTCCGCCAGTGAACGCATTGGCCGGCACGCGCTGCAACGCGACCCAGAGTCCGGATCTCCGTACTACGCGTATCGAGGCGCTTCAGGCTGGTACCAGGGCTGGTTCGAAGACCGCGAGAGCCTGGATGCCAAGTACCGCTTTGTCGCGGACCGAGGGCTTGGCGGCGTCGCCGTGTTCCTGTTGGGCTACGACGGCGGGAGACTGGAACCCGCGCTACGAGAAGCCTTCCGGCGGCGTTAAGAGGCTGACTGTGCCAAGCCGCAGAGTGCCCAACCGCCGCCTCCCAACGGCTGCCGTGCGTCATGCGCTTCGAACGTGTACCGCGACGATGTCGGCCAGAAAACCCCAAGGATCAGGCAGTCCGCACCACAGGTAGGAGGGGATGGATATCGAGTGTGCGCCGCCTGATGAATCGGCCGAGTCTCCCCCGGACTTCCTGCCCGCGTCCAATGTAATCCGGATCTCAAGGTCTCCGGCATCGCAGTCCCTCACAGACACGTGGGGCGCATCGGCCGAGCCGGCTACCGACACCGCACCGGCCGGGTCCGAATTCGGCGAACGCGTCACACGAAAGTACCTGCCCAAGGCATGCGCGAGAGCGCCGGAGAGCGGAGACTCGACCATGGTAATCATGGCCTCCGGCGCGGGCTCGTCCCCGGGAAGCAGATCCGTTACCGCGAAGTCCGCCTGCTGGCACAACTCAATCAACACCCGGCCAGTGCCTCGCGGGTGGAGGAAGACGATGCGTTTTCCATCCGCGCCGGCCCGGGCCTTCCCCAGGACTTCATAGCCCAGAGCACCGAGACGGGCGATTTCGCCATCGAGATCCGCGACCTCGAAAGCCAGGTGGTGCATCCCGGCTCCCCGCTTGTTGAGGAAACCCGCAATCGGTGAGTCTTCGGAGGTGGCCTCCAACAGTTCAAGCTTCGTTCCCCCTGCGTTCAGGAAGAGCGTGCGTACGCCTTCAGAGACCACCGCCTCAGCCTTGTACGGCCTTCGTCCAAGCACATCCGCAAGGATGCGCGTCATCGCCTGGGCGTCGTCAACGGCAATGCCGATGTGTTCGAGTCTCAGCACCCCTTCCAATCGACCATGGGCTGGTTACCCCGGTACCCGACATCCATCATTCCGACCTCAGAGCTGTAAAAGCCCGAGGCGGTCATGTCGCGCATCAACGTAAAGAAGGTCACTCCTGGCGCGTCCTCCGGGGTGGCCGATTTGGGCCACGCGATTCGTTCGACCATCTGCATCCGGTCCTCGGGTGTGCATTCTGCAAATCGAGACCCAAACGCTCTGCGACACGCCTCGTCCGTCCAGGCGAGGCCGCCACGTAACGGGATCTGGAACGATTCGCGGTCCCAGGCCGTGAAGTCGATGAACTCCGGCACCCTCGCCGACGTGGCGCTTCCCGAGACGGCATCCGCCGGAATGATGATGTCGGCCAGCAACCGGACGGTCTCGAACTCGGCGGGCGTAAAGAACCGCGGTTCGTACCCGGCGAAGTCACCGGGAGGATCGGCAGGGTCGAGGCCGGCCGAGGCGCGTGCGGCCCGCTCCGCCTCATCGGCAGGGGCGCAGCCGGGCAGGGTTGCACCGACAGAGGCCGCACCCAGGAGCTTCAGGTATTCTCGTCTGTCCATGGAGAAGGCTAGATGTTGCGCAGCCGAAACTGCTCGACGATGTACTCAGAGGTTCTCGCGGCCAGCGCCAGAATGGTCCACGTACAGTTCTTGTGAGGTTGCGAAACGAGCGGCCCCGCATCGGCCACAAACACGTTGTCGGCGTCGTGTGCCTGACAGAACGCGTTCAAGACCGAGGTCCGGGGGTCATCTCCCATCCGGGTGGTGCCTACCTCGTGAATGATCTGGCCAGGACGGGTAATCCCGTAGTTGGCGTCGGCGCGCGGCATTTCCCAGTAGGGCTCGGCGCCCATGGCATCAAGCATGGCGTATCCGGTCTCCTGGAAGTGCTTGACCTGGCGCAATTCCTCGTCACTCCAGGTGACGTCGAAGCGGAGGACCGGGATACCGTATCGGTCGACGGTGGTCGGGTCGATGGCGCAGTGATTCTCTCGGCGGGCGATCATTTCGCCCCGGCCCGAGAATCCAACTGTCGCGCCATAATGGTACCGGTGGTCCGCCTTCAGTTGCGCCCCGTATCCACCCCCTCCTCGGCTGCTGACAATACCCGCTGCGTTGTGTGTCCCGTTCATCCGATGAATGCCGCCTCCAAATCCGTATCCCGGCATTCCGCGGCCTCCCCACACTTCGATGTGATAGCCCCTCTTGAAGTCAGTCTTCTGGCCGTTCAGCCACCAGGGTATGTAGACGTGTGCGCCGCCGACGCCGTCTTCGTTTTCCGGAGTCCGCCCGGCCAATTCCGGAACGAAACCCATTACATCCGCTCCGGTGGAGTCCATCAGATATCGTCCCACCGCATCAGATGAGTTCGCGAGTCCGTTCGGGTGCTGGCGTGAACTCGAATTGAGGAGGAGTCGGGCAGACTCACAGGCCGATGCCGCAAGCACCACGGCCTTGGCGGCCGCCTCCTCCTCGACCAGCGTATTGCGATCCACGAACGAAACGCCGAGTGCGCGGCCCTCGTCATCGGTCAGCACCCGGCGCACCATGGCTCCGTTCCGGATGGTCAGGTTGCCACTGGCCCTCGCCTCGGGGAGGAGCACCGAGGGCACCGAGAAATTGGATCGGGAGGAGCAGCCCCGCCCGCATTGGCCGCAGTAGTGGCAGGCCGGACGGCCTCCAATGGGCTCGGTGATCACCGAGAGCCTATTGGCCACGACAGGAATCCCCAGTTTGCCGCCGGCTTCCATGATCTTGCGTTCGTGGCATCGGGGTGCCGGGGGAGGCATGAAAATGCCGTCGGGCTCGTTCTCCATGCCCTCCATGCTTCCGAACAGCCCGATAGTCCGGTCCAGTCGGTCGTAGTAGGGCTTCAGGTCATCGTAGCCGATGGGCCAGTCATCCCCGGCACCGTCCAGCGTCTTTCGCCGAAAGTCGTCGGGGCCGAATCGCAGCGAAATGCGTCCCCAGTGGTTGGTCCGACCACCCAGCATCCTGGCACGAAACCAGTCCCACTCCGTGCCCTCGGCCTTGGTATAGGGCTCGCCGTCCAGATTCCATCCACCGATGCATCCGTCAAACTCCCCGAAAGGCATGTCCGGCGTGCCGGCTCCGCGCCGCGGGGACTCGTGATTCCAGGTCAACATGTGACCGTCCCTGCCAGCGTCCCAGTCCTGTCCGGCTTCCAGCAGCAGGACGTTCAGGCCTGCCCGGGCCAGCACAAAGGCGCTCATCCCGCCGCCGGCCCCCGAGCCGACAATGCATACGTCGTAGGGGTTCGCGGATTGGATGAAAGCCATATGAGGTAGGGTGTGTTCGGTCGGGCCAAGGTAACTTGTGCCATGGCTTCACAGCGAATTTTTGTCATTGGCGGCGTCGCGGCTGGGCCCGCCGCCGCGGCACAGGCCAAAAGGGTAGATCCCGAGGCGGAGGTCATTCTTGTCGAACAGGGGACCACGATTTCCTACGGTGCCTGCGAGATGCCCTACCTGCTGACCGGCGTCGTGGCCAAGCCCGATGACCTGATTCTTCTGACCCCCGACCAGATTCAGCGGACCCGTGGCGTTGATGCCCGCATTCTGCAGCGCATCGAGGCTGTCGATGCCGGACGGCGTCGTCTCCGGGTGCAGGACATCGCCACGCTGGAAACCCGGGAGGAGCGGTACGACAAGCTTGTTCTGGCCACGGGAGCCCAGGTTCGGATGCCCGCCATTGAGGGCCTGGAGGGAGACCGGGTTCATGCCTTTCGGACGCTGGCGGATGCATCTACCGTAGACGCGGTGTCCAGAGGTGGACGCTCGCGATGGGTGGTTCTCGGAGGGGGGTTCATCGGTCTCGAGGTGGCGGAGCAACTGGCCCTGGCCGGCCACCGAGTCACCGTGCTGGCACCCGGAGGGGCCATGGGAAGCCGCCTTGCCCCGTCTCTTCAGCGAGTGGTCGAGGATGTCCTGAGAGGAATCGGAGTGGGAATTCGAGACACTCGCGCCACCGGCATTCGGCACGGTGCCCCCGGCGCTCCGATCGCTGTCCGGACGGACGACGGCGAGTTGGTGGGAGCCGAGCAGGTGCTTGTGGTAACCGGGACTGCTCCCCGTGCGGAGTTGGCCGCCGCAGCAGGTCTGCGAATCGGGGCAACCGGGGCCATCGCCACCGATCAGAATATGCGCACCTCGAACTCGAGCATCTGGGCCTGCGGCGATTGTGCAGAGGTACACCATCTGGTGACGGACGCACCCGCCTACGTCCCTCTGTCGCCGAACGCCTTTCGAACGGCCCGGGTGGCCGGGACCAACGCAGCCCGCAGGGGCCGGGGGGCTCCCGAGAGGTTTCGGGGTTCAGTGGGGGCTTACGCCCTGAAGGTGGCGGGTTTGGAAATCGCCATCGCAGGCTTGTCTGACGAGGAGGCCAGGACGGCCGGATTTGACCCGGTGAGTGTGGACGTAACGCACTCCAGTCGGGCCGCGCGCATGCCGGGGCGGAGTCCGGTCGAGATACATCTGATAGCCGATCGAAAAAGCCGCCGGCTGCTTGGCGGCCAGGTGGTCGGTCAGGACGGTGCTGCCCTCCGGGCGAACGTGCTCGTGCCGCTGTTGAGGGAGCGGGCCACTGTCGAGGACCTCTATGACCTGGACTTGATTTATACACCGCCTGTCGCACCGAGCCTGGATCCGCTCCTGGTTGCGGCTCGCTCACTTCAAAAGGAGCTCGATCGATGACCGTTGAAAGCAAGAACCCCAAGTCGCGGGGTACCGCAGGCGTGGAAGGCCGAATTGCCGCGGTTCATCGTCTGGTTCGAATCTCGGAGGATGGGGCATTCGCCAGTCTGGTTGGAGGGGAGCGCCGACTCAACCCTGCCGCTGAGCGTGTGGCGACGGAACTGGTGGGCGGCGTAACACGCTGGCGGGCCTGGTTGGACTACCTGGCGGCCACCTGCTACCGGGGGCCCTTCGATTCCCTTGAGCCGCCCATCAAGGAGTTGCTCCGGATCGGCACCTACGACCTGGCAGTGGCCGGAACCGCGCCCCATGCAGCCGTGCATCAAGCGGTCGAAGCCGCGGGCAAGACCGTCAGGCCGGGCGCAGCAAAGCTGGTCAATGCCGTCCTGCGCGCGTTGGACAGGAAGAAGCCCTGGAAGACCGATCTGACACGCGACCTCCCCGCGGAGCTGGCCGTTCGCTGGTCGCACCCGCAGTGGATGGTGGAGCGCTGGCTCGAACGATTCGGTCCCGAGGACACCAAGAAGCTTCTGGAGCACAACAACCGCCCTCCCATTTTCAGTCTCCGCGTGGCAGAGCGCCGAGAGGAGTTTGAACAGTTTCTCTCGGATGCTCACGTGAGATGGACCCCGTCATCATGGCTGGACGACTATATCCGGGTCGAGCGGTTGCAGCCCGTGATTCGGGGCGAGTGGGTCAAGGGCGGGTCGGTTTCGGTGCAGGATGAGAGTGCCGGGCTGGTGGTCCGCCTCCTGGACCCCCAACCGGGTGAGCGCATCGTCGACGGCTGTGCCGCTCCCGGTGGCAAATCCAGGTACATTCACGAACGCATGGCAGGAAAGGGCCTGCTGATGGCGGTAGACGCCAGTGAGACACGGCTCAGGTTGCTGGAGGGACTGGACGAATCGCCGGTGCTTCAGACCCAGGCCGCCGATTTCCGGGAGTGGGCCACGGCAAATCCAGAGTCGGCCGACCGGGTGCTCGTCGATGCGCCGTGCACCGGTTTGGGCGTCCTTGGCAGTCGGGCAGATCTGCGGTGGCACCGAACACCTCAGGATTTCGACGAGTTGATCCCGCTTCAGACGGAGTTGCTGAATGCCGCTGCCCTGGCCGTGAGGCCCGGAGGCGTGCTCGTGTATTCAACCTGTTCGATCGCGCCGGAAGAGAATCAGGCCCGCGCCGATGCCTTCCTGGAGGCCCACCCCGATTTTCAGGTCGAGCCGGCCGACATCTGGTTGGACGAGGCCCTGGTGACTCCGGAAGGCTATATGGAGACCCTTCCTCATCGTGATGGGGTGGACGGGGCGTTCGGCGTCCGATTTCGGCAACTGGCAGATTGATTCAGCCTGTTCTGGGCCGGACCCGAAACCAATGGCAGCGCCCTGCATTCCGGCACGGAGTTCGCTTCTTGGTCCTCACCGCCTAACACCGACGTTTTGCCGCTCCCGAACCGCCTGTCCGCCTTTCTCCTGCTCGTGGCCCTGCTCCTGAGCAGCACGCAGGCCGATGCCCAACGTGTGGCCAAGTATGGCGCCGACTTCCTGGCAGGTGGCGTCGGAGCGCGGGCACTGGCGATGGGAGGAGCGCACGTTGCGGTCGCCTCAGACGCGGACGCGGTCTACTGGAACGCCGCGGGGCTCATGGCGATGGAGTTCCCGGAGGCATCCTACATGCACGCCGAGCGCTTCTCAGGCTCTGTATCTTTCGACTACGGTTCGGCCGCCATGCCGCTGACCGACCGGTCCACGGTCGCCTTCGCCTTCTTTCGCAGCGGGGTGAACGACATCAAGAACACGCTCGATGCATGGGACGCTGAACGCGATCAGCCCAAGGCGAACCCCGGCGATTTTGTGACGTCGTTCTCCGCCGCAGACTATGCCTTCTTCGTCGGGTACGCGCGCCAGGTGCGCCCGGCCCTGGCGGTGGGGGTCTCCGCCAAGCTCATTCGGCGCAGCATCGGTTCCTTTGCCTCGGCGTGGGGCTATTCTGTCGACGCCTCGGCACGCTATGTCGGGCAGCGATACCGATTCGGTATCAATCTCCAGGACATCACCACCATGCTGCAGAGTTGGAGTGTCGACGCCGGGAATCTGGCGAATCTGGAGACGGTCTTCGGCGACGATCTTCCCTCGGGCGGCACCGAGCTCGTACTTCCCGTAGCAAGGCTCGGAATCGCCCGTGTCCAACCCACGGGTCAAGGCGTGTTCACCTTCGCCGCCGACCTGGATCTGGCCTTCGACGGACAGGACGCCAATGCCTTCGACCTGGCCAACATTTCCTTTCATCCGAGGCTTGGAGCGGAGTACACCCACCTGGATGTTGCATCCATCCGCCTCGGCCTGGCCCGCATCCGGCAGGTTCGCGGGGAAGGGCTCGACATGACGCCTACCGTTGGAGCCGGACTCAAGTACGGAGGGATCGCGATCGATTACGGATTCGGCGATTTTGCCGGCCTGGCCTCCGAACTGGGATTCTCGCACCGGATCTCGGTCTCGTACGAATTCCGAAAAGAGGCCTACAGACGGCCGTCCGTGGACTAGATTTGGGGATGCCCATCCCCGCGCACGATTCCGTCAGCCTGGTAATACCACTCTTCAACGAAGAGGCGATGTTGCCAGCACTGGTGCGCGAGATCGAGTCGTTTCGGCAAGGGCGTCCCGAGGTGCAGCAGGTGGTTTTCGTGGACGATGGCTCCACCGATCAGACGGCGCGCGTGGCGCGGGACCTGGTGTCAGGGCTCGAGGGCTACGTTCTGATCCAGTTCTCGCGGAATTTCGGCCACCAATTGGCGGTCACGGCCGGCATGCATTTCGCCACCAGCGACGCCGCGGTAATCCTTGATGCCGACCTGCAGGATCCACTCCCCGTGGTCGGTGAAATGATCGACACGTGGAGGCAGGGATTCGACGTGGTCTACGGCGTGAGGCGTCAGCGGGACGGCGATTCGCTCCTGCAGCGAGCCACGGCCAGCGCCTTCTACAGGGTGTTCCGGCGGATGTCCGAGGTGGATGCACCACTGGATACGGGCGATTTCCGCCTGGTCTCAAGGGCCGTCCTGGATGCGTATCGCGAACTTGGCGAGCAGCAGCCCTACGTCCGTGGCCTGATCTCCTGGCTCGGTTTCAATCAGACGGGCGTCGTGTATGACCGGGCACCCCGGGCGGGCGGGTCCAGCAAATATGCGTGGCGGGATCGCATGAGACTGGCGTTGGACGGGATCGCGTCTTTCTCGGGAAGGCCGCTCAGGCTGGCTGTCCGGATCGGCCTCGGTGTTTCACTCCTCTCGCTCATCGGGCTGGTTTGGGTGCTCATCGCCCGGTTTTTCACAGACACCACGGTCCCGGGATGGTCATCCATCCTGTTCGTGGGATTCTTTTTCGGGGGGCTCCAGATTTTCTTTCTTGGGGTCGTGGGGTCGTATCTCGCCCGTGTCTACGAAGAGGTGAAGGGCCGTCCCCGATACGTGGTTCGGGACGTGTGGCGGCCGGGTGAGTCCGGTCCGGAATCCTGATGTCGGAGCGTGCGTTGATTCTCTGAACCAACAGATGCGCATGGATCGGGACGACTGGATAGGAATTTCCGTGAGCGTGCTCCTGCACGCGCTGGTGCTCTTCGGGCTGTCCATCATGACGGTGGCCGCGGTCGAGGAGCCCCATATGGGATTCGTTGAGGTCGATTTCGGGAGCTTTTCCGACGGGCGACCCGTGAGCCGGGCGGTCACCCGACTGCCTGTTCCGCCGCGCCCGGAACCTGAGGAGGCCGCCCAAGAGGAACGCCCGGCGGCGCCGCCGGAGCGGGCCCGGCCCGTATCGCTGCCTGAGGCCACGCCGCTGAATCCCGAGACGGTTCAGCGCAATGATGCCGAGGTCGTATCGCCGGTCGCACAGGACAACACGCCGGAGGTCGAGCGTGCTCCGGAGCCCGCCCCGCCTGAGCCCATTCGACCGCTGGGTTCTGGGGATCCTAAAGGCGCCACCAATCCCCAACAGGGAGAGGACGGAACGGGTCTGGAAGAAACGCGACGCGCGCCGTTCCAGATTGAGGGCCTGAACCGTCAGGCTGTGCAAACGGTGCTTCCGGAGTACACGGAGCAGGTCAACGCGATGATTCGCGTGCGGATTACAGTCGCGCCGTCGGGTCGTGTGACGCGCAGGATTCCTCTAATCAAGGGCAATCCGGCATTGGAACAGGCCGTGATGAATGCCTTGCTCAACTGGCGATTCAATCCGCTGCCTCCCAATGCGCCCCAGGAAGAGCAGACGGGTGTGGTGACGTTCCGCTTCCAACTGAGGTAGTCGGCGGTGAGGTGGCGGTTCATTCCGCCGGACAATGCATCCCGGCCCACTGGCGTGGATACAGGGATTCGAGTTCGGCCAAATTCGGCCGAAAGAGCCCGACACCCAGGGGTACGCCCAGGCACCTGATCTGCACATAGCCGAACTTGGAATCATTGCCGGCTGGCACAACAACCGGTTGCCCCCGGATGTATCGCCAGGCATGATCCTGACCGAGGTTGACAATTTGGCGGGTCACGCGATATCCAAGCCAGAGAGCTCCCTGCGTAGAAAGCTTGGGAATCCGCCCGTTGATGCGGACCAGGCTGAAACCCCGGTCGTCCACCGCAAACGGTAGCTCCGGTCTGTGGTTATCCGGGGCGATGTCGATTGAGCGGCCCCGCAGCCTGAAGCGCCATCCGTCGGTCCAGTCGGGCGCGAGTCCGAATGAGTCCGTCAGGAATCGCAGGATGGGCTCCAGGTCCTCCTGGCCGGAGCAGGGGGGCGAGGGCGGCACGACCGCCTCTCCGATTCCCGATTTGAGCAGCAGAACGGAGAAAAACCCGCCCGTGTCCGTCAGGCCGGGCCATAGCCTGACCGCCCGGTGCATGTCGGGATGAAAGCTGACCCCGTCCCAGGAGGGCAGGCCGCGGGCGGAGTCGAGGCCCGGAATGTGACATTCCCCGATGGCAACATCCGGGTGCGTCGCAAGCGTCTCGGTGATGATCCGTTCATTTTCCTCCGGTGCAAACGTACAGGTGGAGTAGACCACGCGGCCTCCGGGTCGGACCATGCGCAGGGCATTCGAGAGCAGGGCCCGCTGCGTGTCAGCCAGGCGTGTCCGGTCGTCCGGCGAGGACCGCGTAACCGCCCTCGGGTGCCGTCTCAAGGTGCCTTCGCACGAACACGGTGCATCCACCAGGATGGCGTCGAAATGTGCGGACGGCCAGGCCGCGGAGGTCCCGTTCACCTGGGTCGTCGTGATGTTCGGCAGTCCGAGTCGATCGCGGGTGGTCCTGAGCACGTTGAGGCGGCCCGAGGAAACGTCGTTGGCAATCACCGTTCCGCGGCCCTCCAGGGCCAGTGCGATTTCCGCGGTCTTGTTGCCGGGTGCGGCACACAGGTCCAGGATTCGCTCGCCGGGCTTCGGGCATAGCATGCGAACCGGCAGGAGGGAGGCCTCTTCCTGAACGTGAATCAATCCGGCCCGGTAGGACAGCGAGGTCGAAGGGGAGAGCCCGTCGGGCATCCTCAGTCCGTTCGGACGCCATCCCATGGCTTCAACGGAGATGCCGTCCGCCTCCCGAAGCCTCTCGACACCCGATCGAATGGGGTGGGACCAACCCGTCGTACCAAGGGGATTCCTGCATGCCTGGAGAAATCCGGCCCAATCCGAGTGCAGGGGACGATAGCGACTGAGCGCCTCTTCCAGGGTGGGCTTCGGCGGATGGGGTCGGCTCAACGGAGTGAGGCTCTCAACCCAACCACGAAAACCAGATCCTGCAGGGGTCCGGCCGGATGGCTGGAGGTGAGGCCCCGGGTCAGGTTCTTGAGCGTCGCGTGCAGTCTGAGGTGTTTGCCGGCGAGTTGCTTCGAGAACGTGGCGTCCACGGTGACTCTGGCCGGAAGGCGTACGACATCTTCCCCTCCACTCACGGTCCGGTAGCGCGACCACTCCGTCCTTGAATCGAATCGGGCGACGAGTCCGAAAAACGTTCTGGGATAGGGCGAGACCCGCAGTGAATAGCGGGCGCGTACCTGCGGCAGCCCCGATACGGCCTGTCGGAATGCCTCATCGCCTCTGGCAGTGTGCGCGAACCCGTAGTCCAGACGGTGGCTCAGGTACTCGCCCACTCGCTGGGAGGCCCAGGCACGGACACCGACCAGAGTGCCACTGACGTCGGCTCGGAAAACGCGCTCGGACAGGTATCTGGCCTCAAACAGCGAGTCCGGTTCAAGACGACCGGCAGGGACATTCAACCCGTGAACGGACCGTCCGTAGAGGGCCACTGCCCATTCTACATCACCCCGTGTTTGTCGAGCCTCGAGGTCCAGGCTCCCTGTCCGGACATCGTGTGCGCGATCGGGCCCCAGGCTCCGCCCGGCGCCGTCGCCCGGATAGTCCCACCCGCCGGCAAGCCAGAGTGCCTCCACGCCCGAATCCTCCGGGGTTTCGGCCACGAAGCCTGCTCTGGCGGACCAGGTCCATGGCCCCTCGGTCCGGACCATGTCCATGTACAGACCGGGAAGAACCCGTGTGGTCGGATACCGTCCCAGGACTATCTGTCCTGACCACACCCGGCTCCAGCCTGATGCGAGCGAACGGGTCACCCTGAAATCGACGTGTGGGACTGTGGGGAGGAAGGGTTCGAATCCGCGACTGTTCGGCCGCCTTTTCAGCATCGAATAACCCAGCGACCAGACCGGATCTGCCCCGGCGGAAGCAATCTCCAGCCGAAGCCTCATCAGGCTCTCCGCCCAGTCCAGCGACAGGTCCTCGCCGTTCGAGCGCTCCGGCATGCTGGATCGGCTGGCCGAGACACTGTAGGTCACTGCCAGGCCGCGCGCGACCTGCCGCCCCGACGCCCTGAGGGACCGGCTGTGCCGGCTGACCGGCAGTTCAGAGCCCATCGCCTCCAGAAAGGGCAGGTCTCGCAACGTCGTTTGGGTCCAGGTTACGCGGTGGAGGCCGCCGGGTCTCTGCAGTTCGATTCCGAGGCGGGGCTGGATCAGAGTCATCCGGGGTTTTCGAACACCGTCGAAGAGTACATAGACACGGTCGAGAATCGCCTCGTTAGTGAGGTGGGCCTGATCAGCGCGGACGCCCAAGGAGAGGCGCAGGGGGCCTCCATCCCGGGGCTCGAAAAAAGCGCCGTCCCCTCGGCCGGCGGCAAAGGGGATGATCAGTTGGACATCGGCTGAGGGGCCGTCCCGGTCCACGTTGGGGGTGGCCAGCTCGGTGTACCGGTACGGTCCGGGATCGCCAGCTTCGTTGCCGACCGAGACGGTTGCGGTCGCACCGAGGGAGTCGGAGGCGTTCGTTTCGAACAGAATCCATCCACTGGACGACAGTCCGCCGGGTCCTGCCCCCGGCGGGCGCAGCCGCACGCTCTTGATGGATGACGTCGAAACAGGCAGGGCTTCGCTGTGGAAGCCGTCCACGAATCGGGCGTCGACTTCCTGGCCATCGACTGCGATGCGCCACTGCTGGCTCCCGGCCGGTCCGGCGCCAAAGACAAAACCGTCTGCGCGGAATCCGTCAGCGGACCACCCCGAAAACCCAGGCGCCAGCTCCAGAATGTCGGCAATCCGGATCAATCCCCAGTCCCGAATTTCCTGGCCGGAAATGACGTGGTCCTGACTGGAAAGGGGCTTCATCGAAACACTGATGTCCTGGCGGCCCCAGACCGGACCCACCCCCGCGAGGACGAGGATCAAGAGGAAAAAGAACCTCACTCGATCCACCTCCTGACCCAGCCCGAAGTCGCGAATCGGCGGGTGTACGCAAGCGCCCAGTGTCGGAGGTCGAGCGGCTTGCTGGTGAACACACGCTCCTGCGTGACCGTGAGTGCCATCCCTGATGAAGCGCCCAGCTTGATGAACAGGCCGGCCCCGTACCCGGCGGCGAACTCGCTTTCGTTTCGGATGCCTGGCTCTGAGCCGCTGTCATCAAAGGACATGCGCAGGTTTCCGAGGTGAAATGAACCCCGAAGTGTGGCCGGGCCATACGCCAGCAGTGATCTGTCCCATCCCGCGCGAAGATTGAGTGCCCGGAAGGACGGCACGCTCTGGCGGGGCGAGTAGGGGACCAGTCGAAGGCTTCCCGTGAGCCGACCCGTGAAAAACGGCGTCGCCAGCCCGACAGCCGCGCCGATGCCGGGGTCCCAGTAATCCGCGAGGGCGCCATGCTGGCCAGGCAGGACGGGTCCGGCCCACGCCTCCATTTCTGAGAAGGGCTCGGGCTGGCCGTGCGCGGGGCGGCACGGCGTCAAGAGCACGAGCATCAAGAAAACTCCGGTACGAATCAATCGTTCTTCCGACTGCCTGCGATGCTCCAGCGCATGCCGAATCCCAAAAGGAGGGCCGCCCGGGTTCTCGACCGTCCAGGTTGGTGCCCGGCGTTCTCAACCCTGTTGATCCCGGCATCGACGGCGAGGTAGGCCCATCCCGCATGATCGTACCGAACGCGGGACCCAACCTGAAGCGTCCGCTCCACCGTGCCCACCAGGATGGTGTCGAAGGAATCACCGAAGCGGTAGGGAGCCCGAAGGTCTCGTTCCCCCTGCCAAAGGGCGATTGCGTACGGCTCGACGCGCAGGCCACGCGTGGCGTCCAACCAGGTGGCCGCGACCTCGCTCACCACGTAGTCCGAGTACTGCGTGGCAAGACCACGATTGAGATAGGTCCAGCGTCCTTCTGGCTGGAAGGTGTTGTAGGTCCGGCTTGCTACCGCCTCCACGCGGCCTGAAAGTGCCGTTCGGGTTCCCAGCACCTTCGTGAGGTCGGCAGACGTCGCGAACGATGCCGGCTCGTCACCAAAAAAGAGATCAAAGTCGTCAAACATCAACTGGGACTCCAGGGTCCAGCCAGCCGACTGCGCCCAGACGGACACCCCCACGATTCCGTTGTTTTCGTCGTTCTTCGGACGATTGTCTACCGCCAGAATGAGGAACTGGGTGGGGTTCAGGTACTTCAGGGACAGTCCGGTGCCTGCACCGGAATACAGCACCGCCTCCTGAACCGAGATCTGGAGTCGGGGCGAGGGGCGCCAATCGAGTCGGTGCGCGGCCATCCATCGACGTTCGCTGCCCGATGCCACCGAATCGTCTCCGGCCGTCCCGGTGAATCGGCCGTCCCCTGTAATGGAATCCAGTTCGCCAATCACGGAGCGGAAGCTCAGCTTCGACGAGCCGAGTCGGATGTGGAGTGCATCGTAGCTCCTGGGATTGTCGCTGACGAGGAGTGCGGAGTTGTTGCCCCATCGACTGCCGACCCGTCCTATGACTGCCGAGCCGTGTCGACCCATCACGCCCGCGTAGGACTGGTCGTTGCGCATGAACGCCCGAAGCACAGAGTCCATACCGTCTGGATCCACGTCCCAGTAGGAGTCAAAGCGGAAGCCCGCGCGCGCGACGACGGGCCCGTCCATCCAGTGAAGGCCGGACTCCAGATAGGGGAAAAGCACGGAGCCACCATCCCGCAGGCGGACGGGATCCATCCTACCGTTGGCGGTAGCCCTCAGGCCGGCCCGTCCGGTGTAGCCCGTACCACGGGTGGCCGCGAACCGCGAAACACCCAAGGCGATACGGTCCAGGAGAGGGGTGCGTTGCGACACTTCCGGCAGCGCGCTCAGCACTTCCGCGTAGGTGTAGGGTCGCGCCGTCGGGTTCAGGTCAGGGAGAAAACCCTGCAGCATCGCACTCCAGATGTCCTCATACAACGGGTCATCCGCAGGGATGAACAAGGACGCCTGGCCGCGTGCCGAATGGGGCAGCAGCGGCAACAGACCGAGAAATAAACAGGCGAGGGCCCGGAACACGATGGATGGCATGGGGTCGACGGCGGCGGTGCCAAATTAGCCTCTCGCCCGCCCATAAGCGACGCCCAGCTCGGTTGCGTTCCGGTGGGAGGCACCGATAGATTGGCCCACTCCCCATGACCAGACGCGTCGAACTTCTTGCTCTTCTCTTGGCCGATGCGGTTGCGCTGTTCGGCGCCAACCTGCTGTGGCACAAGGCTCGGTTCGATTGGGGCTGGTTCTCGGATCCGGTCAATCTGCCTGTGCCGTCGCTTGTTTGGGTGGTGGTTCTTGCCCTTACAGGCGCCTGGCTGGTGGTCTTCCTTTTCTTCGGAATGTACCGGGAGCGGTACGCCTCCAGCCGGTTTGACGAGTTCGTGTCGCTGGCGAAGGTCATCACCATCGGGATTCTGGTGATGTTCTTTCTCTTGTTCATAGACCAACTCGACCCATATGCCGCCAAGAGCAACCTGCTCTTTTACTGGCTGGCCCTATTCGGACTCGTCTTCGCGGGTCGATTCGTGGTCCGATCCATACAGAAGTGGTTGATCCTGCACGGCCGTGGGCTCCATCGAACCCTGGTGGTGGGCTGGGACGACCGCCTCGAGGAGTTGCACCGTGACGTGGCCGCCTATCCCGAGGCCGGTCTCGAAATCGTCGGCGCCATCCGCCTGAGTCCGGGTGGTAACGGGGCATCGGCTACCGGATCAAGCATCGCGGATCTGCCTCGGCTCATTGAGGATCTGGACGTTCAGGACGTGCTGATTGCGCTGGGTCCCGGCGACCAGGAGCCCCTCCTGGAGATTCTTCGGTACTGTGATGGCAAGCCGGTGCGACTCAAGCTCGTGCCGGACTTCTATTCGGTCATTGGCGGCATGGCCAGGACCGAGCACATGTATGGATTGCCCCTGATCGAGGTGATGCCGGAGCCCATGCCGGCCTGGGAAGAGAGTTCCAAGCGCCTGCTCGACCTGGTGGTTTCGGGCCTTGTCCTTGTGATGGGGCTTCCCGTATGGTTGACCGTGCTCCTTGTTATTCGGCTCACTTCCCGAGGACCCGCCATCTATCGGCAGGAGCGGGTTGGCCGTCTGGGCAAGGTGTTCACGATGTACAAGTTCAGGACCATGCGTCTGGATGCGGAGGCCGAGACCGGTCCGGTATGGGCCACGGAGAATGATCCGCGCTACACGCCCGTCGGGCGCTGGCTCCGGAAGACTCGCCTGGACGAGATTCCCCAATTCTGGAACGTGTTCAAGGGGGACATGAGTCTCGTGGGACCACGACCCGAGCGCCCGTTCTTCGTGGAGAAGCTGGCGGCTGAAATTCCACTCTACAATCGCCGGCACCGCGTCAAGCCGGGCATTACGGGATGGGCGCAGGTCAAGTGGAAGTATGATGCCTCCATGGACGATGTCCGGCAGAAGGTGAAATACGACCTCTTCTACATCGAAAATCTGGGACTCCGACGCGATCTGCAGATCCTTTTTCGCACGATTACCACGGCACTTCGGGGCTCCGGTCAGTAGCCTTCGGGCTTGAACACCAATTGACAGCAATGGCCGACGACTCGGTTACCTTGACTACTGCCCGGACGACCACTGCCCGAATGACCACCGCCCGGACAACCACTGCCCGAATGACAGCAGCCCCGACCATCGCGCCAGACGATCTTGAGGGCCTGTATCGGGCGCTGGCCCTCCCGCGGGCCATCGAGAACAAGATGCTGCTGCTGATTCGGCAAGGCCGGTTGGCCAAGTGGTTCAGCGGATTCGGCCAGGAGGCCATCGCGGTGGGTTGTGCGGCCGCCCTCGAGAAGGAGGACTGGTTGCTTCCCATGCACCGGAATATGGGGCTCTGGACCACACGCGGTGTTCCACTGAAACCTCTGTTCTGCCAACTGATGGGGCGGGAGGGTGGCTTCACCGGAGGACGCGATCGAACCTTTCACTTCGGCATCCCGCAGCACCGAATCATAGGGATGATATCGCATCTGGCCGCCATGCTGCCCGTGGCCTGCGGTCTTGGGCTGGGCGGTCGTCTGAATGAAGACCGGTCGGTCGCATTGGCTCTGGTTGGAGAAGGCGCCACGCGGGAGGGTGACTTTCACGAGGCCCTGAATCTGGCCGCCGCCTGGGCGCTCCCTGTCCTGTTTGTGGTGGAGAACAACGGCTACGGACTCTCGACCCCCGCATCGGAGGCCATGAAGGTCGTGGACATTGCCGATGCCGCCGCCGGTTACGGAATGCCGGGCGTCAAGGTGGACGGAAACGATCTCGTGGTCGTGATGGAGGCCGTCTCCGAGGCGGCCGCGAGGGCCCGTGCCGGCGAAGGCCCGACGCTCCTGGAGATGAAGACTTTCCGCCTCCGCGGCCACGAAGAAGCTTCCGGCGTCAAGTATGTCCCCAAGAAGCTCATCGAGGAGTGGGAGGGCAAGGACCCCGTCGCTGCATTCGCCCGCAAACTGGACGAACGGAAGGGCGAGGGATTCGCAGCCCGCCTCGACGCGGAACTCAAACAGCAGATCGATGCCCTGGCCGAATGGGCGCTGACCCAGCCGGAAGTCTCGGGAGAGCGTGATACCGAGCGCGCCGCGCTTTTCGCTCCCGCCCGCCGAGAGGATGGCTCTGCCGCCTCGTCCGCTGGGGGGGCGTCCACTGCTGGGTCCGCTGCGGCGCCGTCCGCTGCGGTGTCCGGCAGCGAAACGCAGCTGCGCTTCATCGACGCCGTCTCAGCCGGCTTGGATGTCGCCATGCAGGAAGACGATTCCGTCATCCTGATGGGACAGGATATCGCGGAGTACGGGGGTGTTTTCAAGGTTACCGCCGGGCTGCTGGAGAAGTTTGGCCGCGATCGCGTGCGAAACACGCCGATTATCGAGAGTGGTGCCGTAGGCGCCGCCATCGGCCTGGCCCTGACCGGGTTCAAGCCAGTCCTCGAAATCCAGTATGCGGACTTCATCACGTGCGGCTTCAATCAGATTGTCAACAACCTCGCGACCACCCATTACCGGTGGGGTTCGCCTCTGGGTGTCACGATCCGGGCGCCGTTCGGGGGGCAAATTGGAGCCGGGCCCTTCCATTCCCAGTCCATCGAGGCCTGGTTCTGTCACGTCCCCGGTCTCAAGGTTGTGATACCGTCGACACCGGCTGACGCGAAAGGACTGCTGTTGTCCGCCATCGACGATCCGAACCCGGTTCTGTTTTTTGAGCACAAGCTGCTCTATCGCCAAAAGAAAGGACCCGTGCCCGACGGCTCAGCCCGCGTCCCGCTGGGCCAGGCCGCTGTTGTGCGGGAAGGCGCCGACGCGACCATCGTCTCCTGGGGAGTCGGCGTTGATTGGGCCCTTGAGGCGGCCGCCCAAGAAGAGGGGCGGGGATTCTCCGTCGAGGTGATTGATCTGCGCACGCTCGTCCCGTGGGATCGGGAAGCGGTGCTGAGGTCGGTTCGCAAGACCGGACGTCTTCTGATCATCCACGAAGCCGTCCGGACAGGCGGTTTCGGCGGTGAGATCTGTGCTGAAATCACCGAACTCGCATTCAGGCACCTGGACGCCCCGCCCATGCGGGAAGCAGCCGAAGACCTGCCGATACCGTTCGCAAAGGCGCTCGAGCGGGATATCCACTCGGCCGCGGCCCGTGTGCCCGCCAGCCTCAGACGACTGCTGGAGTATTGAGTATGGATTCACCCTGGGAAGTCGTAATCGGACTGGAAGTCCACTGCCAGTTGCTCACGGAATCGAAGGCCTTCAGTCCGGATCCGGCGAACTTCGGGGCCGGACCGAACGAGCATGTGGATCCCATCAGCCTCGGGCATCCCGGAACGCTTCCGGTGTTGAACAGCCGAGTGGTGGCCTATACCCTCCGGATGGGCCTGGCTACGGAGTGCAAGATTGCACCTCGCTCTGTCCTCGCCAGGAAACACTACTTCTACCCCGATCTGCCGAAGGGCTATCAGATCTCACAGTTCGAGACGCCGATCTGCAGTGATGGAAGGGTGGTCATCACCATGGATCAAGGACCGGATGCGGGCACGGCCTACGAGATCGGCGTCACACGCATCCACATCGAAGAGGATGCCGGCAAGTCGGTTCACGATCTGGACCCGACCGCCACGCTGCTGGACTACAATCGTTGCGGAGTGCCCCTGATCGAGATCGTCTCCGAACCCGACCTCCGGTCTCCGCGTCAGGCCTACCTGTATCTGAGGCGGATTCGCCAGCTTGTCCGCTATCTGGGCATCTGCGACGGCAACATGGAGGAAGGCTCGCTGCGGTGCGACGCCAACATTTCCATCCGTCCCCGAGGCCAAAAGGAGCTGGGCACCAAGACGGAAGTGAAGAACATGAACTCGTTCCGCAATGTGGAACGGGCGCTGGGGCACGAGATTGCCCGGCAGACCGCGCTCCTGGAGGCCGGCGGGGAGGTCGTGCAGGAGACCCTGCTTTGGGATGTGGACGCGGGTCAGACCCGGTCCATGCGTTCCAAGGAGGAGGCGCACGATTATCGGTATTTCCCCGACCCCGACCTGTGTCCGATTGTGGTGACCGAGGAGATGCTGGCAAAAACTCGCAGCGAGATTCCCGCCCTGCCGGAGGCGCGGATTGAGCGGTACCTGGCCAGGTGGGGACTCCCGGAGTACAACGCAACCATCCTGACAGAGGAGCGGGCCACCGCCGACTACTTCGAGGCGGTCGTCGGGTGCCTGAGTGGTGATGAGGGCGCCGTTGTCGCCTCCAATGTGATCATGACCGATGGGCTGCGGGCCGCCAGTGAGCGGGGCGTTGATTTTGACGCCTTCCCCCTGGAACCGTCCCGGCTGGCCGCGTTGGTTGATCTGCGGGTGCAGGACAAGCTGTCTTCGACGGCCTTTCAGGAGCTGTTTGAGGTCATGCTGGATGATCCGCGTGCTCCCGACGTTCTGGCTGCCGAGAAGAACCTGCTCCAGGATTCAGACGCATCGGCGCTTGAGCCGTTCGTGGAGGAGGTGATCAAGGCGCACCCCAACCATGTCGGGCAATATCGATCGGGCAAGACCGGGGTGATCGGCTTCTTCATCGGACAGGTGATGCGCCGGTATCCCGGTTCTCCCGATCCGAAGCTCGTTCGCGAGCTCTTCCTCGCCCGCCTCGAGGCCCCCCAAGAAAACACTGATTCCGAATGAGATTCCTTTCCCCGTCACTTTCTGCCGTCGTGCTTGTTGCTCTGGCCGGGTGGCTTGTTGGCTGCGGTGCTGAATCGACGGCACAAGTGTCCACGCATGTGTCGGGGCGCTTGACCATCCGCGCGGACTCGCTCTCTGACTATTCCGATTTCGAGGTGGTGATCGCGTCCAACCTGCAGGGCGACCTCGACACCCTTGCCCTGGCCGTGACGGATGCCGACGGTCGATTCGCGGTGGGCGTTCGGGCCCAGGACAGGGGCATCTACCCGCTCGTGATCTCCCGCGGCGGTCAGACCCTGACCATTGAGGAAATTGTGATTGCCGATGGCGATTCGGTCCGTGTGACGGCGGCGTTCCCGCTGGACGGCCGGACGGTGCGGATCGTCTCCAAGGAGAACGCGGCATGGTCCGCGTACAAGAACACCAAGGCACAGTACAACCGGGGGGTGCTCGAACTCGTCCAGTCGAACCCCGACTACTCCGAGCAGGACATGGGGCGCCTTCTGGGCCAGACCAGTTCGATCCTCTGGAGTCTGCAGCAGACCTATCCGGGTACGTTCGGGTCTCTGGTGGCCAATGCCGAGGCTGTCGTGATGATGGAGGGTTGGAACGATTCGCTGGCCGTAGCCCGGGCCGCAGAGATGTCCCGGTCGCATCCGAGCAAGGTGGAGATCGTCAGGGCGGTCCGGCGGTCCGTCGCCCGCCTGAGCGGGCAGGGCGCGGCGGTGGCCTTCATCCGATCACACATCGACGGGGAGGATCCCGAGAAGGACGCGGCACTGCTGGCGGAGGTCGTCGTGGCTCACATGGACAGCCTCCAGCAGGCTGAGGCCATCCAGGCTGCCCGCGAACTCCAGGCCAGCTATCCGGGCACAGCCTGGAAGGACTGGGCAGGCAGCGCCATCTACGAAAGTCAGAACCTGTTGCCTGGCATGGCGGCTCCTGCGTTCTCGCTCATTGACGTCAACGGCGATGTCATCGACCGCGAGGCCTTCGCCGATCAGTTCTACATGCTCGAATTCTACACGCCGACACACCCGCTATTCCAGGAGGAGTTGGGGCTTCGTCAGGCCATTCTCAACGCGCTCGATGAGAATGTTTTCGAGGCGATCTCCATTTCGGTGGACCCCGATTCGGCCTACAACGAGGCGCTTCTCGATGGCAGGAATCTCCAGGGACGTTTCGTTTTCGAACCCGACGGCCAGGAGAGTGCGGTGGCCGTGGCCTACAATGTGAATCTGATTCCCACCCGGATTCTGGTGGATCCGTCAGGGCGAATCGTCAAGAAATACGTAGGAGCTGCCCTGGATGAACTGGAGGCCGACCTTGTCGCCAGACTCCGGGCGCTGAGTGGACGGTAGTCTGCTCCCTGCCTGCCTGAAGAAAACCTAATCCAGATCTCGAGCCATGCTAGTCGCCGGAAATTGGAAGATGAACACCGACTTGACGGCCGCCCGTCAATTGGCCTCGGCAGTGGTGTCTGCCGTGGGAGCAACCTCAGGCGTGGATGTCGCCGTCTGCCCGCCCTACGTCAGTCTTGATGCCGTGTTTTCGGCGGTTCACGGCTCGACGATTCGGGTCGGGGCGCAGGACATGCATGCTGAAGACTCCGGCGCGTTCACGGGAGCCATTTCGGCACCCATGTTGCGTTCGGTTGGCTGTCACTACGTCATTCTGGGACACTCGGAGCGGCGCGAGTACTTCGGCGAAACCGATGCATCGGTGAATGCCAAGGTGCACAAGGCCATCGCCGCCAAACTCGTCCCCATCGTTTGTGTGGGAGAGAGGCTGGAAGATCGGGATGCCGGCGTCCAGAATGATGTGGTCTCCGCCCAACTGAAAAAGGGGTTGGAGGACGTTTCGTCGGCCTGGCCGTCCGGACTCGTGGTAGCGTACGAGCCCGTCTGGGCGATCGGAACGGGACGCACCGCATCGCCCGAGCAGGCCGAGGCCATGCATGGTCACATCCGTGGACTGCTGGTGGATCAGTTTGGTGAGGAGATCGGACGCCACATCTTCATTCTGTACGGCGGGTCCGTCAAGCCCGGGAACGCGGCCGAGCTCTTCTCCCGCAATGACGTGGATGGCGGACTGATTGGCGGCGCCGCCCTGAGTGCAGAGGACTTTGCGGCCATTGTGCGAGCGGCAGAAGGGGTCTGAGGTGACCCGCACGGGAATCGCCCTGGTCCTGGCCCTGACGGTTGCAGCCTGCAGCGGGGGGCTGGTCTCGACGGGTGAGGGAGACGGGTGGACTCGCTCGTTCGAGGAGGGTGTCCCTGCCTTTGACCTCGAGGTGGTTCCGGCCGGAGATTCGAACGAGGCCGAAGTCCGGATTGGGCTGATACCGGCCTCCCTGATCTTCTCGGCGGCGCCGGAGGGGGGCTACCGGGCGCACGTGCAATACACGATCGAGATCGGCGATGTCCTGGTCTCGGAGTACACCGACTCGCTGGTTGCCGTCTCCCCGGAGACCCTGACCTCGTTTGAGCGCGTGGTACGGACGCGAACTGTTTCGATGGATTCCGACGCGCGGGTCCGCGTCGTCCTTCGGGATGTTTCGAGTGATCGCAGTGCGACCCGGGTGCAGGCCGTGACGTGGACTCAGGCCGACGGAGCCTCGATGGGTCGGGTGCACCTCAGCACAGGTGATAAACCGCTGGTCGGGATTGACATGGCGCGTTCTGTACCGGCTTTCAGGGCCAGTCTCATGGTTCGCGCTTCCGTTCCTGGATGCCTGCGATGGACGTTCGTGTCGGTCCCGACCGACACCCTGGTCCCATCGCTTCCCTTCACACTGACGCCACCTTTCGGTTCGCGGGTTTACCGGGGGGCGCTCTATGACGGCGCCGATACGTTGGCTGTACACGATCGACGCGTCGAAGCACCCGGGCGGCAAGTCCTGGACTGGGATCTGCCCGAGCCGCAATCACTCGGGGTACACCGGGTGACGGCCACGTGGTCATCTGAGTGCGGATCTTCCGGAACAGGCACCGGACGATCCTTCATCGTGCGGCCCGAGGGGTTTCCGAGGATCGTGTCCCTGGACGTGATGATCGAGGCGCTCGACTACATCGCGACCGAGGATGAGTTGGCCCGGGTCGAGGCTGCCACGGGGGCGGCCGCCCGAAAGGAGGCATTCGACGCGTTCTGGGGACGGACGCTGGGCGACCCGGTCGCTGCCTCACGAGCCATCGCCCGGTACTACGGCCGGGTGGAGGAGGCCAACCGGGCATTTTCCGGTTTCAAGGAGGGCTGGAAGACCGACCGTGGGATGATCTACATCGTCATGGGCCCACCGCTGTACCAGGAAGATTCCATCGACGAATTGCGCTGGTTCTACTCGTACGATGAACGCAACGCCGGTCGGTACTTCGTGTTTGATCGGGTTCAGGGATATCCAGACGAACTGGAGATGCCCCACTACGTGCTCCGCCGGTCCATGGAGCAGGAGCAGGAATGGCGATTGGCTGTGCGGCGGTGGAGGAGCGGGCGGGGGCGGTAGGAATGCGGGCTGGTACGCTGCCGGCCGGAAGCGACTACTCGTCTTTACTCCCGGACGAACCCTTGCTGTCCGAGGACGAAGCGGGCACAGCCTTCGATTCCTTCGATTCCGACTTCTTGGACGGGGCCTCCTTGCCGTCTTTTTTCGAAGCCGGTTTGCTCTCCGAAGCTTCCCCGCTCGGACCGCCCGTCGACTTCTTGCGGGCGTAGTCCGTCAGGTAGAAGCCTGTTCCTTTGAAAAGCAGGCCGGTGCCTCCCGTGATGACTCTCGTGACCGTCTGGCCCGTTGTGGGACAGGTGGCCAGCGCATCGGCCGTGATGCGCTGCTCGATCTCAAAGACAGATCCGTCCTCGCGTTTGTACGTGTAGGTCGGCATAACTGGAGGGTGTACTCGGGTAGACTGAAAAAGGAACTCGCCGCGCTTCAAGCCCCGGTCTTGGCCTGAGGTTCCGTCTGCATCAATCTGTCACTTTGGCGCCTGCGGGATCCAGGAGGGTTTCCCGCACCAGGTCCGCCAGCGCGGGTCGCACAGGGATGTGTCCGCGGTTGTTGCGGGTGGGGTAGACCCTGTTTGTGAGAAGGATCACGAAGAGGGCCACGTCCGGATCGAACCAGATGGATGTCCCGGTAAAACCGGTGTGGCCAAAGCTTCTTGGCCCGAAGGAGTGCCCGGCAGACGAATACCCTTCGGGGCTCTTGGTGTCCCATCCCAGGGCGCGGGTGTGGGTGCCCGTAGTGTCGAATGCCGTGGTGAAGAGGCGAATCGTTGCCGGTTTGAGGAACTGCTCACTCCCGACGCGGCCCTCTGAGATCATCATGTTCGCGAACCGCGTCAAGTCTGACACGGTGGAGAACAATCCCGCGTGACCGGCTACGCCGCCCATGATCCAGGCATTTTCGTCGTGAACCTCGCCCTGCAGAACGCGAAACCGGAAGTACTGGTCATTCTCGGTCGGAACCGCGTCGAGTTGGGCGCCTCGACCCACAGCGCGGAATCCGGTATGCCACATCCCAAGGGGTCCGAAGATGTTTCGCCGGGCATAGGTAGCAAAGCCCATTTTGGAGATGCGGGAAACGATCTCCGCGAGGATGATGGGGCCGAAATCCGAATAGCGGGAATCCGTCCCCGGTTCGTAGGCCAGAGGTTCGTTGTAGATGGCCTCAAGGACGCGGCCCCGGGAGCGAAGGCCCATCGAGTAGAATGGCTTGAAGGGCGTCAGTCCTGCCGTGTGTGTCAGAAGCTGCCGAATCGTGATATCCTCCTTTCCATTCCTGCCGAAGTCGTGCAGGTAGAGGGAGGCCGGGGCGTCGAGGTCAATTCGCCCCTGCTCATACAGTTGCATGACGGCCGTCGTCGTGGCAATCACTTTGGTCAGGGACGCCAGGTCGAAGGACGACAGGGCGGTGACGGGTGTCCGGGAGACATAGGTGTGCGTCCCGTACCCCGCAAGATGCGTGACCGCACCGACTCGCCCTACGGCGACGGCGGCGCCTGGAAAGGCGTGGTCGTCGATCGCTCGTTCGAGCAGGGACTCGATGCGCACCAGCGCCACACCGTCCATGCCCACCTCCTCGGCAGCGGCCGCCCGAGGATACCGGGCGAGTCGGGTAGCGCCCGATCCGACGGGGAGGTCAGCGGACACCCGGACCGGAGTGCGGCCGGAAACGTCAGCCCGGCCGGTCAGGGCGTCGGCGGCCGCTCGTTGCTCTGCCGGGCCATCGCCGTAGGCCAAATAGACGGTCGAGCCGACTGGGGCGTCCTCGGCGACGTAGGGGGTTCCGAACACGACTAGATGGGATCTCTGAGCGGCGCGAGCCGAAGCACTCATGAGCCCACGAAAGCGCGCAGCAGCCTGGGGTCGGAGTCGCCAAGTGGAAGCCGAGGCATAAGCGACGATGACCAACTCGTCGGCATTGCGCGCGGCCCGTACCGCTGCATCCCGTGCGGTGGCGGCCTCGGCCGGGCCCACGAGGGTTGTTCGAATGGTGACGTCAGGCAGGCGCTCCCGCAGTGCATTCACGAAGTCCAAATGCCGATCGGAGACGGATCTGTCAGACAGCGCCAGCACAAAGACAGACCGGCCGGGTTGGTCCGAGACGGGTGCGGACGTCGAATCGCCGAGCAGGGTGATTCCCGCCCTGGCGATCCGGGCGGTGACGGCCCGCTGCTGCGCATTGGCAATGTTCCGTCTCACCTCGTCCAGCGGCGTGAATCGAGCTCGATGCAATCCCGCGGCAGCCTTGGCGCGAAGGATGCGACCGACCTTGGCGTCCAGATCTGCCACGCTAATCGTCCCGGAGGCTACAGCGGCCAGAATCTCGCGCCGGGCCGTTCTGACGTTGGTGGACATCAGGAGCATGTCGACACCCGCCTGCAATGCGTCGACAGCGACGGACCCGGGCGTCCCGCGCCTGACTCCGGCCATATTCAGGGCATCGGAGACAATCAGTCCATCGAACCCGAGGCTGTCCCGCAGAAGGCCGTTAACCAGTGGTGGAGCCAGGGTTGCCGGTCTCCGGCGCCCGCCATCCAGATTCGGGTAGGCCACGTGGGCGGTCATAACGCTCGACGCACCGGCCGCGATCGCAGCGCGAAACGGGACCAGATCGACCGAGTCCAGTCTCGCGAAGTCCATTTCGAGGACGGGCATGCTGAAATGCGAGTCCCGGCTGGTGGCGCCGTGCCCAGGAAAGTGCTTGGCAGTCGCCAGCGTCCCCCCATGTTGCAGGCCTCGCACGAACGCGTCCACCATCACCGCAGCCAGCCCCGGCTGATCTGAGAAGGACCGGGTGTCGATTACCGGATTGCCTGCGTTTGCATTAACGTCGGCCACGGGTGCCAGCACCTGCTTTACGCCCACAGCCCGTGCCTCGGCTGCGGTTAAGCGCCCCGCCAGGTAGGCCAGGTCGGGATCTCCGGAGGCCGCGATGGCCATCGCCGAAGGAAGACGAGTTGCCCCTGTCAGTCGCATTCCCGCCCCCGTTTCCATGTCCTGGGAGACCAGGAGCGGTATGGCCGATGCGGCCTGCAGGTCATTCACGAAGGAGGCCTGCGACAAGGGCGTGCCCTGGAAGAAGATGACACCACCGACCTGAAGGTCCCTGACCAGCTCCAACACGCGCAGGTTCGCAGGCGAATCGCTGGCCCCAAACGCTACCGGAGCAGGAACAGAAAAAAGCTGTCCGACCTTCTGCTCGATCGTCAGATGAGACAGGGTGTTGGCGGCCCAGGTCTGCCCAGCCCGATCGAGATTAATGCGATCCGGGAATGGGTCTTCTTCTGGGGACTCTGGGGGTGGGTCGCAGCCAGTCAGCAGGCCAATCGCCACGGCAAAAAGAAAAAGGGAGAAGCGCGAGAGCAGGCTTTTCATCATGACAAAAAAATAGTCCTTGAAAGGCCGCCCATGCTCATCAAATGTGCCCATCCGCATTCCACGGCATCTTCGGCAATCGGGACTGTCCTTCCAGTGGGATAGGCCGGATCTTCGGCCACGGCCCGGTCTGTGCAGGCCCCGCCAAACCGTAACCCGTTGCCCCCAACCCGGCCGGATGAGCAAACCAGCGAATCGCGGACTCCTTATTACGCTCTTTCTGGGCGTTCTGCTCGCGGCCCTGGACATTGCGGTGCTTGGCCCGGCTTTGCCCGCCATCCGGGCACACTACGGCATCGATGACCGCACGGTGGCCTGGGCCTTCAACACGTTCGTGTTCTTCAATCTCCTTGGCGTGCCCGTTATGACGAAGCTGTCGGACCGTCATGGCCGTCGGCTGATCTATGTCATGGACGTGTTGCTTTTCGCGATTGGCGCCCTGATTGTTGCCGCCGCCCCCTCCTTTGCGATTCTGCTGGTCGGGCGAGCGCTCCAAGGCCTGGGCGCCGCCGGCATCTTTCCGGTCGCGGCGGCTGTCGTCGGAGACGCGTTTCCAAAAGAACGCCGGGGTCAGGCACTGGGGATACTCGGGGCTGTCTTTGGCGTCGCGTTCATTATCGGGCCCATTCTCGCAGGTCTCCTACTGCTGGTCGACTGGCGCTTGATCTACGTGGCCTACGTGCCACTGGCCATCCTTGTGATGCTTCTGGGGGCACGGCAACTGCCCTCTTCGGTAAGTAAGGAGAGAAAGCCACTGGATGTCCGCGGTCTTGTGCTCCTCGGGCTGGTCCTGGTATGCCTGGCATACGGCATCAACCGGCTGGACGTATCGCAGTTGGCAACGAGTCTCATTGATCCCCGTGTCTGGGGTTCGTTCCTGATGGTTGCCATCGGCCTGCCCGTCTTCATTCGACTGGAGCGGACAGCCGTGGATCCGGTCGTCCGGCCGGGCCTCTTCTCGGACCGACAGGTAGTGATTGCCTGTGCACTCGCGGCTGTCGCCGGGCTGCACGAGTCAGCCTTCATCTTTCTGCCGGCCCTTGCCATCGAAGCGTTTCAGGTTACGACATCGGTCGCCTCATTCATGCTGATGCCGCTCGTGGTCAGCATCGTCATCGCGTCTCCGGTGGCCGGACGGGTTCTGGACAGAGTGGGCTCGCGGCCGGTGGTCCTGGTATGCCAGGCCATTCTCGTCGCGGGCATCGCGATCCTTGGCTGGCGCGGAGAAGACATCGAGTTCTTCTATCTGGGTACCATTCTATTGGGCACAGGGCTTGCGGGAATCATGGGGCCGGCGCTCAGCTATATCCTGCTCGCCGCCGCAAATGTGGCGGAGCGGGGAGTATCCCAGGGATTGATCACGCTGTTTATCAGTGTCGGCCAGCTCATCGGCGGCGCCGGCGTGGGTGCGGTTGCCGCATCAGTGCCGGGCGGTCTGGGCTACAGAACGGGGTTCCTGGCTGTCGCAGTGGCCGGACTGGTTGTTTGGTTGGCGGCGCTTGCCCTGAAGAAGAAGGCACCGAAGCCCGCGGAAGCGGCAGCCTAACCAAAGCCTAGCGTCGTCTGCGTGGCGGTCTTGACGACACGCGATTGCTCAGGAATCCAAGGAGGGCGATGGCCAGTGCCTCGGCCAGGATGCGGCCGGCGGTTCGTCTGAATATCAGCACAACCGTTCGCGGAAGAATCGCGACCGCAATCAGGGATGCGAAAAATCCGATGAACCAGCGGGGAAGGGGATTGCGCGATGGGGTCGAAGCCATGGTGTGCCGAAGTTGCGTGAGCGGTAAAGCAGTGCGGGGTCTGGTGTGTCAGCCCGATTGGGATTCAGCCGTTGTCAGCGGCCAACTGCCCGCATGCTGCAGCGATGTCCTGTCCCCGGCTCCTGCGAACCGTGATGCGGACCCCGCCGGCGACGACCTCGCGAATGAACGCATCAAGCGTCGCTTCACTCGTTCGATTAAACCCCAGTCCCGGGACCGGATTATACATGATCAAGTTGACCTTGCTCGGGGCCCATCGGCAGACATTGACCAGATTGCGCGCATCTTCACGGTCGTCGTTGAAGCCCTGGAACATGCAGTACTCGTAGGTGACCTTTCGGGAGGTTTGTCGGCAGTAGTACTGCACGGCATCCTTGAGCGCCGAAAGGTCGGTCTTCTCGTGCCGGTTGACCGGCATGATCGAGGAGCGCTTTGCGTCTTCTGGCGCGTGAAGTGAAATGGCGAGGTTGGCCTCGATACCGTCATCCGCCAGTTTCCGGATGCGGCGCGCAAGACCCACTGTCGAGATGGTGATGCGCTTTCCGGACAGGCCGAGCCCGTCCGGGTCTCGCATCAGATCCACGCTCCGAACCACCTGGTCGTAGTTCAAAAGCGGCTCGCCCATGCCCATGAAGACCACATTGGTCACCGGGCGCCCGAATTCCTCCTGTCCCAGTTCATTCAGCAGGACCACCTGTTCCAGGATTTCGCCCGCGCTCAGGTTTTCGTGGAATCCCATTCGGCCGGTCGCGCAGAACGAGCAGGCCATGGCGCAGCCGACCTGGCTGGAGACACAGACCGTCAAACGCGTGGCGGGTCCCGCGCCGTATCGATCGTCCTCAGACGCAAAGTCCGGGATCAACACCGCCTCCACCAACCGGCCAGAGGCCAGTTGGTACAGGCTCTTGATGGTCTGATCCGTGGATCGCTGACGCTCACGGAGCGTCAGCCGGGCGAGCGTGTGCCCCGCCGCCAACCCGTCGCGAAGGCTCGCAGGCATGTTGCTCATCTCGTCGATGGATGCGACGCGACTGTGGTAGACCCACCGGTAGAGCTGCCGGGCGCGGTAGGCCGGATGGCCCAGACTCGTGGTCAACTGCTGCATCCCATCCAGGGATAACCGGGTCAATTCCATGATGGACGTAGAGGCGGTGGCCGGGGTCGCTCAGGCCAGGATCAGCAGTCGATCGAGGACAATGAGCAGGACGAGCGCCGGGATGTAGTAGACCGTTGCCTTGAGAAGCTGCCTGGCTGATGCGTTGGTCATCAGGATCCCAAACCGGTAGACCGACCTGGAAAAGGCAAGACCAAGAAGGGCCGCTCCGGCCAGGTAAAGGACGCTGCCCGATCCCAGCCAGAACGGGAGAAGGGAGGCGCCAATCATCAACGCGGTGAAGACCACGACATTGGTCAGCAGGGCCTTGCCGTCAGGCCGGGTGACCGACAACATCTGATGCCCCCCGCGGGCATAGTCTGTGCGGTACATCCACGCGAGCGCGTAGAAGTGCGGAATCTGCCAGCATACCAGAATGGCAAACATCACCCATCCTGAGGCGCCGAACGTGCCGGTGGCAGCCGTGTACCCGCCGAGGGCGGGCAATGCCCCCGGAATCGTCCCCACAAACGTGTTGAGCGACGTGTAGCGCTTCATGGGGGTATAGACGAACAGGTACAGCGCAACCGTGCCGCCCGCCATGATGCCTGTGAGCGGATTCGTGAGAGGACACAGAATGCAGACACCGGCAGCCACCAGCGCAGTGCCGAACCACGCGGCGTGCGTGGGCTCGATTCGTCCCGAAGGGAGGGGCCGCGAGGCCGTCCGCTTCATCTGCGTGTCGAGGTCCCGCTCCAGATAGTGATTCAGGGCGCAGCCGCCGGCCGACGCAAGCGTCACACCCAGCACCGCCCAGCCCAGCGTGGCCCAGGCCACGCCGCCCGTTCCGCCCAGCATGAAACCGGCAACGGTGGATATCCCGACGAGAAAGGAAATCTCGGGCTTCGTCAGTTCGATCCAGTCCTTCCACGCCGCGCGCAGGGGCACCGCGGGACTCTCCGCCACCGACGTTGCGGTCGCGGAGACAGCGGGGGAATGAATTGAATTACGGTTCAAGCGCCTGAAGCGATAGGAGAGTAGGCGCGCCTGGTGGCGAGCGCACCGACGACGTTCGTGGCGAACAGCGCCGCTCCCACAATAAGGTGTAGCGAGTTGATGACCACCTGCAGATTGCTGGGTTGAAGGACTCCCGCCTCGTCGAGCAGCACAAAATAGGCGACAAACCCGAGTGTGATTTGCAGAGTCACGATTCCCATGATCGCGCGCCCCAGATTGCGCAGTGCGGGCGCCGAGGCCAGGACACGGACATGCAGGTACACCATGAGCAACGCCACGAAGGCCCAGCCTATGTGAAGCCCCGCCAGCAAGGGATCAATGCCCGTCCCCGGGTGACGAAGCAGGGCGCCCAGAATGATCTGGACAAAGACGGCACCGGCGGCCAACCAGCCCGCCTGCTTCATCGCGAGTTCAGGCGGGGCACCGGGGTCTTTCCATTTCCCGGAGGTAAACAGCGCCATGGACGCAAGTAGGGCAAAGAAGAGCTGGGCCACGCAGGCGTGAACAACGGCCAGGTCAAGAGACACCCAAACCACACGGAGACCGCCGAGGAGGCCCTGGAAAATGACAAGCGCCAGGGCCCCGAATCCCAATCGCCGCATCCAAACACGATCATCGGCTTTCCACGTCCAGAAGGCAAGAATGAGCGTCAGGAATCCCACCAGGGCTCCGGCCAGCCTGTGTCCGTGTTCGGCAAGAATGGGCGTCACCTCCCACCAATTCGGCCAGGGATTGAACGGGTCGTACGAATCGAAGGACGAAGGCCAGTCCGGAACCGCCAGCCCGGCGTCGATGGACGTGACGAAGGCGCCCCAGGCGAGCAGGCCAACCGCGGCGGCAATGGTTACAAGCGTGAATCGGAAGCGAGCGCGCATGATGGTGCGGGGGCCGGGTGGAGGGCAGGCCGGAAGGGAGGTGCCTTTTGACCCATAAAATCGTCATCGTTTCCCGACGATGTGAGAAATCAGCGCCAAACCAGTACGCAGCCCGTGCGGAACGCTGCGTTTCCGGTCAGATATCACTCAACAATCTTCGCCAAAATGGGAACGGAACGTATATTGATGGGCTGAAAGGGCCCGGTTCCGCCAGCCACTCCCGCACGCTCTACTTGCTACACTCGTTTCGCTCCGTTTCCGCCCCAGGAGGCCGAATATCGCGTTTTGTGATATGGGTCTGCCTGTTCGCCATGATGCAGCTGCTGGTGCAGCCGCTGGCAGCGGTCGCGGAAGTTCGTTCCGGAGCCGAGTACGGAGAGTGGCTTCTGGATCGTGGAGTAACGGGCAGCCACGAAGCGCTGGAAGAAGCGCTGGAGCAGGCTGCCAGAGCACGCCACGGCTCACTGGAGTCATTCGTGCGGGACTTCGTCCGGATCCTGGACTCGGAAGGAGAGCTGGGGCGGGCACTTACCCTGTTCGATACCGGCGGCCCGCAACTTGCGTCGGCGGACGATCTGCTTGCCCTCATCCTCGCCGACCTTCGTGCCCTGTCTCCCAAGGAGCCGCTCGCAACGACACGTCTGACCGGAGGCGATCAGGGAGCCTGGCTTCTCGCCTCCCGCACACCCCTTTCCTCCGGCGCAGACATCAGTCTGCCGCTGACTCCCGGAACCCTCTGCCCCCATGCGCCGGCTTTCTTGAGCGCATTCGGCCTGCAGACCTCGATCCAGGCGCTCGGGCCCTAGTCGCCTCGCGCGCGTCTCCGAGGGTCGGCACGGCCGCCCCGGTAACATCGGGCAGATCGGCATCGCAAGACCGTCTGCCTGTGCGCCCGCCTGTTGCATTCCTGCCCCTCAGGGGCTCTCTCGAACGCACCGTCGTGCGTTTCTTTTCGACTAACCCAGCATCATCAGACCCATGCAGGGAAACGGATTCAAGATCTTCTTGATCGGATTTTTTCTGGCGCTCTCCGGCTACTACCTGTACCCGTCCGTCCAGAATTACCTCATTAACCGGGAAATGGACTCGCTCACAGAAGAGGAGCGGGTCGACTACGAACAGGAAAACCTGGCCCACATCCGCCAGGTTCGCGAGAAGGCCCTCAAGCTTGGGCTTGACCTTCTGGGTGGCATGCACGTGACCCTCGAGGTCCGCGTCGAAGCCCTTATCAGGGAACTGGCCACCGACACCGACGCCACCTTTGACGAGGTGTTGGCGGAGGCCCGCAGACAGGCTGATACCGAGGGCACACCCATCATTGATGCGTTTGTCTCGGAGTTCGAGGCACGCGATAGCGAAGGCCGCCTATCGCGGTACTTCCGGAATGACGATCTCGGGATCACCCGCCGCTCCTCGAACGATGAGGTGGCGACGTACCTGCGCACCGAAGCCAGCGAGGCCGTCGACCGCGCCATCGAGATCATTCGTGATCGCGTTGACCGGTACGGCGTGACCGAGCCTTCCATCCAGAAGCAGGGGACCCGGCGGATTGTCGTCGAGCTTCCCGGCATCGATGACGAAGAACGTATTCGCGGTCTCCTCCGCGGAACGGCTCGCCTGGAGTTTCGCCTGATGGGAGATCCGGCCGAGTTGACCCGGTCGCTTCAGTCTATCATCCAGTACTACGAGCCGGAGGTTGATACGACCGACGCGGCCGCGGCCGACACCACGCTGGGCGTGGATCAGTTGCTGGCACAGGGTGAAACCGGACCGACGAACAGACTGCTTGATGTGATGCAGCCCGTCGGGCAGGGCGTGACCTTCGGCCGTGTTTCCGAGCAGGACACGAGCGCCGTCACACAACTCCTGAAGGACTCGAGGGTCCGCGACTTCCTGCCTCAGGGCGTGTCCCTGATGTACACATCTTCCCCGATCGGCACCACAGAGGAAGGCTTTGAGGTCTTCGATCTGCTGGGTGTCCGCGGCGAAGTGGAACTGGGAGGCGAGACGATCACCGACGCCCGGGTGGACTTTGACCAGTTCACGAACGTGCCCGAAGTCACCATGACGATGAACTCCGAAGGCTCCCGCACGTGGGCGCGCCTCACCGGAGCGAACGTGGGCCGTAACGTGGCCATCGTGCTGGACAACGTCGTGTATTCGTACCCGGTCGTTGAGCAACGCATCACAGGCGGCCGCTCGAACATTTCGGGACTGGACTCGAGGAACGAGGCCCAGGATATCGTGACGGTCCTCAAGTCTGGCGCCTTGCCGGCGCCGGTCGAGATCATCCAGGAACGCACGGTCGGACCGAGCCTCGGTGCGGCCTCGATTAGCGCCGGACTCAACTCGGTGATTCTCGGACTCATTCTGGTGGCGCTGTTCATGATGATGTACTACCGCACGGGCGGTGTAGTAGCGAATCTGGCGCTGGTGCTGAACCTGATCTTTGTCCTGGGCATCCTGGCTGGCTTCAACGCCACCCTGACGCTTCCCGGAATTGCGGGAATCGTGCTCACCATCGGTATGGCCGTCGATGCCAACGTGCTGATCTTCGAACGAATCAGGGAAGAGCAAAGCACGGGTCGAACCCTGAAGGCGGCCATACAGGGCGGGTATTCTAAGGCCCTGTCCGCCATTTTCGATGCGAATATCACCACGTTCTTCGTGGGAGTGATTCTGTACTCGTTCGGTATCGGCCCCATCCAGGGTTTTGCCGTGACACTGATGGCTGGAATCCTGTCGTCCATGTTCACGGCCATCGTGTTCACACGCATCATCTTCGATTACCTCGTGATTGATCGGCGAATGACCGTCAGCTACGGCTGATCGGCGCCATCAACAAACACGACTAAAACACCAAGTCATGCGTATTTTTGAAAATGCGAACTTCGCGTTCGTAGAGAGCAGGACGAAGGGATACATTATCTCGGGGATCCTGCTGCTGGCCAGCTTTGCCAGCCTGGCCATTCACGGCCTGGAAATGGGTATCGATTTCCAGGGAGGAATGGAGTTCGTCATTCAGACGGACAACCCCCTCGACGCCACCGAGGTCCGCTCCGGGCTCGGAGGTATTCTCGGGACGGAGCCGGAAGTGAAGACCTTCGGTACGAATGCCCTGCTGGTTCGGACCCTGCCGAACGAGAGCATCACGGCCGTTCAAGGCCAAATTATCGACGCCTTCCGGTCGCTTTACCCGGATTCGAATCCTACCGTCCTGAAGACCGACATTGTCGGGCCGCGGTTTGCCCAGGATCTGAAGCGAGGAGCCCTCTACTCAGTGTTCGGCTCCCTTCTGGTCATCTTCGTGTACATCCTGCTCCGGTTTGAGTGGCGCTTTGGTGTCGGGGCCGTTGCTGCCCTCTTTCACGACGTCATCATCACCCTGGGGGTCTTCTCGGCACTGCACGGGTTCCTGCCGTTCTCGCTTCAGATTGACCAGACCATCATCGCGGCGTTCCTGACGATTGTCGGGTACTCCCTGAATGACACGGTGGTTGTTTTTGACCGAATACGGGAGTACACGGGGCTGTTCAAGACCGAGAACTACCACAAGGTTGTGAACAAGTCCATCAACAACACGCTGAGCCGGACCATCATCACTTCGAGCACCACATTGCTCGTGGTTATGGTCCTGTTTATATTCGGCGGCGAGGTCCTTCGCGGCTTTGCTTTCGCGCTGATTATTGGAATCCTGATCGGAACGTACTCGTCCATCTACGTGGCCTCGCCCGTGGTAGTCGAGTTGCGGGACCGCTTTGGAAAGCCGACGCGGAAGTAACTGCGCCGGACCCTCGGGAGCACGCCTATTCACCCCACTGCAAGGATCCACATGAATTACAACCTCGACGAACAGTACAACTGCGTCGTCATCACCCTGAAGGGCAACGTGATGGGTGGACCCGATGGGTCCAAACTCCATGACACGCTGCACGAACTGAAGGAAGCCGGCAAGACCAACGTGGTCGCTGATCTCGGCAAGGTCAAGTTCATGAACTCGAGCGGTTTGGGTATGCTGATCAGCGCCATGACCACCATGCGCAACGCGGGGGGAGACCTTCGCCTGGCGAAGGTGGCCGATCGTATTCAGTCGCTTCTGGTTATCACAAAATTGATCACGGTGTTCAAGCACTTTGAGACAGTTAAGGAGGCCGTGGAGAGCTACGCCGAGTAGTCTCGCCTCCAAAGAACACATGAAGGCGGCGGGCACCAACCCGCCGCCTTTCGTGTGTAATGGCGTCATGTCAGGTGGCGATTAGCCGATCACCAACAGCAGTTGAGTAAGGAATGCCCGTAACCGTAGTAATCGGGAGCCAGTGGGGAGACGAGGGAAAAGGCAAGATTGTCGACCTGCTTTCCGCGCAGGTGGACATCGTGGCCCGCTATCAGGGCGGCGCCAACGCTGGACATACCATCTGCATTGGCGACGAGACCCATGTTCTTCACCTGGTGCCCAGCGGCATCTTTCATGAGGGCACGCAGTGCGTGATCGGCAACGGTGTCGTGATTGACCCCGTGGCCCTGATGGAAGAGATCCGCATGATCCGGAAGTTGGGGATAGACGTGGCCGGCAGGCTCTTCATATCCCACAACGCGCATTTGATCATGCCGTACCACAAGCGCATCGAAGAGGTGCGTGAGCGGGCGCGGGATGCCGGGGCAATCGGGACGACGGGGCGGGGCATTGGCCCGGCCTACGTGGACAAGTTCGCCCGCACGGGCATCCGCGTGGTGGATCTTCTGGATCGGGACGTGCTTCGCAAGAAGCTGCGACTCAACATCGAGGAGAAGAATGCCATCCTGCGAGAGGTCTACAAGGAGGAAGAGCTCGACGTTGAAGCCATCGTGGAGGAGTACGTCGAGTTTGACAAGCTGATCGATCCCTTTGTCACCGACACCACGGCCCTCCTGGGAGAGGCGCTCGCAGACGGGAAGGAAATCCTGGCCGAAGGCGCTCAGGGCTCATTGCTCGATGTGGACTTCGGTACCTATCCGTTCGTGACATCGAGTCACCCCACCGCAGGCGGGGCCTGCACGGGTCTGGGTATTCCTCCGACAGCCATCAACCGAATAATCGCCATCGTCAAAGCCTACACGACGCGTGTCGGAAATGGGCCGTTCCCCACGGAGCTGGACGACGAAGTTGGCCAGCATCTGCGGGACATCGGGCATGAGTACGGAGCTACCACAGGACGTCCGCGTCGGTGCGGATGGCTGGACCTGGTTGCGCTCAATTACACAAGCCGGATCAACGGATTCACAGAGCTCGCGATCACCAAGTTGGACGTCATGTCTGGCCTCGATCAGGTGCGCGCGGCCACGCGCTACGAGGTCGAGGGTGGCAAGGTTACGACCCGTTTCCCCAGCCACCTGGAGGGACTCAAGAAGGCGTCTCCGCTGTACGAGACGCTACCCGGATGGAGTGAGAATCTGACGCAAGTGGAGACACTGGATGGGCTGCCTGAGGCCGCACGCTCCTATCTCGACTTCGTATCAAAAAACCTGAACGTGCCGATTTCGTACGTTTCTACGGGTCCAAAGCGTTCGCAAACCATCGCAGTAGACGGAGTCGCAGCCTGAATTTGATACGTTGATCTCGGTTTTGACGGCTCTGCCAACTGGTGTTGGACGGGAGCCTGGCTGAATTCTACCTCAAGGCATGAAGGCGTACAGACTTTCGGTAAACCTGAAGTTGGGACTGGTGGTGTTCGCGGGGGGCATCGCAATTGCGTCCCTCTGGTACACGAATTCCCTCGCCGAGCAACTTCGCGAGCGCGAGCAGTCCATCATCCAGCTCTGGGCCACGGCGCTCGCGCAGATCCCGAAGGCAGCCGCGCAGGGATCGAACAATCCGTACCTCCCGGAACTGAGGGAGTTGGATCAGTTTCTTCAGGCCGGAACGCTGAGCGACGGCAATGGAATTCCACTCTCTGCGACTGAGCTCGCGAACCTGAGGAGGGCCGTGGTCTGGGCGATGGGGATGCCTCCAGCCAGCGACCTGACCTTCATCCAGGATGCGTTTCTCGAGCCGAATGCGTTTGGGATACCGGCCATTCTCGTGGACTCAACCAAGACGACGCCGGTGATCTGGCAGAACGTCCCGATTGAAGTCGAATCACTGGCCGGGCTCACGGGGGCCGACTCGGCAAGAACGGTCGCTAAACTTCGACGGCTTCAGGAGAGCATGCTGGGGCAACACGAGCCCATCCTCATCGACCTGACGTATCCGTCACTCGACGGTGGACCGCCGGACCGGTTTGTTCAGTACATGCTCTACGGCGAGTCGGAGCTGGTCCAGGACCTGAGGCGGTTTCCGTTTGTGCAACTCATATTCGTTGCCCTATTCGTACTGATCGGCTACCTCACGTTCTCCTACGTGCGCCGCAGCGAGCAAACCAGTCTCTGGGTCGGTATGGCCAAGGAAGCCGCGCACCAGCTGGGCACGCCCATCTCGAGCCTGATGGGCTGGCTGGCGGTGCTCCGAATGCCCGATTCCGAACCCATGCGGGAGCGGGCCGCGCTGGGCGAAATCGAGAAGGACATCGCCCGCTTGGAACGGGTCACTGCAAGGTTCTCCGACATCGGATCCCTGCCGCGCCTGGAGGTCCAGCCGGTGAAGCCGGTCGTCGATACCATCGTGACGTATATGCGCCAGAGACTGCCCACGCAGGGCCGCAAGATCACGCTGACCTCGGAAGTCCCTGAAGGACTCAACGCGAACCTCAATCCCGAGTTGTTCGAGTGGGTGATCGAGAACATGATCAAGAACGCACTGGACGCCATTGACGCGCCTGATGGGTCGATCGAGGTGTTGGCGCGTCGGTTCGAGGATCGCATCAGAATTGACGTCTCAGATTCCGGAAAAGGCATCGACCGGCGTGATGCGAAGCATGTGTTCAAGCCTGGCTACAGTACCAAAAAACGAGGCTGGGGTCTGGGGCTCAGTCTCGCGAAGCGGATCGTGGAGGATTACCATGGCGGGTCGCTTGAGCTGTTGGCATCGCGACCCGGTGAGGGCTCCACCTTCCGCATCGAGGTGGCCGTAGCCTGACCCAGTGGCCGCGCCTGACCCAGTGGCCGTAGCCTGACCCACGCCGCGCCTGCTGGCCGGCCCTCCAGGCTCTCGCTACTCGGTGCCGAAGGTGATCCTCGAAGGCAGCGCCACATCGATCTCCCGGGAAACGGCCAGGTAGATGTCGTCGCGGTGCCGCATGGCCAATACCGAATGGCCATCGATGGTACGTAGGACGGGCGTTTCACCGGAGGCCAACCGGTCGATGGTGGGCCGGTCCAGCATGAGACGGTCAGACGAGGCCTGCAGGATGGCATAATTCATCACGCCAATGGAGAGATCAGTCTCGCGCGAGCCGTAGAATAGGATCGGAATCCGAACCCCTGAGACGAGCCGCGTAAGACCTGCACCGGCCAGGGGGAGGGACTCAACGGTGGGTACTGTGAAGCGCCAGGGAATCCGCTGATTCATCCAGGCCTCGATCTCAAGCGGGTCGGAGGACGTGATCTGGTGACGCTCGAGCGGCAACTGGGTGGCGGCCGCCTCCAGCGCATCCGCCGCCTCCTGAACAGGGGGGCCGGCGGAGGAGCGCGGGAAAAGGCGCGTCACTGCCAGAGCAGCGATCACGCTCAGCATCAGGATCCCCAGAACCGGCAGCAGGCGACCCCGGGGGGCCGGACGCGCCAACTCGCTATGCGATCCCTTCAGAGCGGCCGTCATTGCGGCGCGTACCGACTTTCTGAGGGTATCTCCCGGAGGGCTCAGGAGAGGCTTCATCGAAGAAGCAAGCAGCTCAGGATCCCCCGGACGTGTCGGATCCCCAAAAAGCGATTGAGCAGCCGCTTCCTGAAAAATTGCTACGTGTTCGGGAGAGACCCGGAACAGGGTGGCCAGATCAGCAGTGGCCAACCCGCGGACCAGACCCAGGTAGGCGACGCCCCGTTCTGCGGCAGGGAGCCGTGCAAACCGCCCCAGAATTTCCTGCCCTCTCTGCTCGGCCGCCAGACGATCGGCGATCAGCGACGACGGCACTTCGGCGGGGGCAGGACTCGTGGACACACTCGGAGTCATGAATCCGGAGGTGGTCTCCCACCGTACCGGAGGACCGGACGGCGGCACGGACGGCGGTGTAGGCAGGTGTGTGTCCGAGAGCAGGGCCGCGAGCAGGGCGAACCGGCTGGTGCCGGCCGTTACCGCGTAGGCATCCAATGTCAACCGGCCGGCGGTCTCCTCATCGGGCGCCAGCACCTGCGCGAGTGCATAGCCTTCTTTCAGAAACGGAATCGGGCGCGCAGACTTATCCGGCTTGGCCATCTAGAAATACCACGTTGATGGGTGAGCCGGTGCGAAGTCCGTAGAGCTCGGCCGCGTTGCCGCGGGATACCGCGATTTCCAGAAGACCTGAACTGTTGAAGAGGAGCAGGGGGTCTCCGCCTTCCACGTCGGCGTAGGCGGTCTTGAGGCGGTCCAGAATGACCGTCCCTGCGTAGCATTTGAAGCGCCGCAGCGATCGCCCCTCCACGAATTCATCCCCGGTGATGTTCGTGATGCAATTCCCGAATCGGTCTACGTGCACTACCCAGCCCCGAATGCCCTGATCATCGTGGATCGGAAGCGCCCAATGGAGGGGCGTGAGGCGATCAAGCGGGCTGCCCAGTTCGGCCAAGGGGCGGCCTGACGCAAGGTGGCCGGCCACCGGCGCAAAAACGTCTCGGCCGTGAAACGTGGTGCTTGCATCCGGCCTCTGCCAGGCGTCCGGATTATCCAGAATGACAGCCTCATCCGGCTCTGTACCCAGTACCAACGAGAACAGGCCGTTGTCAGGACCGACGAAGTAGTGCCCGCCGCTTCGAACGGCAATCGCGGCTCTTTCGGATCCCACTCCCGGATCGACAACGCACAGATGCACGGTTCCCGGGGGGAACCAGGAAGCGCAGTCCCGAAGCACGAAGGCGGCCTGCATGATGTCCTGAGGAGGGATGTCGTGACTGACGTCCACGAGCATTGCCGCCGGATTGACGGACAGGGCCACGCCCTTCATCGCCGCGACGTAGGCGTCGCGGGTCCCGAAGTCTGTCAGAAAAGTGATGATGCCGGAAGGAGGCGTCATGGAGTGGGTGGTGGGGCTGCCGGCCGGGTGCAAAAGGTAGTGAAGATCCCATCACCCGCTGAGTCTCTCCATCCAAAATCCTGTGTAGGAAACCTAGTTTGATCGGCGATCGTCTTGCAGACGGCGAATGTCCGCGACCATCCATGATTGATTCTCCAGACAAGGCGCAGCGAGACCGGCACGAGGAGGCCCTGAACAAGTTCATTCTGTTCTGGGGCGAGATGGCGTCCAACTGGGGTATCAACCGGACGATGGCCCAGATTCACGCCTACCTCTACGCAAGGGAGGAAGCCGCCGATACCGATCATCTCATGGATCGGCTCCAGATCAGCCGTGGGAACGCGAACATGAACCTGCGCTCCCTGGTAAACTGGAATCTGGTCCGGAAGGTGCACATCCCAGGCTCGAGGAAGGACTACTTCCTGGCCGAAAAGGATGTATGGGAAATTACTCTCCAGATCATTCGGGAGCGGGAGCGCCGAGAAATTCAGCCGGTTATGCAGCAGCTTCAGGAGTGTCGAGAGTTATTGGTGGGCCAACCGAGCGGCCCGTGTCCGGCCGAACTGTCCAATGCTGAGCGCCACTTTAGCGAACGTCTCGATAATCTGATGAAACTGATGGAAGTCTTTGAGGGCCTGTCCAAGACCCTGCTGCCCTTTATTCAGGCACAGAATGTCGAATTGCTCAGGCAGCTGGTAGGACTTGGAGACAGCCCCGAATGACGACAAGCGCACATATTGAAACCGGACAAAAGGGAGAGGAGCTGGCGCAGGCCTTCCTGGTCGAGAAGGGATTTCGCATCATGGCCACCAACTATCGTTTTCAGCGGTCGGAGGTCGATATCGTCGCATTTCTCCCGGCCAAGAAGTGGGAAGACGGCGGCGAAATGGTGTTTGTCGAGGTGAAGACCCGGCGCGGTACCGGATTCGGCCATCCGGAGGAGGCCGTCACAAACGAGAAGCAGAAGCACCTGATCCGGGCCGCAAAAGCCTGGATGCACGAAAACAGGATGGACCGGACTCCGTGCAGGTTCGATGTCGTCGCCATCACGATTCCGCCCGGAGAGGAGCCCGAATACCATCACATCGAGAACGCCTTCTGGACGTTTTAGGGGACGGGTAACTCCGGCACGGGCGGCGCCTGCGTCGGCGGCCCGGGGGCGGGCACCGGCACCGCCAACACGGGCACTCGGAGCGCCCGGTGGTAACCCTCAGCGGCTATGTACCGGGTGTGGTAGCGATCCCAATCGCCGGCGTGTGCCTGGAATACGGGATCGTTTTCCAGACTCGATGGAGCCGTCGAATAAGTCGTAGAAGCGTGCGTGGGCAACGGGAGAATCGTGGTGGAAAATGCGGTGTTGAGATCGCCATCCTTGACCCAACCGTCGCCGACCAGCACGAAGTCGCGACTGAAGCCGGTGGGCGGAGGGGGCAAGGCGTCAAAACGGAGGAGCATCTCGTCGCCCGCGTTCATGATGACGTACCGGTCATCGACATCCGAGAGCAGCGCACGCACGTCACCAAACCGGGTGTAGTAGCCCACCAGATCTCGCCAGACGGGGTGCGTGGCCAGCAAGGCATCGTACTCGGGGATCTCGGGGGACAGCGAGTCCGCGGCCGTCACCCGCGAAAAGCCCCGGTATCGCAGCTCGGCCGTGGATGGAGCAAGCCGCTGGGTGACGGGCTCAGAACCGGCGGGCGCCGCCCAACGAAGCCGATCCCAGTAGATCTCAAGATTGGTGCGCAGGCGGAATCGGCGCTCCGCGCCCGGTGCCCACAGCCCCGACAAATCAATCAAGACCGTCTTTTCCTTGCCCGAGGGGAAGCCGAGATCGGCCCTGGCCACTTCCCAGGACCCGTCTTGCGCCGGAATCTCAAGCTGAAGGCTGACCGGAGCGGGTGTCTCGCCCTGTCCAATGGCCACATTGATCGAGCTGTCAGTTGGACGGACCCAGCCAAAGCCCAGCAGGTGGACCCGGTCGGGTGCCTCCTCGGGTAGCAGCAACTCGGTGGTGTGTTCTTCGGCGATGCCCTGATAGGGGCCGCGGGGGAAGCCCGCCACGTAGATCCCGTCGCGCTCCAGGGCAGCCGCATCCACGCGGGATCCGGACGCATCGATGACCCGGGCGAAGGGCCTGGATTGCTCGAAAAGCTGGACGCGATCATCGGGCGGAGGGAAGGCAAAGCGCTCATCGACCCGTGCGTCGAGGTGGTCGGCGTGATCCACAGCGATCAGCGCGACGTGATCGAAGAAATGAGTCTCCCACAGCTCGGCCGTGATCCGAAGTTCGTATTGCCCGTCAATGGCTGGCAGGGACGCACCCGGAATGCGAATCCAATCGGAGGTGGTCGCGATGCCGGCCGTCTCCTGCGCGTTGATCTTGAGTCCGAGCGGGGAGCGCCAGAGAAAGTCGGTCACGAACTGGAGCCCCGAACCGTCATTTGCAAATACCCACGGACAGGAGCCCTTGAGCCGCTGTTGGGCCAGTACGGTCTCATCCGAAAGGAGATCAAATTCAATCTGAACGTCTCCATTCGGCCACACGATGCGTGCGACCTCGGTCAGGAGGTTGTCGCCAAGGCCGAAGTGCAGGATGCCGCCTGAAATGGGCCGTTTCTGAAACAGCAGGCCCGATCTCAGTTCGACTTCGCCACCCACCGCAAACGTGTTGATGCGGCGATCCCCCTGGACTTCTGCGCTCCGGGGGCGAATTCGTTTCCAGTGATAGCCGGCCGTGCCCTCGGCGAAATGGACGGTCGGTTGCCCGGAGGCAAGCCGTCCGAACAACTCAGGGGGACCAGAATCTGTCAGGGGCGCAATACCGTCCAGACGGAAGCCGGTCAGCGCGGGCAGTGGCACGAGCGCGCCGTCCGTATCCACCAGGTAGGCAACCGTGGAATCCGGGGTGGAGACCACCCAGTCCAGTGCACCGTTGTTGTCGAGTTCGGTCAGCGTCAGGCCATCAACATCTGTCGGAATGCCGGCGCCGGAATCGGAGCCTGAGCCGGAATCGGGCCCGATCCTGAGTTCCCTGGCCGAAAACTGCCCATCTCTCAAAGCATAACTCCACGCGGAGCCCGCGCGGACAAGGGCGAGATCAAACGTCCCATCCCGATCCACGTCATCCATGGCAACGCCCCTGACGCCCTCAGCGATCAGGACAGGTTCTGACCACTGTCCGTTCCGGAGATTGGACCAGAAGGTGAGAGCGCCCTCCTGGGTTAGCGTGGTCAGGTCGGGGTCGCCGTCGCCATCCAGGTCTCCCCAGGTCATGGCCGTCAAACCGCGGACCGGCAGACGACGGTCCAACTGGAAGGTGCCGTCACCCTTGTTACGGAGGACCAGCGCGTCACCTTCGGGTAGCCCTACGATCAGGTCCAGATCGCCTTCCATATCAAAATCGACGGCCTCGATCATCGTGGCCGGGGGCAGGGCAGGCACCGAACCAGGCCGAGTCCTGAATCCCTCAGGTGTCTGAAAGAGAATGTGAACCCCGTTTGGGCCGGCGATGGCCAGGTCGGGCCGAAAGTCCTGGTCCAAATCCTGAATCGCGACTGACCGTCGGCTGACGATGGGCTGCGGGAGCTCAATGGTACTCTCGTCCGGAAAGTGAAGGGTTGAACCCCGAGCCAGGAGTATGGATGGGAGGGGATCCTCATCGAGATGTAGGGCTCCCGCCCAGGTCCAGTCCCGTCGCTCGGTGGGGATGGGTTCCTGGAGCAGCCGGGTCTCCCGATCGGCGGGCGCCGCCGTGTCCAGCACGGGTTTGAGTGCCACGGGGCGCTGCACTGGGTCGGCCACCAACTCGGGGGGAGCCTGAAGCGCGTTCAGGTCCCGACGAAACCAATCGGCCCTCACCAGCAGATTGCGGGCCCTTTCCAGGGCCGCCAGCAGGGAGTCATCGGGGGCTTGGACGATGGCTTCCAGCGCCGACCGCAGCGCCGTCGGGTTTGGATGCGGTGGGGACGCTTCGAGGAGTCCGGCCGCCCATTCTCTGGCCAGCTCTCCGCTCGCGTCGCGGGCACGGGCCAAAGCCAGCCGGTAGGTCAGCGCCGCGTTGCCGGGCATCAGGCGCGCGGCGGTCTCCAGCGACTCGCGCGCCTCGGCGGACCTGCCTTGTGCGGCCAGAATATCAGCCAGGGCTACCAGGTTGCGGACATCAGGACGGGCGTCCACGTCGCTGGCGAGCAGACGGAGGGCCTGGAGCGTATCTCCGGCGCCGAGTCGTGCGAGTGCACCAATCCGGACGATTTCCGGTGTACCGCGTGTTCCTTTCAAGGCGCGGTCGGCCGTGAGTGCCGCTTCGGAAATCTCACCACGCCGAAGGGCCAAGAGGGTCAGGTTTGCCCAGGCCGCCTGCTCGGACGGAACGAGTTCGGTGACCAGTTCGAGTCGTGCCCTTGCCCTCAGGTCGTCTCCAATCTGCATGGCCGCTACCCCGCTGTAGAACGCACCAGAGGCCTCCAGATACGCCTCCGTTCCGGGTTCAGGGATATCCGGGCCCCTGCAGCCCACGACGGTGAGTACGACAAACAGGGTCAGGCAAAGGGGAAAAGTTCGGCTCAAGGAAGCAATTGGTTGACGTGACCGTGATCGCGGCGGGCCGTGGCCAGATAGTCAGCGAGGCTTCAGGTCCACGCCGGGAGGTCGGTATTCTTTGGGAAGTTCATCCCCGACCCGCTCGAACGCAAGATAGCCGTATACCGTGATGCCGTACGGATCAATCGCCGATCCGAGCCAGTCGACCCGGGTCGGGCCGTGTGTGAGCTTGATCCAGGACTGCTGAGGGGCGGGGGGACGGAACGCGCCCTGCGACTTCAGAAACGCCGATTCCTCAATCTCAGGTTCATAGATGATTTCGATGAAGCCGGTGAACTGGAGGGTGACGCCCACCGAGTCGGGATCCCTGATCAATCGGGACGGCGTCACTCCGAATCGGTATGGGGAGCCGATGGGACTGTCCAGTGAGGGCCGTCGAAACAGACGGAAACCCTGACTCTCGATGGAGTCTGCCAGCAGGGCGAGGAGAAAGTGGCGAAAACTTCCCCGGAAGGCGGTCCGGCGGTTTGACATCCATGCGGCCGCTTCGTCCGCGCTCAACGGCGCGAGTTCTTCGAACACGGGGTCACCGTCATATCTGAGTACGGAGGGCGTGTAGTCGTAGTCCTTCAGGTGATACGTGGTCCGGTAGCCCAGGTATCGGTTCTCAATCAACAGGGGAGCCGATGCCCGGGCGCGCAGGCGACCCCACCAACTCGACTCGAAATCCAGAATCTCGGGGTTCAGGATCTCGCCAGCGGTGGCCGCCTCAGACTGACCCAGAAACTCGCGCCTGAACCGCTGCAGATTCCTGTTCCATTTCTCATCCTGACGGGCGACGATCTCAATGGCTCCCGCCTCAAGAATACGGGGAGGGAGAGACAGGTTGATCTCCAGAAGGCCCCCGGTCAGGGTGGTGTCCACGGAGCCCGTCTCAAACCCGAGCATCGAAGCCACGACCCGGTGACTGCCGGGAGGGACCTCGTCGAGGAGATAGCGCCCATCGCTGTCGGCTGCGGTCCCCATGAGCGAGCCGGCAATGAACACGTGTGCTCCCGGGAGTGGGCGTCCTGTATCACTGTCCCGAATCCGACCGAAGAAGCCGCTCGCGGATTTGTCCTGAACCAGGAGCGTGGATCCCGCTGGCGTCCCACCGGCAGTACCACAGCAAATCATCAACGCCAGGAAGGATCCTAACGCCCGGGCCGATACTCCTTGGGCACCTGATCTGCGACTCGCTCGAAGGCCAGGTATCCGTAGAAGGTCACGCCGTAGGGATTCACCACGTCGCCCTTGTAGTCGAATACGGCCGGGCCATTCTCCAGATTGATCCACGAGGTCTGATACTTGGGCTTTGCGCGGCGTCCGCGTCGCTGCCAGTTCAGGAAGGCTTCGGATTCGGTCTCACCCATATACACAATTTCGACGAAGCCAGTAAAGTCCAGGATGTGTTCGTCGGACGTTTCCCCGGGAGAAAAAATCGACCCCGGATTGTCTATCGGGAAGCGCTGCTGGCTCTGCAATTCCTGCGTTCGAGCACCCGGAGTCTGTCCGGTGACCGAAATGCTCGGCCTGGAGTAGAGCTTGAACCCCTGCCTGTCCGTACGATCGGCCAACAGGGCGAGCAACAAGTGCCGGAATGAACCCGTGAACGCTCTCTGCCGCTTGGTCTTCCATCGTTCGGCCTGCTCTGGATCCTCTGTCTCCATTTCCGAGAACAGCGGCTCGCCATCGTACTGGGTCCTTCCGGAGGTGGCCTGGAAGTCGTTCAGGAAGTACTGGATTCGGTAGCCGAGGGCCCGGTTTTCGATAACGAGCGGCTCGGATGCTGTGGCGGAAAACCGGCCGACCCGGTCGGAGAAGTCCAGAACCTCGGGGTTGACGATTTCGACCTCCATCGCGTTTTGCGACTCGCCAATAAAGAGGCGAATGAAGCGCTCCAGGCGCTTGGCCCAGTTGGGGTCGCCCTCGGCCTCGACAGTCACCTCGCCAACCTCGAAGATCTTCGGGAGGAGGGCGAAGTCGAACCGGTACGCTCTGGCCCGGAAGAGGGTGTCCACCGCCACCGGTTCGTAGCCCAGCATGGAGACGTAGAGGCGGTGGGCACCGGGAGGAATGGCCTCCAGCGCATAGTCGCCATTCTCATCCGAGACGGTGCCTCGCTGTGAGGAGGCTATGAAGACGTGGGCTCCGGGCAGCGGGATGCCCGATTCGGCGTCAGTCACTGTTCCGGTGATTCGAGTGGATTGGGCCTGAACCGCGCCGCCGCCGCAAAGCAGCAGGATCGCGAACAGGCTCGGCAGGCTTGGCAGTCTTGACAGGCTCGGCAGGCTTGACAGTCTTGACGGGCGGCAGATGGATCTCATTGTCTGTGGAAGGGTGCTGGCGGTCAAAGGGTCCCTGCAAGAGCGGGTCCAATCTGCTGTATCGCCCACAGGGCGGCCCGAATGCCGGACACGGCGTGCTGAACCGTCCTCGGCGGCTACCGCGCCGAGCGGATGGCGTCAACAGTCGAGGGATCCTCGAGGCTGGAAAGGTCGCCGGGGTCCAGGCCCAGATGGGTGGCGCGAACCACCCGCCGCATCACCTTCGCATTTCGCGTCTTGGGCAGTTTGTCCACGAAGAAAATGGCCTTCGGCTTGAGGGGTTTGCCCAGTGCAGCCGTGACCTTGGCCAGGAGCGCTGCGCGCAGCTCCTCTCCGGCTTCGGCGCCGGGGCGAAGCACACAAAACGCGACCACAACTTCGCCTTTGATGTCGTGGGGAACCCCAATTGCCGCACTCTCGGTGACCGAGTCGTGGCCATTGAGTACGGCCTCCACTTCGGCCGGGCCGAGTCGTTTACCGGCCACTTTGATGGTGTCGTCGCTTCTACCCAGAATGTACCAGAGGCCGTCCTCGTCGATGGCCGCGAAGTCTCCGTGCACCCAGACGCCGGGAAAACGACCCCAGTAGGAATCCAGATACCGTTGCCGGTCATTCCAGAATCCGCGGGTCATCCCGATCCAGGGTCCGCGGATGACCAACTCTCCGACGGCCCCGCGAATGGACTGGCCCGACTCGTCCACCACGTCTGCGTCCATTCCGGGAACGGGTCCTGAAAATGCGCAAGGTTTGAGGGGCCGAAGGAAGTTGCCGCACACGATGCCGCCGGAAATTTCCGTGCCGCCCGAATAATTCAGAATGGGCTTGGTGCCCTGGAGGGCATGCTGGTGGAGCCACTTCCAGGACTCGGGATCCCATGGGCTGCCTGTAGATCCAATCGCCCGGAGAGAAGACAGGTCGTGACGCTCCAAGTGCTCGGGTCCTTCGGGCTTCAGGGCTCGGATGAGGACCGGCGACAGTCCGAGATGCGTCACCCCGTGGCGCTCGATGATGTCCCACACCCTGTCGGGGGCCGGGTGGTTGGGCGCGCCGTCATAGAAGACCATGGACGCGCCGATTGCCAGGGCGCCGAACACCAGCCACGGTCCCATCATCCAGCCCATGTCGGTCATCCAGTACATGACCTCGCCCGGTTTCAGGTCCATCGAGTGGGACATGTCCTGGGCAGCCTTGATCGGAAAGCCGCAGTGCGTGTGGATGGCGCCCTTGGGCCTGCCCGTGGTTCCGCTGGTGTAGATCACCATCAGCACGTCTTCGGCGTCCATTTCGGCCGATTGGGCCGCCCGGCCGTGTCCCTCGATGAAGTCAGTCCAGTGCCTGTCCCGCCCTTGCGAGAACGGCGCCTCAAGATCTGCGTGTGTCACCAGAACCACGTGCTCGACGGTCGGACACGACTCCAGCGCCTCGTCTGCGACGGTCTTGAGGTCCACGGACTTCCCTCGACGCCGGAAACCGTCGGCCGTAAACAGGGCCTTGGCGCTTGCATCGTTCAATCGCGTCGCGATCGCGGACGGGCCGTATCCGGAAAAGAGGGGAAGGATGATCCCGCCCACCTTGATGACCGCCAGGAAGGCAATGGCCAGTTCCGGACACATGGGCATCAAGAGACCCACGGCATCACCGCGGCCCAGGTCCATCGCCGTGAGCGCGTTGGCGGCCCGGCAGACCTCTGCGTTCAACTCTGCATAAGTGAACAGTTTTACTTCACCCGACTCCTCTTCGTACCGGAGAGCCACGCGGCCGCCTGCGCCTTCGTCAATCCAGCGGTCCAGCAGGCTGTCCACAATGTTCATCCGGCCGCCAACACACCACCGCGGAAACTGGGGGCCGTCAGATGCATCCATCACCGTCGAGTACGGAGTGCGGAATCGGATTCCCAGATCCTTGATCACCGCGTCCCAGAACCATTCCCGGTCTTCCACGCTGCGCCTTTGCAGGTTTTCCAGCGAGTCAATTCCGTGTTCGCCCATGAAGCGGTAGAGGTTGGTCTGCCCCAGCGTTTTGGGGTCGGGATACCAGGCCACCGCCTCGGAAAACGGGAATGAGTCGGTCATCAGTGGAAGGGGATCGGATGAAAAAAGGGGTGAGCCGCCGCGTGTCCCGACTCAACCGCCAAACCTGTCGCTGGGTGCGGCGTTGAGGGGCCGTCATCGACCATAAGCATCTGCCCTTCATGTATCGTTTCGCAGTCGTAGCGTTCCTCCTTTTTACGGGGTGCGGGCCCGCCGGAGAGGCGCCGATCGGCCTTGTGCAGGATCTGATGCCCGGACCCGACGCGTCCAATCCCGACGACATCGTAGCCTGGGACGGCATGGTCTACATGCAGGCCACCGATCAGGTCTTTGGCAGCGAATTGTGGCGGTACGATGGCCGCAAACTGGAACGTATCAGCGACATTGAGCCCGAAAGCGGGAATTCCGCGCCGGCCCGTTTGTTCGAGTTTGACGGAGACCTCTATTTCATCGCACTGAAGGACTCGCACGGCCGTGAGCTGTGGCGTTTTGACGGATCGGACGTCGAGCGCATCACCGACATAAACCCTGGCCCGGACAGCGCGATGCCAACCGACTTTACGGAATGGCAGGGGACGCTCTATTTCAAGGCGAACGACGGCCGGACCGGTGTGGAGCTCTGGAAGCTGGAAAACGGAACTGTCTCTCAGGTTCTGGACGTGGAGCCGGGTCCCGGCAGCTCCAACCCCGGCTGGATCACACCCTTTGGCGACCAGCTCTGTTTTTCGGCTCAAACGGCCGCCGCCGGGACCGAGCTTTTCTGCAAGATTGGCAACCGGGCAAGTCTTGTCGCCGATTTGAACTCGGGTCCCGCCGGATCGCGACCCGCCGAGCTCACCGTAGTTGGCGACCGGCTCTACTTCTGGGCCTACTCGCCCGCCAGCGGAACGGAGCTTTATGCCTACGACGGCGAGGACATCAGCCTCATCGCCGATATCAACCCGGGCGAAGGCGGATCCAATCCCCGCCAGCTCTACAACTGGAACGGCACGCTGTACTTCGCCGCTTCGACTCCCGACTACGGGACGGAGATCTGGCGGGTTACTCCCGACGGCGGGGCAGCGATGATGTTGGACCTGAACGCTGGTCCTGCCTCGAGCAATCCGTATGGCTTCACGGAATTCGATGGCCGCCTCTTCTTTGCCGCCGAAGATGCAACCAACGGAATGGAGCTGCGCCGCACCGATGGTACGGACGTCCTCCTGGTGACGGATGTAAACCCCGGACCGCTGGGAAGCGACCCCACCGATTTTGCCGTGATCGGCGATCGCCTCTTTTTCGCCGCGCGTGACGAGGCGACAGGCGCCGAACTTCGCTATACCGATGGGATTTCTGTCACCCTGATGGCTGACCTCTATCCCGGGCCGGTCGGCAGCAATCCTGGCGACCTGACTCCGGCACCCGGCGATCAGGTCTGCTTCTCAGCCACGGCGCAGGACACAGGACGCGAGTTCTACTGCATGCCCAGGAAGGGTATTCCGGCCCAGGCACCGGCTGAGGTCAATGAGGCTCAGGAGGCCATTGCAGAGCCGGGGGTCGCCGGCAAGAGCTAGACGTAGTCAGTTGGACGTTGGCTACGCCCGTTCGCTTCGAATGCCGTGGCGTTCGGGCTGCCAGGAGAGCATGTAGTCCTCGTCCTCGTTCTGGAGGGCCACTGCCGTCAGTTTGAGCGGCTTGAAGGTATCCACCATCACGGCCAGTTCCTCCGTGCCGCGCTTGCCGATTGAGGCCTCGGCGGTTCCGGGGTGCGGTCCATGGGCGATGCCCCCCGGGTGCAGCGTGAACGAACCCCGATCAATGCCCTTGCGACTCATGAATTCGCCTTCGGCATAGTACAGGACCTCATCCGAGTCGATGTTGGAGTGGTTGTACGGAGCGGGGATGGCGTCCGGGTGGTAGTCGTACAGGCGCGGCACAAAGGAGCAGATCACAAAGTTGCGTGCGGCAAACATCTGATGCACTGGCGGCGGCTGGTGGACCCGGCCTGTTATCGGCTCGAAATCGTGAATCGAGATGGCGTACGGATACATGTAGCCGTCCCAGCCCACAAAGTCGAACGGGTGGTACCGGAAGACGAGCGGATGCAGGTACCCGTTCTTCTTGATCCGGACCTCAAACTCGCCGCGCTCGTCGTGGGTGACGAGGTCTGTCGGAGGGCGGATGTCGCGTTCGCAGTACGGGCTGTGCTCCAGGAGCTGGCCCATGTCGTTCTTGTATCGCCTGGGGTAACGGACTTCCGAGAAGCTCTCGATCACCAGAAGGCGAGGCCGCGTGGCGCCTGTGAAACGCCAGCGATGAGTGATGGTCCGGGGAATATGGACGTAGTCTCCGGCGCGAAACTCAAGCTCACCGAACGGGCTTTCCAGGACGCCTTCGCCATCGTGCACGAACACGACCTCGTCCGCCTGGGCGTTCCGATAGAAGTAGTCCATTTCCTCGGTGGGACCGGCCAGGGCCAGTTGCACGTCGGCATTCCCCATGATGTACGTGCGCGACTCCAACCAGGCACCCTCTGAGGCTACCTGTGCACCCAGGATGTGCCGGTGGCGCAGGAAATTCAGATCGGAATACTCGATGTCGTAGGGAACCGAGGGAAGCGTCCGCTCCACCAGGGTCGGCGGGTGCAGGTGATATGCGATGGAGGAGATCCCGCTGAAACCCTCTGCGCCAATCACTTCTTCGCTGAACAGCGAGCCGTCGTCCTTGCGCATCTGCGTGTGGCGCTTGTGGGGGACGCGGCCCATCCTGACGTAGTAAGGCATGTAGCTACCGTCTGCTTGGGACTGTTTGTGACGTATCCGGAGTCTAGAGGGTCCCCCTCAATTCCTGCTCACGCTCGATGGCTTCGAAGAGGGCTTTGAAGTTACCCTTTCCAAACGAGCGTGCACCCTTGCGCTGGATGATCTCATAAAACACGGTCGGCCGATCCTGAACCGGCTTGGTAAAGATCTGCAGCAGGTAGCCCTCATCGTCGCGATCCACGAGAACTCCGAGCTTCCCGAGTTCCTCAATGTTCTCGTCGATGGGGCCTATGCGATCCTGCAACTCGTCGTAGTACGTGGTGGGCACGTGCAGAAACACGATGCCGCGATTCCTGAGTTCGGTCACCGTTTTCACGATGTTGTCGGTGGCCATGGCCACGTGCTGAACACCCGGTCCGTCGTAAAACTGAAGGTATTCCTCGATCTGGCTCTTCTTCTTGCCCTGAGCCGGTTCGTTGATCGGAAACTTGATGCGGTCGTTGCCACTGGCCATGACCTTGGACATGAGGGCCGTGTACTCGGTCGAGATGTCGTTGTCATCGAAGGAAACCAGATTCTTGAACCCCATTACGTCGCCGTAGAAGTCCACATATGTGTTCATCTCACCGAGCTCCACGTTGCCGACGCAGTGGTCGACGTACTTCAGGCCGATGGGATCGGCCTTCCAATGGGGATTCAACCACGCCTTGAACCCGGGGATAAACAGGCCGTGGTAGTTCTTGCGCTCCACGAAGGTGTGGATGGTCTCGCCGTACGTGGCGATGGAGGCCATGACCACCACCCCGTGTTCGTCCTCGATCGAAAACGGCTCGCGCACGGGCTTTGCGCCCCGGCGGACGGTCTCCTCGAACGAATAGGTGGCGTCGTCAACCCAGAGGGCGATGTCCCGAATGCCATCTCCGTGACGCAGCACGTGCTGGCCAACCAGGCTGTGCTTGTCCATCCCGGACGTCAGCACGAAGCGAATCCTGTCCTGCTGTACCAAAAAACTGGTCGCGTCCTTGGCGCCGGTCTCGAGTCCCCGGTAGCCGGCAATCTCAAAGCCGAACGCGGCCTGGTAGTAGTAGGCCGCCTGTCGCGAGTTGCCGACGAAGAACTCAACGTAGTCCGTGCCGTTGAGCGGCAGGAAGTCTTCGGCAGTACTTGGTACGGCGGGAGCGAGCGTATCTGGGTGCGCCATGGGGCCGGGATGCTTTGGTGAACGATCGGTGATTTACACACAGATTGACACCTTCAGGTTTCCAGAGGCATCAAACGGATACGGGCGATGCGGCGTCGCGCGGCCCATATGTACGGCGAACAAGATGAACCTATAAATATTGTTCGGCTCAGGCCCCATGGGTCTATGTAAAAGTCAGAGGCCGCATGACCTGCTTCCTTCCCGGCAAACATTCTTCGGCAAAGAAACCTCACCAACATGCCCAACAAGTGGACCACGCTCTCCAGCAGGTATATCCTGAAGCGCCGCTGGATGAATCTCCGCATGGATCACGTCCGACTCCCCACCGGGGCGGAGATGCCCGAATTCCACGTTCTCGAATACCCGGACTGGGCGGCGGTCATCTGCATCCGAATGGACGGCAAGTACGTAATGGTGGAGCAGTTTCGTTATGGAGTGGGTCAGGACAGCATTGAGTTCGCCTCCGGCGCCATCGATCCCGGAGAGTCTCCGGAGTCCGGGGCCAGGCGGGAGTTGCTCGAGGAAACCGGCTACGAGGCGGATGAATTTCATTTTCTCGGTGCATTTGCGCCCGACCCATCGAAACACACCAACTTTGCTCACCTATACGTTGCAACCCAGGCGCACCGCGCGGCCGAGCCCACCCCGGACGACGGGGAGGATCTTCGCGTTCTCACACTGACAAGGGAAGAACTGGAACACGCCATTGCCTCCAATCGAATCATCCACGGAGTCCACATCGCGGCCCTCTGGCTTGCGGAAAAGAGGGGACTCGTTGGTTAGGAGGTTTTCGATTGCCGCCGCGCTCTTTGTGGCCATGGCCGGATGTGGTGCCCGCCTGCCGGAGGTCGAGTCCCTGCAGGTTGAGCAGCCTTCGTGGGATTCCCTGCTGGTGATTCTCCGCTTCGAAGAGCCTGCGTCCATCACCGCCACGCCGCTCCGTCCGAGGCACGTGATTGTCACGCTCTTTGACGCAAACTACGATACCCTCCACACCGGCCAGGACTCAATTTTGTTCGTGCCGGACGGATTATTGGGTTCTAACGAACCCGTACTGGTGGAGGCCTGCGGGGTCTTCGATGCAGGATCTGTCTGCGAACAGCGTCCGATCCATGCATCACCAAAGCGTATCGACACGGAGATGGAGGTGACCTACCCCCTGGATCCCGTTGAGATGGCACGCGGGTCGTACAAATTGAGACCCCGCCTGCGTCGGGCGCGGTTCGGCGCCAGTGACTGGGAAGACCTGGAGGGGACTATTCCCGATAGTGTCGAAGCGCTGATTCGCGTGCTGGACACCGAGGATCAGGGCATCCGCATACCGATGCGGCTGGCTGGCGGCCGATTTGACCTGCGCCAGGCTCCAGGATACCGGGACTATCGGTTCTATCTGCTGTCTGCCTTTCGAGAGAGCGGTGAGGCGAACGTGGAGTTTCGACTGGTCACCAAGTACCGGAATGGCCCGTTGACCGTTGGGTCGAAGCTGGTACGGGTTAACCGGAAGACCGAGGAGGAGCAGGCGTCCGAGGTGAGTCGATTGGCAGAGGCTGCGGGCAACCGATTGCTCAGGACGCTGTCCGGAACCGCGGCCGGACGCCGGGCCTATGTCTTTGTGAACGAGTGGGAGTACGTGCCGGATACCCGCCGATATCGGGCTGAGATCGAGTTGCACTGGAGACCGCTGGGCCGTCGAAATTGGCGCGAGATTGTCGGTCAGCTGGACACGGGCGAGGAAGGTGATCGCGCCAGATTCACCCTGACGCGGGCCAATGACGAGGCCCAGCGGAGATGGCGGGGCGAGGTGTCAGGTGACGTCTTGTCTCTGGACGATTTGAACCCGTCCCAATCTGAGGGCGAGACGGGTCGCGACGGCTGGTAGGGGGGCGCTGTGTTACCGCTGTGGCCACCTCACGACAACCGCGGCTATCGCGGCGCGGTCAGCGTGTCCTGTCCGCTCGAGGTGGAATTCAGGATCTGAAAGAGCACGGGAAGGCGCATCTTGACTGCCACAGCCTTTCCACCTGACCGGCCGGGCATGAAGGTCGTCTTGCGGAGTGCCTTCACAGCTGCCGAGTCGCACATGGGATGGAGTGACTTGTAGATTTCAACGTTTGTGGCCCGCCCATCCGCTTCGACCACGAAATCCAGGACGAGTCTGCCTTCAACTCCTGCATCTATGGCGCTCTGGGGGTACTGGATATTGATGTAGTAGGCTCCCAGGCCCCCTTTGATTTCGGGCATCGTCTCGGCTGCTGCCAGCACCAGGCGTTCAACCCGCTGGACTCGGCTGAGCGCGGGGTTGGCCGACTCGGCTCCCGGGCGGTCGGCCTGCGTGTCTTCGATTCCGGCGCCGTCGACCGGAGAGACAGGGACCACCGATTCTCTGATAACCGGAGGGGCATCCGGGAAGAGAATGCCGGGTATCTGCGAAAGCCCCTCTTCGAAGCGCACGTTCTCCAATGCAATGATCTGGTCTGATTTGATCACCTGCCATCCTACGCGATCCGGCGTGAGGCCGGGAAGTGGCAGAAGTGTGATGACGAGAGCCAGCGCCGTGGACGTTGCCAGGGCCACCAGGAAACGACGTGTGTAGGCCTCGTTTCGCTCTCGAACCGATCGCGATGGTGTCACGGAAGGGAGGGTGCTCAGCGGTGGATACCGAACCGACGATACCGTTCATTATTGGCACGTTCGACTCCGGATTAGGTTGCAGCGCACCATGGTTGGTGCAGATCTTCCCGACATGGTAACTGCCCTGCTGGTCCAGGAAAAAGGCAAAAATCCTCGCGTTTCCCTGGAACGCATACCGCTGTCGCACCTTCCCGATGGCGATGTGGAGGTCAGGCTGGATTGGTCCAGCCTCAACTACAAGGACGCGCTCGCCCTGACCGGTCGAAGCCCCATCATTCGGGGCGACTTTCCGTTCATTCCAGGCATCGATCTGGCCGGGAAAGTGACGGCATCGAGAGACGATCGTTTTCGTGAGGGAGACCGCGTTCTTCAGACGGGCTGGGGGTTGGGTGAGACGCGCTTCGGCGGGTTTGCCACGAACGCTCGCCTCCTGGGCGACCATCTCGTCCATGTCCCCGACAGTCTTTCAATGCGGGATGCCATGGTAATCGGCACAGCGGGCTTCACCGCCATGCTCTCGGTTCAGGCGCTGGAAAAGGGAGGGATCGCCTCCGGCCCCATCGTGGTGACCGGCGCGTCTGGGGGTGTGGGCAGTTTTGCCGTTGCACTTCTCAGCCGGCTCGGGCACGAGGTCGTCGCGTCCACCGGATCGGGCGAGTCGTCGTATTTGAGACTTCTCGGTGCGGGGGCCATTATTCCTCGATCAGACCTTGGGGGAGGAGCCCGACGTGCGTTGGACTCCGCGAAATGGGGAGGGGCCGTCGACAGCGTGGGGGGCACGACGCTGGAGGCGTTGATCTCGCAGGTCGGGGTCCGCGGGTCCATTGCGGCGTGTGGCCTGGCCGGAGGGACGAACGTGTCCACCACTGTATTCCCGTTCATTCTACGAGGTGTTTCGCTTCTGGGTATCGACAGCAATACGTGCCCTGCCGAGATGCGAGTGGCCGCCTGGGATCGATTGGCCGATCTGGTGGACGCGGACCTGCTTGACCTGTTGGCCACCGAAACGGATCTGGAGCATCTCCATGGCGAGGCCGTTTCGCTGCTCGAGGGCAGAAAGCAAGGACGAACGGTGGTACGATGTCGGGTGTGACGCGATCGGTCTGGCAGTCACGCACTGTAGACGCACGCTCGGTGGACGTTTGCGTGGTTGGTGCCGGGTTCCGATGACGCGGCTGACCTCTTTTCCCCCGCACGATTCCAGGATTAGCCAGCAGTCTTTCGCCAGTCGATGCGGGCTTGCGCAACCAGGGCGCCCTCATCCGTCTGAATCTCGTACAGCCAGCCGCTGTCTGTCCCGGGAACCGGTGCGTTCAGGATGGCAACCTGCTGGCCGGCAAGGGCCTCGCTCTTGAACTGCATCTCCAGGCGACGCACGCTGTGCCTGGCCAGCCAGGCGGAGGGCATGGAGTCCGCTGCCCAGGCGAGGTACCGGACATGATTCACATGGCGGTTCATGTCCATCTCGCTGAATCCCGCCACCCGGGTCAAGGCCGGGTCGGTCTCTGCCTGAATTCTGGGGACCCGCCCAAAGTCGTCTTCGAGTGCCCGGGCTCGATCGGGTAGTTCAAGAGACGTCACCCGTTCAGGGAGGCGAGCCGGCTTTCGCCGTCGAATGTCGATGAGGAACCAGGCTGTCGTGGCCCGCGCCAGCACTGTCTTGCCGGACGTGACCACAAAGTCCCGCGTGGCGAAGATACCCTGCCTGCCAGAGGGCCAGGTCTCGACACCGACAGATCCCGGCCAACTAGGATATCGGTCAACCTCCACAACAAGGCGGGCGAGTACCCAGGCCAGCCCATCGCCCTCCAGCTGGTCAGCGCCGAGCTGAAGCGCGTCGGCGTGATTGGCTGCGGCGTCCTGAAGGTAGTCGCACAGGACATCAGCGCGTAGCTGCCCGCCTGGCCCGGCCTCGTGGGCCCGTACGTGATATACCTGTCGCCAGGTGGTCCGGTTATTGCGTTCAGTCATCCTGCGGCGAAACTACGTTTACCGCGCCTGCAAAACCGTACCGGACGCGCAGGAAGAAGAGGATCAAATTTCCAGCTGCGACCAATCCGACAACAATGATTCAGTTGTTCAGCCGATTTCGACGACAATCGAGCCCAGCCACTCAGGATTCCGCCATTTCGCCACCGGACGAAGAGTCCGCGGGGGGGCTGACGCTGCTCACATCCGAGTCCCCGGCGCCGCCCGAGGCCGCCGGCCTCATGCGAGTCCAGCCGGGGCAAGCCACAATCACACGCGTTTACGAAGACTCAACCCTGCATCTCATGGAGGAAAAACGTGCCGACTCAGATCGAGTCATCGCCTATCTGCAGGCCACCGGAGCACTGACGTCAGGACCACTCAACCGGGCTCGGCGACTCTGGCGCGCCACGGGACGAAAAGACCGACTCTGGCGGGTACTGCTGAGAACGGAAGAACTGGCTGAAGATGCGGTGTACGAGGCTGCAGCGACCGCCTACGGATTTCTGCCGGTGGAGGTCTCGCTCCTCGAGACGGTCGGACTCATCGACCATCTCTCCAAGTCCTGGCCCGACACCGTAATGCCTCGGCTGATTGGACTGGGGATCCTGCCTGTGATTCCCTCGGAGCCAAACCGGCGAAAGGGCTCGCTCACCTTTGCCGCCTACGATCCAACGCGGTCTGAGGTGCGCCGAATGGTGGAGACTGTTGCCACCGGGACGCACTCCATTCGCTATCTGTCGCGGACCGGAATAGAGCAGTGCATCAAGGCTGTTTCCGACTTCCTTCCGAACGCCCTTCCGAAGTCAATCCGCACGATTGGCACGCTGGGTAAACACGCTGACGACACGCTCCGGAGAGCCGCCTGATCCACATGGCAACCGGCGACTTCACTTTTGGAAATCGGCTATCGCGTACTCGGGGGACTCGCGAATCGCAGCCAGACGAGTCCGACGCGCAGCTGCCGGAGGTCACGTTTGAGTCGGCCTGTCGGAACGACCGCGTGGTCTATCGACTGCTGGATAAAGGCATCATTACCGAGGAAGATGTTCGGTCCTCCTACACGGAGTGGGTGGCCGAGCGGGAGAACGGCGTCCGGGTGCCACTCTGGCGCATGCTCACGCTATCCGCCGGCGTGGACACCGAGAGCATTTTCTACGAGGCCTCGCGGGTCTACGCGTTTGAACCCGCCGAACTCGACGAGAAGGCCATCCTCGAATTCCTGGAGATCAACCGGGAATTCTTCGATGAGGCCTCCTGGGACGGCATGCTGGAGCTGTTCCTGATCCCGATCTCGCTTGACACCGAACCCCTCTCGGGCGAGCCGCGATGGACGTTCGCCACGCATGACCCGACGCGGCCGGAGATCCATCAACTGCTCAAGCGCATGGACATTCGGCGCTTTGAGGTGAAATACTGTGCGGAGTCGGCGCTGGCGGCTCTCGTGACCGAGTCATTCGTCAGCCGCAACGAATACCTGGAGCGATTGGAAGCCGCCGAGGATGTCTTCGATCTGGGAGGAGGCGGCGACTTCGCGAATTCCGATGACCTGATCAGTGACGACAAGCTGGAAGCGGAGATCAAGGGATCCAAGCTGATCAACCTCTTTGAGGCCTCGCTGGTGGAAGCCGTCAAGTCCGGCACTTCGGACATCCACATTTTTCCCAACCCGGACGGGAAGATTGAAATCCACTTCCGGGTCGACGGCGAGTTGGATCTCTGGTATCGCGAGGAGAATGTCCGCGCGGAGGCCTTCCTGGCTGTGGTCAAGGACAATGCAGTCAACGTGGACCGATTCGAGCGGGACCGGGCGCAGGACGGATTCATCCAGCGATGGATCGATGACGCCCTGATTCGATTCCGCGTCTCGATTCTCCCGATTGCGACGGCCCGACAGGAGATCAGCGCCGAGAGCATCGTCATCCGTGTCCTCGATGACCGGAAGGTGCTCACCGACCTTGCAAAAATCGGCCTCCTGAAAACCGCAATGAAGCGGTTCGACATGGCCATCCGCCAACCCCACGGTATGGTAATCCTCACGGGGCCTACGGGCTCGGGAAAGAGCACCACGCTGGTTGCGGCACTGCATCAGGTTGTGACCCCCAAGGTCAATGTGTTGACCGTGGAGGACCCGGTGGAGTACATCATCAGGGGGGTCCGCCAGATCAAACTCAGTCACAAGCTGGACCTTGAGGGGGCGCTTCGCGCGATTCTGAGGCACGATCCTGACATTGTGATGGTGGGAGAGATGCGCGACCAGCTAACGGCCGAACTCGCCGTGAAACTCGCCAATACCGGTCACCTGACCTTCTCGACGCTTCACACGAACGACGCCCCCAGCGCCGTGTCGCGACTCTTCAAGATGGGAGTCGAGCCCTTTCTGATAGCCTACGCCATCAATCTGGTTGTCGCTCAGCGACTGGTTCGCAAACTCTGCCCGACCTGCAAACGCACGGACCCGGCTCCGGATGAGGACCTGCTAGAATTTCTGGGATTCGACGGCGGCGCCGCCACAGCGGAGACTCTCCAGATCGCGGGTTCTGATTCGAACTGCTCTACCTGCAAGGGAACCGGTTTCAAGGGCCGCCGGGCGATTGCCGAAGTGCTGCCCTTCACCCCCGCCATCCGCAAGCTGGTGATGGAGTCTGAGACCATGATTGACGAGGAAGCGCTCAGAGTGACAGCCATCAAAGAGGGGATGCTCACGCTCGGCGATTCCGCCCGCGAAATCGTCATGATGGGAGAGACGACCGTGGATGAGATGGTGAGAGTCACCGGATCCGAATGATCAGCCTGTGCTCTGCATGGCAGCGGCGATGCCATTGATCGACAGAAAAAGCAGACCACGAAGCCGCGTTCGTCTGTCCTCATCACTGTCCGCCTGATACCGCTCAAGCAGTTCCAGCTGCATGAGATTCAACGGATCGGTCAGCGGATTGCGATAGGCGATGGAGGTTCGCACCGCGCGACTGTGGTCCAGCAAAGCTTCGCGCCCTGTTATGCGAAGGACCGCCTCCTCGGCACCCTCGTAGTCAGCACGGATAGCCTCGTGGAAGCGCCGATCGTCCGACCGCCGCGAGTAGGCCTCCGCGATGTCCAGCCTGGCGCGCGCCATTTCGAGCTGTACGGCATCCATCAACGCGTTGAAGAAGGGCCACTCGCGATACATGTCCTTAAGGGTACCCTCGTGTGCGGACATGGCCGCTCCAAGCCCAGCGCCAGTCCCGAACCAACCTGGGATCGTATACCGCGTCTGCGTCCATGCGAACACCCATGGAATGGCACGCAGACCGTCAAAGTCCACCTGTCCGGTGGCCTTTCGCGACACCGGGCGCGAGGCGATCGGGAGTCGGCTGATGTGTTCGATCGGCGTGATTTTCGTGTACCAGGCCCAGAAATCAGGATGGTCGATGAGGTCCCTGTAGGCCTTCATGGCCGTCCCCGAGATGAGGTCCATGGCTGTGGTCCACATGGCGGGATAGGACTCAACCTCGACCGATTGCGTGCTGGTTGAGAGCGTCGCACTGGCGATCTGCTCCAGATGCCGATGCGCAATGTCGGGCTGGGCGTAGCGAAACGAGATGACCTCGCCCTGCTCGGTGAACCGAATCCGTCCGTTTCGACAGGCCTGAGGCATGGCCGAAATCGCCCGATTGGCGCGCCCGCCACCCCTGCCCACGGTCCCACCGCGACCGTGAAAGAGCCGGAAGTCCACCCCGGCCTTGCGGCAGACGTTGCCCAGCGTTTTCTGGGCACCGTGGAGCGCCCAATTCGCCATCCAAAAACCGCCATCCTTGTTGGAGTCGGAGTAGCCGAGCATCATCTCCTGAAAACGGCCCCGACTCTTTAGATGCGCCGAGTAGGTGGGATGCGCGAAAAGCGCCTCCATGAACTCGCCGCAGTGCGCCAGGTCATTGACCGTCTCGAACAGCGGAGCTATGTCCAGCGGGCAATCAAATCGCCCCTCTGAGACCCGGGCAAGCCCGACCTCCTTGGCCAGCAACATCACTTCCAGGATGTCGCTCACCGTATGGGTCATGCTGACAACGAAGGTGCCGAACCCGTCTGGCTCAATCTCCAGTATGCGCCCGATGGCCCTGAAGGTCTCCAGGACCATCGTCGCCGTCTCGTCCAGCGGAGCCCCAGGAGGCAGGAGGGGGCGAGGATTCGCCAACTCGGCACTGAGAAGCGTGAGGCGCTCCTCTTCACCCAGCGTCTCGTAGGCGCCATCCACGCCGGCTGCCTTGAGTAGACTCGCCACCGCGGCTTCGTGGACCTTGCTGTGCTGCCGCACGTCGAGCGCCGCAAGATGAAGTCCGAAGGCGCGCGCGCGGTCCGCAAGACTCTGAAGCGGCCCGGACCATCCGGCATCCGCAAGGCCCGCCTCGGTCAAGGCGTTCTGAATCTCGGCGATGTCCTGATTAAAGGCCGCGCCCGAGTAGGCCTCTGCACTGTCCGGGTCGTTCTTCAGCGCGTGCAGCCGGGCCATCATGAAGGACAACTTGAGGCGATAGGGCTCGCGCTCGAACTGCTGGGTGACGATCTCCGGAAGCTGGATCTCTGCCGCATCGCGGGCGATACCGTCAACCAGAGACTGGGGCGTCTCGCACTGCCTCTCCGAAACGGACAGAACCCGCCGCACGGCACGAAGCTCGGCCATGAATGCGCTGATGGCCGTCGCGCGTTGCCTGTGAAAGGTCGAGATGGTTGTTTCGGGAGTCACGAACGGATTCCCGTCCCGGTCGGAGCCGATCCAACTCCGGAAGCGGATTGGTGCGATGTCGGGCAGTAGCGTCCCGAAATGCCATGACGCCGCTCGTCTGAGGTCCTCGGTTATGGCCGGAACCGTATCCCAAATGGTCTCCTTCAGGAAGTAGAGCCCATACTCCACCTCATCGGCCACCGTCAGTCTCCGCGGTCTGACCTCGTCCGTTACCTGGAGCAGGTGGATATTCCTGGCCAGCCCAATCTCCACATCTTCCAACTCCCGACTCGTCAGCTGCTCCCGGTTGAGTCGGGCGAGGGCTTCGCCAATGGCCTGCTGGTGATAGAGGATGCTTCGCCGGCGCGCCTCGGTTGGGTGGGCCGTTATGGTAGGGCGGATGTCTAGCCGGTTGGCCAACTCGCCAAATGTCTCGCGCGTCATGCCGGAGGCCTTCATCCTCCTGACGGCGTCCATCAGCGATTCCGGCCTGCCTTCGCCCGGCTTTACGCCCAGGGAACGCTCGCGGTTAATCCGTACGATTTCACTCTTCTCGGCCTGGTTCAACAGGTGAAACAGGGCGGTGTCGGTCCGGAGCAGTTGTTCAATCTCCTGGTCGGACAATTCCGACAACCACAGACGCACGCTCTCAGCGTCTTCGTGGTGCAGGCGCCGGAGGTTCGCAGCGAGATCGTCAGAAACGGCCGCTTCGAGATCAGCGGTCAGTCGCGAGATGCCGGCCGAAAGCGCAGCTGAGGCTCCGGCCTCGACGGCCGTGTCGGGCCAGGGGTGTCTGGATTCCATGTTTCAATATAGCGCGGTTTCAAGGGCTGATCCGCGACTGTATCTTGCGCCGATTGTCGTCCTGGCCATGTCCCAGCCCTAGCGGTTCGTCCCTTGCCCCTCCTGGAATTGTTGTTGCTCCTGGCTGTCGCCATCCCGGCCGAGGACGAGGAAGAGCTGGCCAGTGCAATCAGGAGCGGCGACCGAACAGCGTTTCGGCGTTTTTTTCAGGCCAACCACGAGGCCCTGCTGCGCTATCTGATTCACCGGCGGGTATCGCCAGACATAGCAGAGGACCTCGTTCAGAATGCGTTCGTGCATATCTGGGAAAGCCGGGAGAGCATCAAGCCCGGGGGTTCTCTGCGGGGCCTGCTCTTTCGGATCGGCTACACCCGCGCACTCAATCACTTTCGTGATACGGCCCGTTTCGCCGATGTCGCTCCCGAGGATGCTCCAGTATCTGCAGCGGCGGAATCTCAGGACCCCGCGGAGCGCGATGAGGTCCGGATGTTGGTCCAGGCGGCCGTCGAGAGCCTGCCGGAGCGTCGGCGGACCGTTTTCGAACTGTGCATCTTGCAGGGGCTGACGTACGCGGAGGCGGCCGACGCGTTGGACATTTCCCGTAAGACGGTCGAGAACCACATGGGCTACGCGCTGAAGGCTGTTCGCGAGCGCCTGGCGGGGCTTCGCGAATCGTAGAGGTTTGCGGCGGCCTTCAAAATATTCCGAGGGTGCTTGGGGGTGCCGCGGCCGGGCCTGTGTAGTGGAGTTGAAAGGGAGGGCCGGCAGGGTCCACACACCGAAAACAAATCCAATCGATATCCAGTCATGAACACTTTCATCCAAATGGCTCGCGGACTATTCGTCGCGCTGATTCTGGCCGGCAGCCTGGCCGCCTGTGACTCCACCTCTGCGCTCGAAGAGGGCACGACCTCCGACGAAACGCTTGAGCTGTTCGCAGCCGAGCTCTCGAGCGAACTTGCACTTTCCAGCGACCAGCAGGTCGCTTTGTCAGCATCCATCGCTCAGCACGGCGCTGCTGGTGCCATGGACCCCGGTTTCCTCTGGCGTCTGGCTGCCGAACTGTCCACAACGCTCTCTGACGCGCAGATAGACAGCCTGATCAACGGGAGGGGATCTCGCGATGCACTTCGGAACGCATTTGGCGATCGTCAATCTGGCGACCGCCCCATGGGCCCGCCGCAGCGTGATGACGGGAGTCGTGGCCAGGGTCTCCGGGACATCCTGACTGACGATCAGAAGGCCGATCTTGAGGCCATCCGGGAGTCCCGCAGGGGCGAGCTGGAAGAATTGTTCGCTGCCATCCGCGCAGCCCGTGAGGCGGGCGATACGGGGGCTGCCGAGGCTGCTCACGAGGCGATCCAGGCCATTCATGATGCTGTGAAAGCTGAAGTAGAGGCCTATCTGGATGCGAACCTTACACAGGAGCAGAAGGATGCCATCGCCGCGGCGCAGGCCGAGCGGGAAGCCGCGCGTGCCGAGTATCAGGCTGCTGAGCGTGCTGTGATGATCGAGGTCTTGGGCATAACGGATGCGCAGGCCGACGAACTGATGGCGGCGCAGGACACCTTCCGCGATGGCCTGCAGGGCATCGATCGGGATGGAGATGTGCCAGCCCAGATGGAAGCACTGCGGACGGACCTGGAGGCTGGCGTCTCCGCCACCCTGAACAGTGATGCCTCGTTTGAGATCTGGCAGATCCACGGAGCACTGGCCCGCAAGGCCCGCAAGCACCAGGGTGGCAAAGGAAGACGCGGCCAGGGGGGTCGCGTCGGAGGAGGCTTTGGAGGCCGTCCCGCTGGTGGGGGAGCCGGGGGCTGATCTTCCAAAGCGTGCAAGACCGGCGGGGCCCCTTGAAGGGGTCCCGCCATCTTGTTAACCGTCAATTGCATTACCTTTTGACCCATGAGCGATTCGCTACCAACTGACCGGGATCTGAAGCTCGCCAACCTGCTTGGTCAGGAAGCGCGGCTCCCCGAATCGGGGGCGGACGCAGTGGC
>JAJCYP010000007.1 GCA_029262855.1 Bacteroidota bacterium | reverse complement strand
GGGCAGGTGCTTGGCCCACGCGTCTATTCGACGGGACCGGGCGTCTTCTGGCAGGACGGAATCGACAGTGAGGAGGAGGCCTTGAGCGTCCTCAAGCGGTACTCCGAGTACTTTGATACGAAGACCATCAAGATGTACGTGGCCGCTGTCCGGAAGGGTCGCCAGTACATCATCAAGGCGGCCCGCGAGTTGGAACTGATGCCGACCACGGAGGGCTCGCTGAACCTCAAGCAGAACCTGACCGAGACCATAGACGGGTACCCCGGATTGGAGCACTCGCTGCCCATTTTCCCGGTGTATGAGGACTACGTAGATCTCTTTGTCCAGACCGGACGGGTCTACACGCCAACGCTCCTGGTTTCCTACGGCGGGCCGTGGGCGGAGAACTACTACTACAGCCGCGAGAATCCGCATGACGACGCCAAGCTTCGACGGTTCATGCCGCACGATGAAATCGACTCCCGGACGCTGAGGCGGTCGCAATGGTTCAGGGATGACCAGCACGTGTTCGAGCGCCATGCGGGATTCGTCAAAGATCTGGTCGAAGCAGGCGGCTACGCCGGCGTGGGCTCCCATGGACAATTGCAGGGTCTGGGCTATCACTGGGAACTGTGGGCCCTCGCGTCCGGTGGCCTCTCCAACCATGACGCGCTCAGGGTGGCCACGATGCACGGTGCCCATGCCATTGGCTTGGCTGGAGACATTGGATCCATTGAGCCCGGCAAGCTCGCAGACCTCGTGATCCTGGACGCGAATCCGCTCTCCGACCTCCGCAATACCTCCGCCATCTCTCAGGTCATGATGAATGGACGACTCTTCGATGCGGACACCCTCAACGAGGTGTATCCGCGGACGCGCGAGCTCGCACCGCTCTGGTGGTGGGATGACGAGCCGGCCGGAGTGCCGGGACTCCGGGACTGATGCGGCTGCGGTACCGACGGGCTATCGCGCGCGGGCCTGCCCCGCATACATCGATTTTCAAGGTTTTGCAAAGGGCGAACGGCCTCTGGTCGGGCGCGTCCAAGGCGGCTGTCATCCTGAAATTTGAGCCCGGTTGCGCGCGCGGCCGGTACATGAGTATCCCATGCAAGACGCAACTGCGCTCGTAGAATCCATGCTGGTCACAGTTGGACAGTTCATCCCTCGCATTGTGGGGGTGGCGTTTCTCATTGTTGCCACATTTTGGGTGGCCAAGCGGGCCGGCAAAATGGTGCAAAGCACCACCGCTGAGAAACTGGATGTGACACTTGCCGTGTTCTTCGGCAACCTGGTCCGCTACTTCATTCTGACGGTGGGCATCCTGGCCTGTTTACGTGTCTTCGGCGTGGAGACCACCAGTTTCGCAGCCCTGATCGGTGCAGGCGGCCTGGCCGTCGGCCTGGCGCTCCAGGGTACGCTTTCAAACTTCAGCTCGGGCGTGATGCTGGTCATCTTTCGACTCTTCGAGGTCGGTGATGTGATCCAGGTTGACGGAGTGACGGGCACGGTGGCCGCCATAACCCTCTTCAACACCGAGATTGATCAGTTCGACAACAAGCGCGTGATCGTTCCCAACGGAAACGTCTTCGGCAACACGATCACCAATATCAACTACCACCCGGTGCGTCGGATGGAAATCGCGGTTGGGACGTCCTACGGCGCCGACATCGCATCGGCGCGGGAAGTCATGACCAAGGCCGCGGCCGGCGTCGAGGGTGCCCTCCCGGATCCTGCACCGCAAGCGCTCCTTACCGGCCTCGGTGGGTCGAGCATCGATTGGGAAGTTCGGGTCTGGGCGAAAGTGGGCGATTTCCTGGTCGTCAAGGAAAAGGTCACCGAGACCGTCAAGAACGCACTCGACACGGCCGAGATCAGCATTCCGTTTCCACAGCTGGATGTGCACCTGGACAAGGCTGGGGCCGAGGTCCAGCCCGGCGACGTCCAGCCCGGCGCTCCGGTCCAGCCCTGACGAGGGCTACTCGAACGCCGGCAGAATTCCATTTTCGAGCATGCTCCAGATCTGGTCCATCAGGCTGGATCCGAAGTTGCCACCCGTGGATACGATCACCAGATCGAGTTCGCGGACCAGGATGATGAACTGGCCTCCGTTGCCGGCCGCGTACTGCACGCGGTATGTTCCGGCATCGGTGCGCAGTGTTCGCATCCACCACTGATAACCGTAGCCCACCCCATCGCCGAACTGGAAGCGCTCGGTGAGGCTCTCGTCGACCCACCACTCGGAGAGCACGCGGGTGTCCTTCCACATTCCACGGGTCAGGTAGACCTGCCCCAGTTTCAACATGTCGCGGGGGCGAGTCGATGCGCCCAAGGGATTGCCGACACCCGGCAGATTGGCGCTCTCCAGTGGCGTGGCCATGTTTTCCCGAACGAAGTCCGCGACCTGAATCCCTGTTCCCCTCGCCAGGATGTCATTCAACATGATGCTGGCCCCTGTGTTGTAGACAAACGTCGTTCCCGGGGAGTACTGCAAGGGCTTTGTGAGAACGTACCCGGTCCAGTTTGAGGACGGGGTTTGGTACATCTGGGAGAGGGAGTTGGTGGTGTTGCCGGCCGCCGCACCGGTCTCATCCCACTGAAGTCCAGTCGACATAGTCAGAACATTCGCCAGCGTGATGGCTTCCTTGCCGTCCTTGAATTGCTGACTGTGGTCGGGAAAGAAGGTCGACAGGGGTTCATCCACTCCGGAAATCAGGCCGCGGTCGATGGCCATTCCGATCAGCGCCGATCGGTAGGATTTGCTGGCTGACTGTACCTCGTGGGCCGTAAACCGGCTCCAGTTCACCGACTGGCCATTCGAGTTCCGGCCGGGGAAATACGTTTCAAACACGAGTTTCCCGCCTTTCGCCACCAATACGGAGTGGATGTTCTTCCACAGGCCGCTTCGGACCCCATCGATTACCGAAAAGAGGGGGGCGGCGCTGGCCTGGTCCAGTGCAGCCGTATCCCAGCCGTCCGAATCATCAGCGGGTTGAAAGTAGCGGTATCGGGCGACGGCCGAGACGCGGGTCGACGCGTCGCCGGCGGAGAATCGAACCGTGTTGTTGTACTCGTGGCCGAGCGTCCAGGTGAAAGCAACTGTTCCGTCCGAGTCGGTCTGCAACTGGCCAGCGGACAACTCGCCATCGCCTTCGACGACTTCTGCGGCAACGTCAATGCCTGACAGGCGGCCCCCAGCGAGATTCTCGACAGCCAGGACGATCGGATTGGCAAGCATCTCCGCCTGCAGAGCCGTTTGACCCGACCCCGAGAGGGCCTTGACTGTCATCTGAACGGCAGTGGGCTCCTCATCAGCGGCGACAGGGTTCTCGGAGGCACAGCCAGTCGCTACGGCCGCAAGAACAAGGAGAATTGATGCTAATCGCACGTATCCAAGGGGATTGATTGCCAGTAGGTAGCGCCGGTCCGATACTGGCGCCGAATCCTGTGAATGAGTAGCCGCCTGAGGTGGGCGACCGGATGCGCGCCTGGTACCGACGGTCTGGAATAGGGAGCCTTGTTCTCGGCATGGCTATCGCTGTGGGTGCGCCCGCCAGGACCCAGGACCTGCGGGTCAACGAGGCCGTTTCGGGTGGAAGTACCCTGACTGATCGGGATGGCGATCAGACGGACTGGCTGGAGTTGTACAACGCGGGCTCGGATGCGGTGCAACTCCGGGGCCACGGACTGAGTGACGATCCCGACAACCCCTTTCGATGGGAGTTCCCGTCACAGGTATTGGAGCCCGGCGGGTTTCTCGTGATCCGGGCCTCCGGTAAAGACAGGAAGGGATTCCAGGGTCGCTGGGAGTCCGTGGTTCAGGCGGGGGACACGATGCGCTACAATCCGGGACGGTCGCGCATCCCGCTCGCATGGTCCGAAGTCGGATTCGATGATGCAGGATGGGAGCAGGGGCCATCGGGTCTTGGCTACGGCGATGGGGATGACGCCACCCAGGTGGCGGCCACGCTGTCCCTCTTCGCCCGTCGCAGCTTCCAGGTGAGCGATACTGCCGGCCTGACTGGCGTTCAATTACACCTGGACTACGACGACGCCTTCGTGGCCTATCTGAACGGTGTCGAGATCGGCCGAGCCAACATCGGGGTAGTGGGCACGCCGGTATCCTCAATCTCGTCTGCAGATGCCTCGCACGAGGCGCTGCTCTATCAGGGTCTGTCCCTTTCTGGCATCGAAGTAGAGCCGGGGCTGATCAGGGAGGGCGAAAATGTACTGGCCGTCCAGGTCCACAATACCTCGAAGACCTCCTCCGACCTGACGCTCATTCCCTATTTGAGTCTGGGTTGGGAGGCGTCGGCACCAGACTATTCGGCGATACCGGCGGAGATCCGGGACGATTTCTCGCGGCCGTTGCACACGAACTTCCGGCTCGCAGCCGACGAAACGGTCTGTATCACGGCGCCAGACGCAGCGAGCCAGTCCTGCCTGCCGCTGGAGGTAGTGCCTCTCGGCACCTCAGTCGGCCTTCTCCCGGATGGATCGCGGGCGCTCTTCGAAACACCGACGCCCGGAGCGGCCAACCGTGACGGAGCTTCGGGGATCGGTGGCGCTGTGACGGTGACTCCGCCGGGTGGGATATTTACTCCACTGGCGCGCGCACGGATGTCGGCGGCGGAGGGCCGGGTGGTGTACACACTCGACGGGACGGATCCGGTCGAGTCGTCGCCCGGGTACACGGGCACGCTCTCCCTCACCCAGACCACGGTTGTGAGGGCGCGCGTGGTGGGTGATGGGCTCATTCCAGGACCGATCGCTACCCACACGTTTGCCATTCGGCACTCCCAGCTGCCCGTGCTGTCACTGACGTTTGAACCACGCATTCTCTTCGAGCCGCAGGGAGGTCTCTATGTGCACGGGCCGAATGCATCGACCAATTTCCCGTACTTCGGTGCCAATTTCTGGGAGGATCGAGAGGTGGAGGTGTTCGCCGAGTTTCTGGAACCCGATGGTCGACGGGGGATGGGCCACGGCGTCGGGTTCAAGATTTTTGGGGGCTGGTCACGCGGTCATCCCCAACGTTCGTTCAGTCTTTTTGCCCGCGGTCGGTACGGGGCTTCCGAGTTCGAGCATCGGTTTTTCCCCGACCGCCCCCAGAACCGTTTTCAGGCCGTCGTCTTCCGAAACTCGGGGAACGACTGGGAGAAGTCCCTGCTGCGGGATGGCTTCATGCAGTCACTGCTCGCTGGCACGGCTATCGACCGTCAGGCGTATCGGCCCGCCGTGGTCTACTTCAACGGCGAGTACTGGGGTATCCACAACCTCAGGGAAAAACTGAACGAGCACTACATCGCGGGGCTTTCGGGCGTGGACCCCGATGGGCTGGACCTGCTGGAGTTCAACGACAAGTTTGCGGGAGCCAACGCCGTTCACGGCACGGAAGAGGCATGGGATTTCCTGCTGGACCGCGTGTCCGCCTCAGACATGGTCTCGCCCGAGGCCCTTGCAGAGGTCGGCGAGTTGATTGATCTCGACAACTACATCGACTATCACCTTGCCCAGATCTACTTCGACAATCGGGACTGGCCGGGCAACAACGCAAAAATCTGGCGGGATCGCCGGACTGAAGGACGCTTCCGCTGGATGCTCTTCGACACGGACTTCGGCTGGGGGATCTGGGATGACAATGCCTGGAACTCCAACACCCTGGCATTCGCACTCGAGACCGCCGGCCCTGCCTGGCCGAATCCGCCCTGGTCCACGTACCCGCTGCGAAGGCTCCTCTTGAACCCGGATTTCGAGGCGGCCTTTGTCACGCGCATGGCGGACTTCGCAAACCACCACTTCCAGCCCGATCGGGTCGTCGCCCAACTCGAGGCAATCGCGGGCGCAATCGCGGACGAGATCCCGGCGCACCGTGCCCGATGGGATCAATTGCCCGAAGAATGGACCGAGGAGATCGAGCGCATGCGTGCATTTGGTTTGCGGCGAACCGAAGCCGTGCTCGGCCACTTCGCCCAGCGATTCGGGCTTTTCACGCGGTCCTCGGTGAACCTGCGCGCCGGAGAGGGCGGTCAGATTCAAGTAAACCGCCTTCGGGTGACGGGGTCCTGGGCGGGCCAGTATTGGGATGGCGTTCCTATGACGGTCACCGCCATTCCCCATCCGGGGTACCGGTTCACCGAGTGGACCGGATCCCAATCGTCGGACCAGCGGGCGCTGACCGTCCAACCCGAGGACGGCGTTGATCTTGCGGCCCGGTTTGAGCCAGATCCGGGGAGCCCTTCGGCCATTGTCATCAACGAGATCCAGTACAACCCGGTCGGGACATCGGGGGAGTGGCTGGAACTCATCAACGTCGGCTCTGCAGCGATGGACCTGTCGGGCTGGCAACTGGGTGACGACACCGGATGGCAGACACTTCCATCGATTTCGCTGGAGCCGGGCGGTCTCTTGGTTCTGTGCGAAAACGCCGCTGCCTTTCAGCTGGCCCATGGGACATCCTGCACTGGCGATTGGACTCTTGTCCTGTCCAATGCGGGCGAGCGGATTCAATTGCTTGACGCGGGCGGCGTGGTTGCGGATTCGGTCCGGTACAGCGACGATCCACCGTGGCCTTCCGAGCCCGATGGGCAGGGCCACACGCTGGCTCTGGTCGACGTGGGCCTGGACAACGGACTGGCGTCCTCCTGGCGGCCTTCGAGATATCCAGGCGGTTCACCGGGAACGTCCAATGTGGTACTTACCTCCACACAATCGGAGGTGCCGGTAGCGTTCACCAGCGCCACGCTCTTTCCAAACCCCGCCGGTGGTTTCACGAATGTGTCGCTGAGCCTGGCCCATCCCGGTTCGGTCGTCGTCGAGGTCTTCGACGTGCTCGGCCGCCGCGTGCACGCTGGGGAGCCCCGGGCCTTGGCGATGGGCCACCATGTACTCGATGAAGTACGCCTGGGCGCGGCTCCGGGTGTCTATCTGGTGCGGGTGTCCATCGACGGGGTCCCGCTCGTCGCACGGTCCGCAGTTCGGACTCGCTGAACCGGGTTTTCAGATGATCGTCATACCAATGCGCTACCCCACCGCTTAACATTGACGTAATACACCGGGTGATCGTGGATAGTCGAGTACGAAACGGGTTGGCGGCCGGAGGAGCACTGCTCCTGGTGATCCTGTTCGTTCTATTCGTCCCGATCAGGTTCCAATCGGAAGACCGCATTCCAGCGCGGCTCTTTGCGTCGCAGGTCTGGACGCTCAAGCACGCCGGAGGTGGCGAACTCATCTCGCACCTGGAGGACAGGGAGGCGGGAGTCTCCAGTCTCTACTCCGTGCAGTCGATTGAGCGGGGTGACGTGGCCGCGTTTGAACTGACTCCAGCTATAAGACTTGGGGCGGCTGTAAGCGCAGGTGATACGGTCGGGGTGCTCCGCTCCACGGACTCCGATCGGGACCTTGCCGAGCTCGCGTCCCGCGTTCGGGTCAGCGCGTCGGAGGTCGCGACCTATACCGAGGGTGCCAAGGCAGCGCTGGTGGAGGCCGAACAGAAGCGGCTTGAGCAGGTGCAGGCCCAACTCGCCTTGCAGGAGCGCATCGTCTCACGCCTGCGCCAGTTACGGGACCAGGGCGTGGTTTCGGTCGATGAGGTGGAGCGAGCAGAAACCGCCGAGGTGGAATTGAGGGGGCGCGTCGCCGTCTTCGAGGCCGAACTCGAGGTGCTTCGGACCGGATCCCGGGAGTCGGAACGTCGGCTTGCGGCCACGCGCCTTCAGGCCACCCGGCAGCGACTCGAGGCGCTGGCCGAGCAGCGCGCCGCCTTCGCCCAGACGACCCCCATCGGAGGCACAGTGACCCGTTCCGCAGGCGACTCGGTGCTGGTGACGGTCAAGGATTTCAGCCGGTGGGTGGCCGTTCTCCCGGCCACGCTTGAACAGGCGTCCCGGTTACAGCCGGGGTCGGTCCTGAGTGTGCTGGTGGAGGGCGAGGAACTCGAGGCAGTCGTGACGAACGTGGACCGGTCGGCAGGTTCACTGGGTGGCCATGCTGTCGTCCTGGTCACCTGCCGCATCAGCGGAGTACCCGCATCGATTCCCGACCGCATGGAGGCCATCGCCCTTCTGGAAGCGCCCGAGAACACGCTTCGCGGCAAGGTTGAGGACGCATTCGGGACCCTGTTCACGTGGGAAACATGGTGGAGCCTTGCGCCACGAGATTAAATATCTCATCCCCAACCGGGAGCGGGAGCACCTCCGCCGTTTCATCGCCGAGTACACGATGCGAGACCCGCATGCGGGTGCCGGAGGGATCTACACCGTTCGGAGCATCTATCTGGACACCTCGCGGGGTGCCCATTATTCCGCCAAGATGGAAGGCGTGAGGCAGCGGATGAAGGCGCGAATTCGTGGCTATGATCAAACCGCGGCTGAGGACGTGGTATCTCTCGAACTGAAGCGCAAGACAGGCGCCACAGCCTGGAAGCGGCGGGCCCATCTGGAACTCCATCGCATTGCGCCGTGGCTCCGGGGACACTTGGAGACCTCTGAGTTCGACGATCCGGACGCGGCCAGGACATTCAAGTACTTCGTCCTTCGTCACAACCTGAAGCCCGCCGTGTTGGTTGTGTATGAGCGCGAGGCCTTCGAAGGATTGCACGATCCGACCCTCCGTATCACGTTCGACACGGGGTTGCGGGGGCGATTTACTGCGCACGTCGAACGACTTCCGGCCATCGCTCCGGTCTCCGTATTCGACAACCACTTCATTCTTGAGGTGAAGTACAATCATCATTTTCCGGCCTGGGTGAAACCTGTTCTCGCGCGCCTCGGATCGCAACGAAAGGCACTCTCGAAGTACACACTGACGATGGACGCCTGCGCCCGGGCAACCCACGGACGCCGGGCCTCGTTTGCCGGAGGGCGCGAACTGAGACCCGGACTCATGCAGTCGTCGGTTTGACAGCACGCACAACCCATATTGCTGACCGGGAGCGGCCGGCCGCGACCCGAATCGCCTGAACATGCTTCGCGAATTCCAGGATATCTCCTTTCTGCGGCCCGTGACCTCGGCCGAAGTGGTTTCCAGCCTGATTGTCGCCCTGGTGTGCGGACTCGCCATTGCCTGGATCTACCGGTGGACGTACCGGGGCACGAGCTACGCGCCGTCGTTTGTTCGCTCCATGGTGGTCCTTCCCATGATCACCGCGCTGGTGATGCTGGTCATCGGAAGCAATCTCGCGAGGGCGTTCGGCCTGGTGGGGGCGATGTCGATCATCCGTTTTCGAACCGCGGTGAAGGACACCCACGACATCGTGTTCATTTTCTTTACCCTGGCGGTAGGGCTGGCCGCTGGAGTCGGGCTTCACGCGGCGGCCTGGCTGGGCACACTGGTGATCGGCGTGACCGTGCTCGGCACGACGGGCTTCGGATTTGGGCACGTTCAGCGCAACGCCATGCTGCTCGAGTTTACCTACGACGCCGACGGGGCGCCGGCCCTGCCAACGTATCAGGCCTCGATCGACAAGCACTGCCGGAGCAGTTCTGTGCTTTCCGTGCGGCAGCCGACCGAGGGGTCAGCGCTGCTGCTAACGCTCCACACCCGGCTAAAGCGGACGGCGAATGCCTCGGAACTCGTGGCTGATCTCAAGTCTTCACCCCGCGTATCCCGGGTCAGTCTCTACTACGATGACGAAGAATTATAGACTGCTGCTTGCGGCCGTCGCGTTGGCCGCCCTTGGGCCGGCCTCCGTCGTGCGGGCGCAGGTCTTCGGCGATGATGTCCTTCCGGTCGTCGAGATCACGCTCTCTTCGGCCGATCTAGAGACGCTGTTCGCGCCGGGCAATGAGGAGAGCGATACCGAACTCCTGGCGACGTTTCGGTGGACCTCGCCCAGTCTCTCGGCCGTGATCGACAGCGTTGGCTTCCGCCTGCGGGGCAACACGTCCCGGATTTCGCAGAAGAAATCGTTCAAGGTTTCGTTCAACTCGTTCCGGCCCGGCGGCAAGTGGGAGGGACTCGAGAAGCTGAATCTGAACGGTGAGCACAACGACCCCACCATCATGCGCTCCAAGGTGGCGTGGGACCTGTTTCGCCACATGGGAGTGCCGGCCAGCCGTGCCAACCACGTGCAGGTCTTCATCAACGGCGCCAACTACGGGCTGTATGTCAACGTCGAGCACGTGGACGAGGAGTTTCTCCAGCGATATTTCGGCGATGACACCGGCAATCTCTACAAGGCCCTGTGGCCGGCGGACCTCACCGTGGTGGGCTCGGGTGGCGCGTCGGCGTATCGGCCGAGTGGTGCCGATCGGCGGCCCTATGACCTGACTCAGGGTGCGACTGATTCCGACGGCTACGACGACCTGGCGCAGCTCATAGGCCTGATCAACAACACGTCCGGCTCCGGCTTCAAGGGTGCCATTGAAGGAGCGATGGACGTGGACGGCCTCCTCAAGGCTCAGGCGGTGACGGTGCTCACCGGGAGTTGGGACTCCTACTGGTTTCTGAAGAACAACTTCTACCTGTACAACAACCCCGCGACCGGGAAGTGGCACTATGTCCCGTTCGATTTCGACAATACGTTCGGCATCTGGTGGGAGGGGATCTGGCCCGGGCTGAACTGGACCACTCGCGACGTTTACGACTGGGGTCACCCCGCGGAGGCCAGGCCGCTGATGACCCGCATCATGGCGGTCCCCGAGTTTCGGGAGCGGTATACCTACTACCTGCGCGAGCTGCTCGAAGACCACTTCGTCCCGTCGACGCTGGAGGCGGAAATTTCCAGGCTGAAGGCCCTCACCGAGGATGCCGCCGAGGCGGACACATTCCGCACCAAGGACTATGGCTACACGGTTGCGGACTACCACGCGTCATTTATCGCCCCGCTCTCGGGACACGTGACCGAGGGGCTGCTCCCGTACATCAGCGGGCGCTACTCCTCGGCCCTTGGGCAACTGGATGAAGGCCAGATCGCGCCGCTCATCTCCTCGGTCCGGGTGCTTCCGGAGCGACCCCGCTGGCACGATTCGCTGCGGGTCTCGGCTCAGATCGTCACAGGCTCTCTGGCCCTTGCTCAGGTCGAGTATTGGCCCGACGTACCGCAGCGTCAGTCTGTCACCATGGCCCAGCGGGCGGGCGATATCTACGCTGGCGTGGTGCCTCCGCTGGGGGACAACGGCACCATGGACCTTCGTGTCCGGGCGGTCGATGGGTCCGGGAATGAGCGCACGTCATCGCTCCTGCGGATTCGCGTCGACGAGTCCAAGCCGCCGATCTACATCAATGAACTGATGGCGGCCAACGAGACGGTCGTGCAGGACGAGTTTGGCGAGTACGACGACTGGGTCGAGCTTTACAACGCCTCCGAAGGGTCCGTCAGCATCGCCGGCTGGACGCTGACGGACCGTCTGGATCAGGTGGGTCGCTACACGCTTCCGGATGTCAGCATTCCCGGGCGTGGCCACTTGTTGATCTGGCTGGATGGGCAGCCGGAGCAGGGCCCTCTTCATGCGGGTTTCCGCCTGTCCGCGGCCGGAGAGCAGGTTGCACTGCTCGAGGCCGATGGCCGGGAGGTAGACTATGTGTCCTTCGGAGCGCAGACGCCTGACCGGTCGTTGTCGCGGCACACGGACGGGTTTCCCTTCTTCATTGTCACCCTTCCCACGCCCGGCTCGCCCAATCCGCTTGTGGAGGC
>JAJCYP010000006.1 GCA_029262855.1 Bacteroidota bacterium | reverse complement strand
CATGGACCTGGAACGTGAGCGGGGGATCACGATCAAGAGCCACGCCATCCGTATGCAGTACAAGGCAAACGACGGCGAAGAGTACACGCTCAATCTCATCGACACGCCGGGCCACGTGGACTTCACCTACGAGGTGTCGCGTGCTCTGAAGGCCTGCGAAGGTGCCATTCTCGTGGTGGATGCGGCTCAGGGAATCGAAGCCCAGACCATTTCCAATCTCTTCCTCGCGATGGAGAATGATTTGGAGATCATCCCCGTCATGAACAAGGTTGACCTGCCGGGCTCGAACCCGGACGTGGTCGCCCAGTCCATCGAGAACCTCCTGGGCGAACCAGCGGAAGACATCCTCCGCATCAGTGCGAAGACCGGCGAGGGCGTCCCCGAACTGCTTGAGGCGATTGTCGCCCGGATTCCTGATCCCAAGGGCAGGGCCGACGCCCCACTGAAGGCGCTCATCTTCGATTCCGTGTTCAATACGTACCGCGGCTCCATTGTCTACGCCCGTGTTTTTGAGGGCACGTTGCGCAAGGGCGAGGGCATGCGGTTCATGTCGACCAACAAGCTGTACGACGCCGAGGAGCTGGGCTACCTGCGCCTGAACATGGAGCCCAAAGATGTCCTGCACGCCGGCGAGGTCGGCTACATCATTGGCTCAGTGAAGGACGTCAAGGACACGCGCGTCGGCGATACCATCACCACCGCGCGCAACGGCGCCACGGAGGCCGTCGGCGGTTACCGCGACGTCAAGCCCATGGTTTTCAGCGGGGTCTATCCGACCAGTTCGGAAGAGTTCGAGGACCTCAGGGCCTCGCTGGACAAGCTCCAGCTCAACGATGCGGCTCTGACCTACGAACCCGAGACGTCGACGGCGCTGGGCTTTGGATTCCGTGTCGGATTCCTGGGCCTGCTGCACATGGAGATCGTGCAGGAGCGCCTGGACCGGGAATTCGGGCTGGACATCATTACGACCGTTCCCAACGTCGAGTACGTCGTCCTCAAGACGGACGGCAGCGAACTGGAGGTGGACAACCCCAACCTTCTACCTGACGTGGGCTCGATCAACGAGATCCGCGAGCCGTACGTCAGGGCAGAGATCATCACGCCTACCGAATACATCGGCAACTTGATGAAGCTCTGTCAGGATCGGCGGGGTATCTACAAGAACACGGAGTACCTGGGTACCGAGCGCGTCAATCTGGGATACGAGCTGCCTCTGGCCGAGATCGTCTTTGATTTCTACGACAAACTGAAGAGCCTCAGTCGGGGCTATGCCTCGTTCGACTACGAGTTCATCGAGTACCAGCCCGGCCACCTGGTCAAGCTGGACGTGATGATCAACGGCGAACCCGTCGATGCGCTCTCCACAATCGTGCACCGGGATAAGGCCTACGAAATGGGCCGCCGCCTGGTGAAGAAACTGAAGGAGCTGATCCCCCGGCAGATGTTCGAGGTCGCGCTCCAGGCCACGATCGGGAGTCGCGTCATCGCCAGAGAGACCGTACGAGCCATGCGGAAGGACGTGACCGCGAAGTGCTATGGCGGCGACATTTCCCGGAAGCGCAAACTCCTCGAGAAGCAGAAGGAAGGCAAGAAGCGCATGAAGCAGGTCGGCAGTGTCGAGGTCCCGCAGGAGGCCTTTCTGGCAGTTCTGTCCATGGACGACTGATTCGAAACTCATGTGGGCCCGCGCCATCTTCGTTTTGTGCCTCTCGGTCGGCCTGGCGCCGTCCGTGCTTGGGCAGGACCTGGCGGAGCGCTTCAAACAGGCCAGAATCCGGCGGGTCGCAGCGGAAATGGCCACGCGGCATGGGCTGAGAATGGAGCCGCGCCCGCCGGACCATCATCCGACCCGCGGCGATTCCCTGGCGGCCTGGATGGCGTCCCGGCGACCGGACTACGGCCAGCATATCATGCCCGAGGAGCCGCCCCTGCCGCCGCCATTTGAGGTCACCAGTGTCCGCCTCATCCGGAAACTGGAGCGCCCGGTCTTTCTGTCGCGGTATGGACAGACACGGTGGGCCTTCATGCAGGGACGGCGCCGGGCTGAAATCGATACGACGCTGACAACAGACATTCGGGCGCGTCTGCAGGCACGTTTTGGCGGCCCGACCGTAACGCTCGCTGAAATGGACAGCGTCCAGCGGCGGTCTGCCGAGGAGATCATCCAGTTCGAATACTGGTTGGTAGTGAACGACTCCATCCCCGTCATGATGCTCGACGTGGACGGACCGCTCGGCCGGGGCGTGGTGGTGGCAACCGACGCGCGCTTTCGCGACGACCTGGACGGGGTCCGCTACGCCCTCCTGAATCCGCTTTTTGCCGAGCCCTGCCGGGCACCCTACATCGACTACTTCTATCTCCCGGCCACGGCCAATTGGTATGTGAGCGGATTCGATGGAGCAACCTTCTTCCATCAGCGTATTGCCCGCCCCAACCTTGCGCTGGGTCGTCCCGTATTGAGCCAATACGTTTCACCGACCGTGGATCGTTAGCAGCACGACCACTATCCAAGAGTCCCGGACCAACACTGTGTCAAAGACCCTCACTTCGAGCGAAGAACGTAAACAGCGAAGAGCCGAGCGGGCCAAGTCCCAGGCCACGGACGCACCCCACAAAAAGGGGAAGCTGAGGGAGTGGTTTGATGCGCTGATCTTTGCGGTGGTCGTGATGACCATCGTGCGATCCCTGTTCTTCGACTTGTTTCGAATCCCGACACCGTCCATGGAGAAGAGCCTCCTGGTGGGGGACTATCTCTTTGTGTCAAAACTGCACTACGGTACGCGTACGCCCATCACCCTCGGAATCCCGTTCACGGGCATCTACCTGCCTGGCGTCGAGCTTCCGAACACCCGATTTCCGGGCTTCGGAGAAGTGGAGCGCCTGGACGCCGTGGTCTTCAACTGGCCGGCCGACGAGGGACCGATTGACCGGCGTGAGCACTATATCAAGCGCGTGATGGGCCTGCCCGGCGAGTCGCTCGAGGTCCGGGACAAGCAGGTGATGATTGACGGGGCCGTCGTTCCCATGGAGCCTGGTATGCAGCAGACGTGGGACGTGATCAAGACCGAGCCCAGGGTTCAGCTCTCGGGCACCGCTCTGGCTGAGTTGGGAGTTAGCCAGGTCATACAGACTTCCGAACCGTCCATCGTACGCCTCTCGGCCACCGAGGCCGCAGCCGAGGAAATAAGGGGATGGCCGTGGGTTGAGACCATCCGACCGGCAATCGCGGCACCGAGCCCAGGCCTGACGGCCTTGATGTATCCCGGTTCGAAAGGCTATACGCCGGACAATTTTGGTCCGGTCCCGATTCCCGCCGAGGGTCAGACCGTGACCTTCACCGCGGAAAACTGGGAGTTCTACGCCACGCCCATCAACCGGTATGAAGGCCGTGCTTTCGAGGCTCGTCCAGACGGCACCTTCCTGATCGACGGCCAAGCGGTCTCGACATACACCTTCACCCTGGACTACTTCTTCATGATGGGGGACAATCGGGACAACTCGGAAGACAGTCGCTTCTGGGGCTTCGTCCCCATGAGTCACGTTGTCGGAAAGGCCGTCATGGTGTACTTCAGCTGGGATGCCGCAAGCCGCCTGCCCCGATTCGGGCGCCTCTTTTCGCTGATCAAGTAGGGACCGTCCTCGGTCAGTCGCCTGTTCGCGTGCGGTCGAACATTCTCTGCTGGGGAGTGCCGGCCGGAACATCGTAAGGATGTCCGGGCAGGAACACGCGCCGGAGAATTGGAAAGCGAGCACGGTCAATGAAGGGCATGGGATCGCCCACCGGATCGTCTCCGAGCACAAGAACGGTAGTCCCGGGCTCAATAATCCGGACGTTGGCGGAGCTCACGATGCCGCTTCCAGACGAGGTTCTCCAGGCATCAGCCCAGTCATAGATCCACTTGGCGTCTTCCTCGACCAGTCGCACACAGCCGTGGCTCGAGGGTCCACCTGTAGGCATGGGGTACTGGTGAATGTGAATGCCTCGGGCCTCGTGGAAGTTGAATACCCAGTACATCTCCCAGCGCTCGCCCGGCGGCGACATGCTCGAGACGCGGTACTCGGTCTTCCAATTGAAGTTGAATCGTCCGTTTGGAGTGGGAGTGATCTCGCCGCCCGTATTGACGATGCCCCAGCGGGAGAGGGTCCCGTGCGAGTAGGCGGCCCAGGCTTGAACGGTCTTGTCGATGATGAAGAGCTTATCGAAGCCAGCTCCGCCCTCGTAGTACCGGGGGAATGGCGCGTAGGCGCAGAACTCCAGGTCGAATCGGGAGGGTATCACCAGCGTATCGCCCACCTCGGCCCGCTCAATGAGCTTTCGATTGAGCATTCCGACCAGCTTCGCGCGGCGGCGCCCAAGGGTCATGTCCCCATCGCCAATCACCTTGTAGAAGGTGTTTCGGGCCAGGACCGAGTTGCCTCGACTGCTGTAGAGCACGAAGTACTCATAGTTGACCTGGGGCAGCGAAGCCACGTTGGGGCTACACGGCGCCAGGATTTCGGCCAGCGCGCGCTGGTTGATGTACTGGGCCGAGGCCGGCGTGGGCAGGTACAGCACGCTGGCCAGGGCTATCGAGGCAAGAATCTTAAGCATCAGCGGGTTGTCTCTAGTGAGGTGCACCCCTCTTCACGGAGTTTCTGAACCATTTCGGCGCTCCCCAGGACAACCAGGGAGTCGCCCGGAGTCAAGGCGACATCCCCCTTGGGATTGAAGGCGATTGCGTCGGTGTCAGCGTCGATGATGGCCACGACGATCGCGTCGAAGTGTTTCCGGAATTGACTCCCGGCCAGTGTAACTCCGTCCAGAGGCGATCCGGCCTCGATCTTCACTTCCTCAAGATTCATGGCCTCCGTCTGGCGGACGCCATCCATAAACTTGTCCATGGTTGGCTGCAGGATAACCTGGGCCATCCGGTCTGCTCCGATTTCGTACGGGGACACGACGGTGTTCGCACCCGCCCGGAGCAGTTTCCGCTTGTTCTGGATCTTGTCTGTTCGGGCGAGAATGAAGATGTTCTCATTCAACTCGCGGGCAACGAGCGTGACGAATACGTTTGCCTGGTCCTGCGGGAGCGTGAGAATGAGGCCCTTGGCACGCTGGATGCCGGCCAGTTCCAGCGTCTCTTCAAGTTCGGCATCACCGTCTATGTAGAGGTGCTCATCGGCAACGATCTGCTCGAGCTTGTTTGGAGCCTTCTCGATGATGACGAAGGGCACGTTTCTCTTTGCCAGGTCGGCGGCGATGCGACTCCCGATCCGCCCGTAGCCGCACAGGATGTAGTGGTCCTTGGTTCGCTCAATCATTTTGGCCTGCTGTCGTCGTCGGAGGCTGTTGCTGTTAATCAGGATCTGGGCGGACCGGGTGGCGATGAAGGCCACCGTTCCGATCCCGCCAAGCCCCAGGAAAATGGTAAAGATGCGTCCAAGATCGGACAGCTTGCCGACCTCGCTGAAGCCAATTGTCGTCAGCGTGATAAAGGTCATATAGAGCGAGTCCAGCCAGGACCAGCCCTCAATGACCACGTAGCCCACCGACCCCAGTAACATCAAGGCGAACAGGGCCACGTTGGCGCCGATGAGCTCCCGTCGGACGTTGCTGCCCCCGGCACTCACGTGGCCGAGACCGCTGGCGCCGGAAATACCCGCGCGTGCCAACTCTCACCCAGCGGGCGCTCAAGTCCGCGTGTCCTCAGCTCGGCCACCGTGGTGAGGGAGAGGTCGACAATCGGTGTCGTCGTGGATACCTGGCTAGTCTGAACCAGCCCCCGAAACGCGCTTCGCGTCACCACCTGTAGTTCACCAGCGACATCGCGGTACACAATACTGAGTCCACCCAGCCATTCGACACCCACCTCCTCGCCAAGCGCCTGGAGGCGATGGACAGACTTGTCGATGCCACATCCGGATACGTCGGCCTCGGGTACCAGTGCCGCAATACCCATGATGCGGTTGTTGGCCAGCTCGGAGACCCCGAGAACCTCCCGCCCGTGGCTGGACCAGTCCGCCATGAATCGATTCATTTCGACGCCGATGCGCTCCACCTCGGGTTCGGACAAGGGCCTGGAGGCCGCGTACAGCCAAAGCCGGGCCTGTGGCGGCAAGGTGCTCAGTCCTGGAAAGGTATGCTTCATGCGGAAGTCTGATTGTCCGACGGCACCTCAGTCGCGAGGGCCTCGGTCAGCTTTTCTACGCGTTGTTCGGCAGACCGGAGTCGCTCCATACAGAGGCGGGCCAGCTCGGTGCCCGTCTCGTATAGCACAATCGCCTCCTCGAGACCCGTTCCCGGATCCTCCAACTGAGCGGTGATGCGTTCCAATCTGACGAGACTCTGTTCAAAAGATTCAGTCTCGGGAGCGTCGTTCGAAGACATTGCGTATTAGATACTGGCTCCGACGATGAACCCGCGGGCCGTGCGAAAGATCGCGTATACTCGCACCGTCTAACAAATACAGGCAGAAGATGGATCTGGGTCTTGATGGCAGAGTGGCAATTGTTTCAGGCGGAAGTCGAGGGATCGGCCTCGCTATTGCCAAGGCACTGGCGGCGGAAGGCTGCCGATTGGTGCTCTGCGCGCGGGGGGAGGAAGCCCTCGAGAAAGCGGCGGCGGGGCTTCGCGACGATGGCGCCGAGGTATTGACGGTTGCCGGCGACGTAACCTCGCTCGAGGGGGCGCGGCGCCCGGTAGATCTGGCGATGAAGGAGTTCGGTGCGCTGCACATCCTTGCCAGCAACGTGGGCGGCAATCGCCGCGGCAAGTTCGCCGATACGACCGATGAGGATTGGGAAGCCGTGCTCGACGCAAACCTTCGCGCACACATCCGGATGGCGCGCCACGCGATCCCGGCCATGGAATCCTCACGAGGCGGGGCGATCACCTTCACGGCATCCATTTTCGGTCGCGAGGGAGGAGGTCCGGGCCTGTCGATCTACAACAGCACCAAATCTGCCCTGATCTCGCTGGCCAAAATCATGTCGATGGAACTGGCCGAGAAGAACATTCGCGTCAACACCATCGCGCCCGGCTCCATTCGCTTCCCTGGCGGGAGCTGGGACAAGCGGTGCATCGATGATCCCGAGGGCATGGCCGCGTTCATCAAGACGAACCTGCCGTTTGGTCGTTTTGGAACAGCTCAGGAGGTGGCCGACGTGGTGGCGTTCCTGAGTTCACCGCGCGCAAGTTGGGTGAGCGGCGCCTGCCTGAACATCGACGGCGTGCAGTCAAAATCCCTGATCTAGGAACTTCGGCCTCAGCGATCAAATCTCAGCGGGGCGACAGGCCGTCAGGCCTAAACGTACCGCGTGTACGTGACGCAGATCTTTCGGGCTCCGCGTTCCGCGCGGCGCCACTGTACCAGAATCGGACTCTGATAGGTGCCGGCAATGATTCGGCTGGGCTTGTCATCCTGCGATCCGTCAACCACAAGGCTGACGCCGCGCTTCATCCGGAGGAACCGCTGGGCAGGGACCTGGACGAATTTGTCGATGATGCGCTCCACAATGGACTCTGAGAGGCCAACCTTGTCGATGAAGCGATTGACCAGCCGGACCAGGTCGTACTTGGCGTAGTCCTTCGCCTTCTCCTTGATGGCCCCGGGATCCCGCAGCATGTTGCGACCGCGCTGAGCCATGAACCTGATGGGGTCCTTGAGCACTTCGGCCAGGTCGTGCCGCATGAGCATCGTCTCGTACTCATTCACGGTGAGTCCCGTGTTGCGCTCGGATGGATCCAGCGCGATGTCTATGCGCCCGCGATCCAGTCCGTGGATTCGGATGAGCTCATGGAGACGATCAAACAGACCCATCGAGGGATCCCAGAGATTGATCGAGTCAATGGGATGCTCGGAGACCGGAATTTCCAGGGTGAACCGGTCGACGATTTCGTCCCTGTTGTAGCCGAGCGCCGTGGTGCGCCGCTTCCGGTGGTTGCGCCCATAAACGCCGTCCAGATCCACGAAATAGACGGGGGACTTGGCCGCGTTGTGATAGGTGACCGTGTTCTCAAGGCCCGACCCGATGTACATCAGGTGGGAATCCGCATTCCTTGGCTCGACCAGTTTCTGATCATCTGTCAGCTCATCGCGGAGCGACATGTTGTCGTGACTGTAGCCCGCACCTTCGGGAAACAGGCCGCTGAAGGATCCCAAATAGGCTTCCAGGGCCTTCGGATCGTTTCCAAGCCGCTTGGCAAAGACCTGCTCAAAGTATCCGGCCGTGGTGTGGTACGACGTGTAGGTGGTCTTCGCGTAGGTATCCAGAAATCCCGGGGCCTCCTCTTCAATCCGCTCCGAAACGTCAATCAGATCGACGCGAGCACTGGGTTCAATGTCCAGTGTCAGTTCCGCGGGAGTCTGCGCCATACCGATAAAATGCCTGCTTTGGAGATCACTGGGCGGAATTTGGAGGAGTCAACGGAACGGCACCGGGCGCGTTCCGCTCGGCTCGTGCCTCCACCGAACCGTCATGGAAGGTAACAACAAAAGAATCGCCATCTGCCAGGTCTGCGGCGCTGCCGATGCGATGACCGGCCGCTCTGATGAGTGCAAAGCCTGATTCCAGGGGTCGAAGGGGATTCACAGCACGCCAAGCCTGCATGCGGGCCCCCATCTGAATACGTACGTTTTCAATACGGCGATTCGCTGCTGCCTCAAGTCGGCGGGATGCCAGGACCAGGTCTTTCTTGGCAGCTGTCAGTCGTACCGATGGATGTCCGTATTCCCGCACGCGCATGGCCCGAACCACCAGGTCGCGGGCTCGCCGCAGCCGCTCATCCACGTGCGACCGGTGCTGCCGGCCGAGGTTGGCGAGACCGGCCAGTAAATCCTGCTGGTCGGGGACGGCCAACTCCGCAGCCATGGAAGGCGTGGCGGCCCGGACATCAGCGACCAAGTCGGCGAGCGTGGTGTCGGTCTCGTGACCGACGCCTGCCACCACAGGGATTCCGGACCCGTGAACAGCCCGCACCGTGCGTTCCTCGTTGAAGGCCCACAGATCCTCGAGTGAGCCGCCACCTCGCGACAGAATCAAGACATCGGGCCGCTGTGGGTCTGCAGAACCGAGTCGGTTGAAGGCCTCCATAGCCTCAACGATTTCGAACGAGGCGCGGTCGCCCTGGACCGTGACGGGACATACCACCACCCGCGCAAGGGGATACCGACGCTTCAGCACGGTGAGGATATCCCGGACCGCGGCGCCGCTGCGCGAGGTAATGACCCCGACACACTCGGGGTAGCGGGGCAGGGGCCTCTTGCGAGCCTCGTCAAACAGCCCTTCCGCGGCAAGCCGCCTGCCGAGTTCGGCGAATGCACGCTGCAGCGCGCCCTCGCCGGCCGGGACCATGCTCCGGACCGAAATCTGCACATCACCGCGGGCGGCGTACATGGTCATACCGCCCCGGACCCGGACCGCGAGCCCGTCAGTCGGCCGAAAGCGCAGGCTCTCAGCGTTGGATTTCCACATCACGCACCTCAGCTGGCCGTACTGGTCCTTGAGCGTGAAGTAGAGGTGGCCCGAGTTCGGGCGGCTCATGTTCGAGAGCTCGCCTTCGACGAACAGGTTTCGGAAATCGGATTCCAGGCGGAGCTTGATCCGTCCGGCCAGAGCCCCCACTGCCTCTGGTTCGGATTGGGATGCCGCCGGGTCATTTGCCTGACTTCCGGTAGGTAATTCCGCGTATCTTTCGCTCAAATCAATACAGAACGCAATGGGTAAGGGAGACAAGCGAACCAGAAGGGGCAAGATCACCAACAAATCTTACGGTAAGGCCCGACCTCGGAAGTCTAACAAGAAGTCCGCCAAAAAGGCCTGAGTAATGCGCAAGGTGCTGGGCGGAATGATACGGGTCGGGAGTGTACTTCTGATCCTTACAGGGATGCTTGTAGCCAGTTTTGGACTGACGCCGGCCGCGGCGCAGGAGGCCGACCTGAGTTTCCTGCAGACGCGGGCGGAGGCATCAGACTACGAACAAACCACCGGTTACGACGAGGCGATTGGCTTTCTCGAGGTAGCGGCGGCGCAGTCTTCGGACCTCCATCTGACCCATTTCGGCTATTCGTTTGAGGGTCGGAAACTGCCTCTCGTGATCTGGGGTACCGTATCAGCGCACCCGGAATCCATGCGGGAGGACCCGCGGCTCAGGATTTTCATCCAGGCCAACATCCACGCAGGCGAGGTGTGCGGAAAAGATGCCATGCTCGCGCTGATCCGTGATCTCGCCGGGGGCCGTTACGAGTCGTGGAAGGAGACTGTCATACTGATTATCGCCCCCATCTACAACGTAGACGGCAACGAGCGGCTGAGCCTCCACAATCGCCCTCGGCAGAATGGCCCCGTCGGTGGCATGGGACAGCGGCCCAACGCACAGGACCTCGACCTGAATCGGGATCACATGAAACTGGCGAGCCCCGAGGCGCGGTCTCTCGTCGGGATGATAAACACGTATGATCCGCACGTGCTCATCGACCTCCACACGACCAACGGCACGCGCCACGGCTACCACCTGACCTATTCGCCGCCGCTGAACCCGAACACCGATCCGGCGATAGACGAGCTGCTGCGGAATGAGCTGCTGCCGGACGTCACGAGCAGCATTCGGGAACGTCACGGCTGGGAGTTCTACTACTACGGCAATCTTCCCTTCAGAAGTGGTGACCCGGGTTGGTACACCTTCGACCACCGGCCGCGCTTCAACAACAACTATGTCGGCCTCCGCAATCGGGTCGCCATCCTGTCGGAGGCCTACGCCTATGCGCCGTATCGGGAACGTGTGCTGGCTTCGCGGGCCTTTGTGGAGCACATCGTGACCTGGTCGGCCGGCAACGCGTCCAGGATCCAGGCTGCCATCGCGGACGCGAGCGAAAAGGACCTCTCGGGAACCTCATTCGGTGTGCGTGCGGCACACAAGGCCTCCGAGACCCCCGTGGACATTCTCCTCGGAGAGGCTGACATGGTCCGGAATCCATATTCCGGCGCCGCGATGCTGGTCATGAACAAGGAAACCCGCATCGAGTCCATGACCGAATACGGCTCGTTTGCGCCCACGGAGTCCGTCACCCTGCCTGCCAGCTACGTGGTATTGCCGGATGCCCGCGGCCTGCAGGACCTCCTGGATGATCACGGCATCGCGTATCAAGTGGCCTCAGAGAGTTCCAGCGTGCGCGGTGAGCGATTTGCTATCGACTCGACCCGCGTGGCGGAGCGGTCCTTTCAGGGGGTGCAGGAACGCACGCTGTTCGGGCGATATGTGGCTGAGCAGATTGACATTCCCATTGGTGCTCTGGTCGTTCCAGTCAATCAGCCTCTTGGCCGATTGGCGGCTTACCTCCTGGAGGCCCGGAGTGATGACGGTGTGGTTAACTGGGGGAAGGTCGACCGCTACGTCGAAGAGAACCATGCGTACCCCGTTCTGAGGCTTCCCGTCAAGGCCGCGGATCGATGAGCTCGGGATCTTCCGTTCCGTCGGCCCGAGAGATTGTCGAGGCGGATTCCAACGGTTTCGACGTGCTGGCCGCCCGGGTTCTGGACTTTCAACGGGCAAATTCCCCGGTCTACTCACGCTACTGCACGTCGGCCGAAGTCCGGGATGCTTATGGGGGCAGGACACCCTACTTGCCGATCGCGGCCTTCAGGCACGGCCCGGTGTCCACAGGCCCGGCCGATGGGGCAGAGCGCGTGTTTCAGAGCAGTGGGACGGGCGGGCAGACCCGGTCACGCCATGTTGTCCGGGACGTGACGTACTACGACGCCAGTCTGGAGACATCCTTTTCCCGCTCGTTCGGCCAGGGCCCCTTCCGGATTCTGGCACACCTTCCACACTATGCTGAGGAATCGTCGCTGGTCTACATGCTCGGGCGTTTGATCGAGAGGTATGGTGCGCCGGGCTCGGGGTTCTTCCTCGATGACCTGGAGGTGCTGCAGACGGCCATCGAGACAACGGGCCCTCCGATCATGCTGTTCGGCGCCGCGTTCGGGCTCCTGAGCCTGGTCGAACACAACGGCTACAGCCTTCCGCAGTCAGCCATGGTGATCGAAACCGGCGGAATGAAGACACACCGCCGATCGGTCACGCGCGAGGTCCTTCACGATTCGCTGATGCGGGGCTTCGGGTTGACTGGCCGTCAACTCTGGAGCGAATACGGGATGTGCGAACTGCTCTCGCAGTGCTACGCGCGCAGCGGCGAGCCGTACATCTGTCCTCCCTGGATGCGGTGTCACGTCGTGGATCCCGAGAGGCCCTGGATCCGTAGGCCGGACGGAGAATCGGGAGCTTTGGCGGTCCTGGATCTTGCCAACGTGCACTCGGCGAGTGCCATACTGACAGAGGACCGGGCCGTGGCGCGGGGCGAGGGCTTCGAAATCCTGGGCCGCCTCACGGGCGCCGAACTCCGGGGTTGCAACCACCTGCTCGAATCGACATGATCAAGATCGACAGACATCTTCATCCCGGTGTGGTCACCCTCAGCATCAATAGGCCCGAGAAACGGAACGCCCTCGACGCGCGTGTTGCGGGCGCCCTCACGGATGCGATCAAGGAGGCCGACAGCGACGACTCGACGCGGGTGATCGTCCTCACGGGCCGAGGCAAGGCGTTCTCCGCCGGGGCCGATCTCGCGGCGCTGCAATCGCTTGCGGATGCCAGCTTCGATGACAACCTGGAAGACAGCCGGACGCTTGCAGCGCTTTTTGAAACCATCTACCGGACTGACAAGCCGGTCGTGGCTCGCGTCAACGGCCATGCCATTGCCGGCGGCTGCGGGTTGGTGGCGGTATGCGATTTTGCCGTGGCCGAGGAAGGTCCGCTATTTGGATTCACGGAGGTCCGCATCGGGTTCGTTCCTGCGATCATCTCGGTGTATCTCCTCGAACGGTACCCGGCTCATCTGGTGCGGCGCGCGTTCCTGACCGGTGAGACCTTCGGTGCGGCCCAGGCCCACGAGATGGGCCTTCTCAGCCAGGTCGCGGGACCCGGGGGGCTGGACGCGGCTGTGAGAGACCTCGTGCAGAGACTCGGCCGCGAGACGTCGGGAGCAGCCGTGTCCGCAACAAAGCGTCTCCTCCGGGCGCGCCACGCCGCCGATCACGAGGAGCGCCTCGCGGCTGCCATCGACCTGAACGCCAGGGCCCGCTCCACGCCGGAGTGTCGGGCGGGCGTCGCCGCTTTTCTGGCCAAGGCCCCCATGCCCTGGACCCAGAACTGGGACACACACCAATGAGACCCTTCGGGCCGGACCTCTTTCCAGAGGACGATCGACAGGCCGTCCGAGTGCTGTGGGCCTGGTTTGATCTGGCCGGAAGCGATCTGGCGACCCTCGAAGACGCTACGCTGATCCGTGCGGGTGAGACGCCGAGGAACTCCAAGCTTGCGGTCGCTTGGTCAAACGTGCTCCGCTGCGCCGGCCGTACGGGACGAGATCTGAAACCACTTGCCGACCGCCTTGAGGCAACCAGTCTACTACGTCAGGGGGATGGCCCGGAGTCCGGCAAGGATCTGCGCCCATTCGTGCACCTGCTGGGCGGGAGCTTCGCGGAGGTGTTGGCCCTCATGAAGGGTCTTCGAGGGTCCTGGCAGCGAGCTGCAGCAGCTCAGTTTGCGAGCGGGCTCATCCTGATCGACTACCTGACTCGCACGCCGGAACTGGCCCGCAAGGGAGTCTCGCTCTACTGCAAGTCGGAGATGTCAGATCTCGGAATTTCGACGCGAGCGCTTGCCGGCCCGAGTGCCCCCGCCAAGTTCGAGCGCCTGGCCTGGAAGCAGAGTGTCCGCGCCAGAGACTTTCTGGCCGGGGCCAGACCTCTTATCCTGGATCTCGATTGGGGTGACAGGCTCTATGCCAAGCGTGTCTGGCTCACGGCGCTGGAACAGGTCCTGATCCTGGAAAAGGCCGGATTCGACGTATGGTCCGGTGTCCCGGAGCTGTCTCGGGTGGCCCGGCTCCGGGTACGGATTCAGAGCATCTTTGGCAAGGCGGCCTTTCAGAATGCCTGATGGCCGCCGTACCAATCGTACCTTCGGCGCAGCCCGTTCACCATCCAACCGATTGCCCCCTCGCCCTTCGAAATGAGTATTACCTACAAGGACGCCGGAGTTGACATCGCCGCCGGAGAGGAGATGGTTCGGCGCATCAAGCCGTTGGTAAGGCAGACCTTCACGCCCGGCGTCCTCGCAGACATCGGGTCGTTCGGGGGCTTCTTTGAGTTGGATGTAGACGCGTACACCCGGCCGGTGCTCGTGTCCTCGGTCGATGGCGTGGGCACGAAGCTGAAGGTGGCCTTTCGGTCAGGAAAGCACGATACCGTCGGTCAGGACCTCGTCAACCACTGTGTGAACGATATCGCGGTGTGCGGCGCCACTCCGCTGTATTTCCTGGACTATTTCTCCACCGGCCATCTGGACTCAGGTGTCGCCGAAGAAGTAATTGCCGGATTCGCAATCGCATGTAAAGAGAACGGCTGTGCGCTCATCGGAGGAGAAACAGCCGAAATGCCCGACCTCTACCAGAAGGGTGAGTATGATCTGGCCGGCACGATTGTCGGGGTCGTTGAAAAGGAACGCATTCTGAACGGAGACCGGGTGCGTGAGGGAGATGTGCTGATCGGTCTGCCGTCCACCGGGGCCCACACCAACGGCTATTCCCTCGCCCGCAAGGTCCTGTTTTCGAGGTATGAGATTGGGGACAGGCCGGAGGAACTCGCCGGCCAGACCGTGGGCGAAGCACTGCTCGCCGTTCACCGTTCCTATCTGGCGGCCGTTCAGGCCCTGACCGAATCCGACCTGGCCAGCGCCTTTGTGCACGTAACCGGAGGTGGCATCCCCGGAAACACGGCCCGTGTGATGCCGGAGGGACTGACCTTTCAGGTAGACTGGGATGCCTGGGATCGACCCGGCCTGTTCAAGCTGATCCAGTCCATCGGCGACGTACCGGAAGACGACATGAGAATGACGTTCAACCTTGGAATCGGACTGATAGCCGTGGTCCCGAAGGTGCACGAGGCCGATGCCGTTGCGAGGTGGAAGGCCATGGGCGAAACTGCAGTTGCAATCGGCCGCGTCATGGCATCCGAAACCTGAGTGCCGGGTTTCGCATTCAGGATCCGACCTCGACGACCTCTTTCACCAGCCTGATTCAACGTGCTTTCGATTGCCGTAATCATCCTGTTGAGCTACCTGGTTGGATCCATACCCGGGAGCGTGACCGTCGGAAAGGCCCTGTACGGCGTGGATCTTCGGGAGCACGGAAGCGGAAACGCCGGCGCGACCAACACTTTTCGTGTTCTCGGATGGAAGGCAGGAGTCCTGGCAACGATTATTGATGTCGGGAAAGGTGCCCTTGCGGCCGGGGTTATCGCCACTATCAGAATCGACACGCTCCCGGACGGCCTTGGATTTTGGGAGGCTGGTTCCGTCGTCAGCCTGGTCGCCGGCATGGCGGCCATCGCTGGTCACATGTTCCCGATCTGGGCAGGGTTTCGTGGCGGCAAAGGGGTCAATACCGCTGCTGGGATTCTCTTGGCCCTGACTCCCGTCTCGATGGCCGTCGCACTCTCTGTATTTGCTCTGGTCCTGTTTACCTCGCGCTACGTGTCCCTGGCGAGCCTCGCGGCGACGGCCGCGTTTCCGGTCACGATCGCGGCCAGGAAGTATGTGTTCGGAGTCGAACACCTGGATGCCAGTCTGCTGTTCTTGAGTCTGATCATGGCTGCAGGCATTTTCTACGGACACCGTGGAAATATCCAGCGTCTGTGGGCGGGCACAGAGTCCCGGGTAGGCAGCTTTAAGCCCGCCAAGGGCATGCGCGAAAAGGGAGAGCTCTGAAATAACCCATTAAGGGAGCGGTATGACGAAAAATCCGGATCCGGATAAGATTGCGGTCATTGGCGCCGGCAGTTGGGGCACCGCGCTTGCTATCAGCCTGGCCCTGGGCGGCCGAGATGTCTCCATCTGGGCACGGCGCCCCGAGGCTGCGGAGATCATGAGGACCGAGCGCCACAATCCCACCTATCTCCCCAAGGCCATCATTCCCGACAACGTCCAGGTGACGCATGATCTGGAATCCGCCGTCGAAGGCCGCGGTGTCTGGCTCCTCGCCACGCCCTCCCAGTCGGTTCGCGAAGTCGCCGGTCGGGTCGCCAGGCATGCGACGCCTCAACATATTCTCGTGTCGGTTGCGAAGGGAATCGAGAACGGGACACTGCTGACCACCACCGGCGTGCTTCGTGATGTCGTCCCGATTGTGCCCGCAGAACGGATTGGAGTTCTCTACGGGCCGAGTCATGCCGAAGAGGTGGGAGCGGCCCTGCCGACCGCTGTCGTGGTTGCTGTGCCCGATCTGGAGGTCGCCCAACATGTGCAGGACCTGTTCATGTCTCCGCGCCTTCGGGTTTACGCAAACTGCGATTTGTTGGGCGTCGAGATCGCCGGGTCCGTCAAGAACGTTCTGGCCATCGCCACGGGGATTTGTGATGGCGTGGGTTACGGTGACAATGCCAAGGCGGCCCTGATTACACGCGGACTGGCCGAAATCAAGCGCCTCGGGGTGGCCATGGGCGCCAGAGAGCAGACCTTTTCGGGGCTTGCAGGGATTGGTGATCTGGTCGTGACGTGCATGAGCCAGCACTCCCGGAATCGCTATGTGGGCGAACAGATTGGCAAGGGAAGGTCCCTGGAGGACATCAAGGCCGAAATGAACATGGTCGCAGAAGGTGTGAAAACGGCGGTGTCGGTGCACGAGTTGGCCAGAAAGTTCGCCGTGGAAATGCCGATCGCCGAGGCTGTGTACTCCATTCTCTTCAAGGGGATGGCCCCGAGGGCCGCCGTTCACGACCTGATGACCCGGTCCGCCAAGCAGGAGCATAGACTACTCGACAACTGAGGTTTATGGAGAACGGCATTCCCCTGGAGCGCACGCTCTCCCTTGGCGATGTGCACCGCCTCGCCGCCATCGGAGAGGGCCAGTTTCTGGAGTTCAAGCGGCGCATTCCAGACGGACGCCGACTTGCCAAGGAGATCGTCGCGTTCGCCAACTCGGGCGGTGGCAACTTGTTGGTCGGGGTCAGTGACGCTGGAGAGGTCGTTGGCCTCCGCGATGCTCACGAGGAGATGTTCGCCCTGTCGGGAGCCCTGGAAACCCACTGCTATCCGCCGGTCCCATACGCGCTGGAGCGAGTAGACGTAACCGGGAAGCGGGAGGTAATCGTGATCAAGGTGCGCGAAAGCGATGGAAAGCCGCACTTCGTCATTGAGCCGGACCAGCCGCTGCGCCGGACCGCCTACGTACGCGTGCGCGACATGAGTATTGAGGCATCGCGCGAAGCCCGTCGACTCATGCGCACCGGGACAGACTCAAACGTCAAGTTCGAGTTCGGCGAAAAGGAGTTGCTCCTCATGCGTTATCTGGAGGAGTACCGACGCATTACGGTCGAACAATTCGCCCGGTTGGCTGCCATTCCGGCGAAACGCGCGAGCCACACATTGGTACTCCTGACGCGCGCAGAACTGCTCGAAATCCATCCCGATCTGGGTGGGGATTACTTCACGCTGGCCAGGAACAGGGCCGCGTAGGGGAGCGACGCGTAGTTGTCATACCACTGCCGTAGATTGTCCTTTCGACGGCCTGTATCCGTTATTGTGCCAAGCGCATGCCCATTGTCGATGTAGTCCCGCTGCATGAAACCACCAGTCAGCGGTATCTCAACTACGCATTATCCGTTATTACCAGCCGGGCGCTCCCGGACATCAGGGACGGCCTGAAGCCGGTCCACAGGAGGATTCTGTACGCCATGTACACGAACCTCCATCTGTACCCGGATGGACGGTATCGCAAGAGCGCAACCGTGGTCGGCGAGGTGATGGGCAAGTACCATCCTCATGGAGACTCGGCCATCTACGAGGCCATGGTCCGCATGGCCCAGGACTTCGCACTTCGTGCGCCTCTCGTGGATGGTCACGGCAACTTCGGTTCGCTCGACGGAGACAGTCCGGCGGCCATGCGCTACACCGAGGCCAAGCTTCGGCCCGTGGCCATGGAACTGCTGAGGGAGATCAAGAAGGGGACGGTTGCTTTCCGGCCCACCTTCGATGGCACATTGAACGAGCCGGTGGTTTTACCCGCCCGCGTCCCCAACCTGCTGGTCAACGGCTCCTCCGGAATCGCCGTGGGTATGGCCACGAACATCCCGCCCCACAATCTGGGCGAGGTGGTGGATGCGCTCATCTATATGGTGGGCAATCCCAATCCGCGGATTTCGACGTTGGTGGAGAAGTTCATCAAGGCGCCGGACTTTCCGACGGGCGGCCGGATCCTCAACACGCCCGAGCAGCTCCTTCAGATTTATGAGAAGGGGGAGGGGCCCGTCGAACTTCGCGGGGATTACGAAAGCGAAGGGAAATCGCGAGTTGTGATCAACTCGATCCCGTACGGCTTGACCAAGAGCAGTCTGATCGAGCAGATTGCGGATCAGATCATCAAGGGGAAGCACCCGCAGGTGGTGGATGTCCGGGACGAATCAACCGACATCGTCCGGATCGTTCTGGAGTTGAAACGAGGGGCTCCGGCAGAGGTGGCGATGGCCTATCTGCTCAAGCACACCTCCCTGCAGACCCGGTTCCACGTCAACATGACGTGCCTCGTGCCCACGGACAATCCGGAGGTCTGCGCACCCGAGAAGGTGGACCTCAAGACCGTCCTCCAGCATTTCCTGGACTTCCGGATGGAGGTCGTCGTCCGGCGCCTGCGCTTCGATCTGCTCGAACTCGAGAAGCGCATACACATCCTGCGCGGTTTCGAGAAGATCTTCGATGGCCTGGACGAAGCCATCCGCATCATCCGGGGCTCGGAAAACAAGAAGGACTCGGCCGCCAAGCTGATGGCCCGGTTCGATCTGGATGAGATTCAGACCGAGGCGGTACTGGAGACCAAGCTTTACAAGCTCTCACGGCTGGAGATTGACGCCATTCGGTCCGAGCTGGAGGACAAGGAGGCGAAAGCCGCCGCCATCCAGGCTCTCCTCGATGATGAGGTCGCCCGGTGGAAACTCATCAAGGATGAACTCCGCGAAGTTCGGAAGGCGTATGCAGACGATCGGCGCAGCCTGATTACCGGACCAGATGAGGCCATTGAGTACAGCGAAGAAGACTACATCGTGGACGAGGACGTCTGCGTCATCGTGACGCAGGACGGGTGGGTGAAGCGTCAGCGTTCGTATACGGATATCGCCTCGATCCGCGTGCGCGACGGGGATTCCGTCCAGTACGTTCTGCCGGGTTCGACACGCAGGTCGGTGATCTTCTTCACCAACGTTGGGGCGGCCTACACGACTCGCATTGAAGCGCTGCCCAGTACGACCGGACACGGGTCTCCCATCCAGGCGCTGTTTGACTTCTCGGACGGCGAGCGCATTGTCGGGGTCGTTTCCATGGACCCGGATGCATTGCCGCAGAAGGTGGTGGAGATTTCGACGGAGGCCGAGCCTGAACTTTTCGGGGCGGAGCCCGAAGCCGGGAAAGAAGGCCCATTCATGGTCGGTATGACCGCCGAGGGACAGTGTATCAGACTGCAGTTGGCGACCTTCGCCGATACGTCAACCCGAGTCGGCCGCCGGTACATGCGCCTGCTGGGCAAGGACACCGTGCTCTCGGTGCAGCCGGCCTCAGGCTCGGAAAACGTCTGTCTGGCGACCCGGGCAGGGTTCGCCCTGATCTTCCCGGTCCATCAGATTCCCGTCATGAAGGGGGCGGCCAAGGGCGTCCGTGCGGTCCGTTTGACCCCCAAGGATACCATCCTTGGATTCGCACTCGCTGACGCGGCCCGGCAGGGATTGGAAGTCGAAACGACGCGCGGTCGCCGAGAAGTGGTGCGGACTACCAAGTTCGACGTGTCCAACCGCGGCAACAAAGGGCGCCTGGTGATCCAGCGCGGCTCACTGGTCAAAGTGATTGTCAAACCGGTGGAAATCCGGAGAAACGGAAACGGATCGTAGCGCATGTCCACTGCCTCCAACTCATACACCGGTGCCGACATCCAGGTCTTGGAGGGATTGGATCCCGTCCGAAAGCGGCCCGGCATGTATATCGGTGGAACCGGCAAGCCGGGCCTTCACCACCTGCTTTGGGAAGTCGTGGACAATGCGGTCGACGAGGCCACAAACGGCTATGCGACCCAGATCGAAGTGATTCTGCATGCCGATGGGCGGAGCATAACGGTTGTCGACAACGGGCGCGGCATCCCGGTGGACAGGCATCCCATCAAGAAGAAGCCAGCCCTGGAGGTCATCCTGACCACACTCCATGCGGGCGGAAAGTTCGACTCGTCCAACTACATCACCTCAGGCGGGCTTCACGGAGTTGGTGCCTCGGTGGTGAATGCCCTGTCGTCCGAACTGGTTGTGCAGGTCAAGCGCAACAACAAGACGTACGAGCAGACCTACTCGCGCGGAATTCCGCAGACCAAACTGAAGGTGGTCGCGCAGAACTCGCGCGGGACCGGGACCAGCATGTTCTTCAGGCCGGACACGGACATTTTCGAGTCTGTCGATTTCGATCCGGACTGGATTGCCGAGAAGCTGGAGATCAAGACCTACCTGAACGGCAGTCTCCGCATCATTTTTCGCGATGAAGCCCGTGATGCCCGTCACGAGTACCACCATGAGGGCGGTATTGCCGAGTACGAGGCCCATCTGCTCGAGAGCCTCAACGCCAGACCCGTCCATGACGAGCCGATACTCGTGCGGCAGGAAGCCCAGGCCGACGGCTCCCGGGTCGAGATTGTACTGCAGTGGACCGAGTTGCCTCGCGAACAGATTCGAAGTTTCGTCAACGGAATCCCGACGCCCGACGGGGGGACCCACGAAGCAGGCCTGAAAGAGGCCATCCGGAGTGCCATCCGGGCGTACATGGACACCCATGACCTCCTTCCAAAGAAGTTGGAGATTTCGGCCGAGGATATTCGAGAAGGCATTGTGAGCGTGATCAACCTGTTTATGGTGGATCCGCAGTTCCAGGGCCAGACCAAGGAGAAGCTGAACAACCCTGGGGCGCGGGGCGTCGTGTCGAGCGCGATCAGGCTTGAGCTGGAGCAATACCTGAATCGGCACCCTACGACGGGTGAGGCCATCGCCGCCCGAGTGATTCAGGCGGCCCGCGCACGTCACGCCAGCAGGGCGGCGGCACGGACGGTTCGCCGGGCGACCAGCATCAGTCACCGACTCAACCTGCCCGGCAAACTGGCCGACTGCAGTTCGACCGACCCGGGTGAGAGCGAGATCTTTATTGTCGAGGGCGATTCGGCCGGCGGCTCAGCCAAACAGGGCCGCGACCGAAGAAACCAGGCCATCCTGCCTCTGCGTGGAAAGGTCCTGAATGCAGAACAGGCGCCGCTAAAGAAGGTGTTGGACAACAAGGAGTTATCCAACGTGGTTCAAGCGTTGGGTTGCGGGCTGGGAGAACACCTGGCGCTTGACAAGCTCCGCTACCACAAGGTGATCCTGCTGATGGACGCCGACTCGGACGGCCATCACATCTGCACGCTGTTGCTGACGTTCCTCTACCGATACATGCGCCCCCTCATCGACGAGGGGTTCGTCTACATCGCGCAGCCGCCACTTTTTCGCCTGGACGCCGGGAAGGACACCTTCTGGGCGCTTGACGAAAGTGACCGGGACCGCATCATGGCAAGAATCAAGAAGAAGAACAAGAACGCCAAGGTGGAGATGCAGCGGTTCAAGGGGCTGGGCGAGATGATGCCCGCCACGCTGAAGGAGACCACGCTGGACCCCGACAGGCGTCGGCTGCTTCGTGTTACCATCCCCGACGGAATGCGCGTTGAAACGGAGCGGACCATCTCCGATCTGATGGGGAAGGATGCGTCGGCGCGCTACGCGTTCATCATGAACAACGCTGCCGACGTGGACGAACTGGACGTCTAGCAGTCTCGCAAGTCTTTCCGACCCAGCGGGCCCCAAACCGATCATATTTCCGATCGGATCGGGCGCAAGGCCCCTGGATCCGCGGATGTCCGTTTTGGTAGGGTATTTGAAGGCTTCGTGAACAGGCGCCGAGGGTGCAATGGTGCATCCATCGCGCGCTGGCGACGAGGCCGACATGTTCATCCGATCACCTTACCCGAAGACGCTGGTTACCGCACTGGTCGCCGTGTTGGCAGGGTGCGACTCGGATGTCAGACCAGGTCAGCCGGATTTTGTGATTGCCGGGAGCGACATCCACGCGAACGCGCCATTGGACCGCGATTTCTGGAATGTCACCCGCGCGGGCGGAACGGCCCCGGTTGATGCCAGAGTGTGCATCATCGACTCGGGCGTGGACCTGACACACCCGGATCTCAACGTATCGGTTGAATGGAGTCGTAGCTTCCTGGATCATGGTCCTGAAAGGAACGATCCGAACGATTTCCACGGCCACGGCACCCATGTGGCCGGAATCATTGGGGCGCTCGACAACGATGAGGGAGTCACCGGAATCGCGAGCGGCGCCACCATCATCGCCCTGAAGGTCGTCGACAGAAAGGGGAGAGGCTATACCGAGGATGTCCTTCAGGCCATTCGCTACGTCGCTCAGCGCCGGAAAACAGGAGAGAGGCTCTGCGACGTGGTGAACTTCAGTATCGGAGCCGCCCGAAGTCCCGAGGTTGACAAAGCCGTGCTGAAGGCGGCGGAGTCCGTGCCCTTCGTCCTCTCAGCCGGCAACAAGGGTCAGCACGTGAGCGGGTTCTCGCCGGCCGGCGTGAACGGGAAGCAGGTATACACGGTGACCGCCCTCGCGCGAGACGACCGTTGGCCGACGTTCTCAAACTTCGGTCAGGGGGTGGTGGACTATGCCGCGCCCGGCGTCTACGTCCACTCCACGTGGAAGGAGGGCGGGTACAAAACCATCAGCGGCACCTCCTCAGCGGCCGCCCACGTCAGCGGCATGCTGCTGCGTGGAGGCATGCAGCCCGATGGCGTCGTGATGGACATGCGCGGAGGGGCGTATACGATTCCCCGCGTGCTCGACCTTCCGTTGGCGCCCGTAATCGCGAGCGCCACCGTCGCTCAGAAGCGGCCGTAAGGGCCTGTTTGGGCATGAGGAGTCCAGAACGGATTTTCGTTGAAGGCCGCGCAGGCTGGGGACCCGAGGGCTCCTTTTGAGTTCGACCGACTTCTTTAGGCCCGTAGCTCAACTGGCAGAGCAGCTGACTCTTAATCAGCGGGTTCGGGGTTCGAGTCCCCGCGGGCCTACTACGAGAAGCCCGTTTCAGGGTTGTATTCGATGATCGACCTCCAGCGTGGTGATGCAGGAAATGCAATCACCGCTTGAGAAATCGCTTCAGGTAAGGATGGCAAGCCTGTTTAAGCGCGGCAAGAACTACTACGCGCAGTTCGAATCTCGGGGAAGTAGGAGACAGATCTCACTCAGGACTTCCTACCGGCGTTCGGCAAGAAAGCTTCTCACGAGGCTAGAATTGGCATCTGAGGAGGGGCGCTGGAATTCCATGTCTGACTCGGTGGCGACGGCAGACCGCCGTCTTGAGGCCCCGACGAGCCTCGGCGCGGAGATAGGTGCCTTCCTTGAGTCAAGGCAGCTTCTAAGGGTCCGCAGTCAGGGGTGCTATGCGCAAGTATTGCGTCTATATGCCGCCGAGGGACTCAGTCTTGATAGGTTTCTAGCCAAGCGGTCTCCGGTGACGCGGGTGACCTACCTCCGCCATATCCGAGTCTTCTATCGGTGGACCGTTCGACAGGGCTGGAGGGAGCGAGATCCGAGCGCCGATATCACTCTTCCGAGGACTCCTGTTCGTGAGGCTCACTTCTTCAAGCGACAGGAGATAGACCGGCTTGTACAGATCATAGCTGCAAAGGCCCCAGAGAGGGAGCGCATCTACCTCCCGGCCATTATCCAATTCGTCTGCCAGACTGGCCTGAGGCTCGGTGAGGTATGTAGCGCAGAGTGGGGCTGGATTGACAGAGACCAGTTGGTGATGACAGCTTCGCGGGGCTTCACTCCGAAGAGCGGGAGGGATGAGCGAGTGTTTCTCACTCCAGAAGCCAGACGGGTTCTCTCAGAACTCCCGCGGGACCGTGACAGGCTCTTTTCTGCACCATCGCCCATGCAGGTCTCCAAGCGGTTCCTGTTCTGGAGGCGCAAGTAGGACTTGAAGCGAGGCAGCTTTCACAGCCTTCGTCACACCTGTGCTGCTTGGATGGCAATGTCAGGAGCGTCGGCGTTCGTGATAAAGCAGCATTTACGTCATTCATCAATGAGTGTGACCGAGCGTTACATGCACCTAAGCATGGACCGGGGACAGGAAAAAATCTCGCAGGCCCTGAGCATATGAGGCACCCCAGCCGGTGTGCCTTCTGGCCAACCTCGGGGAGTGGAAATCCGTCAAGCGTAACGCTCAGGTAGTGGTGCGGTCTAGCAAAGCTTTTTCAATGTCTGCCGTTGCCTGACTTACCAGATCTCCACCGGCGAGCGGGTGAGCAGCCAGCCGTTCCTGCAGTCCGGCCAAATCTTCCAGTGACCCTTCTGGCTCCCCAGTCTTGAGTTGGGCCAGTTCCCAGTAGGCCTGAAGGAGCGTGTCCTTTCTCAGCCCTGGTCGGTAACGGAATGCACGATCCAGAAGCCGTCGGGCCTTGAGATAATCGGCCCTGAGGTAGAACGTCATTCCCCGCGAGGCAATCGCCGGTGCTGATTCCGTCCTAAGGTAATTCCCTATTCGATGAAAGAGATGCACAACCTTCTCCGACCCTGCCAGCCTTGCGCAGCTGTAACCTACGCGTTCCGCGAGACGTAAGTGGGCATCTGATTCACGAAGCGCTTCTGCCGCACCCAAGCAAACGGAGGTGGAGAGGTGGAATGGGGACCGTGGTCGTGACAACTTATTTCATCCGTCTACCACGAATCGCCCAAAACCATCAGAAACGACGATAGCAGCCCATCCACTGCACACCAAGGAGAAGATGCAACCAAGGAGGGCGACCGGCTCAGAAAACTAGAGGGTGAGCGACGGCCAGTTCGCTTTCATCTAATTGAACGTCAGAAACAGGGTTACATGCTCAACAAGGGCCGATTTGTGACGAATCTCCTTGGCCAATTCTAGGAAGCAAATTCAGTCGAAATGCTATCAAGTTAGGCGGTCGGCTGCGATAGGGATTTGCATCGGCGACAGAAAAAGAGTTGGTCGATCTTGTAGCACGGACCGAGAGAATCATTCCGTGTGGCGATCCTATCGGCGAGAGCAGTCTCCAGTGATCGCAATTCCAGCACCTTGAGACTTGAGGTCCTCCAAGTCGTTGACCATCGTATAGGTTGAATCGTCGCGGTATTCGACGGCAACTCGTCGAAGCTCAAGACATGTTGTCGTCCCGCCATACCACGCTGCGTCAAAGGAGTATGCCCCATCCTCGCCGGGTGCCAGTGGTCCGACCATTCGAACAAGATGGCTGGTCTCGCCTCGTATCCTTCCCGGTACGACATCGCCGACGCTGTTGAATCCGACAAATGTTGCGCTGACGTAGTCGATATCCTTGGAAGAGATATTGGTCAGGTTCAGCGAGACATCCACGCCGCCAACTGAGTTGGTCCCCAAGAGTACATTGGAAATGTAGACCGGTATGCCTTTCTCGGTCCAAAGGGCCTCGCGCTCGGCGGCCTGCTGCCCGGCGGTTTCCTTTACCGCAATACTGTTTAACCGCCTCTCGTTTGCGCCCCTGAGTTTCTTCCTCGCCGCCCCTTCCGGCATCAGTTCGATGAGCGAGGTCGCTTCGCCAAGAAGAATGAAGGGCTGAGTGCTCTCAATCCAGCCTTCGACACCATTGTCCATCACGACGGAGAGATAGGTCTCGTCGCCACCTGTCAGGAAGCCGTCCACACTGCTCGGAACGGTGGTGACAGGACTCGTTGCAACTTGAGTATCGCGAACCCTCCCTGTCAGAAGAAACCTGAAGGGGGCGTTTGCTCCGTCTCCAATTGTCGATACAGCCATGAGCCGCAAGAGGCTGTCCAATCGTGCCTGCTTGTCGGCGCGCTCGGACTGTAGCGCAGCCATCTCAACAGATAGCGACTCCACTTCTGCGCTGAGTCGCGTTATCTCCTGCCTGACGGCGGTGGTGTCTTGACCTCGGGCAGGACTGGCGAGAAGAAGTGCGAGGAGAAGTAATCTCATCGAACGATTAGATGTTGAACGGCCCGTCAGCCTAATGAATCCATGAAGCCATGTCAAGGATTGGACCGGGGCGTGATTTCCTTTGGCATTACCACGGGCCACACCGGAGTGTAGATTCCGCTGGAGGTAGACAGTGGGAAAGTCCCTCCTCAGCGAGCCAGCACCATCAACTTCGAAAACGTGTAGCTGTCGACACGAAATCGATAGAAATAGACTCCCGAGGGCAGGTTCGCTCCGTTGAACTCCCAAGAGTACTCTCCCTTGTCAAGATCCCCGTTCTGAAGGAGGGCAACTGACCTGCCCAGCAAGTCGAACACCTCCAGTCGAACACGCGCCCTTTGGGGGATACTCGCCCGAATGGTTGTCGTGGTACTGAACGGATTGGGGTAGTTGTCTGACAGCCCGAGTACGAACGACGTCTCAGGAATACCATCGCCACGTAGTCTCTCCAGCAGGGAGGCGCGTTGATGCCGCAGCAGGGTCACACCCTCCCTAAGGCGGACAATCGAATCGAACCGGCTCGCTCCCTGTGCCCAAACCAGCGCGAATATGATCTCCTCCGAATCGCCGGGCATTAGGGGGAACGGTTCTGCGTAAGTGAACGATTCGGGCCCGATGGGCCACGTACTCCCGGTGCCAGTATCCACCATGGACCAGAATGCCCCCGAAACCGGGTCACCCGGAAAGGCAAACCGAGTAGTAGGTCCCGTCTGGCCACCGCCCCAGCCGCCCTCACGGATAGGATCTCCATCCTTGATCAATCCGCGGACAAAATTGTGATAACCAGCTGCGTCCGAAGGCCACCCTAACCTTCCGCCATCGTCTGGAGGTATCTGGCTGGCGCCAATTCGTCGCTCCCTGCCGTCCACCGTCGGGGCCTTCAGGATGGCAGCGCCCAGAGCCGGAGGTTGGGAGCCAAAGACATCATCCGCGTCGTCTCCGCCATAAACGTAGACCATCGACAGGCTGGTATCTGTACCAGCATAGTCATCTCCCCAAGCACCCGACCTGCCGTCCAGAAATAGCCCTGCGTAGACCATCAGGCTGTCCCCGGTAGGGTTCTTGATCTCGTATCGGTAGAATGTGCTATTGCCTAGAATACCGGAGGCTGAGAAAGCGAATGCCTCCGCCCGAACCTCAAGCCCGGTGGGATCGGAGCCGGTGTACGGATGTCGATTGCCCCGATCGTTCATCACCCACCATAGAGTCTGATCACCCAGAATGGCGGGGACATCGCCTCCTGCCAGATTGTAGTTTCCGGGAATGCCGTCACCGTCAGATACAGGCGCGCCAATCTGATAGGGCCAAGTCTCCATGGCCGCGGTGGTTTGGCCGTCTTGTCTATAGCGTTCTATTTCCTCCCTCCGAACTTCCCACACCCTATCGAAGGCCTTGCAGTGCAGCGAGTCAGGAGCGACGCCACTCTTCGGCAGTGGACCCGACCAAAACTCAGCCGGACCATACGCGGTGGCTGCGATCCTGAAGTCGTCACCGGCCTCTACGCCGAGGTGCAGTGAAGCTGCGAACACTGTATTGTGACCGCTGCCCTTTGGGACTTCATACCTGTTTGGATTGCCGTTCCATGCCAGCATTCCGTTGTTCAGGACACGGGCCACGACGTTGCCAACATCCAGCTGACCTTCGCCGACAGACGCTGCGCAATTCCCTTCAATCTGAGCGGTAGCGTCGTG
>JAJCYP010000005.1 GCA_029262855.1 Bacteroidota bacterium | reverse complement strand
TGGCCATGAACTGAAGCCTTCAGGCACACTAGTTGCATCCCTTTCAATCGGACCTGTAACCCCCATTCCATGCGCGCCATCTTTTCCCAATTCAGCGGCTTGATCGGCATCCTCACTTTTGTGAATCAGATGCTCTCGAGTGCCCCGGTGGAAAAAGCCGTTCTCACCGGTGCCGGTTCAGGGCTGGCTGTCTATGTAGTGCTGCTCCTGGGTGATGTCGTGATACAACGACTCCTCGAACAGGCAGCAGTGACCCAACAAAACAATTCCAGCCGACAGGCCCCACCATCGCGATCGGACGAGACATCGGAGGCTTCCGCCTCTGCGTCCGGCGAACAGGACGCCAAGGCGGCCTGACCAAACTCAAGCGCTGAACCATTATGGCCAGAGCAGATCTTCAGAGTGTTGCCGTCGCGTTCGTTGAGGAACCGACTCCCGCTAACCGGGAGGCCGTCGTCATGGCGGCCGTTCCGCTGGTTCGGTCCATTGTGGGCCGCCTCAGTGTTCCTGACCATCCTCTCGCCTCGCGGGAGGATCTTGAAAACGTCGGCCTGCTTGGTCTGCTGCAGGCCTTGGACGGATACGATCCCGAGCGGGGAACGCCCTTCGTCTCCTACGCCTACGGTCGTATTCGGGGTGCCCTGGTTGACTATCTCAGGTCCATTGATGCCCTCCCCCGCGAACGCCGTAGACGCCTGGCGGAGGCCCATCGGGCCATGGACACGCTTCGTCAGGTAGTGGGTGGAGAACCCACCGATGGGGATGTCGCCGACTACCTGGGTATATCGCTTCCGGATTACCACTCGCTCCTGCGCGACGCGCAGTGCCGCTTCTCGCTTTCCCTCCATGCGCCGATTGACAAGGAGGGCGACCAGACCATCATCGAGTCGATTCCGAACGAGGAAACGTTCGAGGCCTTCGAGAAGATTGACAGGAAGTCGCTGGTCGAATATATCCAGACGCTGATCAACGACCTGCCGGAACGCGAGCAGACCATTGTCGCGCTGTACTACTTCGAGAATCTCACGCTTCGGGAAATAGCCGGTCTGATGGACCGGACCGAGGCACGGATCTCCCAGATTCTGGGCAAAGTGCTGGTTCAACTGCGATCCCACCTGGCCAAGATGGGCAGCCGAGCTGCCTGACGGGCTTTCCGTTTTGCGGAAACTACCGGGCGTTTCAGGGCCTTTGGTTAAGCCGAACAAACGGATTCAAGCCGGGTATACCCGCCGCTAATTTCGTCGGAGTCCTACGCTCCGCCCTCTCACCACTCAACTACTTGGTTCAGCATGGGTGTGATGAACCGGCTCCGGGAAAACACCGGCGTCGTCCTCTGGATACTCGTTTTTGCCTTTGGCGTCATCTGGGTCCTTCAAGACTCCGGAGGCCTTGACGTGGTCGGCTTTGCCGGCAACAACATCGCTTCGGTCAACGGTGACAAGATCACTTTTGAAGAGTACAGCCAGGCTCTCGACGGGCAGGTCAGCAATTATCAGCAGCAGACGGGCGGCAGCATGCCTCCCCAGATGCTGGATCAGACCCGTCAGCGGGTGTTCGACAATCTGGTCGAGACAAAACTGCGTGAGCAGGAGATGACCCGTTTGGGTCTGCAGGTCTCGGATCAGGAGGTCGTTGAAATGATCCAGGGGGCAGACCCCCACCCCATCATCAAGCTGTACTTCGGCGACGGTGCGGGTGGTGTGGATCGATCCCTTCTGCAGAACTTTGTCGAGAATCCCGATGCCCGGGAGGATTGGCTGAACATCGAGGACTATCTCCGCCAGGAGCGGCTCCGCGAAAAACTGGACAAGCTGATTACAGCCTCGGTCCGGATTTCGGATGCCGACGTCCGTGCCGAGTACATACGGCGTAACAGGGCGGTTGACGTGCGGTTTGTCGCCCTCCGGTATACCTCGATTCCGAACGATTCGGTGAGTTTCTCCGATCGCGACCTCCAGCGTTTTTACGATGCCAACCGGGAAGAATTCGCCCGCAAGCGTTCGTACACGTACCGGTACGTTTCGGTAGACAAGTATCCCACGGCCGCCGATACGGCCGCTACGCTGGATGACCTCGTGGACCTCCGCGAAGCCTTCGCTGCCGCCGCAGACGACTCCACATTCCTGGCCCGAAACGGCTCGGAGCGTCCCTGGTCTGACGCCTACTTCCGGCCCGATGAACTGGACGATGCGATTTCCAGCGTCGTCTTTGAGAATCCGACTCCCGGTGAGGTCTACGGCCCGATTATTTCTGGAAACCAGGCCCACCTGGTGAAAGTCGTTGATGTACGTGCTCCTGAAGAGACAGCCGTCCGCGCCCGTCACATTCTGTTTCGGGCTGCCGAAGGTGACACCGAGGCCCGTGCCGAGGCTCGCCGGAACGCGAACGACATTCTTCGCCAGATTCGTGGGGGTGCAGACTTCGCCGAGATGGCTCGCGAACATTCCTCCGACCAGTCTGCCGCACAGGGTGGCGATCTCGGATGGTTCGGCCCCGGCCGCATGGTGGCTCCCTTCGAGGAGGCCGCCTTTGGCGCCCAAATCGGCCGCGTAGTCGGCCCAGTTTCGACCCAATTCGGTTTCCACCTGATTGAAGTCACCGAGCGCGCAACGCAGGAGGCACAGATCGCCGATTTCGCCTTGGAACTCCGCGCATCCGTGGCCACGCTGAACGCCGCTCAGGAACGCCTGGAAGACGTACAGTACTTCGCCATCGAGAACGGTGATTTCGAGGCCGAGGCCGCGCGTGTCGGCCTGAACCCTTCCACCGTTCAGGTTGAGGACGGCTCCGTCTTCATCCCGGGCCTCGGAAACAGTGGCGAACTGCAGGACTTTCTGGCGGGCGCCGAGAAGGGTGATGTCAGCGAGGTCATCGAACTCAATGAGCAGTTCATTGTCGGCGTTGTAGAGGCCATTCAGGAGGCGGGGTATCAGCCGTTTGAGGAGGTCCGCGCTCAACTCGAGCCACGTGTTCGCAACGAGAAGAAGGCTGCCATCCTTCGTCAGCGACTGGAGACCGCACTGGCGCAGACCGGCGGACTTGATGGTCTCGCAGCGGCCGTCGGCGAACAGGAGCGCACGGCGAACAATCTCTCCTACACCAACATGGTCGTGCCGACCCTCGGACGCGACCCACAGTTCGTCGGCACGGCTCTCGGGCTCGCCGCGGGTGAAGTTTCCAATGTGATTGAAGGCGCCAACGGTGTCTTTGTCGTGGGGGTGACCGAAGTCCACGAGGCCGGCGAAGTGCCGGCCGCGGAAATGGAATCGCTTCGGACCCAGCTCCAGACGCAGGCGCAGAACCGCGTCCGGACGCAGTGGATCAATGCTTTGAAGGAAGACTCCGAGATCGTTGACAACCGCCGGGCGGTTCTGATCAACTAGTCTTCAGACCGGTACCTCGAGGGTCCCGCGGAACACAGTTTCCGCGGGACCCTCGAGATATCGGGCCCTCCCGTCGGCGTGGAAACCGATGGTCAGGACGCCACCGGGCATGTGGACGTCGACCGTCTCTCCGGCCAGTCGGCCGGTGAGACGGGCGGCGGCCGCCGCAGCGGTGGCACCGGTACCGCAGGCCAGGGTCTCCGCCTCCACACCTTTTTCAAAGGTGCGGAGGCGGAGGCGCTGGCCGTCCACCTCGGCGAAGTTGACGTTCGCACCGGCCGGTGGATTGGTCCGCCGGAGCCGGGCCCCCAACGTGGCGACATCGGTCTCGGCCACGCTGTCGACAAACACCACAAGGTGCTCGGTCCCCGTCCACAGGTAACACCGCTCGGGGCCGTCATGATCGGCGGCAAGCGTCGCGAAGTCCTGGTAGTCCGGGATATACAGGCGGACTCCGCCGGTCAGCATGTCGGCCGTATAGATTCCAGCGTCGGTTTCGAAGCAGAGCTGCGCGCCATCGCTCGCGGAAGGCGCTTTCGCAACGGCCCCCGAATCGCCCCCCGCACCGCCCCCGCCGGCGGTGCCCGCATCCACCCCCGCGCCATCGCCCCCGGCCTCGATACCCGCATTTGCCGCATACCGGGCCAGGCACCGCGCGCCATTGCCACACATGGTCCCGACCGAACCGTCGGCATTCAGGTACCGCATCCGGAAGTCAGCCGACTCCGAGGCCTCGAGGGCCAGAATCCCGTCGGCCCCGATCCCGGTCCTTCGGGCACAGAACCGTATTGCCATCTGGGACAACTCTTCCACCCCAAAGAAGTAGAAGCGATTATCCAGGACGATGAAATCGTTCCCGGCGCCGCTCATCTTGGTGAACTCCACGACGAGGGGTCTGGGGGGATTCGGCGTCATATCAGTAGGGCACGTGTCCTGTTCATCCCGTTTCAGCATCAGATAATACACCTTGGCAGAAAGGCGCATCCTCATCGACAAAGCCGAACCCCTCCTTCTGTTCGGCTTCAACGACGTTTACCTCCGCCGCATCGAGGATGCCTTCCCGGAGACCCAAATCACGGCCCGCGGCAATCAGGTGATGCTTCGCGGCACCGAGCCCGCGCTGAAGCGGATTGCCCGCATTCTCGACGAGATGGTGGTTCTGGTCAACCGGAACGGTCACCTGACGGAAAAAGACGTGGAGACCATGCTGGCGCTGAGCGACGCCGCAGGCGGAGCCTCGCCAATGGAAGGCGCCGGGCACAACGCGGTGGTGTTCACGCCCTCCGGTGGTGTGGTGCGGGCGAAGACCCCTAATCAGGCCAACCTGGTCAACGCCGCCCGAACCCACGACATCGTGTTTGCCGTCGGTCCGGCCGGTACGGGTAAGACGTACACGGCCGTCGCGCTTGCCGTGGCCGCGCTGAAGTCCAAGCAGGTTACCCGCATCGTGCTCTGCCGGCCCGCCGTCGAAGCCGGCGAACGCCTCGGTTTCCTGCCGGGCGACTTCCGCGACAAGATCGACCCCTACCTGAGGCCGCTCTACGATGCGCTCGAGGACATGCTCTCGATTGAGAACCTCTCCTCCCTCATGGAGCAGAACATCGTCGAGATCGTCCCGCTGGCCTATATGCGAGGCCGGACGCTGAACTCGGCGTTCGTAATTCTGGACGAAGCCCAGAACGCCACCACGCCGCAGATGAAGATGTTTCTGACGCGGTTGGGGGCCAACAGCCGCTCCATCATCACAGGCGATGTCACCCAGACGGACCTTCCGCGTCGCTCCGACAGTGGCCTGGTTCAGGCCCGCGAGATTCTGGAGGGTGTCGAGGGAATCGAGTTCATCTACTTCGACGAGGGGGATGTCATCCGCCACCGTCTGGTGAAGGACATCATCAAGGCGTACGAGAAGTTCGAGGAGTGAGGCTGCGAGCGAGCTCGGCCCGGCACGCCGCGAGCTAACGCCCCGGCACGCCACCAGTCAACGCCCCGACCAGACCACGCGGCCAGCCTGATCGATGTACGCCTCCGTGCCCCCATCGACGACTCGCGCCAGAGGCCCCTCGAACGACGACGCCACCTCGAAACGGGGCTGAATCAGAAAGGCGCCTGCTCTGTCTATGTACCCCCAGAGTCCGCCCATCCGGACGGTGGCCCGGCCTTCGGAAAAATCGTTCGCGGCCTCGAATTGGAGCGCAATCACAACCTCTCCGGCTCGGTCCACGAAGCCGGTCAACCGCTGGTCGCTCACACGCGCGAGTCCCTCGGAAAAGGAATAGGCCGCCGGATACGGGAGTGTGAGCTCAGCCTCTCCGCGGGTGTTCAAATAAGTGGCCGTGCCTCCATCCGAAACAAGCGCCAGGCCCTCCGAGAAGGTGCGAACGCTGGTATAGGTCGCTGGAATCAGCCAGGCGCCGGTCGAGTCCGCAAATCCCCAGCGTTTCTCGAGTCGGATGAAAAGCAGTTTCCAGTACTTCTCCGCCGCGATGAGGCCTTCGGACGGACGGAAGACGCCGTCCAGGACCGGCTCGCTGAGTTCCAGCCCTTCGTCCGACAATACGCCCCACAGACCAGGCTGCCCACGCGGAGATGTGTCGGCGTCGGCCTGATACCCGGCAAGGCCACCTCCCAGCGGCGTCAGGTCCTCATAGGCCCGCGCGGTGATCTGCCGGCCCGACTCGTCGATCAGGATCCAGCCTGCCTCCGTTCGAACTCGCGCCACGCCGTTCTCAAAGAGATCGGCCTCACGGAAGGAGGGCGGAATGACCCAATCCCCCTCCGGGTTGATGTATCCCCATAGTCCCGCCGACCGGGCGGGTCCGAGAGCGCCTGAAAATGCCTTGAGCGCCTCAAACGGGCCAGCCTCCACCTGCTCGCCTGTGGCGGTGATCATCCCCATCCCGCCTTGGAGGCGAACCGGGTAGCGCCACGTCACTGAGGCTGCGTCAGCGGCCACTGAAAAGCCGGGGGCCGCGGTTTCGCTAACGGAGGCCACTGAATCGCCGCGGCCGGCCGCGGTCTCGCCAACGGCCGCCACCGCCTGCCCGAGGGCCGACACCGGGAGCGCCAGCGCAGCCAATAGCGCCGCGGCCAGCAGCAGCTTTCCCGGTCCGCGGGGGACACTCAACCAACCCATGAGGGTACCTCAACAATTGCGTTGTCAATGAGCCGCGCCCCGTCAATGCGGGCGGCGACGGCGGCGATCACGGTTTGACCGGCTCTGAACTGCCCCACGGGCTGCAGCAACTCGCCGTCTACAACCTCTGCGTATTCGACCTCGGCCAGCGGTGCCTTGGAGAAGGGCTCCCGCATCAACGCGCGGACACCATCGGCATCAACCCGGCCCGAGAGGATGGCTTCCCGCGCTCCGAACACCGACCGTGAGAGGGCGATGGCCTGATCCCGGGCAGCGCCTGACAGGTAGCGATTCCGCGACGACATGGCCAGACCGTCTTCTTCCCTTACCGTGTCAACCCCCACCATCTCGATCCCGAAATCCAGGTCGCGCACCATCCTGCGGAGCACGAAAAACTGCTGGGCATCCTTCAAACCGAAGACGGCGGCGTCAGGCTGGCACGCATTGAAAAGTTTGCTGACGATAGTGGTCACACCATTGAAGTGCCCTGCCCGATACGGTCCGCAGAGATGCTCCGTCAACCGCTCCACGGTGACCCAGGCGAGGCCGGAGCTACCGTCCTGATACATCGCCAGGGGTGGGGGTGCATAGACCACATCGGCTCCGCCCGCCTCCGCGAGGCGACCCATGTCCCCGTCAAGATCGCGCGGGTACCGGTCGTAATCCTCGCCTGGCGCAAACTGGGTCGGGTTCACGAAAATGGAGACCGTGACGTGATCGGCCACCTCCCGCGCTCGACGTACCAGTTGAAGATGGCCATCATGCAGCGAACCCATGGTGGGCACCAGCGCCAACCGATGGCCGGCACAGCGCGCCCGCTTGGACTCGGCCTGCATGGCCGCGACGTCGGTGATCAGTTTCATGCTTTCGCGTCTGGGTGCAAGGACTACCGGCGTCCTGGGGAGCAAGCTACGAACGGGTGTATTCAAGGGGTATCAACACCGGGCGGACGCCTACCCCCCGTATATTGGTTCGTGCCCGTCAAACGGTCGAGGCACGACGATTTCACAACGGCCAATCGAACACCGATGAGTGATTTCCGCATCGAAAAAGACTCCCTGGGAGAAGTCCGTGTCCCCGCCGACGCCGCCTACGGAGCGCAAACGCAGCGGGCAGCCGACAACTTTCCGATCTCCGGCATCAGGTTCTCCCGCCGGTTCATCGCAGCCCTCGGAACGGTCAAGCGCTCGGCAGCCCTGGCGAACGCGGAGCTGGGACTCATCGAAAACGACACACGCGATGCGATCGTGGCCGTTTCGGACCGTGTCATCGCCGGCGAACTGGACGAGGAGTTCGTGCTCGACATTTTTCAGACGGGCAGCGGCACATCCAGCAACATGAACGCGAACGAGGTCATCGGCAACCTCGCGAGCGAGCACCTGGGCGGAGACCGCGGCAGCAAGCTGGTTCATCCCAACGACCACGTCAACGCGTCCCAATCCTCCAACGACGTGATTCCTACGGCCATGCACGTCGCCGCACGGGAGGGCATCGAGAAGGACCTGATACCCGCCCTGGACGCACTGGCCACCTCCCTCGAGGCCAAGGCCGCCGAGTTCGATGATGTGGTAAAGAGTGGTCGCACCCACCTCATGGATGCCACGCCCGTTCGATTGGGTCAGGAGTTCGGTGGGTATGCCTCACAGGTGCGCCACGGGATTCGCCGGGTAAGAGCAGGCTCCTGGGAACTGTCTGAACTCGCACTCGGCGGCACGGCCACCGGGACAGGCATCAACTGCCCTCCTGGCTTCCCCGAGAAGACCATCGCGCACATCAGCGCCCACACCGGCCTTGAATTCAGAGAGGCCGAGAATCACTTTGAGGCCCAGGCCGCCAAGGATGCCTACGTCAACGCCTCGGGAGCGCTGAACACGCTGGCGGTCTCGCTCATGAAGATGGCCAACGACATTCGGCACCTGTCCAGCGGGCCGACCAGTGGCCTTTCCGAGATCAGACTTCCGGCGGTCCAGCCGGGATCGTCCATCATGCCCGGCAAGGTCAACCCGGTCATGAGCGAAGCCATGATGATGGCCTGTGCGCGTGTTATGGGCAACCATACCACGATGACCGTTGGCGGTCAGCACGGCAATTTTGAGTTGAATGTGATGATGCCCGTGATGGCACACGCCATGTTGGAGTCCATCGCCATCCTCTCGGGTGCTGCCGATGCCTTCCGCACCAAGTGCCTGGACGGCATCCAGGCCGACCGCGAGCGTTGCCGGGAGTTGCTCGAACTCAATCCCTCCATTGCGACCGCCCTCAATCGGACCATCGGCTACGACAAGGCCTCAACTGTGGCCAAGACCGCGGCCAGGACCCGCCGTTCGGTTCGCGATGTGGTGTTGGAGATGAACCTGATGTCGGTCGAGGAGCTGGACCACGTCCTGGACGTGCGGGACATGACAGAGCCCGGCGTGCCCGGCAGCTGAGCCGTGTTGGACTCGCTCCTGGTGGTCGAACTGGCCTCCGTGCTGGCGGGCCCCTCGGTGGGTCAGTTTTTCGCGGAGCTGGGCGCGCGCGTCATCAAGATTGAGAACCCATCAACCGGCGGGGATGTGACCCGCGGGTGGTACCGCTCGGGAGAGGACCGATCCCGGGCAGCGAGCTACTTCGACGCGTGCAACTTCGGAAAGGAATCCGTTGCACTGGACATTCGCACCACGCGCGGCCGGGAGGTGCTTCGGCAACTGGTCGGGAAGGCAGACATCCTGCTCACCAGTTTCGGTCCCGGGAGCGCTGATCGGCTGGGGCTTGCCCCCTCGGTGTTTTCGAGCTGGAACCCGCGTCTGATTCACGGTGCTGTGAGTGGATACGGGCCTGCGGATCCGCGCCCCGGGTACGACGCCGTCATCCAGGCCGAATCCGGCTTCATGGACCTGAACGGAGATCCCGCGGGCCCGCCAGTCAAGATGCCGGTCGCTCTCATCGACCTGCTGGCAGCGCACCATCTCAAGGAGGCCGTCCTGGTCCATCTGCTCAGGCAAAGCGGCTGTGGCTCTGGCTGCGACTGCGACTCTGACTCTGGCTCTGGCACCGGGGCCTACCTCGAGGTTTCCCTCCTGGATGCGGCCCTCGCGTCGCTGGCCAACCAGGCCACGGGTTGGATGCGAACCGGGATCACGCCCGCGCGATCCGGCTCGGCCCATCCGAATATTGCGCCCTACGGCACCGTCCTTCGAACCGCCGACCGGGGATCCGTTCTGCTCGCGGTGGGCAACGATCGCCAATTCCAGGCCCTCTGCCGTGTTCTGGGTTCCAATGCCCTCGCGATTGATCCCAGGCTCGCCGACAACGCCGGCCGCGTTGCCAATCGATCGAGGCTGGACTCCGGGCTCCGGCAAGCGGCTGCTGCCTGGCGTTCAGAGGCCCTCATGGCCGCGCTCAACCGCGAGCGCGTCCCGGCCGGACTGATTCGAACCGTGGCCGAAGCCCTGTCTGACGAATCGGCGGAGGCCGTTCTGTTGGAGTACGCCGCGCCGCAGGACGAACCATGTTCGAGAGGCCTCCGGCAGTGGCTGTTCCAGCCGAAGCGTCCCGATCTTTCTCCCCCGCCCGAACTCGGCGCCCACACCCGAAGCGTCCTGGCAGGGTTGACTGATCTGGCGCCCGACGCCATTGAGTCTCTCATTCCCGCCAGCCCCGAACAACCATGAGCAATCGCACCCCCCTCATCGGCATCACGACCTCCTTCAAGGAGGGCAAGCAGATTCTGGATACGCGCTACGCCGATTCCGTCGAGGCAGCGGGAGGCCTTCCCGTGATTCTCCCGGTAACGTCTTCAGCCCCCATCGCCGAGCAGCTGACCGCGCTTCTCGACGGGCTCGTGATTACCGGCGGTCCGGCCATCACCACCGGACTCATCGGCAATCTACCTGATGACATCTCCGAGACGGATCCGCGTCGGTCCGAGTCGGACCGCCTGTACCTGCGGGCGCATCGAGCACGGAACGCGCCCCTGCTTGGCATCTGCTACGGGATGCAGTTGATCAATGCTGAGGCCGGGGGTACCATCCATGCGGACGTCGAAAAGGCGGATACCAGCCTTGTCCACTCCAACGACCGCGGCGGACAACACCATCCCATTTTCGTCGAACCAGGCACCTGGCTGGAGTCAATTCTCGGCTCCGATGAGCGATCGGTGAACACGCATCACATCCAGGCTCTGGGCCGGGTAGGAGCCTCACTCCGGGTGGCGGCCCGGGCACCCGACGGCGTCATCGAGGCCATCGAAAATCAGGACGGTTCCGTGATTGGCGTCCAATTCCACCCCGAACGCCAGATAGAAGACCTGCTTCCGGTGTTCGAACACCTCGTGGCCCGAGCCCGAGAGCGACGCACGCTATCTGCGGGCTGAAGCCGACCGGGTCAGTTCCTCAATGGTCCACATGGGGCCGGCTTCGAATCGGGCCCGCTCGACAGCAACCTGACTCGCCGTGATGTCCGGACTCCCGGCCGGTCCTGCCGGGCCAAACTCTCGGCGCACGAATGAAAGCACGGCGGCCAGTTGCTCATTGGAGAGGAAGTCGTTCGGGGGCATCACATTGTTGTAATCCCGCTCTCCAACACGGATCGGCCCGCGGAGACCGCGAAGCGCGAGTCGGATCAACAGGGAATCCGGCAAGGCCACCCAGGGGCTTCCCGCAAGCGGCGGAAAGGCATTGTTGACTCCGAGGCCGTCAGTACCGTGGCAGGTGGCGCAGGTGGCCACATAGATCTCCGGACCCGACAGACTGGTTACCCGCGGCTCGGCACAGCCCACCAGCAGGATCCCCATCAGGCCGAATGCACACGCTGCTGCCTTCATGCGTGTTCTGCCTCTGGCTGCCGTGCGACACCTTGCTTCCGGACCACGCGAATCGGATCTCCCACCTGTATTTCGCCTCCCTGCTCCACGACAAACAGGGCGCCTCGCTGGCCGTTGGCCGCAGCACGAAAGGCCGCATCGCCCAGTCGGGTCCTGAAGAGCGCACAGGGTTTGTGGGTGGCCGGGCTTCTCCGGAGTATGACCTCCGCGATCAGGAGCACGTCTCCAGCGCCCAGTGCCGACAGGTCTATGCCGCGCGTAATCAGATTGTCGCCGGGCAGGTCGGGAGAGGCCCCCATGGCGCGCAACGCCTCAATACTGGCGGCAGTGACCTCACGTCCGGGAATGATCTTTCCCTTCCAGAATGACTTGCGCGCGTGATCATTGTTGAAGCCGAGCCCCGCTTGGACGGTGACCCGTTCGGCAACCCGGTGAACGCCAGGTTCCGGCTTCTCGACGAGGTACGCCACCGAACCCTCGCGGGCGAATTGGCTCGCGGAGATGGCACTCAATATGTCTTCAGCAGTACGCATGCCTTCGTGTTCGTCGACCGGACGATACACCCGCGTGTCCGTCACGTGGGTGAATTTTGTATCGTGAGCGGCCGGCCGCCACCAAGCTTCCCTCGTATCGCAGTCATGTTCAGCGTGTTTACCACAGCCTGGAAGGATGCCGCCGCGCTGCCGCGGGATCGAATGACGCTGCGCAACTTCGGCGTGGTGGTCGGAGGCGTGCTGGTTGCGCTGGCCGTCTACCTGACGTGGAGGGGCGGATGGAATGCCGGCGCGGCATCGGTCATCACGGGATCGATTGGCGTCCTGCTCGTACTTCTTGGCCTGTCCGTTCCCCGGTCGCTGGCGCCCATCTACCCGGTGTGGATGGCGCTCGCTCTGGTCCTCGGTACCGTCGTGACTGCGGTCCTGCTCACGCTGGTGTTCTACCTGGTCGTTTCGCCAATTGGCCTGTTGATCCGTCTGGCCGGAAAGGACCCGATGAACCGGAAGCCTGACCCCACACGCGCAACCTACTGGATCGATCGGACGCCGGAATCCAACGACGTCAAGCGCATGGAGAAGTACTACTGAGCCGTCCGCGGGGGCGGCTCTGCGATCGCGGGTCGGCGGCGCCGGTCGGCCTGACGCAGGACTAACGCTGCCCTACTGGATGTCCCACGATCGGACTTTCTCGGCTCCCTCCCGGTGAATCTCCATCAGGCGCTCCTGGAAGCCGACGGCCTCTCCGTCGTTCGCAGGAAGTCGCAACTGGTACTGTCCATTCGGCCCCAATTCCCAGGCCGATCGTTGATCCTGCAAGGCTAGCTCCAGCGAGTCAATCAGTCGCTTCCTGGCGGGAGTCGAATCGACCTCCACGATGGCCTCGACCCGATCATCGAGATTGCGACGCTGCCAGTCGGCGCTGCCCATGAAGACGCGAGGCTTGCCGTTGTTCTTGAAGTAGAACACGCGGCTGTGTTCCAGAAAACGCCCCAAAATCGAAATGAGCCGGATGTTTTCGGAGATCCCCGGCAACCCCGGTCGCAAGCGACAGTGTCCGCGAACAATCAGGTCGATCTTGACTCCCGCCTGTGACGCGCGGTAGAGCTCCTGAATCATGATCAGGTCATCCAGCGCGTTCATCTTAGCGACAATCCGCCCGTTCCCGTGGCGCTTCTGGTTCTCAACCTCGGTGTGGACCATGTCCACGAATCCCTTTCGCATCACACGCGGAGCCACCAACAGGCGCCGGTAGTGCTGCTCCGGAGCGTATCCGGTCAGATAGTGAAAGAGATTGATGATGTCGTAGCCGACATCCGGATCGCAGGTCAAGAGCCCGAAGTCCGTGTAGAGCTTCGCGGTCTTCTGATGGTAATTCCCGGTACCGATGTGGCAGTAAGCGCGAAGTCCTTCCTCCTCCTCGCGAATAACGAGGGTGGTCTTGGTGTGCGTCTTGAGGCCCACCAGTCCATAGGTGACGTGCACGCCGGCGCGCTCCAGCGTGGCGCCCCATTCCATGTTGTTGGCCTCGTCAAATCGCGCCTTCACCTCTACCAGAACGGCCACCTGCTTGCCGCGCTCGGCCGCGCGTACCAGCGCACCGACAACCCTGGAGTCGTCTGCTGTACGGTAGAGCGTCTGCTTGATGGCGAGGACCTTTGGATCCACTGCTGCCTCCTCCACGAACCGGAGAACCGAGGCGGAAAACGCCTCATAGGGGTGGTGGAGCAGAACGTCGGCCGATCTGATGATCGAAAAGATGTCCGGACGATCCTTTGATTCGCCCTCGTGCATGAGTTGAGGCGGCACGACGGCCTCCCATTCCCCAAACTGCAGCTCAGGCATGTCCACGGACGCGATCGTGTGCAGATCGGTCAGATCCAGTTCACCATCGGCTTCGAAGATGTCCTCAGGCGAAAGTTGTAACTCCCGGACCAACAAACGGCGGACGTCCTCGGGCGCCGATGAGGCAACCTCAAGCCTGGTCACGGGAGCGAACCGACGCTCGCGGAGCTCATCGGCGATCATCTCAATCAGATCGTCGGCCTCCTCCTCATCCCGTCGAACATCGGCGTTTCGCGTAATCCGGAAGGGGTGAACGCCAACCACATCCATTCCCCGGAACAGCTCCTGAATGTGCTCGATGATCACCTGCTCGACCGGCACGAATGCTTTGGGGCGATCCGGAAGACGGATCCAGCGGCCGCGCGAAGTAGGGACCTTCAACCGGGCAAAATGCTCGGTACCTCGCGTGGGGTGTCGGAGCATGACAGCCAGCGAAAGGCTCAGGTTGGAGATGAACGGAAACGGGTGTCCCGGATCCACAGCCAGGGGCGTCAGGACCGGAAAGATTTGTCGCTGGAAGTGCTCCTTCAGGAAGGCGCGATCCTTCTTGCCGAGGTCCGAATAGTCTACCAGGTCGATCCCGGCCTTGGCTTTCAGCGCAGGCCTCAATGTGCGGGTCCAGAGTTCACTGAGCGCGCGGTACATCGGCCGTACGGCACGCTGACACAGTTCCAGCTGCTCCCGAGGGATCCGGCCGTCTGGGCTGCGCCTGATGACTCCCGCAGCAACCTGTCGCTTGAGGCCTCCGATGCGCTTGAGAAAGAACTCGTCCAGGTTGCCCGTTGCAATGGCCAGGAAGCGGATGCGCTCCAGGAGTGGGGTCCGTTCGTCCAGCGCCAGGTAGAGCACCCGCCAGTTGAAATCCAGCCAGCTCAATTCCCGGTTGAAATACAGCGAGGGATGATCAAGATCTCCACCCTCGGGGACGGGCTGGGCCGCTGTTGCGCGCGGCACGGCCGCCCGCAATCGGGGTCCCGACCGATCCGGTGTACGCGGTGGCTCCGAAGAGCCTGGCGCCATGGCCGGCATGGGGGCCTCGGGGAGTTCGTCTCCCGCCGAATCACCTGTATTCGTAAGTCTCGTTGTACCCATTACGCTAGAAATTCCTGATCCTCAATTTTCCGTCGCAGATGTTGGAGGCCCAATAATTCCTCCTGGAGGGGCCGTACCTCTTCCCCACCCCGTTCTGCAACATGTATGCCGTGGCGCAATCGCGCAATCATTTCGTCCAGACGATCCAACTTCAAAAGGGTCATGGCGCCTGACGCGGCGGCCCGGGAATCCTCGTTGAGGACAGGGACGATGATCTTGCGCCCCGCCCAATTCTCGGAGGGTTCCTCACGGTCGGTAAGCACCTCGCTCGCCAGCCGCTGGACCGCGGCGCCCATCGAACCGTCCAGAAATACCCGCTGCTGTATCTCGCCCGCCTCGAATTGTTCTACCAGGGCGGTTGCCGCGTCACGGGATGGGCCCTCAGTGAACTCATCGAGCGCCGTTCGAGAGAGAATGAATGACACCATGGGCGCTCCGTGGTCCAGCATCAACCGCAGCAGCGTCTTCTCTTCTGGCAGTGGCTCCAAGGGAACGACCTCCTGCGGCCTACCTGGATTCGGATCACGCGATTCGGCCGGCCCGGGGGTCCGTTCCCGACGCGGCGTCTTGGCTGCCGCCAACTGGCGATCCGCCTTCATCGCCCGTCTGAGATAGACATCCGGGACCTCCATGACCGCGGCCGCCCGCTGGACATAGGACTCGCGCATCAGCTGGTCCTTGATCCGGGAAATCAGCTTCATGATGGCGTGATGGGTCCGGGCCCGTGAGTCCGGCTCGTCCAGACTCCCCTTCAGACGGGCCCGCTGGTAGAGATACGTGACAAAGTCCTGCCTCCGGTCACGGATGGCCGTCTCAAAAGCCTCCGCCCCAAACTTGTGGACGTAGGTGTCCGGGTCCTCCCCATCGGGCATCGACACTACATACGGCGCCAGGCCTGCCTGCAACAACAGGTCAATCCCGCGCACGGTGGCCCGGGCACCGGCCTCGTCGCCGTCGTAGAGCATGATCACCCGATTCGCATAGCGCGAGACCAGCTTGATCTGGTCCGTCGTGAGGGCCGTACCGGATGAGGCCACCACGTGCTGAACGCCTGCCTGGTGAAGCGCCACGACGTCGGTGTAACCCTCCACGAGAATCACCTCCTCCTTGCCGCGAATGGCGTTCTTGGCGTGGTAGAGGCCGTACAGGACACGCCCCTTGTGGTAGACCTCGGTCTCTGGAGAGTTGATGTACTTGGGCTGATCGTCTGCCTTATCCAGGAGCCGGCCGCCGAATCCGAGGACCTTTCCCACGTGGCTCAGGATCGGAAAAATCAGACGGTGGCGGTATCGATCATAATGACCAGACCCGTCTCGGCGCGGCAGGATCAGCCCTGCCTGCTCGAGCATTTCTTCGCTGATCTTGGCGGCGGTAGCCGCCTTCAGCAGTCCATCCCACGCGTCCGGGGCATAGCCGATGCCGAATCGCTTGACCATCTCGGGCGCGATGCTTCGGCCGGCCAGGTACTCCCGGGCAACGGCACCACCGTCGTCCTGAGTCAGCTGCTGAAAGAAGAACCGCGCGGCAAACTGCAGGGCATGCAGGATGGCTTCGCGCGTCGACGCATCCTCATCGGGCTCCCCCGACTGGTCAATCGTGATCCCCACGCGCTCGGCGAGGATGGTGACCGACTCGGGAAACGACAGGTTCTCGATCCGCGACAGGAAACTGAATACGTCTCCCCCCTCACCGCAGCCAAAGCACTTGAAAATGCCCAGGGACGGATTGACGTTGAACGATGGGGTCTTCTCCGAATGGAACGGGCAGAGTCCGACGTAATTCGAACCCCGCTTTTTCAGCCGGACGTACTCTCCCACCACGTCCACGACATCCGCCGCGCCGCGGACCTGCTCGATTGTTTCGTCCGTGATTCGCATTCGGTGGGCCGGGTGTCAGGCCAGCTCGAACCCAGTCGACACGTCCAGGTGGGTCTGGCCCTCAACGGGTCCGATGTCCGGCTTGTCTGAGCACTGGCACGCTGGAATTGACAGACAGGAAAACAGCGCAATGGCCAGGACGAACTTCTTCATAGTCCAGAAAAACGAGTTGATGTGTCGGGCTGTGGAGCGGTGGACTGCACCGCGGAATGACGGTCCGCCAACCCGGCAAAATGTACTGGTGGGGCGGTTGGTATCCTCTCCGTGAAACCGCAATCGACGAGTCCCGTAGCGGACTTATCGGGGCATCCCATCCTATTCCTGCAGGTACACCATGTTTCTGACCGCCGCGCTCACAATCGGTGGAGCCGTCCTTCTTGGACTGGCCGCCAGGAGTGATGAAAAGAACCCCTTCCAGGTCCTGGGTGGACTTGGATTGATCGGACTGGCGGGCTTCATGCACCTGACAGGCCCCGCGCCTCTCTTGCAATCAGTGGGCTATGCGGCGGCCGAACTCGGCGCCGGGATGCTCGTGGTAGCCGGCATGCTGGCCGGTCGAAAAGACGAGGCCAGGAATTTTTTCTTTATCGGTGCCGGGGCCATGGCTATCGGTGTCGCCCTCATTGTGGCGCGGAGTCTGTTCTCCCCCACGGTCAGCCTGCTGGTTGAGTTGGGACCCGACGACACCTATGAGGAAATTGCTGATGTCGTGGCCGCGCACCAGGGAGTCGCGGAGCGGGCCTTTCCGATGGTGGATATGACGGAGAGCGAAGACCTCGCCCAAGTCTACCTGATTCGACTCCCAGAGAAATGCCGGGAGGCCCTGCGGCGCATTCTGGACATGGACACCGAGAATGTCGACAACGTGGAACTGAACTCGACTTTCAGACTGGATCTGCCCGAGTCGGAGGAGCTTGCGACCAGCCCACTCGCCGATGTGCTGGAGAACGACCCGTTGGTCGGTTCTCAATGGGCGTTGGATGCCATTCGGGGCCACGAGGCCCACGCATTGCTCGAGAATGAGACGCCCGTTCGCAAGGCATCCATCGCCATTGTTGATACCGGCGTGGATTCCCGCCACGAGGACATGGCCGACATCTTCGAGAGTTCGCCGGGCAGCAGCGACAAGCACGGGCACGGTACCCATTGTGCCGGCATTGCGGGCGCCGCCACCAACAACGGACTGGGCGTGGCGTCCCTCAACTGGGAGGGCCGGTTCGTCACCATTCGCAGCTATTCCGCGCTCGGTGACAACGGCATGGGAACGCTGGAATCCATTTCCGAGGCCCTGATTGAGGCCGCAGAGGCGGGCGCCGATGTGATCTCAATGTCTCTCGGTGGTCAGACTCCCATTACGCCCAAGACCATCGTCGATGCCGTTGCCTATGCGCGGAAACAGGGCGCGGTGATCATCGTGGCGGCCGGCAATTCCAATGTCGATGCGTCCAACAACGTGCCCTCCAACGTCGAGGGTGTCATCGCGGTCGGGGCTGTGAACGAGCGCCTGGACAAGGCGCCCTTTTCGAATACCACACAGCGGCTCTCGCGACCGATCTCGGCTCCTGGAACGAACATCCTCTCGCTCAAACCAACGGGTGGCTACGTGAAACTCAGCGGGACTTCGATGGCGACGCCCATGGTGTCTGGCCTGGTCGGGGTGATGCGATCCCTCAACCCGGAGCTCGAAGCCGACGAGATCTACGATATCCTCAAGTCAACCGGACGCTCGACGGGCGCCAGTCATAGCGTCGGAGTGATGATCGACGCCGAGAAGGCCATCCAGGCGGCCATGAATGGCTGAGTCGGGCCGCAGTATCTGGCCTGCGCGACTGCGCGATTCGGCTCGAATCGCCGAGATCTACAACCAGTCGATCGCGCGCCGGGATTCGACCATGGACATCGATCCGCTGGGCCCATCGGATGTCGCCATGTGGCTCGAGAAGCAGGAGGAACGCGAACACCTCTGTGTGGCCCAGGTGGATTCGGATGTGCTGGGCTGGGGGATTCTCAAACGGTATCATCCGCGCCCCGGTTATGCCCGTGCTGCGGAGACATCCATCTACGTCGACCGCAGCCACACGGGTCAAGGTCACGGGTCAGCGCTGCAACGTCACCTGATTCAGATCTCACGCGAGCACGGCTATCACCACCTGGTGGCCAAGATTTGGGCCGACAACGCGGGCAGCATCAGGATCCACGAGCGCTTTGGCTACGAGGTGGTCGGTGTCCAGCGTGAGATCGGGTACGTGGACGGCGCGTGGCAGGATATCGCCATTCTGCAGCTGATTCTGGACTGACCTTCCGAAATCATGCGTAGGCGGCACTACCGGTAGAGCACCGAGGTTGGGCCGTCGCAGAAGATGTAGTCGATGTCGTAGAAGACCTCTTCCAGCTGGCCATCTGCCCCGACTTGCAGGTGAGAGCGGCTGTCCAGATTGCCGGTTCGAGGATCCCAGGAGACACCCTGAAATCGATCCAGAAGCTCTTCCACCTTTTCGCGCTTGGGTCCATCGACCCAGATCACATCAATAGGATGGATGTCTCGCCGCCCACTCGGATCGGCGATTTGCACCGCAAAAACGGTTGCCGGGTACTCTTCGGAAAGAGACCGGGATATGAGTCCAGCCGTCGCATTGGCTGATACGTTAACGGTTCGCATGATGACCGCGGGTTCAATCGGTTCGTGTATTAGACTGACCGATCAGCATTGAGGGCTGCGTCGGGGTAACGCTGATCCTTCGCAATTAGGGTACGAGCGAGTTTGAACGATTCGTTTTTTGAACGAAATGGCAGATTCCCAAGAACGGGACGGAAAGGCCTCCGCAAGAGGTTTTTCCGCCTTTCCCTACCCCTCGTTGGTATCCATGAACCCTGGACGGCCGATGTCGTACCGAAGGACTATCCGCCTCCCAGACTACCCACCCATGCCGTTCATGCCATCTGCCTCAGCGGCGCACCTCGACACGTTGGACGCTCAGTACCGGGACGTCCTCCGCAATCTGGAAGCCATCCTCGAAGGAGAAACCGACTGGGTGGCCGCGATGGCCACCGCGGCCGGCGAACTCCACAACGCGTTCGATCACTACGACTGGACCGGATTCTATCGAGCTGTGACCGGCGACATGCTGGTAATCGGGCCCTATCAGGGTGGGCACGGGTGCCTGCGCATCGCGTTCGGACGAGGTGTCTGCGGCACGGCCGCCGCCGATCGATCCACGCAGCTGGTGCCGGACGTTGACCTGTTTCCTGGCCACATTGCGTGCTCGTCGTCCACACGATCCGAGATCGTAGTGCCGGTACTGCGGCTGGACGGGACCGTTCTGGCCGTACTCGATGTGGACTCCAACAGAGCCGACGCCTTCGGCGAGACGGACAGACGTCACCTGGCGGCCCTGTGCGCAGACCTTGGGCGCCGGTTCGGCTGACCTCAGGGCAGTCTCTCGTCAGGGCAGTCGGTACGTCACCGCGGTACGAAAAAAGAGGTCCGGGATTCCGGCCACCGTCACGCCAACGTCAACCCGGTCCAGCAGTGTGTACCTGCGCGCCAACGCTAGCCCGGTGGGCGTGGTACCGTCCAGCAGCCGGAGCATATCGTCCCGCACGTTGCGCTCCACACCGGTCGCGATCCCCGACCCGGCGGCCACGCCCCCTCCGATGGAGTAGTGGGGATCCGAGTAGCCAGTCACGCCGCCGAGCGCCTGAAAGAGCAGGCCGTCCAGATCCAGGAACGCCAATCTGAGTGGAATCAGGAGCCAGCCCGCACCCCGAACTCGATCCGGAAATTGGAAGTCGAGCCCGGCCCTGATCTCGTAGTCCAGGGCCTTCCCGACGCGGAAGGTCTTGGGCGTGCCAGAGTCTGTCCCGTACGTGCCCTCTACCGACAATTCGCCGTGGTAGAGGACGTAGTTGGCGGTGAGTGTGTGCGCCCCGAGCCCCAGATCCACACCGAACGTCAGATGGCTTGGCTGGCGAAAGACCATCGACGTGCCCAGACTGTCCGACGTCGGCCGGGTCAGGTTGGGTTTCGCCAGATTGAGGGCCTCCACGTCGAGCAGCTCCTCCTCATGGGGTCCCGGATCCGCCTCGCCCGAGAGATTGACAAAGATCGGGAGATGACCCTCCGCGAAGGCGGCAGGATCGTTCATGGTCAGGTCCTGTGACCAGTTGGCGGCGATGGACAGGACCAGAATCTGCCCGGGCGTCGCGAAACGCAGACCGCCACGGGCACCCCAGGCCCTTCCCCGGTACTGGGCCCGGGCACGCCAGAACAGCGTATTGCTCTCCCCGGCGGCGAGATTCGGGTCAGCCGGGTCGTTGTAGAAATACTGCTGGGATCCACTCAACACGGTCATCAGGCCGGGCTGAAAGCTCCAATTCATGTTCGCGTGAGCCGAACGCCTGAGGATGGAGAAGCCAGCGTGCCAGGAGCCCAAATCGTCGGTCCCGAGATGGAAGCCTGTCCCCAGGGCCAGCTGATCCAGGTCCAGACTGAAGCTCGCGGCGGCGGAGAGTTGCGCGAGAATGTCGATGTCGATGGTTTGGGCGCCGCTCCGCCGACCGGCATCCAGTACGGTCTCGAGGCCGGACATACGAAGGCTGGCCGAGGCCGACGCCCTGCGGTGGTAGCCTCCCGCCAGCGTGACACCCGGTGCGACCTCGTGTGCCACCAGAAGGGCACCGATCTGTCCGGACTGGCCGGCCGTGATGCCGCTCAGCGATGTGTATTGGGGCGCCGACGTCGATGCATAGTCAAAGTCCGAGAGAAAGTCGTCGGTGGCCGTCTCGATACGCTCCGAGGACAGCAGTGCGTTATTTCCGAATCCGAGAAATGCGTTGGTCAGCCCGGTCCGTCCTTCGATGGCAAATCCGGTCGTACCGCCCAGTGCCAGCAAGGCTGGATTCGAGAACAACGTTCCCGGCCCTGATGCATGACGGGCCGACCACACCGGTCCCAGCGACCGCGCTCCCGGTGCGCCCGGCTGGAGTCCAAGTCGCCAGTCGCTCTCCAGAATCCCGCCGGACCATGACTCGATCCGGAAGTCCTCATTCCCTGACTGGGCAGACGCGCCCGCGGTCAGGACGAGAACACCTGCCATGAGTATGAATAGGCGCATCAAAACGCCACCCGCAGTGCGACTTGCTGGCTGGTACCAAGGAAGGAATCGGCATAGGCGTAATCGGCCGCGAGCGTTACCCCGGCAACCGCCGGCAGACGCAGGCCGAACCCGAGTGTCAGCCGCTCGTCCGACTGGCCGTTGAGTGAACGCTCGGTCCCGACCCTGAGCGCGAGCAGCTCGGCCAACGTGACCTGGATGCCGGCCCGGAGGCGCTCATCCAGTTCGTTGTCCAGCGCCGGCACGTAGTCCAGGAGGATCAGCCCGTGGCGACCCGCCGGGATCTGCCCGCCAACCACCAGGACGAAGGGCAGACCCTCGTTGTAGCTGGACGACACACTCCCCGATGCCGTGCCCGAGTTCCACTGAATCAGAGAGGCAATATTTCGCGCACTGATACCGAGAGCGGCCCGGCCCGCGGCGTACCGCACACCAATCCCGCCCGTGAGTCCGGTCGCATCGCCACTGATCTGGTTGGCCATCCCCTCCGAAATCTCGACGGGATCGAAGACCACCAGCGCATCCGGATTGATCTGGTTTCTTCCGAAGCGCGAGAGAAGCAGCGCGCCCGACAATCCCACGGAGAGTCGTCCGACTCGGCGTGCGAGGGCCATCTGCACCACCGTCTCCCGCATGGCCTCGTCGCCCGAGTCCCGGAAGTGGAGTCCCATTCCCCAGCCCCCCGGCGTACTGAATCCGAATCCAAATTGCCCATGCTCCAGGAGATCATACTGCTGGAGGTAGCTGAACGAGAACTGTACCTGCTGCAATGCCGTGGCAGATGCAGGATTGGACCATACGGCCTCAAGACCCAGGTCTGAGGCCGCCCCGGCCTGGCCGAGTGCCGCAAGACGGGGTCCGGGGCCGGCGTCGAGGAACGCGGCCGGGATGGCGCTGAGCGGTTGTGCCCCGGCATTGGACGGTGGGACGACCAATGCTACAACAAGAAGGGTGAGCACAGCCTCCAGGACGGGAAGCTTATCGAACACGTTGTGGTTGGCTGGAAGCCGGGTATCTACTTAACGAGTACGACGGAAATCTGCGTAGTCGTTGTCCCGCTGGTGTCCCTGCCCTCGATCCGGACTATGTAGCGGCCGTTCCGTGCCTGCGTGCCCGCGTCGGTGGTGCCGTCCCACAGAATTTCACGGCGCGATGTGCCGGACCCATACCTCCCCGGCTCCTGGAGTTCAGACTGCAGGATGGTCTTCACCAGCTGGGCCTGCAGGTTGAATACCCGGATCGTCACCGAGGCGGAAGGCTCCTGGGTGGTAAGCACGTAGCCGATTCGAAGCGGTGACACGTCCGGAGAAAAGGGTGACGGCAAAACGGCCACATTCCGCAGCCCCAGCGTCTCGTTGGTCGCGAGCATCGCGAACTCGGTAAGATGGCGGACCGAGGGAGACACAAAGACGCCTCCCCTGTCCTCCGTCGGCAGGAGACGCCAACGCAGACGATCGGTCTGGAAGTGGGCCATCACCCGCTCACCCTGAAAGAGGGCGAGCGAGGGATCCGCTGGCAATTGCACGGACGCGTCATTCAATAGGGAGTCGCCCGGCAGCGCCCTGTCGGACCGCATCGAGAACCGCACAAGTGCATCGCCGACAGTCAGCCGCTGAGCCCCGATGGAAGCGTTGCGTTTCGGGCCGATCAGCGGCGGGTAGGACAGTCCGATCTCGGAGGCGAAAGGAATGGCTCCTCCGGGGAGGGACAACTCGCCGCCCCTCGCTCCCCGAAGCAGGGCGGGCTCGCCCGATTGGAGATCCCGGAACAGAGAGAGGGCGGTCCGGGCGGACTTCCCGGAGATCGGGTCCAGGACATCGATCCGAATGGGGCCGATGAGCGACAGGTCGCCGGGAATGAACACGCCGCTTTCGGTTACTCTTCCTGCGCTCGAAGGCGAGACCGTCCAGGACAGCCCGTTGCCCAGCAGCTGCTCGGCGCCGTCACTCAGCCTTGCCCTGTAGGTCAACTGGATTCCCGGGCTCGAATTGCTGACGGAGGGTAGCGGCGAGGCCAGCGTAAGTGCGATCAGGGCCTCTGCCTGGACTTGAACATCAGCCACGAAGGTGGCGTCCACCGACCCCAGCGACGCGGTGACCTCCAGTCGCACCGCCTCGGCTTCCTGCACCGTCAGCAGCGCCTCGGTCGGATCGGAGGGGTCGGGAAATACGAGGCTGGCGTGGTCCCCCACCAGCACCCAGGTCATCTTGCCCTCCCCGGCTCCGAAGAACCGGGCGCGTAGATCAGACCCGATGCCATCGAGCAATATCGCACGTACCCTGTAGGTGTCTCCCGCGCGAAGCCGGGTTCCAGCAAGGGCGGGCTCAACGCGAAGCGTGGCCAGTTTCCCTGGAGTTTGAGGCGCGAGCGTGATTGGCCCCGAGGCGTACCGAAGACCGGTACCCCCATCGTCGACACTCAATTCGTAGACGACGGACTCCGCCCCGTTCGCCGCAGGAAGGGTTGCCTTGAGGGTCCCGGCCTCTGCCCGGAGCGGGAGTACCTCGCGTACCCCGCGCAGGGTGTAGGTCGCGTTGCCCGAGACGGCCGTGAGGTCGTGCCCATCGGTGACCGCAACGCTGATGTCGGTTTCCTGAATGGAAGACACAACGCTGACCGGTTCATGTCGGTATGGAAGTGCCACCGATAGCGTCCGTTCATCCACATCACCCGTGAGCGTGGGCTGAAGCGGGGAGCCGGAGGGGCTGAGATACCCCTCTCGGACCACATCCAACCGGTATGAAGCGGCTGCCAATGTGGCGGGAGTGGCAAACAAACCGTCCGTATCGGTCTGACCTTCGATCAGACGACCCGTTGAGCTTTCCACGGTGACCTTCGCGGCGTCGATGGGCAGTCGTCCGTCGGTCAAGAGCAGTGTTATGCGCCCGGACGGCAGGGCAATGTCATCCATGGTGACCACCTGGCCGAGCTTCTCGCCCGGTATACGGACCGTCCGGATGACCGGGGGCCCTTCTTCGGGAAGCACAGAAACGGTGTATGCGGTGGTATCCGGAGCCGGAGCATCCAACGGAAGCGCCGGGAAAATGAACGCACCCTGAGCGTCGGTTGACGTCTCCAGGAGCGAAAGGGCCTGGGCTCGGACCAACACGCCAGGAGTACCGGCACCGCGATAGACCACACGTCCCTGAAAGAGAACCGTCGCGGGACGCAGTGAGAAGGCCACGCCCTCCCTTGCCTCTCCCTCGGCGAGGACGACCTGTTCATCAGCGTTCCGAAAGCCTGGTGCTGTGGCGGTCATGTCGTAGAGCCCGCCCGGTAGCCGTTCGAGCAGGAAGGCACCTCCGGGCGCTTCCGTCTGGTAGACGATGCCGGTTGTCTGTTCGACGGCGGTGACCCGCCCATCCAGATCCGTCCCGGTTTCGCTGCGCAAGGTTCCAGCGATCCGGCCGGTGGCCTCGGCCAGCGTGAACTCGAGAGCCAGGGCTTCTGAACCTTCGAGGAGGACAGTCGCAGCCGCCGGCGTACTCGAGAAACCCGCCAGGGAAGGACGCACGGTGTAGGTCCGCGACAGCGGCAGTCCGCTGAACGTAATCACTCCGGCGATGTCGGTCTTCGCGGGTCGAACGACGAGGCCGTCGTCGCTCGTCAGAACGACATCTACAGCGGGCATGGGCTGACGAAGTACGTTGAGAAGCTGCACGCGGATGCTGCCTACCTGGGCCACAGCGGCAAAATCAGCGGCTCCGGATCCACCCTGGGCCACATCGACTGACCGGAAGGCAGGACTGAAGGAGACGCCCTCCTTCTCGGGGATAATCCGGTAGGAGCCCGCCGCCAGCAGGGCGAACGCGTACCCCCCATCACTGAGTGACGCCGTCAGACCCCGAACTTCGCCGGTCGTGCCGTCCACCAGCTTGACGGTCGCCCGTGCAAAGCCGACATTTCCGCTGATTCTGGCCGTATTGACCGCGACGATCAGCGATACACCCGCTACTTCCGTGGCGCCAGCGCCAAAGGCGGCCGTCGCCAGAGCATTGAGATAACCGGGCCGGTTGATCTCGGTCCGGAGCGCCCAGGACGTACCGGGGTCCAACCCGGTCACGGTGTAGCTCCCGTTGTCGTCCGACGTGACGGTGACCACCCGGCCGCCGTCTGATGCCACGACCCGAACAGGGAAGCCCAGAGCGGCTCCCGATGCGTCGCTGACCCTTCCGGAAATTCGTCCGTCAGAGGCGGCCAGCGCCACGTCCAACGTGCCTCCACTTGCCACCGTGACGATTCGGATCAACTTGCGAAAGCCCGAATGGAGAATCTCCATCTCGTAGGCGCCTGTAGGCAAGGACGCGAAGCTGTACTGGCCGAGATCGTTCGTCTCGGTGCTTGCTGCGCCGGGCTCCCCGACGAGGGTGACACGGACCCCGCTCAGAGTGCGTCCGTCGGCCTCAGCTGTCACACGCCCGGTCAGCGAACCGCTTCGCGGCAGCAGGACGACATCGCCCAACACGGTCGGGGTCCCGTCGCCTACGGGTACATCTGGAATGGTCAGCGACTCATGGCCGGCCGTCTGGATAGAAATGGTCGCGGTGCCCGGAGTCAGTCCAGCGAGTTCGAACTGTCCGGAGGCGGAGGACAGCGTCTGAGTCTCACGGCCATTGACGGTGCCCGTGACCAGCGCTGCCTGGATCGGAGCGCTGTTCGTGTCAACGACCCGCCCCGTCACGCTGCCGGCGGCAGGGGTCAGAATGGCCGCGAAGTCCCTAGTCTCGCCGGGTCCCAGTACAATCTCGACCTCCTGCAGCGGTGTGTAGCCAGAGGCCTGAACAGACAACGTGTAGCTTCCCGGCGCCAGTTTGGTAAATCGAATCTGACCAGACAGATCTGATGACCCGGTGAACCGATTCGTTTCCGATCTCAGGTCACCCAGTACGCCTTGAAGGCGTGTGCCCGCGTCCGTTTGAACCGTAACAATCAACTGACCCGTGACGGAAGCCAGCTGGAAATCGACGCCCGATCGCTGCTCGCCGAGTGCCATTGTCACGGACCTGCTGACACTCGCGTAGCCGGGCAGCGATGCTTGAACCTCGCGGGTGCCCGGGTCGAGGAACAGCGTATACGTCCCGTCAAATCGTGACGTTGCCGAGGCCGTCCCGGAGGCGATTGTCGCGCCAGGCAGCGGGACCCCGCTGGCATCTCGCACGACGCCGCTCAGCGACGACGACCCGGGAAGTAGTTCAATGGTGGCGCTGCGTGTCTCCCGCACGCCGAGTGCCGCCTGGGCGCCGAGGTACGGCCTGAAGCCAGTGGCCATTACCCTGAGGTCCAGAGTTACGGCCGGCTGTACCGGCAGCGCAAACTGGCCATCCGCCCGAACCACCGTGAATCGACTGAGCGTCCCACCGGTCACGGTCACGACGGCCGCGCCCACAGGCGTCCCGGCGGAGGTGACCACCCCTCTCAGCGTGGTCTCTGCTGCAATCAAGTCAGCATCCACTCCCTGCAGTGCCTGTCCGGCCAGCAGCGTCCGAAGGACCGGCGCCGAGGAGTCATGACCTTCGGCTTCCATCCGAATGGACCACGTTCTGGACGACAGACCCACGCTGTACCGGCCAAATTGGTCGGTGCGGGTGCCGATGGATTGCTGTGAGGAGGTCGCCACCACCGTGGCAAATGGGATGGTGGCCCCTGCTCGGGTAACGAGGCCACCGACGGTTGACGCGGCCGGACTCAGGGTCACTTCCAGTCCATTCAGTTCGGAGGAAAGTCCAAACGTGACCGCTTTGGTGCCGTAACCCGGAGCCGAGACCACGAACTCATGATTCCCGTTGCTCAGCGCCACATCGAAACGACCGTCGGCGCCCACGGTGACCTTGCGGGGAAACGCGGAATCAGGCCCGAGCAGGAGGGTGGCACCGCCAACCCCCACGCCGGTGGGATCGATCACCCGGCCGGTGACCCTGTTCTTTGCGGCCGTCAGATTCATCTCCAGACCCGACACGGACTCTGCGTACCCCACCCGCAGGGCCGCCGGGGAGGCGTCCATAAACCCGTCCGCGCGAGCCGTGACGAAATAGCTTCCGGCGCCGACATCAAGAACGAACTGACCGTTGGCATCGGCAACAGTGCTTAAGACGAGCCCGGCATAGGGGCGGGCGATTACCAGAGCTCCGGGAAGGGAACGGCGCATCCCGGCACCATCCGCACCGGTGCTGATTCCGAAGACCGAACCCACCACCTGGCTCGCCTGCTCGGTCAGGACCACGGTGACGTTTGCCTGGTGTTCTCCGGTGGACACCTGGACCTGAACCGGCTGCCCACCCAGGAATCCCGCTTTGGAAGCGGTGAGTGTCCACGATCCCGCAGCCAGTGTGAAGTCGAAGGCACCCTGACCATCGGTTGCGTACTGCTGTGAGCCAGATCCAGAAGCGGCAACAACCGTTGCCAATTGGACAGGCTGACCATCTTCGTTGACTACTCGCCCAGAAACGAATCCGGCTATGGCCTCCAGGATCAGGTCAGGTACATCGACCTGCTCGTTGGGCTCGATTTGTATGTGTTCGAGGACATCGCTGGCGAAGCCGTCCTTGGTGGCACGAACAGAGTAGGTGCCTGGCGGAACGCTCACGGACCACCGCCCTTCGGAATCGGTCAGGGTCTGCCGAATCACATCTTCCCCGTTCAGGACCGTGACCGACGCGTTTTCGAGTAGACCGGCACTGTCGTCCAGGACCAGCCCTGAGACGCGGGCCGGCAGCGGCCGCATGCCCAGCACGAACTCGTTCAGTTGATTGGCACTGATCGTGACGGCATAGGTCGTGTCGGCAAACTGATCGCGGCTTGCGTGGAACTGGTAGCGCCCGGTCACCAGGGAGTCGCGGTAGGACTCGGTCGAGTTCACCAAAGGGACAATGGGCGCGTGCCGACCGTCAAGGTTCTCCACCTCAACCCGGACGCCAAGGATGGCCGTGCTGTCGGCTGTCGATCGCGGCCGAAAACGGAATTGGCCCATCGGGACCTCATAGGTGAAGGCCCGATTTGCGGACAGCCCGGCGGCCCCATCGGCTTCATTTGGAATGATCGACCACGTGTAGGTACCCCGCCGCATCAGGCGCGACGCATCCAGCGTGATCTCTGTCGATGGCGTCGTCGTGGTAAATACCGGGACATCGCCAATCGACCCGCCGATGACCTGCCGCTCGGTCAGGGTGAACGTGTAGCTCGCGGCGTCAACCACCGGCTCCCAGGCGAATCGAATGGAAGCGTCTCCCAGGAATCGCGTGCCCTCGTCCGGGGAAACCAGGTTCGGCGGGAGTAGCCCCGTGAAGGCCTCATACCGGAAGGCCACAACGCCACCAAATGCCTCGGAAATGAGGGCCAGATCGGTCTTGCTGTAGGTGTTGACCACCGTGAAGTAGTACTCCCGGCCGGGCTCCAATGGCGGCGCGGGTAAGTTGGGAAAGGGGCTGTCCGGAGAAGCCTGCCCGTAGCGGGCTGAGGTCCCCGTGGTCAGCGCGCCCCAAACCGGTGTCAATCCCTCGACGACAGGGTCGTTCGTCTTGGGATCGGTACGCAGTTCGAAGGGCGTGCTCGAGACCGCCAGGACGTAGGCGGCCACGCCGGGGATGCCCTCCCATTCGAAAGTCGGTGTGGACGAAATGGTGGTGCCCCTGGGCCCCAAAATGGTTGGCGCAACAGGAGACTCGACCACAATCAGGAAATCCGGCGAGTACACAATGGACCTGTCGGAATTGGCCGCGCGGCGAATATCCCGGTACGTCTGCTGGGTGGGCGCGTTGGTGATGTTGGCGTGGTAGACGCCCACCGGGAGGCCCAGTTGGTTCGGCGTGAACTCGACCGACGTCAGATCCGAAACGGAAATGGAGACCAGCGCATAGGTCCCCGGCGAGTCGCCGATCTTGAGCTGCATCCCCGACGCGGCGGGCGTCCAATTGAGCCGTACCGTCTCGGTTGGGCGGAAAAGAGCGGACGCGAAGGTGCTGTTGCCATCCACCAGCCGGGGCGGTGAGACCGCCACGGTCTGCGCAAACGCGGAGCAGGCGCACAGCAACATCGCCAACCCCCAGAAGAGGGATCGTCTCAGACGGCCGGGCACTATGGGTTGGATACAGTACACCCTACCCTGTTCGGATCGGCCGAATCCCGCGTCAGATAAGCGCCCGAGGCCCGGAGTCTCAGCCGTCCTCCCGAAGAATCACCACCCGACTGCGAACGCGTGTGAGCGAGCCGAAGAGCCCGTGACCCTGATCGATGCCCGCCTCGACGTTGGGGATCTCGCCCGGCGCAAAACCGCCGTTCCCTTCCTGCGCATTTACGTAGCGAAAGTGGTTCCAGACGTTGTCGTCGATCGCACTCACAGTGATCTCCTGAGCGCCGTAGAACGCGGCGAAGAACCACGGCAGCTTGAGTCGAATGCTCGCGTCCGGATTGACCTGCCAGTTGGCTTCATTGAGCGGCGGCGACGACCGGAAAATCACGTCGCTGATTTCCTCCGGATCCAGCGTGGACGGGTCGAATTCCTCGTCCCCGGCAATCGAATAAATGGCATCGCGAAGAAATGGGGTAAGGGCCTCGATGGAAGGGTCGAGGCTCTCCATGGAGATGATGTACACGGCATCACGGCCAGGGTAGTTACTGGCCGAAACGTCAATCTCGATCTGCTCTGTGGACTGATACACGACTTCGCGAACGGGCTCGCCTACGACTTCAAATCCTCCGGGGACGATGGTCCTGGCAGCGAGAGTGGGATAGCCCGGAACATCCGCGGTGAGTTCGTAGGTCGCACCGGCGATGACCCGCGGCGGGCCTCCAGCACCCGGCCTAGAGAGCAATAGCGGCAGGTAGATCCCGTCCGCAACTTTGAAGTCCGACCAGACGTCTGCCGAAGCGTAGTCGAAGCGTCGCTCAGGCACGCCAGGCGAGGCCAGTTGCGTCACGACCACAGTGGCAGCACCAACGCCGACAGGGACGCTCCCGTACCGGGTTTCGACACTCTGCGTCCAGGTGAGCCTGACGGGCGGGATCTCCTCTCCGGCGATCAGCCACGCCTCTACCACAGGCTCGGGTTGGTGCACCCCAGGATCCCCGAAATCACAGGCCGAAATACCAAGTGCCGCGAGCGCGAATGCAAGAATGCGGTTCATTAATCAGAAGGTCAGCGTGAACGCAATGTTGGGGACCGGAACGGGAATCTGAGGGACCGTGGTCTGCTCTACCGTTCCGTCTTCGTTGAACTCGAAGAACCTGAACCAGATGTTCCTGCGGGCATAGACGTTCAGCAGTTGCAGCTGCAACTCGTAGTCGGCAAAGCCAAAGAAGCGGGCACTCTTGGTGAACCCGATATCCAAACGGTGATAGGCCGGGAGGCGCGCGCCCTGAAACCGGCTGATCTGCGCGGTCTGGATCACGTTATCCACCGGCGAGTCCACCAACCGGTAGTAGGAGACCGGCTCGGTGTAGGCCTGCCCGGTGGCGTAGACGAAAGCCGTGGTCGCCTTCCAGGTCTTTCCCAGCCTGAAGTTGGCGACGGCATTCACGTCGTGCAGGCGGTCATACTTCGGCGCGTAGGGCGCTCCTTCATTCAGGTTGGGGAACGTTCGATTGGTCTCGCCGAGTGTGTAGCCCAGCATCCCGGTCAGGCCACCTCGCGTTTTTTCGACCAGGACCTCGACGCCTGACGCATCGCCCGTCCCGAAGTGGAACAGTTCCGAATAGTCGAGTCCGGCCGCGTCCAAGAGGAAGGGGTCAAGCTGAAACAGGCCGCGCATCGTCCGATAGTAGGCCTCGACCTCCAGGCTCCATCCATCCCGAAGCGACGACTTGACGCCGGCAACGAACTGATCGCCATGAGCTGGCGGGACCCCATCGTCCGTGGTGAGCCAGACATCCAGTCCGGTGAACACTTCGTTGCTGATCAGCGTCAGGAACTGTGAGTAACGGCCGTACGCTGCCTGTAATCGAAGATCGGCCGTCGGGCGATGCTCAACAGAGAGTCGGGGTTCCAGCCTCAGATAACTGCCCTCGCCGAACCACGAGGCGCGGAGCCCGCCAGTTATCTCAGTCCGCGATCCGGGTCGATAGCGCTGCTGCCCGTAGACGGAGAGATAGGGCGCCTGAATACGCTGATTGAGGGACTCATCGCCGTCGAACACGTCCTTCAGGCGCATCGTGAACATCCCACCCCAGAAGCCTCCCTTGAAGGCCAGCCGGTCATTCGGGACGTACTCCAGATCGCCCCGCGCGGAGAAGTCGTTGACCGTGTTGTTGCGAGAGATGCGCGTTCCGCCGATGGTCAGGTCAGGCTGGCTGGAATAGCGCGAGGCGGTGAACGTGAAGTTGGAGAAGACCTGATCACTGAACAGGTGGGTCCAGTTCACACTCCCGGTCCGGTTGCCATAGGCCAGATCAATCGACGTCAGCTCCAAGGGCTCGATCCCCACGTCGTCGCGCCCCGCATACCCCGCGAAAGAGACCTTGTCGTCCGGCCCCAGATCCAGGCTCACCTTTCCGTTGATGTCGTAGAAATAGAAGTTGTTCGGGATGCCGTCGATGTCCTGGTTTCGCAGCGCGGCGAGTACCGGCTCCAGGGTCGAGCGCCTCACGGCCAACATGAATGATCCGCGTTTGTGCGGCCCCTCGACCATGGCCCGACTCGCCAGTAGCCCCAGGCTCAGTTTGCCGGCGTACCGGTTGCGGTTTCCGTCCTTGTTGTAGACGTCCACCACCGAGCCGATGCGGCCCCCATACTCGGCGGGAAAGCCGCCCTTGTACAGCCTGACATCCTTCACGGCGTCTGGATTGAAGGTGGAGAAGAACCCGAAGACGTGGGTCGGATTGTATACCGTAGTGTGATCCAGCAGAATCAGCGTCTGGTCCGGGCTGCCTCCCCGTATGTACAGACCGCTCGAATAGTCCGAGGCGGCCTTGACGCCCGGGAGCAACTGCAGGGAACGAAAGACGTCCGGCTCCAGAATGGTGGGCAGCGACCGGATCGTGGCCGTGGTCATCCGGCTCACGCCGATGCGCCCGTCCTCCAGGCCTTCCCGCTCTCCCGAGACGATCACCTCGTCCACCAGAAGACCGATCGGGGCCAGTTCGATGTTCATCCGCCTCTCCTCGCCCTCCCCCAGCGTGATCTCCATCACAACGGTTTCGTAGCCGATATAGGAAGCCATGATCTGATACGATCCGGCCGGGATACCCGACACCACGAAGTAGCCCGACGTATTGGAGGCGGCCCCCAGGGACGTCCCGACCAGGGGCGTCCCGGCCAGGATCACATTGGCCAGAATCAGGGTCTCTCCCGTATCGGCGTCCCGAATGAAGCCGCTGAGCGTGGCCGTGCTCTGCGCGGCCGCCGGAAGAGCAAGGCACATGACCGCGACGGCGGCCAGTAGGTATCTCATGTGCGTTCAGCGGCGAAGGGGCAGCGCCCGATCGGGGTAATCGGTGATGAGTCCCTCGACGCCCATTTCCAGAAGGGCCCGCATCCGCGCCGGGTCATTGACCGTCCAGGGCACGACCTGCATTCCCATGGACTGTATCTGCCGGACGAGGTCGGCCGTCAACGGGACGTGGTTTGGCGAGTACACCTCGGGGGTGAAGCCCAGTTCGGCGACCGCCGTCTCTGGGTCGACGGCCTCGCGCGCGTCCACCAGCAGCGACAGCCTCAGGGTGGGGTCCAGAGCGCGCAGAACCTGCAGCGTTCGCGGATCAAAGGACTGGATGACGGTCTCGTCCTGGATGCCCCCCTCCCGCACCACCTCGTACAGCATTCGGGTAAAACTCTCCGGCTCGGGGTGATAGGTGCCGTCTCCCGCCGCTGTGGACTTGGTCTCGATGTTCCAGAAGGCCGGCTGCCGTCCCAGCTCAGCCGAAACTCGCCGCTCCATGGCTATGACCTCGGAGAGAAGCGGCTTGCTCGCTGCCATGCGCTCCTGGTCCGGAAACCTCGGATTGCCGCGCATCCCGCAGTCGTATGCCCGGATCTCCTCGATGGTGAGATCGAAGAGTCTGATTTCGCGGTCCACCGGCGTGCCGTCCGGGTTGGAGCAAATGGTTGTGGACATGACGGGGTCGTGACTGACCACGACCTGTGAGTCGGCCGAAATGCCGACATCCAACTCCAGCGTCCGGACTCCCAGTTCGAGCGCCTTCTCGAAAGCAGGCAGCGTGTTTTCAGGGAGCAGCCCACGCGCTCCACGGTGACCTTGGAGGTCGAAGGAATAGGTTTTCGGTTGGGCTTCGGCCATGGTCACGGGGATTAGCGCGAGGAGGAATAATAGCCACGGCAAGGGCCCGCGCCGGGCCTGACCGGGCGGGCTGATTGTGAAGCCGTTGAGAGGATCAAATGAACGCCTGCTTAACATATTGTTTTTTAATCGTTTACATGACCTGCCGTGCACGACGTTCCGAGTAGCAAAAATGACCCAAAAACCGTACATTTCTGGTCTGAAAACGCCTTTCTAGCCACGGTCCGGGTCCGGACCTCCCTGCGCGCTCCAAAAGTACCCGAAACGGGCCGGAGACGCACGCCGTTTGCCACTATATGGAACACAATCAGGGTCGCATAATCCCCATCAACATCGAGGACGAAATGAAGTCCTCGTATATCGACTACTCGATGTCCGTCATCGTGAGTCGAGCGTTGCCCGACGTGAGGGATGGCCTCAAGCCGGTGCACCGCCGTGTGCTCTACGGAATGAGCGACCTGGGGATGACGGCCGGCGCTGCTTTCAAGAAGAGCGCCCGTATTGTCGGTGAGGTGCTTGGTAAGTACCACCCCCATGGCGACACCGCGGTCTACGACACCATGGTCCGCATGGCGCAGGATTTCTCGATGCGCTATCCGCTCGTGGACGGACAGGGCAACTTTGGCTCCGTCGATGGGGACTCGGCCGCCGCCATGCGGTACACCGAAGCCCGAATGACGCGCCTCGCGGAGGAAATGCTTCGCGATCTTGGCAAGGAGACCGTCGACTTCCAGGAGAACTTCGACGGTTCGCTGGAAGAGCCCACAGTGCTGCCAGCTGCGGTTCCGAACCTGTTGATCAACGGGTCGGACGGTATCGCGGTCGGCATGGCCACCAAGATTCCGCCTCACAACATCACGGAAGTGATCAACGGGGTGGTTGCCTACATCGAGAACCCGGAGATCTCGATTGACGAGATCATCGAGCACATCCCGGCCCCCGACTTCCCCACCGGAGGCATCATCTACGGCTACCAGGGCGTTCGACTCGCCTATCACACCGGCCGTGGCCGGGTCGTGATGCGGGCCCGCTTCTCCGAGGAAGAAGTGAGGCCTGGCCGCCAGGCGCTGATCGTGACCGAGCTTCCCTACCAAGTCAACAAGAGTACACTGCTCGAGAAGATCGCCTATCTGGTTCGTGAGAAGCGGATTGAGGGCATATCGGACCTCCGTGACGAAAGCGATCGCGACGGAATGCGCATCGTGATCGAGCTCAAGCGGGACGCCATGCCCGCCGTGGTTCAGAACCAGCTTTTCAAGTTCACCCCCCTGCAGCAGACGTTCGGCGTCAACGTGGTGGCGCTCGTCGGCGGCCGTCCGCGCACCCTGAACCTCAAAGACATGATCCACCACTACGTGGATCACCGTCACGAAGTGGTTGTGCGCCGGACACAGTACGAGCTGCGCAAGGCACAGGAGCGGGCCCACATCCTGGAGGGGCTGACGATCGCGTTGGACCACCTGGACGCGGTCATCACGATCATCCGCAACTCTCCCGATACGGATATTGCGCGCGATAACCTGATGGCGGGCGTCTTCCCCGACAAGCTCACCGTGGCCCAACTGGAGAGACTCGGACTGCCCACCGGCGGCGGCTCCATGTTCACCCTCTCCGAGGCGCAGGCTAAGGCCATTCTCGAACTGCGCCTGAGCCGGCTGACGGGCCTCGAGCGCCAGAAGATCGAGGACGAGTACCGCGCCGTCGTGCAGGAGATGGAGCGTCTCCAGTCGATCCTGGCGAGCAAGGAACTCCAGATGCAGATCATAAAGGATGAACTGCTCGCGATGCAGGAGAAGTACGGCGATGAGCGCCGCACAGAGATCGACCACACAGGTGGCGACGACATCATCTACGAAGATCTGATCGAAGCCGATCAGGTGGTCGTAACGGTGTCCCATCAGGGACTCGTCAAGCGGACCAGCGTGTCCGAGTACCGTCAACAGGGACGAGGCGGTGTCGGAGCGCGTGGCCTTGCCATGCGGGACGAGGACTTCGTCGAGCAGCTCTTCGTGTCGTACAACCACGACTACCTGCTCTTCTTTACCGATCACGGCCAGTGCTATTGGCTTCGTGTGTTCCAGATTCCAGAGGGAAGCCGGACCAGCAAGGGCCGGTCGATTCGGAATCTGCTGCAGATTGATCCGGAAGACCGTGTCCGGGCCGTCCTCTCGGTCACGAAGGAGGACTTCCGCGATCAGGACTTCCTTGAGAACCATTTCGTTCTCATGGCGACCGAGAACGGAAAGGTCAAGAAGACGCCTCTTGAGGCCTTCAGCCGTCCGCGCGTCGATGGCATCATTGCCATCGTGATCGAAGAAAATGATCTCCTGCTCGAGGCCCACCTCACAAGCGGAGACTCACAGGTAATCCTCGCGTCGTCGGCCGGGCTCTCCATCCGCTTCAAGGAATCCGACGTCCGCTCCATGGGCCGCAAGTCGCGCGGAGTCCGTGGGCAGTCGCTCAAGGAGGGCCAGAAAGTGGTCAGCATGGTGGTCATTGAGGAGGGCACAGAAAGGAATCTCCTCGCCATCAGCGCCAAAGGCTATGGCAAGCGTTCCGGAGTGGACGACTACCGCCTGCAGACCCGCGGTGGGAAGGGCATCATCACGATGAAAGCCACCTCCAAGACCGGGGTGCTGGTGTCGGTTAAGGGCGTTCTGGAGAACGATGACCTGATGATCTCCACCACGGGTGGCATCATGATTCGCATGCAGGTCGACACCATCCGGACCATGGGCCGCAATACCCAGGGTGTCAGGCTGATCAACCTCCGGGACGGCGATGCCATCGCCGATGTGACCCGCGTGATTCTGGACGACGACGATGAGGTCGTCGATGGCGACGCTGTCGATGGTCTCGCCGAGTAGAGCGTTTCCGCGGCAACTGTAACGCAACGCTGCATTTTCCGTAGCCCCCCCGGTGTGTCCTCTGGGGCATACCCGATAATATCCTCCCATCCCAGTCTATTCATGAAGCGAATTACCGTCCTTGCCGTCTTTGCCCTCGTGTTCGTCGGCTCCACTGTTGCCCAGACCGCAACTGAAATCCTTGAGCGGCACATCGAAGCCGTCGGCGGTCACGAGGCGTGGTCCGATGTCAAGGACCAGCACGCGCAGCTGTCTGTTTCGGTTGAACTGCCCCAGGGCATCATCGTGATGGATGTCGAGCTCTGGACTATTTACCCGGGCTATGTACTTGCCAAGCAGACGGCAATCAGCGTTCCGGACGGCTTTCCCGACATCTCGTCGGTGGCCTACCTGACCCCTGAGGGCGGTTTTACCGAGGGCCCGGGCGGGCGTCAGGACTTCGATGCCGACAGCGTGCCGACGAGCGCCGGTGCCGGCCTGCCCAGCTCCAGTCACCCGCTCCAGGAACTGGACATTCTCGCCCGAATGGACACTCTGACCGTGGATGTCCTCGAGCAGGAAGAAGTCAGCGGTAAGATGGCCCATGTCCTGTCGGTCGACGGTGCCAAGCGGTACTACGACGTGGCATCAGGCATGCTCGTGGCTACCGAGGCTCCGATGGGCCCCATGGGCATGGTGATTATGAAAATCACCGAGTACATGGACGTTGATGGTGGCCTGAAAGTGCCCTTCATCCAGGAAGGCAGCATGGAGGCCGGTGGTCAGTCCATGACCCAGACCATGGCGATGACCTCGTTCGAGCGGAATACCGGCCTGACCCCGGAGAAGCTGGCCGAAATGGCCGGCGTCACGGCAGACAAGTAGGCAGCAGGGTTTGCCCGAGTGCTACTGGTTCGCCAGCACGTCGCGAAGCGCAACACCGCCGCGGTAGGGGCGGTATTCCTTCTCGATCGTGGTGATGGCGTGTGTCAGGACCTCCAGGCCCTGATCCAGCGCATCCGTCGTCACCGTAAGCGGCGTGCGGAATCGCACTGACTGCTCGCCACAGCCCAGAATAATGACGCCCTCGTCATAACAACGCTGGAGCAGTCGGTCCCGGAATTCTCTGGAGGGCAGGTCGATGGCACAGAAGAGACCAAGCCCACGAACGTTCGTCACCGAACTGCAGGTCTTTGCCATGGCGTGCAGACCGTCCATGAGATACGCGCCGGTCGTGCGCGCATATTCGATCAGGTTGTCTTCCTCGATGATCTCAAGGATGCGATCGAAACGAACCATGTCGACCAGATTGCCGCCCCACGTGGAGTTGATCCGACTTCCCATGATGAAGACGTGATCCTCGACCTCGTCCAGGCGCCGGCCCGCGAGGATTCCGCAGACCTGGGTCTTCTTGCCAAACGCAATGATGTCTGGCTCGACGCCGATGGCCTGGTGGGCCCAAAATTCGCCCGTGATACCAACGCCTGTCTGGACTTCGTCGAAGATGAGCAGCGCGTCGTTTTCGAGGCAGAGATCCTTCAATGCCTGGAGGAATTCCTTCCTGAAATGATTGTCGCCACCCTCACCCTGGATGGGCTCGATGATGACGCAGGCAATCTCATCCTTGCGAGCCTGGAAATAGTGCCTGGCCTGATTCAGAGCGAGTTCCTCGCGTCGAACGATGTCGGCCAGGTTGTCCTCAATCGGGAAGATTGCCTTCGGCGTGCTGACCCGGGGCCAGTCAAACTTCGGGTAGTACATCGTCTTCCGGGGATCGGCCGTGTTCGTCAGCGACATCGTGTAGCCGCTGCGTCCGTGGAAGGCCTTGTCGAAATGGAGCACATCGTGCCCCACTTCCCGGCGGTATCCCTTCTGGAAATTTTTCCGCACCTTCCAGTCGAAGGCCGTCTTGAGAGCGTTCTCGACCGCCAGCGCGCCGCCAGCCACATAGAACGAATACGGCAGGTACTCGGGAATACCGACGCGGGCGAACGTATTCAGAAACCGCGCCATGAGCGTGGTGCGGATATCCGAGTTCGTGATCTTGTTCAGGGCTGCCTGCTGGAGACGCTCAAGGAACGCCTTGTCGGACGTCATTTTCGGGTGGTTCATCCCTAGCGCACTGGAAGCGTAGAAACCGAACAGGTCCAGATAGGTGCGGCCGGAAGCACTGTCGACGAGCTTCACACCGCGACTTTCCTCCATGTCCAGCACCATCGGCATCATGCCCCTGGCGTTGGTGTGGGCGTGAAAAATGTCTGCAACCTGATCTGGTCTGATATCCGATTTCGTAAGCGCTTCCATGCTCTGTCCTGCAATTAGGGGGTTCAGTTCGATGCGGCCGACTACCAGGCGGATTCCACATCGCCGCAAGATACGGGGGCAATTCGTAGCGGGTCCGTCCTTGACCATTCTTCACCAGACGCCGCCCCGTGAGCCTGCCCCAGTGGGATCAATTCTCCCCGCCGAAGGGTTTCGCGCTACCCTGACCCGAGGCGCATGAAGAACACCAGCAACACCCGCAAACCGCTCCTTCCGGGAGGCGTCCGCCTGAAGGCGGTCAGCTCTGCCCCCGAAGAGATGGCCTTCGAACTTCCGGTCCTCCAGCCGGCGGCGGTGATGAACGAGCGCGGCAAGCGGCCCGACTGGCTCCGGGTCAAGCTCCCGTACGGCGAGAAGTACAAGCAGATTGTGGACCTGGTTGATGATTTCAACCTCCACACGGTCTGCCAGAGCGCTCGGTGTCCGAACATGGGCGAATGTTGGACGGCCGGAACCGCCACGTTCATGATTCTCGGCAACGTGTGCACGCGAAGCTGCGGCTTCTGCGCAGTCAAGACAGGCCGACCGGACGAGGGACTCGACTACGACGAACCCCGCCGTGTGGCCGAGGCCGTCCGGGTGATGGACATTCAGCACGCCGTCATCACAAGCGTGAACCGGGACGAACGCGAGGACGGAGGCGCTCCGATTTTCTCCGAGACCATCCGGCTGATTCGCGAGCAGGTCCCGGGCTGTACGGTGGAAGTCCTCATTCCCGATTTTCGTGGCATCTGGGACGCCCTGCAACTGGTGATCGACGCGCTCCCCGAACTGATGAACCACAACGTGGAGACCGTCCCGAGACTCTACAAGCGGGTCCGACCCCAGGCCGTTTACACACGGTCCCTCGAGGTTCTCAAGCGGTCGAAAGACCAGGGACTGCGTACCAAGAGCGGCATCATGGTTGGCCTGGGAGAGACCGAGGAAGAGGTTTTCCAACTCATGGACGACTTCGTCGAGAACGGCGTGGATGTCATGACCATCGGTCAGTACCTGCAGCCTACCCGCATGCACCTCCCCGTCGAAGAATTCGTCCATCCCGACGTTTTCCGGCGCTACAAGGAAGTCGGCGAGGCTAAGGGAATCGAGCACGTGGAAAGTGGCCCTCTGGTGCGCTCGTCGTACCATGCCGAACGACACGTCTGACGGGACACCAGCGTCCGGACACCAGCCATCGGATACCAGCCACCGTTCTGAACCTTGCTGAAGCGCGAATACCAGAGGGCCATGGCCGCCATTCGGCGCCTCGATGCCCAGACGGTGACGATTCTCCTGGTGGCCGCCTTCGCGGTCATCCTCCAGATGCGGTTCGGCGACCGCAATCTCTTCCGGCGGAATTTTGCAGACGCCTTCGAGACGCCCTGGAAAGAGGTGCTCCCCTGGGCCTGGTGGTTTGGCATGCAGGGCGTGCTGGGCTTCGTTCTGCCGGTTGCCATTCTCATGGGGGTCTTTCGGCGGAAGGCCGCTGACATCGGACTAGGGCTCGGCGACTGGAAACTGGCCCTGGGTCTGATGGGGGCGTACCTCCCCCTGGTTATCATCGGGACCTGGTTCCTGTCATCCGGCGACGGATTCATCGCCCAGTATCCCCACCACAGTCCGGCCGCCCGCGACTGGAAAATATTCCTGGTCTACGAGGCGTTCTTCCTCTTCTACTGGGTCGGTTGGGAGTATCTCTGGCGCGGGTTTGTCCTCTTCGGGACGCGTCGAACCTTCGGGATTCACGCCATCATTGTGCAGGCGCTTCCCTTTGCGGTTCTGCATTTCAACAAGCCATTCGCCGAGGCCACGCTGTCCATCGTGGGCGCCGTGGCGCTGGGCGGGTTGGTTTGGCGTTGCCGCTCTTTCTGGATCGCCGTCCCCATCCACGCGGCCCAGATGCTGATTCTGGATTTCTGGTGCTCGATGCGCATACGATCCGGCATCCGCGGAGTCGATCTCGAAAGCCTGTGGGACCTGTTGTCCGGGCGGTTCTAGAACCCGTCGTAGACCAGCGTAAAGATGTGGCCTGGGCCACCGAATCCTTCCTCGAACGGGAGGATCGCGTAGTCCAGCCTGAGCGGACCCGCCGTGATTCCGACGCCGGCCGAGAAATCGCGGAGGGCATCGTTCGAGATGTAGCCCAGTCGGACCCTGAGGGTCTCGAGAACATCGGCCGCCGCGCCTACATGCACGTGCGAGGTCTCGGTGACCGTATTGCGACTCATTTCCACCGTCAGGACGGCATCGAACACCGTCGCACCATCGTCAAAGGAGAGCACCCGGAACGGTTGAATGGCCGTCCCCACTCGGAAGGTTCGGGGCAGTTCGGTTGGCCGATCGACCAGGTCCTCCATGGACCCGACGTTCAGGAGTGCGGCGCCGAAACGAACCGACCCGTTCAAGAACGATGCCTGGGCACCAAGGTCCATGGCGTAGCCGGTTGCACTCACACTGAAGATTCGCTCGGACAGGTACTTGGCCGCGATGCCCACCGACAGTGGACCGAAGGCCCGGCCCACGCCAGCGCCCGCCGAAACAAACTGGACGTCAAAATTTCCCTGGGATGCTCCGGGCTGATCCCTGGCCTGGAAGTCGGCACTGCCGGAAGCGCGCACATAGAGTCCCAGACCACCGGCGGCGCCCATCGCGAATCGACCGGCGAGTCCGTAGGTCTTCACGTCGGCGACCCACTGGTGATGCGTGAGGCCCAGTCGTCCTGTGGTCGCTTGCGCGAGTCCGGCCGGATTGCGCTCGGTCGAGAAGGGGCCGCTCGCAGCGGCCACCCCCGCGTCACCCAGGGCCATCCCCGCCGCGTCGGGCCCAATACCCAGAAATGCCAGTCCGCTGCTCTGCGCCTGAACAGCGCCGACACAAAACGTCAGGCAGACGACGAGACCGAGAAAGGCAGAACGCATCACTTACTGTTCCAGGTAGAGTCGAATCGAAATATAGTGGCCACTGCCCAGTCCGTATGGCTCGGCGGCGTACGTGTAGCCGAGGTTGGTAAGCAGGGCTCCGACGGACTGCACGAGCGTGAACCCGCCTGCAGGCCGAAAGGCACCCCCCTCCCCGCCGACTGTCCGGTCCACGCCCGCCGTGATGGACATGAAGTCCGTCAGTGCATACTGCCCGCCGGCACGGAACAGGTCTGACCGAAGGGTCAAATCCTCGGTCTGCAGCGACTGAATCGGAGCGTCGCCAAGCAGCTGCACCGAAGCGCGCGTGATTTCGGCCGAGGAGAACCGCGCTTCGTACTCGGCTACGAGCTGCAGCCGTCCGTCCATCCGGACGTGCGAGGCGCCGAGTCGGACGCGTCTGGGGAAGTTGTCGGTGGTGGACTTGCCGCCCGAACTGAAGAGGCCCGACGAGTCCCAACTGAACCGGGCGAGCAGGTCGTCCAGGACCAGCGCCAGCCGGAGATCCTTCCGGGCCCGGAATGTCAGGCCCAGGTCGATTCCCACCGTGTTGACCGCTCCGAGTCCGTCTATCAAATCTGACCGGAATAGCTGGAGGCCAATCCCACCGGATACGCGCTCACCGAACTGCAGCCCGAAGGCCAGGAAACCCGCGAATTCGCTGGTCTTGTAGTCCTCGGTGTGCAGCCCGTCGTTGTTTCGCCCGTCGATCCCGGACACCACCGCATGGGTCAGGCCGAGGGCGATGCCGGCGCGTTTGAGTGGCGTGGCGAATTGGATGAACTGAAGGTCTCGATCCAGGCTGAGATTGCCTACCGATGCCGTCAGACTCTGCCGCGAGGCAAAGGGCGCCAGGGCCGGGTTGTACCAAGGCGACGCGCTGGAATCCGCCGAAACGGCGTTGCCCATGCCCACACCGCGCGCTCCGAAACCCAATCGCGTGAACGCACCGGGAGACTGCGCGAAGACCGGAACCGACAGGACCAGCGTCGCTGCCGTCAGTAGAACAGGAATTGAAATTCGGCGCATCATTCTATCACCAAAATTTTGCCCTTAGCCTGGAAGCCCGACGGACCGGTGATGGTGTAGAAGTAGGGGCCGTTCGCCAATCTGGATCCGCCGGCATCGCGGCCGTCCCAGACGGACTCTCCCAGGCCCGGCGCCCGGTCATCGGTCCATTCCCTGACCAGACCCATCCCGAAGTCCAGAATCCGGATACGCACAGATCCGGCCCCGGCCAATTCATAGCGCAGCCGAACGAAGCGGTCGATGGCCGGTGAGAATGGGTTCGGATAGGCGAAGGCGTCGACGCGCGGCACCTCATCGGTCGGTGTGGCGGGGTTCGTCGGGATCTCGACGCGGTTCACCAACCAGGTCTGCCCGCCGTCTGTACTCCTGAGAAGGCCGTCCTCGGTGCCGACCCACAACGCGGTGGTCGTGGTGGCTACTGAAAACACAGAAGCGCCGGGCCGGATGAATCGCTCTGGACGAAGCCGGTCGCGGAAGTCGCGAATACCGACCCACGTCAGGCCGCCGTCCTCTGAGATAAAGAGTCCGCCGTCACTGGCTACGTACACCGTCTCACCCCGGAAGGCGAAGTCATAGACCTTCTCCCCCTGGAGAACCGGCGTGAAGGTCTCGCCCCCGTCCCGGGTGACGGCAGCACCAAACTGGGCGGTCCCTCCTCCTCCCGAGTTCCAGGTGGAGATCCACACCGGATTGCGTCCAGGCAGCGGCTGCTCTTCTATCGAAATGACCCAGTTACCCGGTAGGGATGTCGACGTGCCATCGTGACTGAACCGCTGCCAGCTTGAGCCTCCGTCTTCGGACCGGTTCAGGCCAGCCGGTGTCCCCGCCCAGACGACGCCCTCCTCATCCACGAGAACGGCGAATCCCATGTGATTCAACTCGCCCGTGCCACCCCGTTGCGGCTCGACCCGGAAGTTGTAGAGGGAATCCGGGTGGACGTAGTCGAAGTCATCCGGTGGAAGGACGGCCCGGCTCCAGGTCAATCCGCCATCGGCTGAACGCCGGATGCCACTGGCCCAGCCCGCGACCCAGACCTCGTCCCGTACCGGATCGTAGTCGATGTCAAACGGTGGACTCTGCTGAGGCACGATAACGGCCAGGGCCGACAGGGTATTGACCCCATACTCGATCGTGTCGTCGCCGGGGCTGTCCAGTTGCGGGAACCGGTAGGTAAACGTGTTGCCTCCATCGGTCGAGACCAGAAAACCGGCCGCCGTCTGAACAGACTCACCGGTCGAGCGGTCGCTGCGACCCAGGCCCACCCAGACCACGTCGCCCTCAACATCCAGCGAGAACACGCGATTGGCGCCTCGGCCCAGCGAATCCGCACCCGCCAGGAGCCACGAAGCGCCGCCATCGACGGTGAGATTCAGGAAGGGTCCGACCCAAAGGGAGTCGGCATTCGCATGCAGGTTGGCCACGGAATTGGCCAGAATCCCGAACTCGCTTTCCACCAAGCGGGCGTCCTGGGCTATGGCGGAGGGAACGGCGCAGGTCGCCATGAGGGCCAAGAAGCTCACGGCCCGGTACAGTCTCAGGGTGTTACTCAATGGTCAGCACCCTCGTAACCGGTTCACTCTGCAGGCCAGATCTATCTGTCGCAATGAACTCGAGTGTCCGTGGTCCGGGCGTGTTGTTCTCATTCACCTGAATGGTTAGCGTGAAGCGTCCATCGCCGGCCGCCGCGTCTCCGCTGGCAAAACCCGGATTGCACTGAGACTGGCCCCCGTCGTCGCACAGCAGAAGCGGTGATCCGCCATCGAAGCGAACTTCCACACGCGCCACGTTCGCCAATCCATCCGGGTCGGAAACCACGGCAATGAGCTGCAGCGTGGCGGCGGGCTCCCCGGCGGCGGGCCGCTGAATCCGGTCAGGGGCGATGATCTCATCGATCACGGGCGGATTGCCCGTTGCCGTCAGCTCGATGGTCCCGCGGAGTTCGTTGCCCAGGTGGCCGCGCTGGTCGGACGCGTACACGATCAGGACATAGGGCCCCGTCAGCGCCTTGGGAAACGCGACCTCGGCCCGCACGGCGAATCGTCCACCTGCACCCGCCACGAGATCTCCCTGCGCGATGGGCTCGGTGGCGCCTACGGGAGACTGGATGACGAACGACACGCGGTCCACGTCGCCGTCGGCGTCCTCGGCACGTGCACTGATGTCCATCGTCACCAGCACATTGTCACCGCTGATGGCGCCGGATGGCACGTTGTCTACCTGAACCAGCCGAGGGGTGTAGTCCAGGTCTGACACCACCGGAGGCACCGCAAGTGGATCCTGTACGCCCGGCGCGCTGTCGCATCCCATGGCCGCCACGCCCAAAAGGGCTGCCAGCAGCAGGGACGACGCGGAGGCCCGTCGATTACCGTTCATTCAGTCGCGCTGTTTCGAGTCCGGACACGCCGGTGGCTCGCATGGAGGAGTGAAAACGGTATCGAGCTTCGTAGGCGGGCCTCGTGTCTGCTTGGATCCAGAATATAGAGCCTGGCCTTGGGACCAGCACCGCACGCGCAGCGCAATTCCGGTGAACCGACCAGGATCCCGGGTTCACGGTATGTAGAGGGGCTTGAGCGAGAAGCACAGGAAGAAGATCACCAGCGAAGCGTAGGCTGCCCAACGCCGACCGCGGGTCAGGGGTTCATGAACCAGGACCGGAGGATGGTCCACCCGAATCAGGAACGCGATGAGGGCGCACCAGACCAGCCAGCCGGAATATCCCAGTCGAAGCATGGACGGCCCCACGGCGGCGGCCACCGCAGCAATCAGAACGATGCCCACGAGCAGCGGGCCCACAACGTCCAGGTCAAGGCCAAACATGCGCCACAGATAGACAAACAGAATAGCCGACAGTCCAACCCAGACGCCGATTTCGCCGAGCAGCGAGGCCGACCGGAACTCCTCGGCACCCTGAATGAAACCGATGGCGCCCGAGATCAACAGGACCAGTACGAAACCGCGAGCCAATCGCCCGTGCCACTTCGCACCAACCAGGGCATACAGTATGTGGCCGCCATCCAGTTGACCGACCGGCAGCAGATTCAGCGCGGTGAAGAAGAGCCCCAACCAACCCGCGAAGAGGTACGGATAGTGGTACATCTCGTGCATTGGCGGAACGTGTTCGACGAACTGGGTCATGAACCAGTACAGCGGAGTCTGTCCCACCACCAGGATCACCGAGCCGTCCTGAGGCAAGGAGAGAATCCGGTCCGGCAGCATCCCGAACTGATTGATGTAGGCCTTCAGAGCCTCATGGCCCGGTACGTCCAGTAGATACTCCGGCGGGGGCAGGGTGGCCAGCCCGTAGGCGAGTATGCCCAGAGACACCACGAAGCCCGCGATCGGCCCGGCGGCACCGATGTCGAAGAGCTTCCTGAGTGACGGGATCTGCTCCCGGATGCGGATGACCGCGCCGAACGTCCCGATCCCGTTGAACGGGAATGGGATGTAGTACGGAAGTGAGGTGCTGACCCGGTGAATGCGGGCGGCGAAATAGTGTCCGAACTCGTGGACCGTCAGGAAAAGCAGCAACGATCCGCCGAATCGCAGCCCGTCCAGGACGAAGTCGACGTTGATCGGCTGACCGAACACCGAGACCCAGCGGTCCATCTCGGCATAGAGATCAAACCGGCCGACCATGTTGCCGCCGGCCCAGATGGTCGAGATCAGGGTGAGAACGAACAGCCCGATGTGGAGGACGTAGCGCTCTCGCGGAGCCTCGGGGGACGGCACCGGCCAGATTTCCTCAGCCTCGTATGTAGGTTCGTCGCTCAGGAGAGTGCGGCGAACGCGGCGGTCATGCGCTTTGTGGCTTCAGCAAGATTCGCCATCGAGGCGGCATAGGAAATCCGAAGGCCGTCCGGGTCTCCGAAGGCATGACCCGGGACCAGCGCCAGGTCGAATTCTTCCAACAGGTAGAAGCAGAGGTCTTCGGCCGAGTCTATCCGCGTTCCCTGCGGGGATGTCCTCCCGAAGTACGCTGAAACCGCGGGAAAGAGGTAGAACGCCCCGTCCGGTCGCGGGCACCGCAGGCCCTCCATCTTGCCGAGCTCGCCGAGCATGAAGTCCCGACGCTCCTGAAAGGCGCGCACCATCTCGTCAATCAAGGCGTGCGGCATGGCCAGGGCGGCCTCGCCGGCCTTTTGGGAAATGCTGCTCGGCGCCGAGGTCAGCTGACTCTGCAGTTTCCCGACCGCCTTCGCGATGCCCGGCGCTGCAGCCAGATAGCCGAGCCGCCATCCGGTCATCGCGAAAGCCTTCGAGAAACCGTTGACGGTGACGCTGTTGTCCGCCATGCCGCGGAGCGAGCCGATGGAGACATGAGGCACACCGTATCGGATGTGCTCGTAGATCTCGTCGGATATCACGTAGACGTGCGGATTGCGCCGGAGAACGGCGGCCAGCCCTTCCATCTGCCCGGGCGTGTACGTCCCCCCTGTGGGATTGGACGGCGAGCAGAGAACAAGCACCCGGGTCTTCGGCGTGATGGCCGCCTCGAGTTGCTGTGGGGTCAGGCGGTAGCCGGACTCGACCGTGGTGCTGACTGCCACCGGGACTCCCCCGGCAAACCGCACCATCTCTGGATAACTGACCCAGTATGGTGCCGGGATGATCACTTCATCGCCGGCCCGGCAGAGCACGCTGATGGCCATCGCCACCGACTGCTTGGCCCCGTTCGAACAGATGATGTCGTCGGGCGAAACGTAAACGCCATTTTCCCGGGCCAGCTTGTCCTGAATCGCCGCTCGCAGCTCCGGCGTGCCCTTGTTGTTCGTGTAGCGGGTGAAGCCATCGACAATGGCCTTTTTGGCGGCTTCGCGAATGGGCGCCGGAGTATCGAAGTCGGGCTCGCCGGCGCTCAGTCCGATCACGGGGCGACCGGCCGCCTTGGCCTGGGCCGCCTTGGCCGTCATCGCCAGCGTGGCGCTGGGTTTCATGGCCGCGATGCGGGCGTTGAATTCTGGCTCAACCATCAGGTCTACGTTGGTCTGCATTCGGGTGCGGCCGGGCGTGATCGGCTAGCGGGCGTTGTTCAGGGCCCTGAGGACAGGCTCCGGCACGAACGACGAAATGTCACCGCCCCAGTGGTGGATCTCCCGGACAATGGAGGCGGCGATCAGTGCGTGCTTTTCGGAGGTCATCAGGAAGACAGTCTCCAACCCCTCGTGGAGCCGCCTGTTCGCGAAGGCCATGCGGAATTCGAAATCGAAATCGCTTACCTGGCGCAGGCCTCGGACCAGGGCAACCGCGCCACGCTCGCGCGCGTGGTCGACCAGGAGGCCTTCGAACGATGCCACATTCACATTCGGGTAATCGGCCACGCACTCCTCAATGAGTCGACAGCGTTCCTCGACCGACATCAGGTGCTTCTTGCTCGTGTTGACCGCCACGGTCACCTCGATCTCGTCGAAGATTCGGCTGGCCCTGGCCACAATGTCCAGATGCCCGAGGGTGAACGGGTCGAAGGAGCCCGGATACAAGGCCAGTCTATGGTCGTCCTGTTTCATGCGTCCTTTGGAGATTCCCCATTGTCCACTCTGGGCCGGAAGAATGCAATGTTGGCACGCCCGTAGCGCCGCTGATCAACCAGGCATTCGTGGTCTTCGAACTCTCCTGGCCGCCCGTGCTCCAGCACGAAGACCCCGTCCGGAGTCAGGTGAGGGAGCACGGCCTCGGGCAAGAGGGCGAAATCAGGGTAGTCGTAGGGCGGATCCGCGAACACCAGGTCGAATTGCGCGGAAGGCGATCGTCCGAGCCACGTCAGGGCGTCTGAGGACGCCACGCGCACCTGAACTTCGATGCCGAGATGCTCGGCATTCCGGCGGATGACCTCGGCCACCCGCTGCGACTTTTCGACCAGGAGCGCCTCATCCGCTCCCCGGCTGATGGACTCAAACGCCAGTGCTCCCGATCCGGCGAACAGATCGAGCACCGACGCTCCGTCGAGGTCAATGCGGTTGACGACCCAGTTGAAGACGGCCTCGCGGGTCCGGTCTGTGGTCGGGCGCACATCCAGTCCCTTGGGAATGGTGAGGTTGCGCCGCTTCAGTGAGCCAGCAATAATTCTCACGGCTACAGGAGGGCTGCGCCGACTGAGGGGACGAACTCCGCTGCGGCGTAGTCGGGGTCCAGGCTGTCGGGATCCAGTTCCAGAAGGCTGAGCGGGTTCATGACCTGAACGCGGCCCGGAAACAAGGCCTCCACGGCATCGGGGACTCGCATGGAGCCAAAGCACAGTGCCCGTGACACCTCTTCCGGCGACCAGTTCAACAGCGCGAGGACTTCGCGGATATGGTAGATGGAGTCCTCCGGCGCGGGCAATCCGCGGGCATGAGTTGCGAATCGCCAGCCGGTCCGGTCCAGAAGTGCCAGTTCGAACAGGTTGTCGAAGTAGCCGATGGCAAGGACACAAAGCCCATCGACCATGTTGACACCACCCAGCCGAACAACTTCGGCGGAGGCCCTCAGGGCCGACACGGCCTGTGCATCCTGCGCTTTCAGGTCTGCGACGATAGCGCCCAGGTTCTCCAGCACCACCGGCCGAATGCTGGTGACATGCAGCAGTTCACTTCCGTTGGCGTGCGCGGCAGCATCGGCCCCGATCCCGTGACCGTCCTCGTTCGAAAACCCGAGCAGACCGGCCTCGAAACTGACAGCCGGCACCGGGTCTTCGTCCGTGTGCGCCGAAAAGAACGAGCGGCAAAGCGGAGGATGGAGCGCCGCACGAATGCGTCTCGAATCAGAGGGTCCGAGGGCTTCGACCAACGCCTCCGATATGATGATTCTCTCCTGATCCGCGCTTGGATCGGTCAGGCTTCGATTGAGATCGAAGTCAAAATCGCACTGACCAAGCCTCAGCAGTCGGAACCCGCGTTCTGACTCCTGGACCTCTGCATACCGGAGCGCGCGGTCCGAGAACGCAATGCCTGCACTGGCTTGGGCGGCCATCTATCGATATCCGAGTCGGGGCAAGCCCTGACTCATTACTCCCAGCTGGCCGCGTTGAGAAGCGTCACATCCGGGGTGAGAGAGCCAATCCGATCGTTTGAATCAGGATCTGATAGCAGGTAGATGTTCACGCTGGACGTGTCATTCAGCGCATACTCGAACTTCTTGCCGGTTCGGGGCGAGTAGATGAGCGAGTCACTTCTGAAGCCAGCGCCAAAGATGGAATCAGCCTTCGCGAGAATAAGCGAATCCGTTAGCACGAAGTAGTGAAGCGAGTCGAGCGAGCTGGGGAAACGATCATGCTCCTGACGGTAGGTAGAGAGCGCTCCACGCACCTGCTGCATGCGTTCCCGGGTCAAGCGAGTCACCTCGCGCTGACGTTCCACGGCCTCGTAGGGCTCGGTGATCGACTCGTATAGGAAGTATCCAAGTCCAACGATTACAATCGCGAGGATTAACTGGATGGCCTTGTTTACGGCCTGGCTGCTTGCGGCCATTATGCGTCGTGGGATGAGGTGGTGGGCTTCCGAGGCGCGAACTGTTTGGCTGTCCTGGGGACGGACACCATCGACTGAAAATATACGGGCACCCTGCGAAATACAACGCCCAGAGGCCCAAACTCAAAAGGGCTTCAAAACTCCACAGAGCCTTTACGGTAGAAGACGTCCTCCAACCGTCCTTATTCAGGACACTTCTGACTCGCCATTGTTGCCGGAATCCTATGACGCGAACGCGGCTTCTCATCAATATTGACCATGTAGCGACCCTTCGCAATGCGCGCAAGGAGACCTTTCCGGACCCTGTTCATGCTGCAACGCTGTGCGAGCTTGGGGGTGCGGACGGCATCGTGTTCCACCTGCGGGAAGACAGGCGCCACATAAACGATCGCGATGTTCGCCTCCTTCGTCAAACAGTGCGATCGAAGCTGGATTTCGAGCTCTCGACGGCTGAGGAGATCGTTTCCATTTGCTGTGACGTGGTCCCGGAACTCGCGACGCTGGTACCCGAGCGACGGGAGGAAATCACGACCGAGGGCGGGCTGGATGTGCTGGCTTCCCGTCGTCGATTGGACGAGGTCATCCCACGGCTGTATGATGCAGGGATTGCAGAAGTGGCGCTCTTTGTAGACCCCGATGAGGCGCAAATCCGCGCAGCCGCGGATGCTGGTGCGAACGCGGTAGAACTTCACACGGGCGATTTCGCCAACAGCCGGGGGGGCGATCGTCAGGCCTACCTGGCCCGATTGGCCGCAGCCGGGACACTCGCGCGAGATCTGGGATTGGCTCTCCACGCGGGACACGGACTGGACTACGACAATTACGATACCTTCCACGACGGGATGCCCCATCTGGATGAGGTTTCGATCGGCTTCGCCATTGTGGCGCGCGCCGTGTTTGTCGGCCTGGAGCAGGCCGTTCGCGACATGGCCTTCCTCGTTAAAGCATAGATAATGACAGAACCCAAGCTTTTTCGCTGCGGCTACGCCGCCCTGCTGGGCAGGCCGAATGTGGGCAAGAGCACCCTCGTCAATCAGCTCATCGGGCAGAAGGTCTCGATTGTCACCCGCAAACCGCAGACCACTCGAAACCGGGTTCTGGGCATTCTGTCGGATCCCGGATTTCAGTTGATCCTCCTGGATACCCCGGGCGTGATCAATCCGAATTACGGCCTCCAGCGGACCATGATGCGGACCGTGACCTCAGCCGTCAGGGATGCGGATGTTGTGCTTTTTCTGGCCGATGCCACCTTCGACACACCGGACACACTCTCCCTGGAGTATGCCGGCGGTAAACCGGTCATTCTCGTCCTCAACAAGATGGACAAGATCGCCAAGGAGAATGCGTTGCCACTCGTTGAGGAATACCAGAAGCTCCGTGAGTTCGTGGACGTGGTGCCGATTTCCGCGCTGAAGGGTCGAAACGTCGATGCGCTCCTCAGGGTGATCACCCGGCATCTTCCTGAGGGCCCTCGGTTGTATCCGGAGGAGATGATCAGCGAGCATCCCGAACGTTTCTTCGTCGCTGAAATCGTCAGGGAGAAGATCTTCGAGAAGTACCGCCAGGAGGTGCCCTATGCGACGCAGGTCAATATCGTGTCCTATGACGAGCGCGAGGGCGAAAAGGACGTCATCGAAGCCGAGATCGTCGTCGAACGGGACAGCCAGAAGGGCATCCTGATCGGCAAGGGCGGGCTGGCGTTGAAGGCAGTCGGAGTCGCGGCCCGGGTCGACATTGAGGAATTCCTTCAGCGGCCCGTCTATCTCCGGTTGTTCGTAAAGGTGCGCGATGACTGGCGCAATAAGGACACGTTCCTCAAGAGTTACGGGTTTACGGACTGACGGGTTGTGGGCTGTGGCGGCGGCCGGTTGAGCCCTGGCAGCGGGCGGCGGAGCCGTGGCGGGCTCCGGCGGCGGCGGGCTCCGGCGCTAGTCGCAGCGGCAGGTCAGAGCCGATTCGGCTACCTCCCGCAGGTGCTCTGGAACCCCACTTACCCGATGCCGCCGCATGAGGCGCCGGCCCGGGTACCGAGCGCGGAAGGCCTGGAATGAGGCGCCCGGATCCGGTTGGGCGAGCATACCGCGGAGGGCATCGTGGTCGCGGCGAAGCGGACACATGGTGTGGGCAAGTTCGGCGAGCCACTCGAGGTCGGCCTCCGCACCCGCTGGCCCCCTGTAGGGCGGAGCGGAGATGGGAACGACCGGAAGACCCTCAGACACGTCCCCCGGGGCGATGGCGGCCCTGGCACCGCCGAGAAACCTCGCTACGGCCAGCGCCATCTGCCGGGTGGCTTCCCATTTGGAGTCCGCCGCGTACCCGGCAACGTGTGCGGTGCCGATGTCAACCCGATTCACGAGCGCCGGATCGGGCGTGGGCTCACGCTCCCAGACGTCCAGAACCGTTGCGGAGGGACCGGTCCCTGTCTCTATACAATGCCGGAGCGCTGCGTTGTCGATCACCGCGCCACGGGAGGTATTGATCAGCCAGCCCCGAAATCCGGCCAGACGGTCGCCGCCCAGGAGATGTCTGGTGGGATGACGACCATCCAGGACCAGCGGCGTATGAAGCGTCAGGATATCAGACTCAGTCAGCACATCCTCCAGGCTGCGAAAGCCCGCGTCCGCGCCTGCCTCCGCGAGGGGTGGATCACAGATCATCGTTGCCAGGCCAAGGCCCCGCGCCCGCCGCGTAACCCGCGTCCCCACGTGTCCGTATCCCACTATCCCGAGCGTCTTGCCCCGGAGACGGTCTCCGGTTCGGGCTGCAAGCATCAACATCGCGGTGATCACATGGTCCGCAACCGAGTCGGCATTGGCACCCGGAGCGTGCGAAAACGCAATGTTTTGGGCACTAAGGTAGGTTTTGTCGACGTGGTCGGTACCCGAGGTGGCCGATCCAACCATGCGAATTGGGGTGCCAAACAGCATTTCCTTCCCCACTTTTGCCACACTGCGGACAATGAGAATGTCCATTCCTGCCAGATTGGCCGGTTGCATGGCTTCCGGCTCCAGGAGAAGCACTGTTCCGAACGGCGAGAGCGCCTCAAAAACGCCCGGAATACCCCTGTCTGCGGCGATTCTGGCCATCTCAGCCTCCTGACCCCGGCCGGTGGAAGAAATCCCGTTCCCCGGGGGAGAAATGGGTCTCCAGCCCGAAAATCGGAAGCGCTTTTAGCACTGGGCACGAAGCTTGCGTGCAGGGACCGCCAACAGCCGGTGAACGGTGCATGAACGGGGGTTGAACGGCGAGTGAATACGCCGAACGTCTTCGTAACTGCATGTAACACATTATGTTAATGACCGTACACATTCTGAAACCCAGTCGGCCCCTCTTGGTAGGGAACGGCTCGAATATCGCACTGCGGTGTTCGTCGCCAGACATCCTGTGGCCCCTTTCGCCGCAGTCTGGCGCTTTAGTATGTCAAACCAACCGCAAGAAGCCATGAGACAGAAGCCAGTAGCCCTTTATGCTGCTTGCTTTCTGAGCTTCACAGGCGTCTTCGCGCTTACTGGTCAGCGCGAGTCATCCCTGTCGAGTTCGATATCCTTCGCGGAAGTGATGGAGAATCGGACCGATATGGACGATACGATGACCCCATACGAAGAGGCACTCCTCAATCCCAAAAAGATTGCGCCTCTTCCGCCTGAGAAGATTGATTCCGAAACACTTTGGCTTGCCCGCGCCATTTTCTCCGAGACCAAGCGTCCCGAAGAACAGGTGCTGGTAGCATGGGTGATTCGGAATCGGGTGGAGACACGGTACCGGGGACAGGGCAGCTACAGAAATGTGGTTCTCGATCCCTACCAGTTCAGTGCCTTCCTCCCAACCCAGAAATCAGAATCCTACTACACCAGCCTGACTCCGCATTCGCGGGTGGTCGGCTGGAAAACAGCACTGCGTATAGCGGACCAAGTCCGCCGGAGTGCCCCCGATGCTCGCCCGTTCACCGTCGACACCCGCCACTTTTACAGTGAGCAGTCGATGTCAAGCGGATCCGCGCCTCGATGGGCCGAAGGACGCAGGCCTATAAATGATCTGCCCTACACCGTCGACCAGCGTCGCTTCCGGTTCTTCGCCGGGGTTACCTGAGTCGAAGCGAATAAGGGCCAGACATGAAGCGGGGCGCTACCCTTTTGGGTGGCGCCCCGCTTTCATTTGGGGACCATTTCGTTGGCGGGGTGGAGTCCCCACCCGGGGTACACGCTTTCTCATTTCAAATTGGCTCACCGGGCTTGAGCCTCCGGTGGAGTGGAATATGTGGCTGATATTCCACTTCAACGCCCGAATTGGTGCCATCAAGGTGGAATCCTGCCGCGGAATCCACTTCGACAGGTTCAGCGGGGTCTGAAACGTGGAATTCGATGCTCCGATTCTAGATCGCCGGGACAACGGCAGGGACCAGCCTCCACCTATTGGCGAACGGCCTTTCCCGCGGGCGATTCCAGACACAGTTTCACTGTGTCGGATCTGGAGCCGGAACGCCGCTAATCACCCGCATAGACCCGTCTACTAAGTCTGTTTCGGTCGGAGCACCTTAGAACCGAATCCCAACCCGCAGCATCGCGGTGTTGGACCGCTGGTCATTCTTTTCGGCCACGAATGTCCGCCCGCCCAGCGTAAACCTGTCCTTCACGAAGGGGGTCACGCCGACTGTGTACCGAAACTCGGGGAGCAGCGTCATGCCGCCTACGCTGATCTCGAGGCCGATACCGATGTTGCCAGCAACCGACACGTCCTCGAGGGACTCGTCGTAGGCCTCGTCATCGGACCTGGGAATGCTGAACACCGGCCCTGCCATGAGGTAGGGCCTCACCATGGGAGTAGGGATCACCGCGAACCTCAGATCTATCGGAAAGTCGAGCGAGGTGACATCCACGGTGGACTTGAGACCGGCCAGGGACACTTCGAACTCTCCGAGGTCCCGATAAAACGCGCCCAAACGGAGGCCAACCGGTCCAGCGCCGAAGTCCAGGAACAGGCCAACGTGATAGCCGGCGGCGCTGTCATAGGTACCCTGAAGTCCACTGGTATTGATGTCTGAAACCGACTCGTAGTTGAGTCCCGCTGCGAACCCAAGTTGGGCCCTCGCCTGGTCAGGTGCCGTCGCCATCAGGGCAACGAGCAGAAGTCCGGATAGGATTCGGGTCATGGAAGTGGTTGATCGTTGAAACATGCCCCGGCAACACTTCATCGGGCGTGATGGTTTCATCCGGAGGCATTCAAACTCTGCAACCCCCCGCCCGGTGACGGGTAGTCAAGACCACTCATCAGGCCCCCTTGGCATGCGCATTGGAATCACGTGTTATCCCGTTTACGGGGGCAGCGGCGTCGTCGCCACTGAACTGGGCAAAGAACTTGCTGCCCGCGGACACGAGATTCACTTCATCGCCTACTCGATGCCGTTCCGCTTGGGCCCGGTGCGCGAGAACATCTCTTTCCACGAGGTGAACGTCAATTCGTATCCCCTCTTCGAGTACCCGCCGTACACGCTCAACCTGACGAGCAAGCTGGTAGACGTGGTTCGCTATGAGAAGCTGGACGTGCTCCACATGCACTACGCGATTCCGCACGCCACAAGCGCGGTACTCGCCCGCCAGATCCTGGCGAAGGAGGGCATCCATATCCCCATTGTGACCACGCTCCATGGGACCGACATCACGATTGTCGGACAGGACCCCTCGTTTGCGCCGGTCGTGGCCTACTCCATCAATGAATCGGACGGAGTCACCGCGGTTTCTGAGTACTTGAAGGCCGAGACCGCCAACACATGTGAGGTCTGCACGGACATCGAGGTCATCCCCAACTTCATCGACGGCACGCGTTTCCGACGACAGATGAAGGACCATTTCAAGGCTGCGCTCTGCCCGAACGGCGAGAAGGTCCTGGTGCACGTGTCCAATTTCCGCCCCGTCAAACGAGCGACTGAGGTTGTTCGGATCTTCGAGGCGCTTCGAAAGGAAGGCCACGCCGTCAAGTTGCTGCTGGTCGGGGATGGCCCGGACCGAATCCCCGCCGAGCACCTCGCCCGCGAACTCGGCGTCATCGATGACATCCGTTTTCTCGGCAAGCAGGAGCCCATCGAGGAAATCCTCTCGATCGCCGATGTATTCCTGATGCCCAGTGGATCTGAAACGTTCGGCCTGGCCGCCCTGGAGGCGATGTCCTGCAGTGTGCCTGTGGTCTCAACCAATGTCGGGGGAGTGCCCGAATTGATTGTCGAAGGCGAGACCGGTTTCATGTGCCCGGTGGGAGATGTCGAAGGCATGACCGATCGCGTGAGGGCCCTTCTCCTGAACGATGACCTGCATGCGCGGATGGCCCTGGCCGCACGAAAAAGGGCCGTCGACGTATTTGACTCAGACAAGGTGATTCCTCGATACGAGGAGTATTATCGTAAGGTCATCGCCAAGTCACCGGTCCCCGTCTGATCGCTTGCCCCGTCACCTGATCAGTCAGAAGAAGCCGGTCTTTCCGGTCAGCGATTATTTCGGATCGTACCTGTCACGGTACGGCCGCATGAGCCCGTCGGGCATCAAGTACTCGGACCTGCTGCGGTACACGAATGCGATCCCCGTCTACGACGATTACGGGGCCGACACGCTCTGGTCAACGGTGCTCTACGCCCACGCGGAGACCGAGGAAATCCACGAGCTGCTCCTGATCGCTTACGCGATTCTCAAGGCGCAGGGCGACATGTCCATTACCCGTCATTTGTCGATAGACCGGATTGATATGTGCGTGTATGGCAACACGCTTCCCTTCCGTGTGCGGGTCGTCAACCGGATCAACGAGAACTTTGACTACTTCTACGTCAAGCGCGTGGATGCCAGTCGCGTGTACGGACTCGAGCTGGAGCACATCCTCTCCCCCAACCGGCTGAATTTTTTCCTCTACGGGGACACCATCATCGAGGAGCATGTCATCGGCGTCCCGGCCGATGCCTTCCTTCGCGAAGGCATGCCCCTGACTGATTTTGACCGGGTCCGTCTGGCGAAGGAATTCGTCAAGTTCAACGAACGGTGCTTCATCTGCCTCCTCGGCGACATGCACTCGGGCAATTTCGTGGTTGAACTCACGCGGGATTTCGAGAAGTGGCACTTCCGAATGCATCCCATCGACTTCGACCAGCAGTCCCATCACTGGAGAAAGGAAGTCTATCTCCCGCAGCACTACCCGCAAAACGCTCCCTTCGTCAAGTTGACGATGCAGCACCTCGCGCCCGAGAACGTGATTCAGTACCAGACGGAGGAGCAGGCGCTGATTGCCTCACGGGTTCGTGTGTCCCACGGCCGGTACGACGCCCTGATGGAAGTGATGCGGGAGGACCTGATCTCGCCGGACGACCACGTCGAACGCCTCGCTGAGTCGCTCGCTGAGCACTACCGGATGCCCGAGTTTGGCGAGTGTGAGACGATGGGCGATTTGGTCTGGAACTCAATCAACCGGATCGTGACCCCGATTTAGGCCCATTTTGATTTCAGAACTGGGCAAGCAATAGACTCCTCAAAACCTGTGCAATTAGACCGCGAGACGCGAATTGGGCCATAATTTTGAAAAGGAAGGAGTTCGCCAACTTCTGAACTCCTTTACGAGCGGCATCCTGGCTGTTGATGTCCACGACAGGATCAGATTCTCGAATCTTGCTGCCCGAGCCATGTTCGGGTACGATGAAACGGAGTTTTCGGAGCTGTCACTGGACGCCCTCGTTCCAGACCACATCCGCGACCGACACGCCGCCCTTGCTCATTCGTTTCGAGCCCAGACCAAGAGTCGGCAAATGGGGTCGGCCGGCCTGAATATTCAGGGAAGACGTGCCGACGGTGGGCTGTTTCCGGCCGACATCTCTCTGCTTTCGGTTGACGATGGACTCGTCTACTGCGTTGTGCGTGACGTGTCCGCGTATCGGCTCCTTGAGAACCAGCTGCGGGAGGAATCGGATCGACTTTCGAAGGCCCTTGTGGCAGCGCAGGAAGCCGTCCGCGTAAAGTCCGAGTTCCTTGCCACAATGAGCCATGAGATTCGGACTCCGCTGAACGGAATCATCGGAATGACGAGTCTCCTGCTGGACTCGGAGTTGGATCCAGAGATCCGAGAGTTCGTCGATACGATTCGGCTGAGTGGAGACACGCTTCTGACGGTATTGAATGATATCCTGGATTTCTCCAAGATTGAGGCTGGAAGGACGGAGTTGGAGGTCGCGCCCTTCGAACTTGATCGAGTCGTGGCAGACGCACTCGACATAGCGAATCAGGCCGCGATCGGCAAGCGCCTTGAATTGACGTCCTTCATTACCCTTGAGACACCCGCCGCTGTTTATGGTGACGTGGCCCGTTTCCGCCAGATCGTCATCAACCTCGTATCGAACGCCGTGAAATTCACCGATCAAGGTGAGGTGGCGGTAACCGTAGATGTGGGACCACTGGAGGCCGACACGATCACACTTCGATTGGCGGTTTCCGATACCGGGATAGGTATCCCGGAGAATCGGCTGAGTGACGTTTTTGACTCGTTTGTTCAGGCCGATGGGAGTGTGACGCGGAAATGGGGAGGAACCGGCCTGGGATTGGCCATATCCAGCCGACTGGCCGAGTTGATGGGAGGCAAGATATGGGTGGAGAGTGAGGTCAATAAGGGCTCGACGTTCCACCTGGAAGTGCCCTTCAGGATCGCAGAGGCGTCTCGGGCACCTTCTCCGCGCTCAGAAGGAGCACTCTCAGGGCTGAAGTTGCTGATTGTGGACGACAATGCAACCCAGCGGGATGTCCTGGCACTCCACGCAACAGCCTGGGGGATGGAACCGGTGTCCGCAGAGAACGCCCGGCAAGCACTGGACATTGTTCAGAGTGGGCAGTCGTTCGACCTGGCCCTCCTCGACCTGCATATGCCCGAGGTTTCAGGACTTGAGTTGGCGGAGAGGCTCGTCGATGGGTGGGAAACTCCTTTCAAGCTCATTCTGATGAGTTCGGTTGCCGACAGGCTTCCGCTCCGGGCATCGTTGTTTGCGGAGGTCGTGCACAAACCAATCAAGCCCGACAAGCTCTGCAGGGCCCTCCAGCGCGCTGCCGGGCGCGAAGTCGCCGATGAGAACACAGAGCCAGACTACGACCGCGCGGCCGGATCTTTTCGCCGGATGCGCATCCTCGTGGCTGAGGACAATCAATCTTCCCAACAGGTGACCAGAAAACTCGCCCAGGACCTGGGTCATTCGGTGGATCTCGTGTCAGATGGCATCGAGGCTCTGGATGCCCTATCGATTGTCCCCTACCAGATTATCCTCATGGACGTTCAAATGCCTGAGATGAACGGCATTGAGGCCACTCGACTCATTCGTGAACGATTCCAGGGCGCTTATCGGCCCTACATCGTGGCGATGGCGGCGAACGCGATGGCCGGGGACTGGGACAAATACCTGAAGGCCGGCATGGACGACTACATCAGCGGGCCGGTCACGCGCGAATCGCTGGCTGGCGCACTGGCGCGATTCGCGGAGTCCACCAGGGACTGACAGGCCAGCCGCTAAGCCGGGGCCTCCTCCAGGAACGGATTCGACATGCGCTCGCGGCGAATCGTGGTCTCCGGACCGTGGCCCGGCAGCACGCGCACCTCATCGCCCAGCGGCAGGAGCTGCTGGTAGATGGACGCCATCAGGACGGGCAGACTGGCGCCCATGAGGTCTGTTCGGCCGATGGATCCGGCGAAGAGGACATCGCCCGCAATGACATAGCCGCCGGCAGCGTCGTAAAAAGAGACGCTCCCCGGCGAGTGGCCCGGTGTAAAGAGAATGTCCCACGTAGCGCCTCCCACTTGCACCTGCTCCCCCGGAATGAGCCATCCTGAAGGCTCGGGTGGCTCGTCAAGCGGAACACCAAACATCTGAGCCTGGAGCCCGGCTGCGTCCAGCAGCGGTTTCTCATCGCGGTGGACCCGCAAGCCGACACCGAGCGCTTCGGCCATGGCCTTGCACCCGAAGATGTGATCCAAGTGGGCGTGCGTCAGCAGCAGTTCCGAGACCGTGAGGCCCTCCCGGTCGATGTAGTCGAGGACCGCCTGGTGTTCGTGCTGCGCAGAACTGGACGGATCAACGATGACAGCGCCCCCCCCATCATGGCAGATGTAGCAATTGGTCCCGAAGGGGTTGAACGTGAAGGACTGGATGGTCATGCGGCTCGCGAATGGCTTACCCGTGGAACCCGGCCCGGGCCGCAAGGCTCCCGGCGAACCGTGATCACCTTCCTTCGTACATCGCGCGCACCGGCACTGGACCCGCATGAATCAATTCCACCGCATGGTACTCCGCATGCTGCCCGGGCCGATTCTGGCCTGGCTGGGCATGCTCATGTTCATGCTGGTGATGCAGTTCCTGATCAAGTACCTGCCGGACCTTGTGGGCAAGGGCCTGCCGGTCCTCGCGGTTGTGGAACTGGTCGCGTATAACCTGGCCTACATGCTGGTGCTTGCTGTACCCATGTCGGTGCTCATAGCGTCCCTCATGAGCTTTGGCCGGCTCGCCGAGTCGGGCGCCTGGGCCGTCATCAAAGGCGCAGGCGTCTCCTTCCTGCAGTTGGTGTGGCCCGTCCTCGTTGTGGGTCTCCTGATGACGCTCGCCATGGGGTACTTCAACAATGTGGTTCTGCCCGAGGCCAACTTCCGCGCCAGGAATCTCTGGCAGGACATCCGCATGGCCCGGCCGGGGTTCCAGTTGAAGCCCGGTGTGTTCTACGATGGACTGGACGATTACCGGATTCTGGTGCGCAATATCCCGCCCGATTCGCCCAACGAACTCGAGGACGTCATCATCTACGACTACACCGAAGGCCCCAGGTACAGGGTGGATATCAAGGCCAAGCGCGGCCGACTCCAGACGGTGGCCGGGGGCTCCCTGTTGGAAATCATGCTGAACGAGGGCGAGATCCATCGCCTCAAGCCGCCCGGCAGCGGGAACGACGACCGCTACGAGCGTCTGGGTTTTCAGCAGCACCGGATGCTGCTTTCGCTCGATGATCTGAGTTTCGAGCGCCGCAACCCTTCCCAGGGACGCCGGACAGACCGGACCATGCGAACCGAGGACATGAAGAACCTCGTCGACTCCATGGATGTGGAGATTGTCGAGGCCAGGGCGGCTACCGCCCTGATGCTCAAGAATCTCGGGACCCGGGGACCCGACCCCAACGACCAGGCGCGGGGTCCTGTCTCGCTCCAGATACCCGAATCTGCCCTGCTGCCGTCGCCGGCATCGCCTCCCGCCCCCGCCTCACCGTGGCGGTCACTGCAGGGACTCGATCAGGCGACCATCTCGCAGGTCGCGCAGTTCGCGCTGCAGGACGCCCGAAGCACGCACACCCGACTGGAACGTAATCGCCGTGTCATTGCTGCCACATCCGACCGGGCCGACCGCTACCGGGTGGAGATCCACAAGAAATATTCGATCGCACTCGCCTGCCTGATCTTCATGCTCGTTGGCGTGCCGCTTGGGCTTCGGATACGGCGGGGCGGACTGGCCACAGCGGCCCTCCTCGCGCTGGCCATTTTCATGTTCTATTGGGTGACTCTGGTCAATGGCGAGAAATTCGCCGACCGCGGATTCATCGAGCCGTGGCTGGGAATGTGGGCCGCCAACATCGTGATGGGTGCCGTCGGTCTGTGGTTCATGTTCCGAGTAAGCCTGGATCGGGGCGGCGCCAGATTCAGCATTCCGTTCCTGAAACGGCCACCCGCTGGAGCGACAGGATGAGCGAGAGAACCGGCGGGAGACTCTACCTGATTCCGACCCCCGTCGGCAATCTTGGCGACATGACCTACCGCGCCGTGCGGATCCTGCAGGAGGTAGACCTGATCGCCTGCGAGGATACCCGAACCAGCGGCGTGCTGCTGAATCACTACGGGATCACAACCCGGAAGACCAGCTTCCACATCCACAATGAGCACGGGAAGGCGGAGCGGCTGACCGAACAGATGCAGGCTGGCCTTCAGCTCGCGTTGGTCACGGACGCCGGGACGCCCGGGATTTCGGATCCCGGATTCCTGTTGGTTCGCGCTGCGGTGGAGGCGGGAGTCCCCGTGGAGTGCCTGCCCGGAGCGACGGCGTTCGTTCCTGCCCTGGCCGCCAGCGGCCTACCCTGCGACCGTTTTGTATTCGAGGGTTTCCTTCCGCCCAAGAAGGGTCGCCGGACTCGCCTGGATGCACTCGCGGCCGAGACTCGCACGGTTGTCCTGTACGAGTCGCCGCACCGCATCGTACGCACCATGCGGGACCTCGTCGAGAGTTTTGGCGGAGAGCGGCCTGCCTGCGTGGCCAGGGAACTGAGCAAGACCTTCGAAGAGTATGTCCGGGGCCCCCTCCAGGAGATCCACGACGATCTGGCGGCCCGGACCAAGGTGAAGGGCGAAATCGTTGTGATTGTGGGCGGGGCCGGGCGGTAACAGCCCGGAATCCATCCGGGAAACCTCGCGTTCACCCGGCCTGTTTGGGGTCCACCCGAACGTCGCACCCCCTCAGGCGTGCGCCTCCCCTGCGCCCCTTCGAGCCCCCTCAGGAATTCTGAAACCGATTCGAGCGAAATGAACTGGAGACTGGTCGAACGCTACACGGCGGCCGCGGTATTTCTTTACGCCCTGGTCCTTTACGTGATGACCGTGGCGCCCGCCACGTCATTCTGGGACAGCGGAGAGTTCATCGCCATCGCCAACCGGCTCCAGGTTTCGCACCCTCCCGGAGCGCCGTTCTACATGCTGGTGGGGCGCCTGTTCAGCATGTTTGTTCCGATGGCCTATGTGGCAATCGCCGTCAACATGGTCTCGGTGGTAGCGAGCGCGCTCACCATTCTCCTGACGCACCTGATCATTGTTCGCCTGGTGCGGGAATGGCAGGGTGCGGCCGATGTCTGGACAACGACCGACCGCATCACCGCCCTTGCCGGCGGCGTGATCGGCGCGACGGCGTTCGCCGCAACCGACTCGTTCTGGTTCAACGCCGTCGAAGCCGAGGTTTATGCGCTTTCGATGCTCTTCACCGCCGGCGTGGTGTGGCTCATCCTGAAGTGGCGCGAACAGGCGAAGATCGAGGAGGCCGCTCTGAGGGGCGGAATCCATCCCTTTGGGCTGGCCGCCAATCGGTACCTGGTGCTCATCGCCTACTTCTTCGGCCTGGCCATTGGCGTCCACCTCCTGAACCTGCTGGCCATCTTCTTCATCGCGCTGATTTTCTTTTTCAGCGAGTTTGACCGGGAGTCCTGGAGCAAGAAGGAGCGCTTCATGGGTCTCGTGGCCACGGGCGCCATCTCGTCCGCGGCCTTCCTGGTGGTCTACCCCGGCATCGTGCAGTGGCTGCCAGGCGCCGTGGGCGATTCGGGGAGTCCCGTGTTCGTGACCCTGCTGTTCCTGGGTGCTGTCGTGGCCGGCGTCGCGTACACCCACCGGCGCCGCATGCAGGTGGCGAATCTCGTGATGCTGTGCATCGCCATGGTTTTCATCGGGTACTCCACCTACTCGCTCATCTTCATCCGGTCGGCCGCCAATCCGCCCATCGACGAAAACGATCCGGAGACCGTCGAGGCCATCGTTTCCTACATGAAGCGCGAGCAGTATGGCGAGACTCCAATCCTGAAGGGATCCACCTACGACGACCGCACCCAGCAGGTGGATTCGCGCAAGACCACGTGGTTTCCGCGACGCTACTCGCCCGATCCCAACCACATGCGGGTCTACGCGCAGTACGAATCGGACGGCGAGTTCTTCACCCGGTACCAGGTGGGCCACATGTACCTGAGGTACTTCCTGTGGAATTTCGTGGGCCGCGCGAGTGACGTGCAGGATGCGCCTGCGATTACCGGCTTCTCGGATGTCGAAACCGAGCGGTACCTCTATCAAACGCCCAGCGAGGAGGCCTCCCGAAACGCGTATTACGGATTGCCGCTTCTGCTCGGATTGATAGGAGCATCCTTTCATTTCCTTCGGGATTGGAGGCGCGCCATGGCCGTCGGCGTGCTGTTTCTGGTGACCGGGCTCGGGATCATTTTCTATCTGAATCAGACGCCCATGCAGCCGAGGGAGCGGGACTATGCCTATGTGGCCAGCTTCTTCGCCTTCAGTCTGTGGATCGGGATTGGCGCATCCGGGCTGATCCAGCTGATCGGCGAGGCCCTGGAAGGGCGATTCCGCAGCGAGAAGGGCCGGAAGGTCCTCGGCCTGGGAGTGGCGGGGGTGCTGTTCGCAGCCGTTCCGCTGCTGATGATGGTGGTCAACTATGACGACCACGATCGCTCGGGCCGCTACGTGGCCGGCGACTACGCCTACAACATGCTCCAGAGTGTGGAGGAGAATGCCATTCTGATGACCAACGGCGACAACGACACCTTCCCCCTCTGGTATGCCCAGGAGGTGGAGGGCGTGCGGCAGGATGTTCGCGTGGCGAACCTCTCGCTGATGAACACGCCCTGGTACGTGCGCCAGTTGAAGAACCAGTCATCCCGCGACTCGGAACCGCTGCCGATTTCCCTGCCGGATGATGCGATCGATGACCTGACGATCATCCCCTGGCGGCCCGATGAGGTGACGCTTCCCGTCAACACGCAGCGCCTGTTCGGGGGCGACGTGGCCGGTTTGCTGGCCGATGACTCCTCCCTGGTGCAGGCGCCGATGCGATGGAATCTGGAGGGCCGGGCTTACGCCCCCGATCCTGAGATCAACCTGCTCTACGGGGTCGATCAGGTGGCGCTTAACCTGCTGATGACCAATGCCCAGCAGGACTGGAAGCGGCCTATCTACTTTGCGGTGACGGTGAGCCCCGATGGGCAGCTTGATCTGCAGAACTACTTCCAGCTGGAGGGCCAGGCTTACCGCGTTGTGCCCATTGAGCACAATGAGCAGCTGGGCCGCGTCGTGCCCGGCCTCACGGCTGAACGGCTGCGGGCTTTCCGCTTCCGCGGACTGAACGATCCCGACGTGTATTTCGATGAGAACATCCGGCGGATGGTCGACAACTACCGCAACGTGTTCTCACACACCGCGGCCAGCATGGCCCGTGATGGCCAGATTGACGAGGCGCGGACACTGCTCAACGACTTCATGGAGGCCGTTCCGTTCGAAACCATACCGGGCGACGAACGCTCCTACCTGTTCATGTCAGAGGCCTACCGGGCCGTGAACGAGGTGGATACGGCCGTGGCACTGATGAAGGAAGCGGAGCCGATTGTGCTCCATCGCCTTGAGCGGGCCAGTGGCGACCGGGACATACAGTTGGCGGCGCGCTTCATCGAACTGATCAGGTTGTCCTATCTGGACGCCGGGGAGTTCCAGGCTGCGGCCGACTTCTCCCAGAAGATCGGGGATCTCATCGGAGATCCGACCTATGGACAGACGGCCGAGGAGTTCGAGGCCATGTACCGCGACGCGTTTGGGGCCGCGACGGACTCGGTTTCCGGGAAGTAGCGGCCCGGGAAAGGCGGCCGCTACTGAACCAGGAGCGAGTGACTGGCAACGCGTCCGGTTCCGGACGACACCACCACCACGTATGCACCCGGTGCGAGGCCGGAGACGCTGACAGGAAGGTCGTGCGCTCCTGCGCCGAGTGCACTGAATCGTTTGACCGACACCTCACGGCCGAGGACGTCCATCAGGACAACGCGCAGGTCCGCAGGCTGAGGTAGACTCACCCCGACGATGGCCTGGCTGGCCACCGGATTGGGATAGGCTCCGGTGACCGCAAAGTGGGACGGGACGGCTTCAGCCTCGACCGCGGTGCCGGATTCGGCCATTGGAAACTGGGTGGAATAGATGTTGTCGCCCGTGGATGCGCCGTTGCCGTTGGCCGCGTTCCCGGTGATGTAGAAGAAGACCGTCCCGACCGGCGAATTCGGCGCCTCCCAGGCGACGTTGAATGTCCGCGTCGACATCCCCGATGGTGCGTTCGCGTGAGTGATGTAGGCAGGGTTGTTGCTGGCGAACTTCGTGTTGTTCGCATCCACGATCTTCAGCGTCCCGACGTGGGCGTTGGAGGCATCGATGACACTGACCTGGAAACCGATGCGCTGGGCGCCACCCTGCTCCACAGTGATGGAAAGGGCCACGGTCTGGCCGAGGCCGTAGGAACTGGGGCCTGAAACGGTGATCGACCCGCCTCCCGAGTTGGTGGCGTTCCCGAAGTGGCAGCCCGATGTGTTGCAGGTTCGGCCGTTCTCTGCCGGGGAGCCCGAGTGACCGGCCAGCGCGCCGGTCGAGTTGGTGCGCGCCTCAAACGGCATCGCCAGAAATCCAATAAACAGAAATGCCCCAATAACTACTCGCGTCATGATCCCTTGGTTTTTGGTGCTCGAATTTGAAATGGATGGGCGCCGCCGTTGAGATTAAGCGTGTAGTGCCCCGCCGCGTACGTGCCTTCCAGCAAGAGGTAAAAGCGGAATGGCCGTATGACCGCTGCGCAGAGGGCTCCCTGAGGGCGCCGGGTGCTCAGGGTCACCGAGATCTGGTTCGCGCTCCGCTCCTGCATGGCTTCGTGGAGTTCCGTACACGAGTCGGGGAAGGCGCCCTTCACCAGGACCTCGACCTCCACAGGCTGGGGCGCGGGGGGCGCGAGTCGGACGAATACCTCCTCCACCATGGCATCCCGGTACCGGTAGACCTGACTGCCATCGGCCGGCCCGATGACCGTTGTGACGCGTCCGTCCTCGGATGAGTCATCACGCTGACCAAACTGGGTTTCGGGCTTGGGATCATCGCGACGGACGGTAGTGCACCCGGCGAGGATCAAGAGAGCGAGAGCGAACGAGAGTGTCCTCATTTCGATTTTGCCTTGAGCAGCTTCACATCCGCTGCGGTGCCGTCAGGGTCTACGTCTTCGCGCGGGGCGTCACCCCAGAGTCGTTCGAGGCCGTAGAAGGCCCGCCGTTCGGGATTCAGGACGTGGACCACGAGGTCGACATAGTCGAGCAGGATCCACTGCTTGTGCTCGTAGCCTTCCTTGTGCCAGGGGCGCTCCTGTGCCTCCTCCCGAATCGTGTCGACAACCGCATCGGCGATGGCCTTGACCTGCAACTCCGATTCGCCGGTACAGACCACAAACATGTCGGCGAAGCCTGAGACTCCTTGGAGGTCCATCACGACGATGTCCAGCGCCTTCTTGTCCAACGCAGCCTCGACGGCGTGTGCAGCGAGTACGCGCACCGGGTTTTGCGTGGTTCGCGCGGGCGCGTGTTCCTTCCGTTTCAGTACCTCGGGGATAGAACTCATTGGCAGGGAGGCAGCGCTCCGTCTGTATTCGAATCTAGAAAAGGATAGATGGCGGCGTAATCGGCTCCGATTACGATGGTAGCGTCGAGGAAGTAGTCCGTCCGGATTTCTTCCTGAACCCGATCAGTTCCAAGACCGACGGCGCGGGCCAGGGCCTCAGCCGCTCTTGGATTGCCTACGCGGTCCAGTACCACGGTCCTGGACTCGTCGAAATTGGTGTGGTCTCCCTGCTCCACGACATCGAAGCCGCGATCGCGCAGGTAGTCCGTCATTCGAGCGGCTAGACCAGTAATGCCGCAGCCATTGCGGACGTCCACCTGGATGATGTCACCGAGGTCACCCCGGGCTCTGCCCAAAGGCGCCGGATCTGGACCCGTCCACCGAACCACCAGTGCGTAGATGAGAGCAACGGCGACCAACGCCGCCAGTGCAAGCCCGATGTTCAGGCTCGCATTTCGTAACCGCTCGGAATCCAAATCAGTTCAGTGCTTTCAGTAGGACTGTGGGCACCTTGCACGGTCAGTTGCGCCGGTCGTTCCAGAACAGGCTTCCCTGGTGCGAATCATTGTAGCCGAATCGGCCCGAAAAGCCGGATCCGTAGCGGTTATACCCACGGTCGTAACCGTAGGGAGACATGTAATTCCCGTACGGACTCTGACGGACAGAGAACTGGAAGAGCGTGTTCTCGGTCGGCCTGTAGGCCACCTCAGCATTCCGCAGGAAGATGCGTCCGCCGTTTCCGTTAAGCGCGCCGGGCGAAAGATTGCCGGTGGTGCTGCCATCGGGGGCATAGGCCAGGGCTACGTCCACCCGGGCGGCCAGTTTGCTCGAGAACTGCCAGGCCATCGAGTTGGTGTACATCCCCAGGCTGCCACCAAACGAGCTCGTGGACATCTCCACGCTGTGACTCATCTTGAAGTGCTCCGGGCTGAAATACTTGTTCAGCGAAAAGCCCGCGCCACCCGCGTCGTACAGACGAACCGGGGAATCAATCTGGGTGGCCTCTGTGCGCAACTGGGCCGAGGCCGGAGTGGTCGCAACCACCAGCAGGAGGAAGCAGGCAACAAAAAAAGCGCTTCGCATGGAGTCTTCCGTGATGTTTTGCCGGCCAGAACAGGCCGGATCGTATAATAGACGGTGTTTGGACCGCCTGTCAATAACGTATCTGTTGCGGAATTAGTTCGTGACAAACCTCCTGAACGGAGGGTAATTTTCAAGGGATCGAAATGCGCGCAGTACTGGGGATAGAGACCTCCTGCGACGACACCGCCGCAGCGGTTGTGGTCGATGGGGTCCTGGCCTCCAGCGTGGTTTCGTCGCAGCCCGTGCACATTCGTTACGGCGGTGTCGTGCCCGAGTTGGCATCCCGGGATCATCAGCGGATGATTGTGCCCGTTGTCAGGCAGGCCCTGGCCGAGGCCGGGCTGGCGTATGAGGACCTTGCCGCGGTTTCGGTGACCCACGGGCCGGGACTGGCCGGATCGCTCCTCGTTGGGTTGAGCTACGCCAAGGGACTCGCCTGGGGTTTGGATATTCCGCTCGTCGGCGTGAATCACCTTGAGGGGCACCTGTTTTCGCTGTTTCTGGGGGGGGCTGAACCGGCACCGCCGTTCCTGTGCATGATTGTCTCGGGCGGGCACACGCAGGTGGTCCAGGTCGACTCGAACTTCAGCTATTCGGTGCTTGGGCGCACCCGCGACGACGCGGCCGGCGAAGCGTTCGACAAGGTGGGCAAACTGCTCGGGCTGCCGTATCCGGGTGGACCGGAGGTGGACCGTCGGGCCGCGTTCGGGGATCCTTCGTTTGTTGACTTCCCCCGGACGCATCTGAAGGGCGTCGATTTTTCCTTCAGCGGGATCAAGACTTCGGTCCTGTATTACCTGAACGGGTTTTCGGACCGGGAGCGCGCGGCGCACCTGGAGGCGCATCTGGAAGACCTGTGCGCTTCGTTTCAGGCGGCCGTTGTCGAGATGCTGGTGCGTGGACTGGCTCGGGCGATTCGAAAGACGGGGATCAAGGAAATTGGACTTGTCGGGGGAGTTTCGGCCAACAGCGGGCTTCGCTTGGCGCTTTCCCGGCTGGCCGAGCGAGAGCGGCTGCGGGTGTTTGTGCCGGAGATAGAGCACTGCATGGACAACGCGGCGATGATCGCGGCGGCCGGGTATCGGAAGCTGGAGGCGGGGCGGGTGAGTTCGCTGGCGTTGACGGCTGAGCCTGGGCTGAGGCTTTGAGCGGGGGCGGCAAGCAGGGTGCGGGCGCCGCGGCCGCCGAACTCGAGGCCCAACTCCGGGCCCTCATCCCGGTCCTCCCTGAGGGTGCCGAGGCGGACGCTCTGAGCCACTGGCGGGACCGTATCGACCTCCTGGACCGACTCATTCTGACGCTGCTGAATGAGCGCGCCGTCTGCGCCAACCGCATCGGCCGACTCAAGAAGTTGAGGGACATGCCCGTCTACGTGCCCAGTCGCGAGGAGGAGGTGCTCAGAAACGTCCGCGATTCCAACCAGGGGCCCCTCCCCGACGCCGTCGTGCGGCACCTCTTCGAGCGTATCATCGACGAAATCCGGTCTCTCGAGCGACGCTCGGTTCAGGATGAACAACCGGACGACTAGAGGCGTTTGCACCGCGAAAACTCACCGCTGGGCATGCGCAAGACCGTTGTCAGAATAGTAGTCGCCGTTTTGGTGCTGGGAGCCGCGCTTTCCGGCGTGGCGGGCTGGATGGCATTCTCCAACAACACTCCCGTTTTCGCGGAAGAGCGGACGGTCAAGTTGCCGAGCGGGTCGTCGCTGGAAGCCATTGAGGATTCGCTGATGTCTGCCGGCATTCTGGCCAAGCGCTGGACCTTTGATGCCGTTGCCAAGGGCACCGGGTGGGGCGACCAGATCAAGTCGGGGCACTACGCCTTCTCAGCGGGGCAGTCCAACATCGACATCCTCGGGAAGCTGCGTCGGGGCGAGGAGTCGCCCGTCCGGCTGACCATTCGTCCTGGTACCCGGAAGGATTTCGTGGCCAGGTCAGTCGGCGCCATCATGGCCTTCTCCGAGGAGGACTTCCTCTCCACCCTCGCCGACCCCGAGTTCACGGCCTCCATCGGTACGGACACCACGCACGTGTTCAGCTATCTCCTCCCCGACACGTACTTCTTCTATTGGGAGTCTTCGCCTGAGACCGTGATCACCGAGATCAAGCAGACCTTCGACAGGTTCTACGATGAATCCCGCGCCGCGGCCGAAGTCGCCGCGCCGAGCGGAACCAGTCCGGGACTCCGGCTGAGCAAGGAGGATGTGACCAACGTCGCAGCCATCGTTCAGTGGGAGGCCCTGCTCGACGAAGAAAAGCCCCGCATCGCCGGCGTCTACCTGAACCGGCTTCGGGATGGATGGCCCCTGCAGGCCGATCCCACCGTGCAATATGCGCTGATTCAGACCGAGGGCAGCAAGCGACGCCTGTTCAATCGCGATTACAAGATCAGGCATCCGTACAACACCTATCTGTCCCGCGGACTGCCTCCCGGGCCCGTTACGAACCCCGATCGGGCGTCAATCGAAGGCGTATTGGCATCGGAGAGCCATCCGTATTACTTCTTCGTGGCCCGTGGCGATGGGGGGCACATTTTCAGTCGAACCCTCGGTGAGCACCGCCGTAATGCGCAGGCCTACTACCGGGTGATGCGGGAGAAGCGCGCTGCAGCAGCGGCGGCGGCTGCCGAGGCGGGAAACTAGGTGCTTTCTTGACGCAGGCTGTCCGGTCTGTTGCTTTAGAGGCCGACGCGGACTCCGATCGAAAAGAAGCTCCGGGCCACCTCTTCGCTAACCACCGGGGCGTTGGCGACTTCGCTGTAGGGCTGGTAGCTGTCCTCGAACACTTCGGCCATCACACCGAGGTCGAAGGCGAACTGGTCGTTGACGAAGTAGCTCAGGCCGAGGCCAACCGTGCCGCGGTCGCGGTTAATGTCGGAGTTCGTGCGAGGATCCGGATTGACGGCCAGGCCGCCGCGCAGCTGCAGCTTTTCGAAGCGATAGCCGGCACCGATCCGGACGTTCGTGGTGGACTCGAAGGCCTGACGGATAGCCAGGTTTTCGTCGGAGAAGGCGTACGTGTCTGAGTCCAACTCCATCTGGGACCAATCGACGAACTCAAGGTCTCCGGAGATGGTCAGGTTGCCGGCCTCAAAAGCGATACCCGCCTCCATGCGCCAGGGCGTCTTGACGGTGTAGTCGAACGAGCCGCGACCCGCGTCCTCCTCGAAGTCGTCGCCGTACTCGAAGGCGTCGCCGTTGTCGAACTCGGTGTAGAGGCCGGTGTCGTAGTCCTCGCTGACGGAATACCAGGTGGGAGTTTCGATGGAGAGGCCGACCCGGATGTTGTTGGAGACGTTGGCCGAAACGCCACCACGGAGGCTCAGACCCACCATGCGACTCTCGAATGCCTCCGAGAAAGAGAGAAATGCGAAGTCCGTGGTGCCGCCGTTGCCGTCATTGTCATTTTGAAAGTCGTCTTCCTCAAGCAGGCGCGCGTACTTGTAGGTGCCGAAGGGGATGTTCATGCTGAATCCGACCATGACGTCTTTCGAGGCTTCAAACGCGGCGCCGACGTTGAACGAACTCTGGCGTCCCTCCTCTTCGACCAGCCCGGACTGTCCTATCGTACCCGCCGAGACGGCTTGGACGAAGGGAACGGGGTCGCCGGCAGCGACGGCGTTTCCGTCCAGGTCAATCGCGAAGGTCTCGAACCCGATGAACGAGAGCGGTCTGGAAAATTCGGGAAACACCTCGCCGTTCTCTTCCACCAGTTCGAACTCATTCGAGAGCGGCATGAGAAAGTCCGTCAGCGAGTTGAGTCCGTTCTCGCCATTGAAGGAAAGCGAGCGCTCGAAACTGGCCGTTTGCGAGATTCCACCGGCGATGACCATCGAGCCCATTGCCGTCGGCACTTTGTAGGCGTAGGTCGCGCCCCCCAGGCGCGTATCACTCAAGGTGATGGACTCGGCTGACGACGATCCGCCGCCGATGGAGTAGATGCCGTCATTCTGGACGCTGGAAGAGTTGAGGCTGATCGAGAAAGCGCCCCGGTCCATCCAGCCGAGACCTGCCGGGTTGCGGAACAGGTCACCCAGATCACCGCGACCGGCAATGCCGACACCGGCGGAGCCAATCAACTCGGAGGTCGCCAGCGACTGACGCTGCGCGAAGCGAAAGGCATCGTCCCCCGACTGTGCCGCCGCAGGGGCGACCATCACGAGAGCCAGGGTGCAGAGAGAGAGGATTCGAGAGGTCATTGCTGTTGTAGTTGAGGGCTGATGACTCGCGTGAAGTGGACACACCTCACCCATCGACGGAGATAATTGGTCAGTTTTCGGGCGGGGCTGCGCTAGTTGCTTCCGCCGCGTCGCCGCGTGGTCGTGCCACGCGAACTGCGGCTGCTACTTCCGGAGGACCGGGTCGAGCTTCCGCTGGACCGCGAACTTGATCCACTGCTTCGGGTGGTCGTGCCGCTGGAACGGCGCGAGCTGGAGCCGCTGCTTCGGGTCGTGGTGCCGCTGGAACGGCGAGAGCTGGAGCCGCTTCGGGTGGTCGTGCCACTCGACCGGCGAGAGCTGGAGCTGCTTCGGGTGGTCGTGCCACTCGACCGGCGAGAGCTGGAGCTGCTTCGGGTGGTCGTCCCGCTTGACCGGCGAGAGCTTGACCTGCTTCGGGTCGCCGTCCCGCTTGACCGGCGAGAGCTTGTGCCGCGGGTTGTCGCCCCGCTCGACCGGCGAGAGCTGGTACCGCTGCTCCTCGTTCTCGCGCCCCGGGTGGTCGTCCGCGTTGTTCCGCTGCTGGTGGCCCGGCCGCTTGACGACGTGCCTCTCGTGGTCGTACGGGTGCCTCCTCGTGTTGCTGAAGAGGAAGACCGCGTCGATCCGTTGGAGGACGATCCAAATGTCGAGCGAGTGGTGCCCCGCGTGGTGCGGGTTGAGGCGTCGCTGGAGATGGTGCCTCGTGTCGAGCGGGTGGCGCTGCCCTTCGGAGCCGACGCGCTGGTGCTCGCT
>JAJCYP010000004.1 GCA_029262855.1 Bacteroidota bacterium | reverse complement strand
AATCTGGTCCCCAAGGACTACGCCTACCGGGATGCCGTCGGCTGGGAGTGGAGTGATCCCTCCCGGTTCAATCGGCTCGAGGAGGTTCTTTCAAGCGGAAGGGCGCACACGATGTCGGACATGATGGCGCTGCAGACCGACCATGTGTCGCTGCCTGCTCGAACCATCGTGCCGTTGCTGAAACACCTCGGTCCCCTCAGCGAGGCAGCCGCCTACGCACTCGAGATGCTGACCGACTGGGATCACCGCCTCACGCCCGATTCCGGGCCGGCCGCCATCTATGTGGCCATCGAGAGAAGGCTGCAGCGCTCTGTCCCGCACGTGGTGATGTCCGACAAGGCTCGAGAGGCCCTGGGCGGCCTGCCCCTTTCCATGATCATCGACCATCTCGTGCGCCCCGGTCCGGAGTTCGGCGCGCTCTGCGACCGGTGTACACCCCTGGATGGCCGCGACAAGATGCTGGTGGACGAACTGGAAGCGTCGGTCGAGGGACTGGTGGATCTCATCGGCCCGGACCTGGACGAGTGGCAGTACGGCCAGTACAAACACGTCTCGATTCCGCACCCGATGACCGCCGCCGTGGACCTCGAGACCCGGGCGAAGCTGGATGTGGGCACCCTGCCGCGCGGTGGTAATAGCTTCACCGTCAACAACTCCGGCAGTGGAGACAACCAGCGGTCGGGCGCGTCATTCCGCATGATTGTGGACACCTCAGATTGGGATGCCTCCGTGGGAATGAACGCACCTGGCCAATCCGGAGACCCGGACAGTCCGCACTACCGCGACCTGTTTCAACGCTGGGCGCAAGACCAGTTCTTTCCGGTGTACTTCAGCCGGGACAAGGTCGAGGCCGCTGCAACAGGTCGCGTAATGCTGGTGCCGAAGGACTGAGCCATCAGCGCCCAGACTCCCGCGGCGCCGGGCGGCAGTTTGGCCACGACCTCGGCCGTCCGTTCGCAGCTACCGGCAACAGCGCCTGCTCCCGCCCGAATCGACTCGGATCCTCCGAAGCCTGATACGCCATCATGGCAGCCACCGTGGCGTTCCTGGCCAGATCGTCAAATGAGATCTTGTCGTAGGTATCGCGGTTGGTGTGCCAGGTGTACTGACGATACTCATCGTACGGAGACTGCAGCCGAAAACTGGGAACGCCGGCGCAGATAAACGACGTGTGGTCGGAGCCTGTGTTGGCCTGCGGGCCGGGCATCTCGAGCGTGATCTGATCCTGGAATTCGCGCGGCAGCATCGCCATCCATTTCGGGATGTGTGAGGCGGCATCGGCATATCCTTGACCTTCGATTTTTTCGAAGCGCCAGGTGCCATTGTCCTGATTGAATGCGGCCTGGATGCCGTCCATGATCTCCGGGTTATCGTCGCGGAAGGCGCGCGAGCCAACGCGGCCCATCTCCTCGTTGGCCCAGTGGCCCACCAGAATCGTGCGGCGCGGGTTGGGATAGGTCATCTTGAGAATGCGCACGGCCTCGAGCATCGTGATGGTGCCCGTACCGTTGTCGGTGGCTCCGGTAGCGGCGTGCCATGAATCAAGGTGAGCGCCCAATAGGACGTATTCGTGGGGCAACTCGGAGCCCGTGATCTGACCGACCACATTGAATTGCGGCACCTCGCCGAGGTCCTGGGCCTGCGCGTTTACCTCCAGGACAACCCGGTGACCGCCCTCAACAAGGCGGTAGATCAAACCGTAATCCTCGCACGAAATGTCGAGTGCCACGGCCGATTTGTTGGAGGTGGAGAACACCTTGTTGACGCCCCATCCGCCTGACCAACGGGACTCCAGAGTCCCTGCGGCCCCGGCGTTGTCAAAATCGCCGGCCTGTAGGGCCCCCACGCGATTGCGATAGGCGTTAAACTCATCACGGCGGCGCTTGCCGAGTGCTTCGATGGTAGCCTCGGAGGCGTTGGCCTCCAGTTCCTGGGCCGCACGGCACATCTCCTGAGGCTGACTGACCATCACGAACTTTCCGGCCGTGGAAGCCATCCACTCGGCGTCTGCCGCGGCATTCGTCTTCACGGGCGGGACCACCACTTCAGCGCGAACGGGGCCGTTGGTGCCCGGGCTCCAGGCCTTCAACTTGGCCTCTAGGCTGGACACTCGCGGTTCGATCATGTCCACGTGCAGCGTTCCATGTCGCCAGCGGCGCCACGTTCCAATTTCTTCCTTTCGCGCATCGACTCCCCAGTCAGCGTAGGTCTCCATCAGCCACTGCTGCGCCTGTTCCAGTCCCTCGGAGCCGGCAAGTCGGGGGCCGATCTGATCCATGAGCACGTGGGCGAGCTCCCGGGTTCGGGATTCCTCCATACCGATCTGCCACATTTCGGCGATGACGGGGTCTTCGTTCTGTAAAGTCTGAGCTCGGGCAGGAAGGACCAGGAGCACTGCCAGGACCGAGAAGAGGGGAAGGTACCTTGATGTCATTTCGACGGGGAAAGAGATGAGTCGTTCGCTGGGCCACCGAGAAGCCGCATCGGCCAAGGAAAGTTTCCGTCTGCTGGTTGGTTTTCGAATCGAGGGCAGGTCGTGGGCGAACGCCACCACCTCACTCGAATGGGGAAGAATCTGCGTACCAACCCCCATCGCGGAGCCAAGAAGCGCTTCCGTAGTTGGAGCATTTCATACAGGAACGACTTCAGACAGCGATAGATCGATGGAAGCTACAGCGGCCGCAAGGGCATTTCTCTCAAGCTTGGGAATCCATGACATGAACCATGGTGGATTCGATGGCGAGTGGATCGGATCCGGGCCCCAGTTGGATGTGACAACGCCCATCGACGGCTCGCACATCGCGACCGTGAAGCAGATCACGGCCGAGGAGTATGATCGCATCGTGCGGAAGGCGCAGGATGCTTTTGTGGAATGGCGAAAGATCCCGGGGCCGAGGCGCGGCGAAGTGGTTCGCCAGTTGGGCGATGCCCTTCGTGCAAAGAAGAAGGAGCTGGGCGCCCTCGTCACGCTGGAAATGGGCAAGATTGCCGCCGAAGGCGAAGGTGAAGTGCAGGAGATGATTGACATCTGCGATTTCGCCACGGGCCTCTCCCGTCAGCTCTACGGTCTCACCATGCCGTCTGAGCGCCAGGATCACCACATGAAGGAGCAGTGGCATCCGCTCGGGGTGGTCGGCATCATCAGCGCCTTCAACTTCCCGGTTGCCGTCTGGGCCTGGAACTCGGCGCTTGCCGCGGTTTGTGGCGACACCACCGTCTGGAAGCCTTCAGAGGTCACGCCGCTGACGGCGATTGCCTGTATCAAGATTGCAGAGCAGGTCTGCCGCGACAATGACGTAAACCCGGCCATCTTCTCACTCGCAATGGGCGATGTGGAAACCGTTGGCGAGCGCATGCTGGCTGATCGCAGGATTCCGCTTATCTCGGCGACGGGTAGCTGCCGGATGGGTCACCGGGTCGGTAGCGTCGTAGGCCAGCGCCTCGGCAAGTCCATCCTCGAGTTGGGAGGCAACAACGCCATCATCGTGACGCCCCACGCGAATATGGATCTGGTCCTTCCAGCCATCCTGTTCGGTTCGGTTGGCACGGCTGGCCAGCGCTGTACGTCCACTCGCCGGATCATCGTCCACGAGTCGATGCGTCAGGAGCTTCAGGACCGGCTCGTCAAGGCATACCACGATATCCCCATCGGTGACCCCAGCGCCCCGAATACCCTCATGGGCCCATTGGTCAACCAGCGGGCAGTTGATGACCTGATGCGGGCGAAGGAAGCCGTCGTCGCCGAAGGAGGAGAGATCCTCTACGGGGGCGAAGTCCTCGAAGGCCCGGATTATCCCGGCGGTCTGTACGTCACCCCGTGTATCGCGACTGCCAAGAACGATTTCCAGATCGTGCAAAACGAGACCTTCGGTCCCATTCTTTACCTGATTGGCTATGGGAACGCAGATTCGACGCCTCGCGAGGCTGTCGACGAGTTGCAGGAAGCCCTCGATCTGCACAACGCCGTGCCCCAGGGCCTGTCATCGGCCATCTTCACGGATCACGTGCGTGAGGCCGAGTACTTCCTGTCGCACCGCGGCAGCGACTGTGGAATCGCCAACGTCAACATCGGGACCTCTGGTGCCGAGATTGGCGGAGCGTTCGGTGGCGAGAAGGAAACCGGCGGTGGTCGCGAATCCGGATCGGACGCCTGGAAGGTCTACATGCGTCGCCAGACCAACACGGTCAACTGGTCCACGGAGCTGCCGCTGGCGCAGGGCATCAGCTTCGGGTGAGCCTGGAGGCATTCGGGCGCCGGACAGGACGATGCTGACACCGGGTCTCGGCAGTACGCCTAGCTGGTATCTCGGGATAGTCCTTGTCAAACCCTTGCCAGTCGGCGGCCGGCCTGATCGAGGTCAATGACCAGATGGCGTTAATCAGCGTCTGGGGGGACTCGGCGTCTACGGGCCGAAGCCTCACCGAGGCCCGTTCGTGCACGTGGATGTCCGAGGCCACGTGGCGCGTTGGTAACGTCGGCCTGTAGGAGTCGTCCTACGAAACGAAGCGCTGGTGTCCTAGAGGCGTGTAGGCCACATGCTTACGAAATATCTTCCTGACTGCATTCTATATTGGAAGTGCGAGTGGGTAATCCCCACTTTCAGACACAGAATCGAGAACAAACAGAGGAAGAACCACATGTTGAGATTGGCTGTCACCCTGTTAATTATCGCAATCGTAGCGGCCATTCTTGGTTTCGGCGGCATCGCCGGTACCGCGGCGTGGATCGCCAAAATCGCTTTCATCGTCTTTTTGATCCTCGCTGTGCTCTCGTTTGTCTCGGGAAGACGCGTCAAAGTCTAGTCCGCCCAAGGAGAGAGGCGGGGCGAAGTATTCGTGTGTTCAAGACTCCACATGCCTCGCCTCAATCCCAATACTCGGCCCGGTAAGGCCGGCCAAGGGCTCCGTCGATGTTGACGGAGCCCTTGTCGTATGTTTGAGAATCACTCGCCTGTCTATGACCCATGTACCGGATCCTGTTTGTCACGCTCTTGCTTGCCGGCTGTGCCGGTTCAGATCAGGCCGCCTCGGATAAGAGTCCGGCGCCGTCGTTCTTTTTGACCTCGGCCAATCCCGGCAATGGGGCGGATCTCGGGGGACTGGCAGGCGCGGATGGCTGGTGTGCGACGCTGGCTGATCAGGCGGGCCTGGCGGCGAATGGCTGGGTGGCATACCTGAGCACCACGGCCGTCAACGCGCGGGATCGCATCGGCAGCGGGCCCTGGCATAATGTGGCAGGCGTTCAGATCGCGGCCAACCTGGATGAACTCCACGGCGAGAACAACCTCACCAAGGAGACCCAACTGAATGAGAAGGGAGAGATGGTCAACGGCAGGGGCGACACGCCCAACCGACACGACATTCTCACAGGCTCTGACCTGTCTGGCCGTGCCTTCGCGGACGATGGTACCGACCATACCTGCTCCGATTGGACCAGCAGCTCTCCAGACGGAAGCGCACAGGTGGGGCACCATGATCGCCAGGGAGGAGGGGCGAACCCGACCTCCTGGAACTCGGCGCACGCCTCGCGGGGCTGTAGTCTGGAGAACCTCCAGGGCACCGGTGGCGATGGGCTCTTCTACTGCATGATCGCCAACTAGTCGAACAGCGACTCGCGGCTGAGAACGAGGTCAATACGTGCCACGTGGCCAGTCCTGAGAAAGAGTTCGCTGGCGATGTCCTCCGGCAAAGCCAGCGTCGACATCATTTGGGAGCGGCCATCCTGCCACGACACCATCAGGGACGGGCGCGGGCCCAGTGTGTAGACGAAGGGCACCTGGCACCATGTGAAGGCCAGTCCCTCGGCGGGTACTTCCACTTCCTGCCACTCGCCGCTCACGCTCAGGTAGCGGAACGGGCGGGCTTCCGATAGAAACTCACGCTCGCGCAAGAGGGCCGGCTGAAACGTGACGGCCCCGTTGTCCACGCGGATTCCCAGTTCGGCCATGCGGGTGATCATCTCCTCCTTGACCTGGCCCGTCATGCCGGGCTGCTGGGCACCGGCATGTCCCGGCGTGTGGGAATAGGGGTCGGTCGGGAATGCGCCGTATTCGGCCGGGGTCTTGTTAAAGCCGATACCTTCCCGGATGTCGTAGTACAGCTCGCCCAGGCGCCGGGCAGTCAGCCGGTCGGCACCCTGATCAAGCGCTGCGAAGAACTGCTCCTGGGCGGCCAACAGCAGTTTCGAAACCATGTGCCAGTAGACGCTGCCGAGGCCTTCAAAGCCAAACATCCCGCCGGACCGACCCGTGAACGACTGGTGGCGGAAGACCTGCTCGTACAGGTCCTGCAGTGGTTCCCGAGCCTCGGCCACCAGGCCTCCGTACGCCGGTTCCAGTGCATCGAGTTGCTCGTTCAGGAACTGGGCGTTCTTCAAGTTCGGGTTGAACCGGTAGCAGCCTTCAGCATCCAGTTGAATGATACTGGCATCGCCCTCCGCCAGCATCCGCCCCAGCAGCGGGGTGGCGTCCACGCCGCTGGCCGGCACGCGGTTCTTCTCCAGATAGTGGGGCAGCGGTCGATCCGGGTAGAGCAGGAAGGAGTTCTGATCCCGCCTGAAGAGCTTGCTCTCGAAGAGCCTCTCCAGCAGGTCCACGGCCTCGGATGGGGTGATGGCCCCTGAACTGAGCACGGCCACCTGCCCCTCGAGCATGGCGTAGAGGTGGTCCACCTCCACGGCGTCGGGCTCAATGCCAATCAGATTGTACGCCTCGTACAGGCCGTCTTCGCGGCGGTTGGTCTGGATGCTGTGGTCCACAGCCGCCAGTGCGTCGGCCAAGAGCGGTGACAGGTCCGATGCGCTCTGCGAGGAGGCTCCGGTGAAGCCCTCCTGTGCATAGACGGTGCCCCGATACCGGGAAGCGGCTTCGCCGATCTCCGTCAACACCTGGTACCGCAACTCCCGTGAGATCGGGCCCGGGCCCAATCGAGGACGAAGCTTCGCCAGCACCTCGGCGGATCCGTCGAGCCACTGCCAGACCTCATTGGAGATGGTAACATCACCGGGAATCGACTCCACCAGAGGTTGCAGGAAGGTGATGTAACGCCGCATGTAGTAGAGTGTGACCATCGAGAGTCCCTGACCCACCAGTGCGTTGTTCGCGTCATTCCATTCGGGCCGCTGGGTGTTCATCCAGATACCTCCGTCCACAACCAGGTTTCCCAGCTTGGCCAGCAGCGGTATGAAAAGCTTTTCAAACAAGGTCACCTGATAGACCGCCCCGTCCTTATCCAGCACCATCCGACCATCGAAACCGATTCCGGCAACCCGCTCCTCGATCTGTTCGGCCAGGACCTCATCATAGTCAACCGTACTCCGCGCGTTGTCCATCATCGCGGCCAGTGGCCTGATGCGGTACGGCACATTCGCGTAGCTGAACAGCGGTTTGGCGAGGAGCTGGCCGAGGGTCTCCGGGTGAAACGCTTGTGACCATTCGAGCAGCTTCAGCAGATAGATGATCTGGTGGTCACCCCAGTATCCGATGTAGCTCCAAGGATCATCAGGCTCCTCGACCTCCCAGTCTATGCCCCGGTTCGTGATCCGGTAGGGGTTGTACCCGTCAACCGTGGACGCGTTGACGAATTTGCCAATCATGTGCTCGGCGAAGTCGGGGAAGCTCAGAAGCAGCGCCTCCCAGTTCTGGAAGATGTCCCTCCAGTTTCCCTCGTACGTGAGCAGGCGATTGCCGGCTTCATCCTTGAGTTTGATGGCAAAGTGGTTCCAGGGACGGCTGGGGTCACCGTGCCGGCGACCGAACGTCAGAGGGAGATACTCGAATCCCAGTCGCTCCAGCTGCGGGTCGGCCTGTGCCTCTACCCGCGACATCAGATCGCGACTGCCCAGATGCCCGGGAAGTCCGGCCAGGAAGGCCGCGTGTCTGTCGAAGACCGGTCGATTGAAGGCCCTGACGTGGTTGGCGAACCCCTGCCGGGATACCCGATAGTGGTGATCGAAAATGCCGCCTCGCAGCACGTTGAACAGGACGTTGGCGTAGTGGTGCGCCGAGACGTTCTCTTCCCCGGTCAGTTGGAAGCCGTCGCTGGAGGCCATGATGCGGGCGAGCCCATCAGATCCAGCTTCGACAGATCGAGATACCGCATCGCCGACGGCCACCTGGTCACCGAGTGCACTCTGAAGTGCCACAACCTCGGCCTGGCTCTGTCCGATGTTCGCAATCAACTGCCAGCGCTCGCTGGCGCCGGGAGCAAGGTGCAAGCCGGCGTGAACCAGGTAGGCCCCACGAATGCCTCGCGTCCGCGACTCCTGTTCCACATGACCGCCGGATCGAAATCCATCAAGCTGCTTCGAGCTGAGCAGGACGCTCTTTCCGGACAGGCCCAGACAGAAAACAGTATTGGCCTTCAGCGACTCACTCGGCTCCGCCTTGTCGGTTATTCCGGAGAAGAGCGTGAACATGGCCAGTCCGGTCCGCTCGTGGAGCTCGGTCCACTTGTAGGCGTCCACCAGATAGCTCGAGTTGGTCTGGGCGAAACGCGGTGTGGAGGCCGGCAGGAGATTCTGGAGGCCATCCACGAGTTCCACCCGCCGGTCGGAGCCTCCAACGTTCTCCAACTCCGACTCACGAACAAAGCCGAACTCATCGCTAGTGGACCAGCTATGCCGAGAGACCAGGTCCAGATCCCGGTTGATTTCTTCGAAGAGCACCTTGTTGCCCAGCAGGGTCTTGTAGACGTTTCGCTCGACATCGTAGAACCCGCTGTGCTCCCGGTTGAACGGCTCCCACAAACGAGTTCTGCCATCAGCGTGAACGCGAATGACCGTCTTGCTCCCGGTGTTGGGCGTGCTGTCGTAAATCTTGTCGACGGTCACGTAGGGAAACAGCGCCGTATCGGGGGACACCCGCCCTGCCGTGAGGCCACCGTTGGATGCGATGAACATCCAGTGGTCACTATCGGACACAACGCTGATGAAGAACGGCGGCATCTTGTCGACGTTGCCAATCGCGTAGTAGCGCTCCCCTTGGAGCGTGACAAAGGAGCCTGAAACCGCTGGAGCGGGACTTACTTCAACCATATCTGCACGTGCTGGGGTCGGCTGGCGGTCCTAGGTGCCAACCAGCTCTGTTTCGAGTTCTTCCAATGACTTGCCCTTGGTTTCCGGGACCATTCCGAGGACGAAGGCCAACCCGATCGCTGCGAAGAGGCCATAGATCAGAAACGTCGTGGCGCTGCCCAGCGTGGCCAGCTCCCACGGAAAGATGGTCTGCACGATGAAGCTGACTGCGGAGTTTATCAGGCCCACGAAGGAAATCGCCAATCCCCGGATTCGATTCGGAAACAGTTCGGAGAAGAGAACCCACATGACCGGACCGATGGACACGGCGAAGGACGCCACGAAGCCCAGGATGCCAAAGAGAATCAGCATCGGGTTCATAGAGATGGCGGCGGTGATGAGATTGGACTCGAACTGCGTTGCCCGCTCGGAACCCAGCGCACCCTGCAATGCGGACTTGAAGGCCACGTCACTGTCGTAGACCACGTCCTGCATCGGCTCGATTGACGCGAACGAGACCTCCTCTGGGAGATTCGCCAGCGCCTCCGCATCCAACGTGTAGGTGGCCGCCGAAAACCCGAGGGCGAGAACAAGCATGGAAACGGTAATCCCGGTGAGGCCGGCAATCAGGAGTGGCTTGCGGCCAAGGCGGTCAATGAACATGATCGCCAGAACGGTAAATACCAGGTTGATAATGCCCACAAGGATGGCCTGGGCAAAGGACGCATCCGTTCCGATCCCTGATTGCTCGAAGATCATGGGAGCGTAGAAAAAGACCGAGTTGATGCCCGTGATCTGCTGGATGACAGCAATCACAACGCCGATGGTGATGACTAGGCGCATGGCCGGGCTGAACAGCTCGGCGATGGAGGCTTTGGCCTTGGATGCGTCTCTTCTCAGACTGGCGTGTACCGCGAGTATTTCCGTCTCGGCGGCTGCCCGTCCGCTGGCCCGCGCAATGATGTCACGGGCCTCGGAATCGCGCCCCTTCATCAGCAGCCAGCGGGGACTCTCGGGCACCGCGTTCAGAAAGAGGAAGTACAGGACGGCGGGCAGGGTCTCAAGGCCCAGCATCCAGCGCCAGTTGTGGGGGCCGAACATGAGTGACTGGGTCCAGGAGGCGTCCGACTGGCCCAGTCGCAGGATGAGGTAGTTGGTGAAGAACGCGACGGATATCCCGAGGACGATATTCAGCTGATTGAACGAGACCATCCGGCCACGCATGCGGGCTGGCGAGATCTCAGCGATGTACATCGGAGCGATGATCAGCGAGGCACCGACTCCAAGGCCGCCGATCATTCTCGCGATGACCAGGAACACGAACGTGGGTGCCAGTGCCGAGGCAACGGCCGAGATGGCGTACAGGCTGGCCGCCATGAACAGGACCTTCCTCCGGCCCAGTCGGTCACTCAGGGGTCCCGAGACCATCATGGCCAGCGTCGCCGTGAGCGTCAGTGAACTGACGGCCCAGCCCAGCTCCAGCTTGGAAAGCGAAAACTGGGGCTCAATGAACTTCACGACCCCGGAGATCACAGAGGCATCGAAGCCCATCAGAAAACCACCCATCGCGACGATGAGGGCCACCTGAACTACATAGGCGCGGTTGCCGGTATCAGAAGTCATGCGGTCAGGGGATTTGGGAGGGCGCCCGGCTGGGGAGGCGAATCGGCAATATTAACTCAAAAGCCAGTCGCTTACCTCCGGGCAGGGCAGCAAAGCGCTTCCGGAGGCTAGACGCGTCGCGGCCGGCCGACTGACCGCGTCGCGGCCCGCCGACTGGCCGCCACCATAGTCAGATCAAGCCCACCAGGATGCGGCCCACGACCGTCATGAGGATGAGCGCGACCGGGTAGGCCACCGCGTAGGCCACCACCGGTACCTGTGAGGACGTAGCCGACGTGATAGCGCCGACACCAGGGGTCGATGTCATTCCACCGCAAATCCCGCCGAGGGCACTCAACAAATCGAGCTTGAACAGGTGGCGTCCTGCCAGGAATCCCACGATGAGCGGTACCGCAACGACCGCGGCGGCCCCGACAGCGAGCCTGGGTCCGTACTGACCCAAGACGGACGCCATGTCGTGTCCTGCCACGATGCCCGCGTCGGCCAGAAAGAGAACCAGTCCGAGTTCCAACATCAGCAACCGGGATGCTCTCGGCACGCTGGCCTGAAATCGTCCGATGTGACCGAAGTGGGCGGCGGTCAGGGCCACCAGAAGTGGGCCTCCCACCAGTCCGAGTTGAAACTCTCGGCCGGCGAGCCCGAAGCTGACCGATCCCAACAGGACGCCGGCGACAATGCCGACGGAAAGCGAAACCAAGTCCGTCAGATCGAACGCGCTTGCACGGTGACCGGCGAAGTCTGAGAAGGCGGCGAGCGCCTCGGGTTCTCCAACCACCGAAAGGGCGTCTCCCCACTGGATGACATCATCGGGATCGGGGACAAATTGCACCTCGTGCCGCTCCATCCGACTGATGGTGACCCCGAACCGCCCAAGCAGCTTGAGTTCACCCAGGGATTTGCCCACAACGCTCCGCGAGGTGGCGACCACCCGTTGGCGGTGGCGTTCAGTATCAAGAACAAGGCCGGTCCGATCGCTCCGCACGCCGAGTAGCGCAACGATGGACTCAAGCCTGAATTCGCGTCCGAGAAGAAGCACAATCTGTCCCTGCGTCAGGACGAAGTCCCGGCCCACCGGGTTCAGCCTGTCGCCTTCCAACACGCGCGTGATCTGGCAGTTGGACGCGGGGATGATGTTCAGTTCAGTCAAACGCCGGCCTATTACGGCGGGATTTTGAATCTCCACCAGGACCTGGCGAATGGCCCGCTTTTCGGATTCGGCGGCGGTCAGTGTGGCGTCCAATTTATCCAGGTCCGTACGCAGGAGGCGCGGCAACAGCTGGACAAACAGGACTACGCCGATAATCCCAATCGGATAGGCGAGACCATAGCCAACAGCCACCTGGGAGCCGGCCGACGCCGCCTCGACTGCGGCCGCCAGGGCCGGCGTACTGGTAAGGGCTCCCGCAAACATCCCGGCGGCAAGTGGACCCGGCAGATCGAGAAGCGTCGCGATGAGCCAGGCGGTGGCACCGCCCGAGGCAACCAGAATGAAGGCAAGAGCCGCAAGCTCTTTGCCGTGCTGCCTGAAGGCCCTGAAGAAGGCCGGTCCTGCCGTCAGGCCTACGCCGTAGATGAAAAGGACCAGCCCCAATTGACCCACACCGTCCGGAACGGAGTAGCCCAGGTGGCCCGCCAGGAGGGCTGTGAAGATCACTCCGGAGGCGCCCAGAGAGAGGCCGGAAAGCCTGACCTTGCCCAGGAGCAGTCCGGTTGCGACAATCAGAAACAGAACGAGGATGGGCGAGGACATCGGTCCGGGAGTCAGTCTGTAAAGGCATTCCGGGCACAAGCAAACAGGCGCCCGGCAACATCCTCTGCCATTGTGCCGTGGGTAATCAGTTCATGCAGGAAGGGATTCATCCCGAGAATCCGGAGGAGCTCCAGATTCGCGCCAGCGGCCTCAGGCTCGGGAATACTTGGGACGACTCCGTCCAACATCCTGCTGACCAGGGCATCGTAGTGCGCAATGGGGATTTCGGACTTAGACAGGAGGTAGTCGTTCTCTCGGCTGTTCCAACCGGACTCATCCACCGTAAAGGCCTCCCAGGCGCGCCTTGTGCCCTGGTTGAGCGCCTCCAGGTTGTTGACGCCCTCTTCGGGTGCCAGGATGAAGCACGTGCCCATGCTGTCCGGTCCCGAGCCGAGGGGGAGGAACCGAACACCGCACTCCCCGGACCGGCGTACAAGTGCATCAAACAGGACGCGGTGGGCTCGAATGCACTGCTCCATCAGCGTGCCGTGATGCGTGGGGATCAGGGGCACAACCGACTGGGCCAGGTACCCCGACACGGCCGCTGCTCCGGGCCGCGAGCCCTCCAGCGTCCAACGACCCAGGAACCCGCCGAAGCCTGATTCCGGACGTCCCGCCAGGTAGGGCGCGTCGAATGCGATGGCGTCGCGCACCGAGTATTCCCGTAGCAGAATAGCGCCACTCGGATAGGGCAGATAGCCCAGTTTGTGGGGATCCAGGACGACCGAGTCTGCCCAGGCAACGGCACTCAAAGCAGAATAGACGCGCGCGCTGACGCTCTTTCCAGGGTGGTCTTCAGGGAGTTCCTGCCAGGGTACCGCATACCCCTGCGCTCGCTCGACCATGGAAGTCAGGTATCCTCCAAATGCGGCGTCGCAGTGATGCCAGAACGCAGGCATCTCTGGATCGGCTTGCACGTCCTGCACGCCATCGACCGGATCGATCGTGGCCGTCTCAGTGGTTCCGCATATGCTGACGACGGCCAGGACAGGCACCCCCTTGCGCTGGTGGTCCGCAAGCGCATCCCGCAGCGCCGAGATGTCCAGGCGAAGGTCATCATCAACGGGGATGCCCTGGAGGTGGCGAGATCCCAACCCCGTAAGATCCAGCGCCTTCTTCCAACAATAGTGGGCGGATACCGGGGCCATCACCACGGGGATTGAACAGGGATCATCGGGGAAACGTGCGTTGAAGGCCCGCATGAACTCGCCAAGCCCCAACTGGCGCACCGAGGGTAGTGCCGCCCTGAATTCGCATGATTCCTCCTCGGGCAGTCGATGCAGGAGACCGGAAACGGCGTGCCGGAGAGCGACGATTTCCGTGATTGGCAGATTCCAGAGCTGGCCTGTCGTCATCGACCCAATCTCCAACCGCTCACCACGCTGGGTAGTCAGTTCAATCGCGGCCAACCCTTCAATCGGATGCGTTTCGCACGCAATTCTGACTGACAGCGGAAAATGCCGGACGTTTCGAATGATCCACAGGGCCTCCATGTTGGCCGCGGTGCCGCCACTGGCCAAGTGGCCGAAGGACGTGGGAGTTCTACTGAAGGGATCCGCCTCCTCTCCGACGAGGGGGGGATATCCGATCATCCGGGCAAGCGCCGAGAGGTACTCGCGCTCGCAACGCACCGTCTCCGGAGAGGCCTCCTGAACGACGTTGTTTTGGTTGTACAGGAGTCCGGCAAAGTATCCGGCGAGCGCCGGCAGAGACGGATCCGAAACCATGTGCCCCAACTGCCGGGGGGAGTGGAGGGGTGCTCCCCGCTTCAGCCTTGCCAGGACGCCGTAGACGGCATCCCGGTTGCGGGCCACCGTTTCACGATAGGGGCGCTCAGAGCGTGCCCACTCTTCAATCAAGCGCGGATCTTCGGGGTGAAAATTGCGCCTCCACATCAGGTGATCCCTCAGAATATCCAGGATCACGCGCTCCATCTCGTCACCGTTCTCACTCTGCGGTCCAATGAACGCGGCTCGGTAGTCGAAACCGTCCGCGTGCCTCTCTGGCTGATCTAAACGGTGCTTCATGCAAATACTATATTAGAGACTCGTTTATCGGTTTAAATTGCCATCTCCTCCACCTACCAGCATGAGTGCGGCGCCATGAACTCCAACGCCTCAGTTCGAACGCGTTCCAGTGTCTGGACGGCTCCACTCGCATGGAGCGTGTCCGGCTTGCTGGTATTCGAGACCGTTTCCGGTCTGTCCATATGGCTGCTCCCGTTCTCGGTCAGCAACCAGTTCCTCGTGCTCGTCCACACCGGGGGCGGTCTCCTGTTCATGCTCCCCGCCCTGTATTACCAATACCGGCACTGGGCCCGACTGCGATCCACGCCAATGGATGTGGTTGTACTCACGGGCTATCTCTCAACCGCGGCAACGCTGATCGCGATAGTGTCCGGTGTCGTGCTGACCGCACAAGCCGTCTTCGGGACACACATCAGCGGACTTTGGGACAAGATCCACATCGGCTCTACCATCGCGTTTGTGGGCGCGGTTGCCGGTCACTTCGTGCCCTTGGTTCGCCGTGCCCTCCGCGCGGCCCGTCAGGAGCATCCAGCCATGCTTCAGGGAGCGCGCTCCATGGGTGTCCGGGTCTTGATGGTGACCCTGCTTGGACTCTTCGGGACCGTTCTCGCCGCCCAGCTCTACTCCGAGCCCCAGGCCTATACAGACTTCCCGGAGGACTACAGCCACCTCTATGGCGACGATCGGCCTTTTGCTCCAAGTCTGGCCAAGACGGCTGCCGGTCTTCCGATTAATCCTGAGATGCTGGCGGGCTCTGAGGGGTGCGGATACGACGGATGTCACTCGGAAATCGAACAGGAATGGTCGGTCTCCGCGCACAGGTGGAGTTCCATGGATCCGGCATTCCAGGGCGTGCAGGGAGTGATGGCGGACCAGAACGGACCGGAGAGCACCCGCTACTGCGGCGGCTGCCACGACCCGATTTCACTTTTTGCCGGGTCCAAGAACCTGTTTGCGGACAGCCTCTCGCTCCGGGACGGGTTTGAGGAGGGCGTCTCCTGTCTCACCTGCCACGCCATTCAGGAAACCGATGTTCAGGGGAACGCCGACTACACCATAGATCCTCCGCGTCGCTATGCGTTCGAACTCAGCCATACGCCGGCTGCCCAGAGCGTATCGCGATTCCTGATCCGCGCCTATCCCCGGATGCATCAGGAGTCCTTGCAGAAGACCCTGTTCAAGTCCCCGGAGTTCTGTGCGGCCTGTCACAAGCAGTTCATTGACGAAGAGATCAATCAAGTTGGCTGGGTACAGCTGCAGAATCAGTACGACAACTGGCGAAAGAGCCGGTGGAACCACCCGGGAGATCCGACACAGACCATTGAGTGCCGCGAGTGTCACATGCCCCTGACACCATCTCTGGATCCGGCTGGGGGCGATGCCACCGACTACAACCGGACGCCCGATGACGGAAAACACCGCAGTCACCGGTTCCTGGGAGCCAATCAACTCATGCCGACCCACCTCAAACTTCCGGGCGGTGAGGAGCAGGTTCGACTCACTGAAGCCTGGCTGAAAGGCGATTACGCGATCCCGGAGATCAGCGACAAGTGGCAGCCTGGACCGGCCGTTCCGATCGAGATCATCGCGCCCGAGCGGGTGGTAGCAGGCGAGGAGATGGCCGTGACGGTCCTGGTCACGAACAACAAACTCGGCCACGATTTTCCCACTGGACCGCTCGACATCATCCAGGCTTGGATTGAGATCACGGTCGAAGATGACCAGGGGAGAATCGTCTACCAGTCGGGCGGAGTCGACGAGGACCGATTTGTCGAGCCGGGCGCGTTCATGTTCAAGGCCGAACCGGTGGACCGATATGGCAACCTCATCGATCGACACAACCTCTGGGAGATGGTGGGCGTCCGGTACCGCCGGGCCCTCTTCCCCGGATTCGATGACCAGGCCCGGTTTGCCTTCCAGTGTCCAACTTTTGGCGTCGAGGGCGACGGAGAAGGGGAGAGGCTTCCGCTACGAAGTGGTCACGTGCTGTCCGCACCGGCGGTAGGCCGCCTGGAGGTGACGGCCCGGCTGCTCTATCGCAAGATCGATCAGTTCATGCTGGACACGCTCTTTCCCGGTGCCGGCATTACGTCGCCCATAACGGTGATGTCAGAAGACCGGGCGACGATCCAGGTCTCCGGTACCTGAGGATGGCCGCGCTCTCTCGACGACGAAGGGGCGTCCTGATGGTGGGAGCCGTCACGGTTGCCGCGGCCGCCCTGCTGGTGGCTGCACTTTCGCGAAGCAGCGAGGGTCCCGTTTATCGACCTGGGCAGGATATTGATGGCCTCACCCGGAGCCTGAGTCGTACGGCTCCACCGGACGCGCCCCGTCTTGCGTTCTCCGAGGTCGCTGAATCGTCGGGCATCGCCTTTCGCCATTTCCCCGGCACCCGCACGAGCGTGCTCTACGAGGACATGGCCGGCGGCATGGCATGGGGTGACTACGATGGGGACGGAGACGCCGACCTCTTCCTGGTGAACTTCGTCAAGGCCGCCGAAGATGACGTTCCGAGTCGGGCCGGCAGGCCCGGGAACCGGCTGTTTCGCAACGAGGGAGACGGCTCCTTCAAGGACGTTTCAGCGGAATCAGGACTCGCGGTGTCGGAAATGGGCTCGGCGGCGGCTTGGGGAGACTACAACGCAGATGGGCTGCTGGACCTGTGGACCACGGCCTACGGCCAGAACCGGTTCTTCCGCAATCTCGGTGATGGGCGCTTTCAGGAGGCCTCCGGCGACGCCGGCCTCGCCGGTTTCACGGGATTCTGGACAGGCGTGTCTCCGGGTGACTACGATCAGGACGGCGACCTGGACGTGTATGTGACAGGCTACGTCAAGTATGAGGACCGCGTCGCCACCGGGTTCTCAAGACAATACGAGGTCGAGCAACCAGCGAGCCTGAATCCTTCTTCATTCCCGGCCGAGCGCAACCTCCTCTTCCGAAACGACGGCAGGGGGCGATTCAGCGAGGTGGCCTCTTCCGCAGGGGTTGACAACGCCGCCGGACGGAGCCTGTCAGCGGCCTGGGTGGACATGAACAACGATGGCCAACTGGACCTGTATGTAGCAAACGACGTCTCGGACAACATTCTCTTCCTGAATTCAGGCGACGGGACGTTCGAGGACGTGAGCCACACAACGGGTGTCGCCGACTACAGGGGCGCAATGGGGTTGGCAGTGGGCGATTGGGATCGGGACGGGGATCAGGACCTCTTCATCACCCACTGGATCGCGCAGGAAAACGCCCTTTTTGAAAACCTCCTGATTCACCGGACCGAGCACGCGTACGGTCTTCGGTTCAGCGACATCGCAGACCGAAATGGACTTGGCCAATCCTCACTGGACTATGTCGGATGGGCCACCGGGTTTTTCGACTTTGATCTGGATGGGCACGAGGACCTGTTCATGGTCAACGGAAGCACGTTTCAGACATCGAGTGATCCGACCCAGCTCATTTCCATGCCTCCGCTCCTGTACTGGAATGGAGGAACGGACCGCGGCTTCTACAGCCTCGAGGCGGGCCCCGCTTTTGGTGAGCCCGCGGTAGGCCGTGGTGGCGGCGTCTCCGACTACGATGGAGATGGCGATCCCGATATCCTTCTGATCGAGCATGGAGGCGCAGCCCGACTCCTGCGCAACGATACCCCAGACACCGGTGGCTGGCTGAGGGTGCTCCTGGAGGGGCCGGCCGGAAATACCGCCGGACTCGGTGCCCTCGTGCGGGTCCACAGTGGCGGCGAGGTGCAGACCAGGCAGGTGGGGGCGCAGGCGTCGTACTTGTCGCAGCATGATCCGGTACTGGTATTCGGATTGGGCGATGCCTCCGGTGCGGACTCGGTGACGGTCCGCTGGATTACCGGAGAGCGATCAGAATTGGGGCCACAACCTGCCGGCGTGACCGTGGTCGTACCGATTCGCGGAGATGCCCGCCACCTCAGCACCCTGGATTCCAGTCCGGACGAGAGAGATGCGACTCACATGTTCTGGGAGTCATACCGGGCCGCCAGCGGGCATCGGCTTGCGGGCAGGTCTGAAGAGGCGGCGACGGCCTACGTCAAGGCACTCACCTTCAGGCCAGAGCATGAAGACGCCCTGTACTATCTCGGTGCTGTTCGACTTGACATGGGAGATGACGAGGGCGCGACTGACGCCTGGAATCGTCTACTGGCGGCCAATCCCCGAAGCGCACGCGCTTTGATGCAGTTGGGATCGCTCCGTCTATGCCGGCCGGATGGCTCCTCGTACGATCCGCAGACAGCAAGGGGCTACTTCGAGCGCGCGCATTCGCTGAATCGGGCTGAGACTGGAGGCCTGGCCCGTCTGGGGATGACTGCTCTGGCCCTGGGCGACCTGGCCGAGGCAAGGAGTCAGTTTGACGCTGTTCTGCTATCCGACCCCGGCAACACCACAGTGGCCGTCTGGAGGGCCTTCCTTGCCTGGCGTGAAGGCAACGAGGCGGAAGCCCGCACGAGGGTGCAGTCAGCCTTTGCCATGGCCGAAACAAGTGGCTCCGAATCGGCGTCCACTACGCCGGGTGAGGGAGATACGAAGGGTGGCACCGCCATGACCGCCCGGGCCAGCTGCCCCCTGTTTGACCTGCAACCGGACTTCGAGGAGTCCTTTGAGTCGCTCGTGGAGAGACTCTCTTTGAAATTGACCCAACGTTGAGGCGCACCATGCTACCAGAGATCATTCAAGGCGGCATGGGTGTCGCCGTTTCAGGTTGGCGGTTGGCCAGCACTGTTTCACAGGCAGGGCAACTCGGCGTGGTTTCGGGAACGGCCCTGGACAGCGTCCTGGCCCGGCGACTCCAAGACGGAGACCCGGGCGGAGAGCTTCGCCGAGCCATTGCGGCCTTTCCGTACAGCGAAGTGGCCGAGGAGGCCTTGGATCGCTTCTTCTTGCCGGAAGGGCGCGCGCCGAATCGCCCGTACCGGATGCTGCCCATGTTTCGAAACGGCGCACCCGGATTCGCCGAGCAGTTCCTTGCCCTCGCCAATTTCGTCGAAGTGTACCTGGCCAAGGAGGGGCACACGGGCCTTGTCGGCATCAACCACCTGACCAAGATCCAGGCACCAACGCTGCCCTCGCTATACGGGGCCATGCTGGCAGGTGTCGACTATGTGCTGATGGGGGCCGGAATACCCATGGAGGTGCCCGGGATTCTGGATCGCCTCTCCGAGGGCAAGGACGTTTCGATGCGTCTGGACGTGTCGGGCGACGACCGCGACAACCCGACGATGCTGCACTTCGATCCGGCCTCGCTGGGCGCCACTGGAGGACTTAAGACAAGTCGCCCTCGGTTTCTCCCGATTATTTCCGCCACCTCGCTGGCGACGGCCATGACGAGGAGAGCCACCGGTTCGATTGAGGGGTTTATCATTGAAGGGTGGACTGCCGGCGGCCACAACGCTCCCCCGCGAGGGAAGGCCAGTTTCAACGATCGTGGTGAGCCGACGTACGGCCCGAGGGATGCCGTGGACTTGAAAGCAATTGCCGAACTCGGACTTCCGTTCTGGTTGGCGGGAGGACAGGGGACCCCGCAGGGTCTCCGCGAAGCTCAAGAGGCCGGTGCGGCAGGCATTCAAGTCGGCACGCTCTTCGCGTTCTGCGATGAGTCCGGTCTTCGGCAGGATCTCCGAGAGCAGACGATCAGCCTGGCCAACGACGGTACGGCGGACGTGTATACGGACCCCAAGGCTTCGCCGACGGGCTTCCCTTTCAAAGTGGTGCGGCTGGAGGACTCGCTTTCGGAAGAGGACACCTACGCCGAGCGCCACCGGGTCTGTGACCTGGGCTATCTCAGGGTGGCCGTGAGGGACTCCGATGGCCGCTTGGCGTTTCGGTGCCCCGCCGAACCACAGGATCAATATGTCGCGAAAGCCGGGGATGCCGAGGATTCGGAGGGTCGGAAGTGTCTCTGCAACGCCCTGATGGCCAACATTGGCCTTGCACAGGTTCGCAAAGATGGCACCACCGAGGCCCCGCTGCTCACCAGCGGCGACGACCTCCTCACGCTCGGCGACTTCCTGAAGGGTCGAGATCGGTATGGGGCACTTGATGTGCTTGAATACCTGCTTCAGCCGGTAACTGTCTGAGCAGGTCCCATCACGCCGCGGTGCAACTGTCTGCGGGAATACTCGTCCCACGACGATGGAACCCGTGCACCCCCCGGCAATCCACCGAAACTCGATGGTTTCGGTGGACCCAAAGCAATCTGCTGCCTCACCCGTGATCGAGGTGGTCGGCCTTCAGAAGTCCTACGGATCGCTCACGGCAGTGGACGGCGTATCGTTCGAGGTGCAACGAGGCGAAATATTCGGACTCATTGGACCCAACGGTGCCGGGAAGACCACGACCATGGAATGCGTGGAGGGCCATCGAAGGCCGGATTCCGGGAAGATCAGAGTCCTCGGTCTGGATCCGGTAAGGCAGGGGCGCGAACTCCAGAAGCGAATTGGTGTCCAGCATCAGGACGCGCAGCTGCAGAAACGCATCAAGGTCTGGGAGGCGGTGGATCTATGGGCCTCGCTTTATGAGGCGGTGATGGACACGGACCTGCTCCTGGAGCAGCTGGGTCTGACCGAGAAGCGCAACGCCTGGTTCATGACGCTCTCGGGCGGCCAGAAGCAGCGGTTGTTCATTGCCCTGGCGCTCATCCATGACCCCGAAATTGTGTTCCTGGACGAACTCACGACGGGGCTGGACCCCCAAGCGCGTCGCGCCATTTGGTCTCTGGTGACAGGCATCCGCGACCGGGGCAAAACCGTGTTCTTGACCACGCATCTGATGGAAGAGGCAGAGCGGCTTTGCGACCGCGTCGCCATCATCGAACACGGGAAACTCATCGAAATGGACGCTCCTGCAGCGCTTGTCACCAAGCACTGTCCGCAGCGGGGGGTGGTCTTTTCATCGGATACCGCCGGTGTCCGTGAGGCCGTCGAGGGTATCGAGGGACTCACCGAATTGAGCGCCGAAGGTGAGGTCTACACACTCCTGGGGACTGGAGACAATTTCGTCTCGGGAGTGCTGGACGCGATATCGCAAAACCAGATCCGCGTTCGTGATTTCAGAACGGAGATGCCCACGTTGGAAGATGTTTTCCTCAAGCTCACCGGCCACGCCATCAGGGACTGATTCATGCTCAAAGGATTCTGGAAACTGACCTGGGTGGAGGTCAAGATCTTCGTACGCGAGCCTATGGGTGTCATCGGCACGCTGGCCATCCCGGTCGTGCTGTTTATAGTCCTCGGCAAACTCTTTCAGAGCGACGCGGTCCTGGGAGTACAGATGCCAGCCGGATTTACCGCACCGTTTAACGTGGCAGTTTTTGCCTCTGTGTTCATCGCGGTTGGCGCGGTTCTCTCGCTGGTGGCCATCATGTCCATCTATCGCGAGGGGGGAATTCTCAAGCGGTTGAGAGCAACGCCGCTCTCGCCACTGACAATTCTGGGGTCACACGTGGCCGTTAAACTGCTGTTCACGGCCCTTGGTCTCGCCGCGCTGGTTCTGGCTGGCAAGCGGCTCCTTCCGGGTCTGTTGGATGTCCCGCTCCTCAGCTTCTCCGTAGCGGTGTTGTTCAGCACCCTCAGCATTCTGTCGGTCGGCTTTGTAATCGCGAGCCTCGTGCCGACGGCTCGTTTTGCGCAGCCCGTGGGCAGCGCCATCATCTATCCCATGGTGGCAATTTCGGGTCTCTTCTTCCCCTTGGCCGCGCTTTCGGACGGGATGCAACTGTTCGCGAACCTCCTTCCCGTAACCCACGCCGTGGGACTGATGGACGGAGTCTGGGCGGGAGGCGATTGGCTTGCGCTCTGGCCGCACGTTCTGGGACTCCTGGTGGTCTTCGCTGTGTTCTCAGCGCTGTCGGCGAAAGTCTTCCGGTGGGAGTAGCTACGCTTGCTTCATCGTCGCTTCACCGTTATCTAGGTGTACTTCGAAGACGCAACGCTCCCATGGAAAAGAAGAAGGATCTGATCATGGTCGCCGTGGTCACACTGGTCGCCATCGGGCTTCTTATCAGCGTAACGGCTCTGGTTCGCGGCGTGATCAGTGCGGTCGGGATAGTGTTCGGGGGCTAGGGTTCAGTAGGGACGCAGGACGTCGTCCAGCATGGGGAAGTGCCTGACGTTGCTGGTCGCCAACCGGAGATCGTGGAGTTGCGCAGTGGCAGCGATGAGACAATCGATGAGCCCTGCGCCTGATCGGGCTCCGAACTCGCGGCGATAGGCACCACCCAATTGGCCGATAGCGCTTGTCACCGGCAGGACCGTGAACAGGCCAATCAACCTGCCGACAGGGAGTGCTTCGTCATCACGACTGCCTGCGTAGATCTCGGCGACCGTAAGCGAGGACACGGTCAGCTTGCCGCGAGCCGCGCCAACGAACGCCGTCGCGTCGGTATGTCCTCGGAGAACGTCGACGAGGACGGTCGTATCGAGCAGGACCGAGCTAGCCGTCGATGCGCTCATCTCCCTCTCTCCTGAGCTTTGCAAAATCCGGCAGGTCCTTGCGATCCCTCCAGATTCCTGCAACCTCTCTCAGCACCTCCTTTCTAGCCTCGACGGTGAAGGTGTCAGCGACATTCTCAAGTGCCCTGCGAATCACCTCCGACTGCGTCACCCCAAGCTGCCCGGCGCGAAGAGCCAGGAGCCGGTCCTGCTCCGGCGTCACATAAATCTGCTTGCGAACCATTTTTGATCCTGACATGGTGATGTCTCATACATGATGTATGTATTTAGACATCCTGTATGGCTGTCGGTTTCAAGACAATAGAGTGCACGGCCACGCGGTACGTAACAGCCGCCGCCGAACACGGCTACTCTGGCACCACCAAATCACCAACCCGAAGCACGCCGTCCAGGCTCAACTCCGCATCCTGGCCAGCTCCGCCTCCGCTGCGATGTAGCCAAACGCCGGCCAGTATCCCGTCTCGAGCACGCGCTCAAAGATGTCCTCGGCCTGATCGGGGTCTCCCTCCATCAGGTACCAATTCCCCACGCCATACCCCTGGGTGGCCATGTCAAGCGCTGCGCCTTCGCCAAGCAGCTCGCTCGGCGCGAGGAGCCCCCTGTACATCAGTATCCGGCGGTGATAGGAGTGATTCTCCAGGATATCGAGGTCCGGCGTGACCCACGCGATGGCGCCCTCGGCGACTTCCGGCATACCCGATCGCCGGTACGCCATATACAGCCAATCGGCCGCCGCGATCTTCGTGTCGTTGTTGCCGGCGAGGTTATAGCAGGTCTGCATGGCCGCCGCGGCAGCACCGAAGTCGCCCTTGTAGTAGTGCGCCAATGCCAGGTGATACCAAATGTTGGTCTGCAGCGTGCCGGTGGGTATCCCCGCTGCGTTGGGCTGGCCGTCCGGCTCGACCTCGTCAGGCTGGCCGTCGGTCAACTCGGCCGCGCGTTCGAAATCTTCTATGGCGCGATCGAACTCGCGGACGCTGAGATATCGATGCCCACGGTGGCGCAGAAGATGAGGCGAATCCGGGTGCTGCTCCAGACCCTCGGAATAGAGGTCGATGGCCTCTCGATAGCGCGTGAGATAGGCCATCCGACGTCCAAGCCACACCCACGACTGGACATCATCGGGCGCTGCGTCAAAGGCGGCCTGCGCCTCAGCAAGCTGCTTGAGCTGACGAGCCGTCGTCGCCGAATCTGTCGGCAAAGGGTACAGGGCTTCGCCGAGAAGGGAGGTCGCTTCGGGTGCGGCACGAAGGGTGGCGCTCTGTGACCGAATGGCAGTGTCCGAGTCACCGGACCCGCCACAGGCGGCCAGCAAAAGACACAGTAGGAGGGACGAGGCTTTCATGCTCACAGGGCTACGGCTATGCCCAGCAGAAAGATCGCGCCCTCACCGACGGCCTCTCCAGTGGTATTGAGGTTCATTTCCATGCCGAGGGAGGCGCTGATATCGAATTCCTTTCCGATAGCAGGGAAGGTCCAGCCTAGGCGAGCCGTCGGCTGAAGGACCGTCATCGTGGTTTTCCCAGCTCGCCCCGGGTCTTCCCACTCAATGGTCATCGCCCACAGGTCCACCCGGGCGCCAACCCAGGGACCGGTGCGGTCTGTTCCGCGGTAACGGTGACCTGCAAGTCCAGCCCCGAAGCCGGCACCCCGTTCGAGCGCGTGCTTGCCCCAATCGCGACGATCCGTAGCGTTCATGCCGGCGTGCACGTGGATGCGAGCATTTGTGGAGACATCCCTGGAGTACCTCGCCGTCACGATGGCTCCCGCGGGATACACCTCAATCGACGGTCCGATGGTTTGAGCGGCAGCATCCGATGCGAAGCCCATCGCCGCAATCAGTCCCAGAGCCTTCAATACGGGCGAACTTCTCATATTTTTGTCCTAGTCGATATCGATGGATCTGGGTGCCCGCACAAACAGGACTTCGCCAAGGTCGGGGTGATTCTCAAACAACGCCGAGCCTCGTTCCTCGAGCCCCTCGAGATCAAATCCGACAATGGTCAGGTCGGCATCGGAGGACCGGTTGGCCACCTCGGCCCGATAGGCTTCCACGGTGTTCATGGCCAGATACTGGATGTTCTTCTCGGAGACCGGGAGTCGGCCTTCCTGCTCGAAGGACTCAAGTCGGGATCGCTGCTCGCCCACATCCTCAGGAGGCAGGGCCACGAACACGCTGATCTCGGCATGTGCCCAGTCTGGGTGGCCCACAAGGATATAGGCCAGCAGGATCATCATGTTGGCGTTGTCCGCATCGTTCCAGGTGATCCAGATATGGATGCTGCGGCGGTCGCCGAAGAACTGATCGCAGTGTCGCAGGACCATGAGGGTCATGTCGGTGGAAGCGGCGAAGAGGCAGGAATCCACTACGGACTTGACGGCCGGCTCCTCATCGTGGACGGAGAAGGAGAACAGCACGGTGTTGTTCGGAAGCCCGGAAATGCCCGGTAGCTGAAGGCTTTGCGCCAGCGCAGACGTCATCGACGGGCTGACCACAGTGTCCATGTAAACGGGACTCTGCTGCTCGCGCGCCATCTTGATGAGGCGTTTCCGAATCTCTTCGCTGGCCAGGAACGAATCACGATCCAGCATGCCCGGGATGTAGTGCAGGTAGGTCCCGAATCCCTGTCGCTGACACAGCCATCGCATCATGGCCAGCGGAGCCTTGCGGTCAAACGTGTGCTCATTGACGCTGATAATGCTCGGGCGCCATTCTTCTTTAAGGATCTCAGGTTTCCGCCGCTGCAGTCTCAGGTGGAAATTGCGATTGAGCTGGGTCATGACCCCTTCAAAGATGGCAGCGAGGTCATTGCCGTCCTTCCGGCGGCGGGCCGTGATCACATACATCACGGCCATTGCGCCCAGGGAGAGCAACGCGAACACCGGGTCCATCTGGAACATCAGAAGGAAGCACATCACAGCGCCGAACAGACTGACGTACCACCGCGACTTGAAGGAAGGCCGATAGCCCGGGCGGGCCGCGAAGTGCTCCAGGAACGAAATCGCGCACAGCGAGCCGTATGTGATCATGAAGAACATCGAGATCAGTCGCGCCACGATGTCGACGTTTCCGGCGGCAATCACGATGAAGGCCACGACGCCTGTAACGATGGTGGCGTTGCGGGGCTCGTTCACTTCACCGACGCCGCTGGAGACCCAGCGGTTGGCCATCGGCAACGGAATGGCCTGATCGGACCCCAGCGCCTGAAGGGTTCTCGGGGCTACGAGAATGGATCCGATGGCAGAACTGATGGTCGCTGCAATCAGGCCGATCACCACCACGTTGGGTATGATGGCGATGCTGTCCATGATCAGCTGGTCCTCGGCGAGCATCTCGGCGGGAGCAGACGCGGCCAGTTTCCAGACAATGGCTACGTACACCAGAGCACCGACAATGGTGGCCGCCAGGGTGCCTTGGGGTATGGACTTCCGAGGATTGGCCAGATCACCGGACAGTCCTACCCCGGCCGTCATCCCGGTAAAGGCGGGAAAACAGATCGCGAATACAATGATGAAAGGATCGGCGTCGGAGATGGTGCCGGCGAGACTACCCGAGGGTTCATAGCCCTCAACGGGTCCGCCTGCGAAGAAGGCCAGCAGCGAAAGACCGAGAATGGCCACCACTACATAGAGCACCCTCACACCAAGGTCTGCACCCTTGGTAAACATGAGCACCAGCAGGATTCCCAGGGCCGGGAGGGAGACGATACGGGGGTCGTAAAACCCGACCAGGTCCTGGATGAAGGCCGCCTGAAAGCTGAACGCCTCCGCGAGTGCGATGAGATAGAAGGCCACCGAAACGGCTTGCGAGAGGTACAGGGACAGCCCGATCACGCTTCCGATCGTCGTCCCGAAGGACCGTGAGATGATGTAGTACTCGCCGCCACCCTCCACCCGGCGGTTGGTCGCAATTTCGGCCAGGGCCAACGCCGTGGGTATCGTGACCATGTGGCCGATCGCGATGATCAGCAGCGTTCCGGACAGGCCGACGTTTCCGACGGCATACCCAAATCGCAAGAACATGACGGCACCGAGGATGGTGCTGATCCCTGCAAAGAAAACCGGTGCCGTTCCGAAGCCGTGGCCGCGTTCCGAGTCAGACATGGGGCGGGTTGAGGTTACAGACGGATCACAATGTTGGGCTCGATCCGGGTGCGTTTGTCCTGTCCAACGATACGGCCCAGACGCTCCACAGGCTCAAAACTCTGTCGGAACCGGAAACCAAGCAAGAGTTTTTCCCAGAAGGCATAGGCCAGTTCGAGGCGCAGGATGCCATCGCCCGAGTCGCCGCCCCAGATGTCCTCCAACTGGCCCACATTGACCCGGTCGAACATGAAGCGCACCTGATAGGGGAGTGCGGGATCCCTCACCCGGATGTCCATGTGAAACCAGCCCCCCTTGGCCTTATTCCAGATCTCCTCGAAGCTGGTTCGGAAGCGGTACTTCCCCCTGACCTCGGCTTCGAACGCGATGAATGTGCCGACCAGCGTCTCATTCTGGCCGGCCAGCAGGTTGCGCTTGGACTGGAAGGCCGGAATCGTTGTGCCGTCCCCGAGATCAATGGATGTGGTCTGAACGCGTTCGGCCCGGTAGAGCGAATTGAAGTAGTTGGGGAGGTACTCCTTGCCGATGAGGCGTTGCTCAAGCAGGGCCTCCATCAGGATGTCGCCGTGCTTCTTGACGCCCTTGAGTCCCAGTGAGAGTCCGGTCCCGTGTCCGGAGATCTTGGCCAGTTCGCTGTAGACCAGCAGGTCGTCAAAAGCGTCGTAGTGCAGCGGCAACCCAATATCGACCGAGGCCATGACAAGCGTTCCGGCGGACTCGCCCGGCACGATAGCGACCAGCGGATTCTGTTCGGTATCCTCGTCCACGTACGGAACGCCCGGTGCATCGGGGTTCACCAGAAAACCGTCGGGGTTCAGGTCACCGGCCACCGTCACGCCGAGCAGCGCCTCCTGGAGACGATGTCCCTCTTTGGCGGCGAACGGCCAGAAGGAATGCCTCAGTCCAAACACGCCGGGCCGCGTGATGCTGGAAATCAGCCCCGAGAACATCCGGCCGTTAACGCTTTGTGAGCCCGCGATTCCTACCTGCGGGTGATCGACGCTGATGGTATTTCGGTATTCGCCGATCAACTGACCGTAGCCGAGTTGGACGTTCTCCAGTTCGCCTCCCCTCACGTACAGATCGCTCTCGGGCGTCTCCGTGATGGGTTCGAAGCCGTACTGTACGAAGCGCGCCATCGACAGGATGTCAACGAAGTCGTTGTAGTCTTCCTCCCGGATTCCACCCTGGTTCAATCGCAGCTTGATTCTACCGCCGGCTGTCCAATTTCCCTTGCTGAACGTGGGAAGAAGTACCGCCGAAAAGTAGGTCTCCTTGTCGCCGTCGGCGTTCTTGATGCGGAGTAACCCGACCTCCGCATCAAAGCCTATGGCCATCCGCTCGGGGCCGGTGGAATCTGGTGCTTGGGCCCGGGCGAGGCCGACATCGAAAATCAGAAAAACGAGGAAGATGACTGATAGCCTGTGCATAGGACCTTGTTTGATAGCGCGCCGCAATCAAGGGCTCTATATTCGAAGTCGCAAGTCTTACTTCATTTGGTGAATACATGTCACGCTTCCTTTTTCCTGCCCTGTTCGCTGCACTGCTCCTGGCCTCCGTCGCACCTGGCGAAGCCCATTCCCAGCCACGAATCGGTGTACACACGGGTCTGAATTTTGACGGCACTGATATCCTGTTTGGCGGCCAGGCCCAGTTCGGGATAGACGTGGGTGGGCGTCAGGCGATTGGCCAGGTAGGCTTCGATATCTACCCGCTGATCGAGGATGTCTTTACGTCGCGCATCAATGGCAACGTCCTGTTCAATCTGCTGTCCGGCGTAGGGAGCGAGATTTATGGAGGGGGTGGCCTCATGATTCAGATGAGCCGCTTTGATCTGCCTGAAGGCTCGAATCTGGATGAAACCGACACGGACTTCGGGATCAACCTTGTGGCTGGTCTGGTGCTCTCGGGTGCAGACCGGCGGTACCGCCCGTTCCTTGAGGTGAACCAGACCATCGGAGGCGGAACCGACTTCGCTGCCCGCGTCGGCGTCTTTCTCAAGCTGACCAAGTAGGCCCTTGCGCTGCTTCCGACAGGGATTGGCGGCATCGGTCATTCTGGTCGCACTCCTGCCCGGCGTCGCGGCCGGTCAGGACTGGCTCGAGGGTCACCGGGCCGACGCGGAGCGTCTGATCGCTGCCGCAACTTCGGATCATTCCACCTACGATCGACTGGCGTATCTGACCGATACGTTTGGCCCCCGCCTCAGCGGGAGCGAGTCGCTGGAAGATGCCATCGACTGGATCCTGGCGGAGATGGAGGCCGACGGTCTGGAGAACGTGCGGGGCGAACCGGTCCTGGTTCCCAAGTGGGTCCGTGGTGACGAATCCCTCACGCTCTTGTCGCCTCGAAAGGCCGACCTCCAGGTTCTCGCGTTCGGTAACAGTATTGGCACGCCCGCGTCAGGGCTGACCGGCCAAGTCCTGGTGGTCCGCTCGTTCGACGAGTTGACGCTCCGGGCCGACGAGGCGCGCGGCAAAATCGTGCTCTGGAACGTAGCGTTCACTTCTTACGGGGCGACGGTGCCGTATAGAAGCCGCGGCGCCGTTGAGGCCGCGCGAATAGGGGCAATTGGCAGTCTGGTTCGCAGTGTGGGCCCCGAGTCGATGTCCACCCCGCACACCGGCAACTCCGGATATGAGGACGGCGTGCCCCGCATTCCCCATGCCGCCATCACCGTGGAGGATGCCATGATGATGCAGCGGATGCAGGATCGCGGTCAGTCCATTCGCGTGCGGCTTTACCTGGAAGCGCACCAGGAGCCCGACGCCTGGTCGCGCAACGTGGTCGGAGAAATCGTCGGTTCCGAGTTTCCAGAAGAGGTGATAGTCTTCGGCGGCCACATTGACTCCTGGGATGTCGGGACGGGCGCCATGGATGATGCCGGCGGCTGCGTGGTGGCGTGGGATGCGCTTCGCCGCATGAAAGAACTCGGCATCCGCCCGAAGCGAACCATTCGGGTTGTCATGTGGACGAACGAGGAGAACGGGCTCCGCGGAGGCAATGCGTACCGGGACGCGCACCTGCCGGAACTGGATAACCACGTGCTTGCCATGGAGTCCGACGCGGGGGTGTTCAAGCCTCGCGGCTTTGGATTTACGGGCTCCGACGCGGCGTATGACGTGGTTCGGGCGATTGGCTCCCTGCTTGACCCGATCGAGTCTGGTGAGATCACCCGAGGCGGTGGCGGTGCGGACATTGGGCCGATCATGCGCGAAGGCGTCCCCGGAATGGGGCTTTCCGTGGCCGGCGAGCGCTATTTCTGGTACCACCATTCTCCCGCGGACACCATCGATAAGCTGGATCCGGACCATGTCAACTTGGGTGTGGCGACGATGGGCGTGATGGCGTTGACGGTGGCGAATCTGGAGGAGGGGTTGGCGCGGTAGGACTACTTCTCGCAGTGGCACGGCGCTGGTCGTTCCCCGAGACGGTGGCGCTGCGGCCGCCAACGTTCGCTACCGCCGGACAAGGTCTCCCGATCGATACGGATAGGCGCGATACGCTTCCCCGTCGTGGACCAGAACTGAAACCGAGTCGCCGGGCGCGCGGAGTAGACGCGCCTCCCAAGGAGAGGCGCTCCGATAGGAGGCTTGATCGATCGTGGTGCCGTTTTCGGGCTCGAGGCTCCGCGCCGGTCCACTGGCGATGGGGAAGGCCACGGAATCCTGTTCCACCAAAAGGATCAGGGGCTGGTCGGGCGCAATTGAGACACCATCCTGGCTGCGAAACGTGACGAGAATCCGGGGAGGCGAGTCACCGATCCAGGTCAGGACGGGCACTGGGAGGGCGCCGCCGCTCCCCTGAACCGCCATCCCGGATCCGCTGCATCCCAACGAGATCGCCATGCAAAGTCCCCAGATCGATCTCACGACTATCGGAGCAAGACCAGCGTCCGGACGGCCCGGAATGACCCGGCCCGGATTCGGTACAGGTAGACGCCGGACGGGCTGGCGGAGGCATCCCAACTGGCCTGGTAGCGGCCGGGCTCCAGCGGGCCATCGACGAGCCGAGCGACCTCTTCACCAATCGCATTGAAAACCCCAATCTCGACCCGTGTGTGTTCTGGAATAGCGAACGGTATGCGGGTTATCGGATTGAACGGGTTGGGATAGTTCTGCGCCAAGGAGAACTCGGTGGGCAGGGTATCATCGAGTCGCTCGACTCCGACCCCCGAAACGGTGATGAACGTCCGCGCGACCGACCATTCTCCAGCTCCTCCGGCATTGGATGCCCGGACCCGCCAATGGTAGGTGGACCCCGGCGCCAGGCCTCCCACCGAAAGGGACGTCGCAGCAAGGGTCGACTCGTCCGCGATAGTGCTGGCGAAACTGCTGATGGTGGATACCTGGGCGTTGTACCCGGTGGCGCCGGCGACAGTGATCCAGGACAAGGTCACCTCCGTCCCGGTGATGACCTCTCCGTCGGACGGCGAGGCGAGCTGGGGCGCGGCCAAGGCCATCGCGGCCGTTTCGAAACGGCGGGTCGACCAATCGCTGGACACAGTCGAGATACTGACGGTATCGATGTAAGCGTATCGAATCCTCCAGTAGAACGTCGTTCCGGCATCCAGGCCAGAAAGGGCAAACGAATTGTCCGGGACGAACACGCTGGAATCGACGAGAGTGGCGAATTCGGTGCTTTGCGCGACCTCGGCCTCGTAAAACAGGGCATCTGATGGTGCTGTCCAGGTGAGCGTCACGTCCGCCTCCAGGCCGGTCGCGCCGTCGGCGGGTGTGAGCAGTTGCGGACCGACGATCGCCGTCCTGAAGCTCCGGGTCGTCGACCAGGGCGAGGGTACCGAGCCTGGTCCGGATCGGACCCGCCAGAAGTACGTCCGATCGTTCGAAAGGCGTGGAAGCCTCATGGACGTCGAGACCGTGACCGAGTCGGTGGTTGGCGTAGTGAAGGCGGATCCCTCCGCCACCTGCACCTGGTAGTTCGACGCCCCGGGTAGCGCGTCCCACCGCAGCAGCGGCAAGGTCGGCGTTCCGGCCGCGCCATCAGCCGGGGATGCCAGGGTCGGGGCGGCCTGGGTCGTGAACTGCCACGGGGGAGTGAAGACGCTGTGCCCGTTGGTGTTGCGGCCGCGAACACGCCACCAAAAGTCACCGCCACTGACCCCGGAGAGCGTCAACTCGGCGCCGGATACCCCGGTCGTGTCAACCAGCGGGCGGATGAAGTCCGAAGTGACCGCGACCTGGACCTGGTAGTCAGCGGCGCCGGCCGATGAACCCCAGGCGAGCGTCAGAATCCCGGGGACGTCGGTAGCGCCGTCTGCCGGAGAGAGGAGCGTGAAGTCGCTGGGACGACTCGAACCCGAGCCGGTTACGGTCACCCGGGCAGGGAGCGACGTGGTCGGGCTGGTCGGGTGATTGGTGAGGAATGTCACACTCTCATCGTACACACCCGCGATTCGATGGCCGGGTTTGATCCGCGCCGTCACGGTCTGGAAGGATCCGGCCGCCAGCCCCCGCGCGAAACCGGCTCCTGACAGTCCCACCGTCGATTGTGAGCCCGCTGGCAGGCTCGGAGGTGCCATTTTCACGACGAAGTCCACCCCCCACTGGTCCGACATGAGAACGAAAAGGACCCCGTTCGGGTCGTCCTGGCTTCGATGAAGGCCGCGGATGCCACAAGCGTAGGTGAAAAGGTTCACGCATTCTGTCTGCTCTGGCGACAACTCAAGGTTTTGTGCTGTCGGGAAGCCCCGGCCGAACTGGTCGTACTGCCCAAACCTCCGCTCGTCATAGCGCGTGCCCGTCCCCGCGTTGTCGAGAATCTCAAGGCCGTACTCGACGACACCACCGGTTACCGAAAATCCGGGAAAGACCCGAAACGCAGTCGACCCAAACCCGAACGGAATGGCCTGCGGGTATCCGGGAAGGTCCCCTCCCTCCGTGTCCAGCGCATAAAGCATGTCGGTTCCGAGCACCATGAAGGCGCCCAGTTCCCGACTATACGCAATGCTATTCGCGTCGATGTCGAGCTGGAACTGCTGGCCCGTGGGCTGCAGGGTCCCCGCCGTGAGCGACACCTCATCGAAGTCGTAGACCTGACGCGCCACCAAATACCAGAGCGTTCCGGTGTCTTCATTGTAGGTGACACCGCTGACGAAACCTGCATCGAGCGGCCACGGAATGTCAGCAATGACCTCAAGGTCCCCATTCAGGACGAAGGTCCTTCCGGACTCTGTCGTCACCACGAGCGAGCCGTTCGGCATTTGGGTGATGCCCTGGACTTCAATGGTTGTCGGGAGGTCGCCCTGCCGAGCCGCGCGCGCCGACTCCTGGGAGCGCCCCGAGGAAGCCTGAGCAAGGCGGAGCTGTTCCTGGCGACGGGCCATCTGCTCACCCCTGGGCACCGAGACAGATGGACCCGTGGCCTGGCTTGCGGCGGCGCGCTCCGCCAGCATCCCCGCTGCCGACTGCCCCAGGCCAGAAAGTGCGGGCTCGAGGACGCGAAGGAACTTCAGCGAACTGTTGGAGCCCGTGTTCGTCACGACGAACGATTGGTCTACCTGGGCCCTTTCGGCGACGGTGGCGACCAGCGAGGCCGTGTCCGGCGTCAGCGTTGGGGCCAGGGGCGCGTCCACCTCAACGGTGTAAGGCACGCTTAACAGCGGGCGTGCGCGGTCATTCGTGGCAACGCTGAGCGTGCCCTCGTACAATCCACGGTCAAGTGGGCCTGCCTTGACCGTCAGCGTGATCGGCTCCGGGTTCGAGAGGCCAGGCACGACGCCGGTCCTGGGGACGGCAAAGACCGGGCGATCTCCCGTCACGATGGCCACCTGGACGTCGTCGATGAACCAGCCATCGTCGGTCTCGGTCTCGTCGCTCTGGAAGCGGAACGAGACCTTAATCGGCGACGTGGTCCCGGAGAGATCCGGGAGGAGAATCATAGCCGATTTCCAGGCGGAGGTCTGGGTATCGAGGAGACCCGCGTTCGATGTGGCAATCTCCGAATAGGACTGTCCGTCGTCCGTGGACAATCGGACCGTCGCGAAGTCGTAGCCCTCCTCGGCCCTGAGGTGATAGTTGAAGGTCAGCACGAGCGCATCCTCGGCCGTGAGCCCAGCAACGTCGATCGCCGGGGTCGTCAGGCTACCATCGTCCAGATCAAAGTAGCCGAAGCCGGGGAGGCCGAAGTAGGCGGCCGTGGGCAGTGAGTGTCCGGGTAGCGTGGCCGCCCCCTCCGCGGTTCGGTCCCAGAGAAAAGCGGATGATCCCGTGGCCTCCATGCCCCCGAGGTCCGATTCAAAGTCTGTTGCGAACAACACCTCTGAGCGCGAGGCCGCCTCGGAGCCGAAGAATCGTTCCAGCGCCCCCTGGCCGGCGCGCTTGTCCGCGGTGCCCGTGGTCAGTGGGAAGCTCTGTGCCGAGAGCGAGAGAATGACTTCGTACTCCAGATCCAGATTGCCCGCATTGGAAAGGGTAAGGGTTCTGGTTTCGCGGTCACCTCCCTGCAACCCGCTAAATGCCGTGAGCGAAGTCGGGGTGATCGTGGCGGTCGGGCGTACCGCACCGTCGACCGTGAAGCGGTAGGGGATCTCCACGACGAGGTTGGCAGCCGCATTCGAGCTGATGCGTATCACGCCACCGAACACCGCCCGGGTTGCCGACGAGCCAAACGCGAGGACCAATCCCATCGTACCGCCGACGGAAACCTCGCCGGAGGCGGGACTGACCGAAGTCGTCGCGGTGGCGCCCGACGGCTGCGGAGTGGATGGATCCACAACCACGGAGAAGGTCAGCACGTTCTGTCCGTGCGTATTTGTCAGGGTCAGGTTGGCGCTCGCCGACGCACCCAGTGCGAGGTCTCCCAATTCGAGCGTGTCGGGCGTTGCCGACAGGTCAAGGACGTTTCCGTTCACGGTCAGCGCCAGTGCTGAGAAACTCGACGTTCCGCCGACATCCCAGCCGATGACCTTGAGCATGCGAAGGTCGGTTGCCTTGAGTGAGTCGAGCTCGCCCGCAGCCTGCGTGGGGTCCATGATGCCGATCTTGCGTGCGGAGCCAAGCGAAGGAGGTCGGAGCGCGTCGTCTCTCCAGTGGGAGGCCTGCTGTCCGTCACCCCCTTCGCCATTGCTTGTGGAAGTGCTCAATTCCAGCACCTGGGAGCCGTCGAAGAACGCCTGAACCGCCTTCTTGTAGACCGCGCCGCCCTCTTCCACTAGCGTCTCGCTGTCGGGCGGGCCTGGCGTGACCACCCGTTCTGCCTGTGTAAAGCTTCCCAGATTCCCGGCGCTGACCGCATCGGGCCGAACGCGGAACAGGTCCCACGCGGCGAACAGGTTGTCAGGCGGACCGCCCAGTCCGATGGCCGAGATGAATCCCAGCGCGTGGCCGATCTCGTGAATCACGACCCCCTGGAAGTCATGCATCCCGGGAGTTATCCCGTCGGTGGGGTCCAGGTCCCAATTGAAGGCCGAGTTGTAGCCCATGTTGGGCACTGCCCCAAAGGCGTTGACACTCTGGCTGGAATCCATGACCGCCGGTAGGAATCCGAGCGCCTGAAGATTCATCTGGGTGAACTCGGGAGTACCCAGGTTCTCTACCGCTCCCAAACTGCTGCGCGCCGTGGAGGGTGTGGGGATCGGGATGGCGTTGTAGAGCGCCTGCAGCTGCTCGTCGCTCGGGTGAGCCGCCTTCAGGGCCTGAATCACGTCGGCAACGCCCGCAGTGGAACCGTCGGGTAGCTTGGCGACCAAGTCCTTGGTGGCGGTGCTGCCGAGAATGTTCTGACTCGGCCAGGGTGAGCCAAATCGGGTCGGACCATAATCGACGTCCAGCACCACGGTGATTGGGCTCTGGATGGCGAGTTCCCACTGGGCTGCCGCCTGCCTCATGGCCAGCAGGGCCGCGGAGTTCTGCTCGAGTTGGCTCGTGGCCCGAAGAAGGATCTTGAGACCCACCCGGGACGGATCGGAATTCGTCGAGCGGAACACCTTCAAACGGACCGGGCCCTTCGAGGCGACCAACTCAGACGCGAGTGCTGCGTCGGGTGTCTTGCAGATCAAACCTCCGTTTGGGCCGATCTCCAAGACCTGAATGGACCCGCCCGAGGGCCTGACCTGACCCCACGCCACGGGGGGAGCTGATGCGACGACGAGCATCCCGAGGCCGAGGGCAAAACCCGTGAGGCCGAGATGGCGTGCCGGTTTTGGCAAGCCCGACGGGGGCCTACCGACAGTGAAAAAGCTCGAAACCGTTGGGGGGAGCATACGGAGTCGGGACCGACGAAAGCATTAATGCATACGGAAAACCCCGGAATACCGCAAGTTTGGCGTAGAGGGACGCCTTCGCCAGGCCGTGGTGATGGCGCTGACGGTGGCGAATCTGGAGGAGGGGCTTTCTCGGTAGCGGGCTGTCGGCATTGACTTTCCGACACCGCATCCGTATTTCGAGCTACGTAGTTCTACCCAGTCGAAATGAAGTCCCTTCTGCCCCTCCTCATAGGGGTTCTTCTACTCGCCCTGCTGACATGGTACTGTGCATACCATGTGGAGCAGGATGTTTTAGCAACCGCCCAACAGACCCTGAATGACGGCGGTCATGATTGGGCCGAGGTGGACGGCGATGGGCGATACATCACGCTTGCGGGATATGCGCCGAATGAGGATGCAGCCGCTGCCGCTGCGTCCGAAGTCCTCTCGACCGACGCCGTGGTGCGCGTCCGCAGCGAAGTAAGGCTGCACCAGGTCACGGACTCGGACATGGTCCCGGTCCGAGCCGGACTTGCCCAATCCGGGATGCGATGGGTGGAGCTGAGCCGTCAGGATCGGACGCTGGCATTGAGTGGAGTAGCCTCCAGCGAGAGTGCCAAGGCGGAGGCAGCCGGGATTGCGGTTTCGCTCTGGCCCTGGGGCCCTGTGAACAATGACATCCGCGTCGCATCGAGTGCTCCGGACCGACAACAGCCGGCGTGTGGCACCAGCCTTGCCGACATTCTGGCCAACTCCACGGTCCACTTCGAGTTTGCCAGTGCTGATCTCTCGGAAGAAGCGAGGGGACAGTTGGATCAGCTCCTCTCGGCGCTGGGTGATTGTCCGGAGGCCACCATTCGGGTGGAATCCCATAGTGACAGTGTGGGCGATCCTGCCTCAAACCTGACGCTCAGTCGAGCGAGGGCGGAATCAGTGACGAGCTATTTGGAGCGGCGTGGCGTGGACGCAGAGCGTCTATCGGCTGCGGGTTATGGCGAAAGTCGTCCGGTCGCGAGCAACTCAACCGATGAGGGACGCGCCGAGAATCGTAGAGTTGACTTTAGAATCGGTCAGTAGACATGCCTTATCTCTTGCTGCAGATCTTTATCTGCCTGCTGATCGCCTTTCTGATCGGCCTTTTCATTGGATGGTGGATCGGCCGACGCAACTGTGCGGCGCGCGTTTCGGAGTTGGAGGCTGAGGTTTCGGACCTCCACGCCGCCCTGACGAAATGCGAGGCCGCGAGGTCGGCCGCAGCCGCAGCCATGCCGCCCGCCGTAGCCATGCCGCCCGCCGCTCCCATGCCGGCCGCCGCTCCCATCCCCAGCGAGCCGGACGACCTCAAGCAAATCTGGGGCATTGGGCCCAAGATGGAGGAAGTCCTGAACGGAGCCGGCATCGACACCTTTGCCGAGCTGTCCCGGACATCGGTGGCACGGATACGGGAAATCGTTGCGGCCTACGGGACGAAACGCCTGACCGACATTGCCAACGAGGAAGTGTGGCCGGAGCAGGCGGCCATGGCCGCTCGCGGCGATTGGGACGAATTGAAAAAATACCAGGAACAGTTGAGCTGGCGCGAAGGCGGCGGGAAGCCCACTAGCTGACTCAATGGAAAGAATTGATCTCCTGGCGACCTTACTGGATCTCCTGACTCGGTTTGGCGGTCGCGTCGTAGGCTCCCTCGCAATCCTGGTCATCGGCCTTTTCGTTGCCAAACGGGTCAGAATTCTGGCTGCCAAGGCGTCGGGGCGCTGGGACTTGGATGAGACGGGCATCCGGTTCGTCGGCAACATCGTCTACTACCTGTTGGCCTCGGTGGTGGTCTTGATAGCCATCAACAACCTTGGTGTCGAAATTTCGGCGATTCTGGCCATGCTTGGAGCGGCCGGGCTGGCCGTTGGACTGGCGTTGACCGGCGCCCTTACGAATCTGGCGGCGGGACTGGTAATCGCTGTGCTTCGACCCTTCTCAATCGGTGATTTCATCGAAACCGGAGACGTGGAGGGGCAGATCACAGACATCGACGTCTTCAACACCACGATGCTCACGCTGGACAACGAAACCAAAGTTGTGCCGAATGCCGAGGTGATCGGCGGGGCGATCACGAACTACTCCACCGAGGAGTATGTCCGCGTCGAGGTTCCGATGGAAGTGTCGGTAGAGGTGGACGTTGAGAAGGTGGTACCTGCTTTGATGGCCGCTGCGCTGAGTTGCGGTCGGGTCCTACGGGAGCCGGTGCCGGAAGTCCAAATTGTGCAGTTCGGCCCGTCATCGATCTCTCTGCAAGTGGAGGTCTCTGTTCACGCCAAGGACCGGGAGGATGTGGTGTTTGATGTGAATCGAGCCATCACGGGCCCATACCGGGCCGGACAGTGGGCACCGAAACGACTCCTCCGGGTTTCAGAGGCCTGATTCCTTCGGCGCTCGACCGGGCCCGACGGAGGCTGCCAAAGCCAGGCCCAATCCTGAAACCTACCGTGTCCGAGAACCGCTTCAGTCTCAGCTTCCTTCGCGAGATGAAGCGAAATCCCCTCCGCGCCCTGTCGGAGGCCACCGCGCAGGACACATCGATGTCGCGATTGGAGGCCGGGCCGTTTCGGTGCCACGTTATCCTGGATCCCGATGTGGCAGCCAAAGCCCTCACGGGATCTGGTCACACCTACAGGCGCACACCGGATTTGGCATTCTGGTTTCCGCCGGCAGGGGAGGGCGTCGCGTCTTCCCCTCACGACAAGTGGCTCCGGCAGCGGCGGTTGCTGGCCCCATACTTCAAGGCCTCGACCGAACGGCGTCTGACGGGGATCACAACGGCTGAAGCTGATCGACTGGTGGAGCGTCTCAGTTCAGTGGCGGGCTCCGGAGAGGTGGACGTGCAGGCGATGGTCATGGAGACGACTCTCCGCATCGCGGTGCAGCATCTCCTGCTGCGCCCATTCCCGGTGGAGTCCGCGCCCATTTCGGCGGCCATCCAGACCGCGATGCACCATGCGACGCCTGGACGAGCCATCAAGTACCGGATCCTCGGCACCTTGAATCGGAAGGTCGCCAAACGGGCGCTCCACCCGGGTCCAAAACGGGCAGCACTCCGCATCCTTGACGATTTCGTAGATGAACTCATCGGAATTGCGCGCAATAGCCCGGAGAGCCGGGCACCACTGATGTCAGCCTTGATGGAGGCGGACGAGAGGGGGGAGCTGGACCCGGGAGAGCTGCGCGACCACGTCGCGACGTTCCTTGTCGCGGCCGTGGACTCGGTGGGTTCTGCCATCACCTGGACGCTGTGGCAGTTGGCGCAGCGACCTGGCGAGGCGGAGCGGGCCGCCAGTTCCAAAGTGTGGGCCGAGGCCTCGGTCCTGGAGTCCATGCGCATTGTGCCTCCACTGTGGATCTACTGGCGCGAGGTAAACGAAGCGCACGAACTGGCGGGAGTCTCCATCCGAAAAAAGGACCTGGTGGTCTTCGTCCCCTACGTCATTCACATGCGCCCGGAGGTCTGGGAGAATCCAACGGAGTTCCTCCCGGCGAGGTTTGTCGGGGACGGGCGCATTACGGGAGAAACGGGCTACAGCTACATGCCCTTTGGGCACGGTGGGCACGCCTGTTTGGGGCGGCGCATGGCCATGACCGAATCCAGAGAGGTGGTCCACCGCATTGCAGAGCGATTCACGCTGACATTGGCAAGCCGAACCTCGAGTCAGGGCAGTCTTGCGCAGGAAGTGCGTGTGGCCGTCCTGGTGAAGGATGGAATGTGGGCGCACATTGCCGAGCGCCCGGTCACCTCGTGGCAGGAACGGGCTCGGCTACCTGCTGATTGATGAAGAACAGCAGTGAGCCAGCACCGTCCGGCCCTCGTCCGAGAACGATGAAGTCAAGGTCGCCGTCTCCGTTGTAGTCGCCGACGGCCATTCGTCCGGACAGGGCTCCCTGGAATTCCAGCTCCGCCACGAAGCGGCCCTCCTGGTTTCGGAAAACACCCCCCTTCAGTTCGCCCAGGATCGAATCCGCGCCGGTAAGAAGGATGTCCAGATCGCCGTCGTTTTCGTAGTCACCGAAGACGGCAGAGCCCGCCAAGACCCCTGGAAGCGGAGACGGCTGTTCGACAAACACGAGGCCTGCGTTCTGCCTGTAGAGACGCGTGTGTCCTTCCAACAGTTCAGGGCCGATCTCGCCGCCTGTCACGAGGAGGTCCAGAAGTCCGTCGCCGTCGTAGTCTCCCCAATCGATGGATGCGTAAAGCAGGTCGGCTCCCGGGATGCTGATTTCGCTGAAGGAATCACCGTCGTTTCTGTAGACGGCTCCGTGGGGACGCCCCTCTTGGGCATCGCCCACAAGGGCCAGATCCAGATCACCGTCACCGTCGGCATCACCCCAGGCCGCATCCCCAAACATGGCTCCGGGGAAGGTGGCCCACTCCGAGAAGGCACTGCCATCGTTCCGATACAGGATGGTGGACGGCGAGTAAGGGGGAGAGGCGCTCTCTGAGCCGGAAAGCAGGAGATCGCCATCTCCGTCGGCATCGACGTCTGCGATGGCCACGGGCCCGCCAAACCGGGCCGGCACGGCAGCGGAAATCGAGGAAAGGCCCGTCGGCAGGTTTCGATACAGCGTGAGGGCGGGGCGCCCCGAGTCGCGGTGGAGGCCCGAGACCATGGCGTCCGGCCGACCGTCTCCGTCGACATCTCCGACGCCCAGACGAGGTTCAAAAACCGGCTCCAGACCGGTCCCCGTGTTTACCAGTCCCTTGAAGATGAACTCTCCGCCGTTGGTGCTGACAACGCCCTGGTCTACGGAAGAATAGACGCCGCCCATGGTGAATACACCATCGGAACCCACCATGAAAACATCCAGATCCCGGTCACCGTCCAGATCCAGGAAAGCCGCCTGTCCCGTGGACGGCTTCTGCAGTCCGAAGTCAAACAGGGCGGGCGCAGTCAGCGTGGCAATGGCGCGCGCGTCTTCTCCGAATGTGAAGACCCGCGAGCCAGTGGCAGGAGTGATGGAGAATCCGTCATCGGCGAAGACCGACCACGTGAAGATCTGGTCCGGCGCCAGAAGATCAGCGTCCACACTGATACTGGTGCCTGTGACATCCGGAAAGCGAAGTCGCGTGCCCGGTCCCCAAATACTCACGGTGTAGGTCAGGGGAATCGCGCTGGCCGCGGCCTCCCACGAAAAATCGATCTGCGCGGCTGAAGTATCGAACAGTGCGGCGTCCACGGGCTCGCCCAACTGAAAGGTGGATGGAGGTGGCCTCAGCGTCCCGCCTCGGGCGATGACCAGCTCTTTGTTGACGTCGAGGTCCGAGATCTGGTCCACCGAGCCGTCCGCCCAGAAGATCTGGATCCGGTCGATCACGGCTGCTTCTCCCAGCCCAAAATGCAGTTTGGCATCCGTCGAATGCCTCACGTTCCCACCGCCCATGAGCATTTGCTTGGTCTGCTCAATGCCGCCGGCGCTGACCGTCACGCGTGCACCCATGCCGCGCCGGTTGAATCCCGGTTCCCTGAGGGCAATCCGCGTCCAGTTGTTGTCTCCTCCATTTGTTAGGAGCATATCCCCCTCCGGGGGGCCAAACAGCAGATCTATCCAGCCGTTGTCGTCAACATCCGCGGCCGTAAAGGCCAATGTCTCGGGCAGGGGAGGCAACACCAAAGGACCGATGTCAGTGAAGGTCCCATCGCCCTGATTCCGATACAACCGGGGTCGATTCGCCTCGGCCGTCACAAAGAGATCGGTCCAGCCGTCGTTGTCGAAGTCCGCTGCAGCGACTCCACGGCGCCGTGACCTGAGGCTGCCCTCCAAACCGGTGGTGGCGGTCACGTCTTCAAACCCCGTTCCTTCCAGATTGCGAAAAAGCTGATTGCGACCATCATCGAGCTCGAGCTTGGCATTCAGAACGAACAGATCCTGCCATCCGTCATTGTCGTAGTCCAGCCAGACCGCGGAGTGGGAGAACCGGAAACTCTGCACGCCTCGTCGACCGGCGTTTTCGGTAAAGCGGTCGCGGACCGGATCGTACTCCAACAGCAGATTGGTCGGGTTGCCCTGGCACATCGGCAGGTAGACATCCAGACCCAGGTCGTGGTCCCAGTCCGCGGCGGCCATCCCGCATCCGCCTGACGTGGTCGTGGTACGTTTGACATCGGAGACATCAATAAAATTCCCAAAGACGTTGGATACATAGAGGCGATTTTGACCGTCGGAGGAGGCGATAAACAAATCGACCAAGCCTCCACCGTCGAAATCTGCCCAGATGGCCCCGGTTGAAAAGGTTCGGATGTTGAGCGTTCGCTCTCCGTTTGCGAGCCGGTACCTGATGGTGTTCGCGTTTTCGTAGTACCGGGAGCCCGGACCTTGATCGAGGATAAGCAGGTCAGTCAAGCCGTCGGCATTGGGATCTCCAGGCAGTCCAATCAGCGGCGCGTTGCCCTCCACGTCAATCGCGCTTCCAAGCAGGGCGTTGACCCACGTGCCTTCGTCCGTCTGCAGAAGGAGTCGCCCAGGGTGGTAGATGTCCGTTCGCCCATCACCATTGAGATCAGCCACCGTCAACGCCGTGGGTGCCGATGGGGCGGGAGTAGACAGGATCCGGGATGTCGCATCCGTGAAGGTCTGGCCCTGGGCCCGCTGAGAAGGGGCGATCAGCAGCAGGATGGGCAGAAATCGAACCGGAGAGTTCATGCGCCGCATGTAGGTGTGGTAGGGGAGATGAATCTCACCATCGGCGGCGAATTGCAGGGTGTGGGAAGACCTGAACCGTAGAAGAGAGCGGGCGGGTGAATCACATTCGAAGTTAGCCGCCCAGCGATGCCGAAAATTGCTGGCCATGACTTAAAAATGGCGGGCTCACGGCCGATAAGAAGTGGTATGACCAGTCTGTCCCTCATCGCCCGAAAGTTGTTCTTGCTGACACTGGTTGCTGTTGGTCTGATCATTCCGGCGGCAGCCCAATCGGTGGCGCCTCAGCCGGGCGAAGGCATATGGGGGCTCCTCAGGCGCAGCGGAGTTACCCCTACCTCGAAGCGGGTGGAGGCCTTTCGGTCTCTGAATGCGGACAAGCTTGGTGCGAGCAGCCAGTTGAAGGTCGGAGTGGCGTATCGAATTCCGGATTATGATGAAGGCTCGGCAAGCCCAGCCGCGTCCATATCGACGCCAGCATCATCTACGGCGTCGCGCTACGAAATTTTTGGCGACCAATACGAAATGGTGGAACGCCGATCCAATCGGCTGGCCGGACACTACTACTACATTGTCAGCGGCCACGGCGGAAGCGACCCCGGTAGTGTTGGAGAGTTGAACGGCAGGAGCATCCCAGAGGACGAGATAGCCTACGACACCGCTCTGCGGGTTGCCCGTGAACTGCTCAAGGACGGCGCCATGGTCTACATGATTGTTCGGGATCCGAACGACGGCATTCGGGATGCCGAATACCTTCCGCCGGACAGGGACGAGTACTACTACGGCAACGTCCGAATGAGCAGCAACTATACCCGTCGCCTTCGACAGCGCGCGGAAGTCATCAACAAGCTCTACGATCGGAATAGGGGCTCGGCTCGAAGCCAGCAGGTTGTCTCTGTCCACGTCGATGCGATGGCCGGACGAAACCAGCCGCAGATCGACGTCCACTTTGCCTATTCAAGCGACAGCGGCCGCGCATTGGGTCGCTCTCTTCAGACCTCGATCCGGAATCAGTACCGCGCCCACCAGCCTGATCGTGGGTACAAGGGCCGGTTGGTGCGCCGGGATCTCTACATCCTCAACCACACCAAGCCGGTCGCAGTCCTGGTTGAACTCGGCAACATCCGTCACCGTGGGGATCAGATTCGCCTGACCAAACCGGGCAATCGGCAGGCCATGGCCCAGTGGATTGCCGCCGGACTCCGGGAGCAGGCTGTGGGGGACTCGGGCTCGACGACCCTGGCGGTCCGGGCAGAGCCCTAGGGTGTCTGGCGAAGCGAGAGCAGTCTCGTCAGGGACCCCCGCGCACTGGATAATCGCACGAAATAGACCCCTGCGCTGAGCCCCTGCGTGTCCAGAATGGCTTCTCCTCGGCCCTGAGGCAACATGCCATCAATCAGTCCACGCACACGGCGGCCTAGAATGTCGAACAGCTCCATCTGGACGTACGCAGCCTCGGGAAGTGTGTATTGAATTCTCGCGGTCCCCCTCGTCGGGTTGGGATAGGGGCTCTCCAACTCAAAGGCGAACTCTGGCGTCTGAACGGTGGCTCCGGTCGCACTGTCGATGAACAGACTCCATTGCGGCGAGGGATTTCCGTCCTCGTCCTCGACACGCCAGTGATAACTCCCCGCCGGGAGGTCTAACGCCACACCAGGACTTGCCGCCTCCGTCCTCTGAACGATGCGCGTAAAGCGATCATCTTCAGAGACGACCACGTCGTACTTCTTGAAACCGACACCTGTCCAGTAAAACTGGACAGGGCCGTGAAGCACGTGAACACCGGGCGCGGGGGCTGCATTCCGAGGCATCGGAGCAGGTGCCGTCGAGATGCGAAATACCGTACCGGGCTCGGGCAGCGTTGGAGGGCCACTGAATCCCACGTCAGTGCCGAGGTCGACGAGTACCACATCGCGCAGAACCCGTTCGCCCAACTCCGACTCTTCGTCGTACTCAAGGGATGCTTCCACCCACTTCTGGTAGCCGGCCTCCCCAGGAGTCCGGTCCGCGGGATCCCATATCGAAAACCTGTCGGATTCCCGGTCGCCAGGCCCCGCGCCAATTCGATGATCCGAGCTCAGCATGCCCCAGCCACCAGCACCTTCGTCCGAGTAGCTGATGATCATGCGATAGTCGTCCGTGGTGTCCGCCGGGGTGCTATATCCGATATTCCACGCTTCGAGCGGAGCCTTGCCGCCAAGCACGAATGAGTAGTCCCGAAGCATCCAACTCTCTCCGGAGAAGCGGAGCTCAAATGAATATGGAACCACTCGTCCCCAGCCATTTCGGACTACTCGCCTGAGGAAATCGCTGTAGTCGTCTGAGTTCGGGGAGGCGATGACCCAGCGCCGGCCATTGGCCTGCTGACGGTTTGTAGGAGACCCCGTGCCCGGAAATCCGGCCCAGTCGGCAGCGGCACCTTCGGGGGGGACAACGGGGCCTGCAGAATTCTGGACCACCGTGAAGTCCTCAAAGCCGGCGATGCTGTCCAGATCGTTTTCTCCGGTCCAGAACCAACTCCACTCCGACCACTGTCCGTAGGCCGAGTGCGTGAACGCCCGGACGCGGAAGGAATAGGATGCATCCGGCTCCAGATCGAGTTCCAACTGGCTGACGGAAGTCTCATGCTGCCAGTACCCGGGCTGCTGTCCGTGCTTCCGCAGGTCCAACTGATACCCGACATCAAGTCCGGCTTGCTCCGGTAGGTGCCAGGCAAGGGGAGTCTGCAAGGGTTGCTCGACGGCGCCATTTCCCGGCGCCTTGATCTGCGGCGGCGAAGTAGGCGCCCAGGCACTTGTGACACCCGCCAGGTTTTCGATGTCGATGCTCTGGAGGCGCCCGGCCACTGCTTTGAGTTGGTCTACTGAATCCAGATGATCGGTGCCGCGCGCCCATATTGCCGCTAGGACATACTCGACCGAATCGCTCGGCTGTAGGTCTGCCGGTCCTAGCCCAACCTGGAGTCCCTGATACCCTGGCCGCTGAGGAGGTTCGCCAGGCCAGGGTGTTACCTGAGACCAGAATTCCGGAGGATGACCGTCGTAGAGGAAACGGGTTGTGGGCGATTCACTGCCGAACTCACTGCCATAGTGGCCGCGCGTGTAGGGCTCACCCCAGTCCCGGAGTCCTCGCAGGATATTGTACCATTTGGGCGCGAGGGCCCCGCAACCCGCAACGCCGCAGGTCACGAACGAGCTCACGATGGACGTTGCTCGAAGATGTTCGCCGTCTTCGTCAATCTGTCCATTCCGGTTGTTGTCCACCCCGTCGGCGTCTGCGATCGGTCCCCGAAGCGCCATAACTCCCGCTGCCGGGGGGGCGGCTCCATACCCCAGCCTTCGCAACTCTCTGATGAAGTAGGTGTCCTCGTCCTCATTGTCGGCGTTATACACGAACCCAAGACTCAGGAGGCTGTCACTTCCAACAAAGTCGTCGCCCGAGTGCCCGAGGCCGCTTGCAAAGCCGAACCCGGAGTAAAGGCTGTCGAGCCCGACGGGACCGCGGTTCAGAATCTTGAATCGGTAGAAGGTGGTATGGTCAATGTCCGGGTTGTCACTTCGGGCCGAGAACGCTGTCACGTGTACCTCCAGGCCGAGCGGCTCTGTCTCTGACCGCCTGCGATCAGCGTGGAGGTCGGTCATGATCCAGAACAGGGTTCCTGATCCCAGCATTTCCGGGCGGTCGCCGCCGGCGAGGTTATAGTTGCCAGCGACCCCATCTCCATCGATTACCGGAGCCCCAAGCTCCCAAGGCCACTCCAGGACGTCCTTCGACGGTACCCCGCCGCTGTCGAGCGCTGCCAGGTCTCTCGGCTCAACTCGATAGATCCGATCCACCGAGGAGCAACTCACCCCGGGGTCTCTGGAGACCGGACCGGGCCGGAAGTCCGTTCCGCCAGAGCCGCGAAGTTCGCCAGCCGCGAATCCCGCAATCCAAAGCTCACCGCCTTCCAGAGCACGAATACCCGACTCCCGAGGGACCTCGTAGCCTTCGTCGATGAACCCCAAAACCCACCCATTATTGCGGAGTGTGGCCTGGGCGTTGTTCAGTCCAAGCGTTGCTACCGAGGTGCCTACCGGACACGGTGACTGCCGGGCGGTCGCTGACAGTACCGTGGCAGCGAGAACGAGGAACCATAATGGTGTGCGGGTCGGCATTTTGACTCTAGGCGATGAACGTCATGCCTGCGCCAAGGAAGGCGCCCACGAGGCCGCTGAGAAGGATGATTTCATGCGGCGAAGCATCCGCAGACGACCCCGGATCCCCCAACCGGAACCGGCCCCCCTGACCATCCATCGCCGTTCCCAGACTCAATCGACACGCTTGTACACCAACAACGGCGCCGAAAAATTGTCCTCCGATAGGCGCAAGAATCCGGACTCCGCCCGGTATCGCCTTACCATGTCAAGGCGGCCTAAAAGCGTCCGCTCTAAATGGTCTGTCTCGGGACACAGCTTGAGTGTAAGGGAACCCATCGCCAGCTTCAAGCGGCCATCGAGACCCAACTCGAATTCTCCCCCCACGCCATTGCACCCGGTATCGGCGGAGAACCGACTATCCTCCCCGAACTTGAGTCTTAAGACCAAGGAGTCCTGGCTCGCCAGGAGCTCCGAGGGTTCGACGAGCTCCCAAGTACTCGGCGAGAGACCGCCCTCACTCAAGAGTGAGTCGCATCCGCCAACCATGGCTGCTGCCATAAGGAGCAGAGTGTTGCAGATGTTCTTCCTGGTTCTTCCTGCCGGAGATGGCTCTTGACACGAGTCTTGCCCGCTTTTCACTTTGATATCCACCCCACCGAGCAGCCAGGGCGACAGGCGATTTCGCCAGATGACAGTGACACGCAGAAAACCGGGCAGTAAGTGGCAAGCCAAACTGCTTCAGAACCAACGGTGGTGTTGCAAAAACCGTTCGAACAGTCCTCAGACAGACGCCACCAACAGTTTCAGGTTGGCGGAGGTCTCAGACGGGCACCCAGCAGTGCCGACAAGCCAAAAGAAAAGCTGAACTCAGCGCCTTTTTGCGCGCTTCTCCTTCCAGTAGGTCACGGGGTCATCCGCATTACACCAGCGGAACCACCATCCAAATTGATCTTTCGAGGAACTCTTATCCGGCATTCTGGCCCGCGAGGGACCGCTCCCGCGAGGGCGTCTTGGTTTGGGCATGTAGGCTTAGGCCGCGTCCAGTGGGTGTGGGTGGGCGTTGCACGCAATGAGAAGCTCGCGCGCATTCCTACTATGTCGCAAAACGAAGGGACTTTTCCAAGTAACTCCGCCGGATTGTTCGGAACTAAATCCCCAATCGTGAACTGGCGGCCCCCGTCAGTGGACGCAAAAAAGCCCTTTCAGGGCCTGTGTGGCCGTTTTCACGGCCTTGGGAACGGGCAGCCTGTCAATCAGGCGGCGCGTCCCTGAATCGACGAAATGTCATCGTCGAAGTCGTCCAGACGATCCTCGTCGACGTGGGAGCGCATCTTATCGACGAATCCCTGGGAGAACTCGCGCTCGAGTTGCTGCTCGACCCACTCCTGCTCCATGTAACGCATGACCTGAAAGTCGTACTCCCGCTCAAAGTAGCGGAGCAGTTCGAGATTGGACGCCCGGTCTCCGGCAAACTCGAAGCCAGCGTCTCTTAGAAATGTACGAATCTTGTCTGAGAGGCTATCCATGGTCTCGGGGTTCTACCGAAGTTGTATCGGCCCCCGAGGTCGAATTCTAAAGAGACGCCCGCCCGCCGGAGAGGGGAAGGCCGGCGTGTGACGCCCCGACTACGCCCGTCAGGGCTTCCGGCGTACGATCAGCAGTGTGATGTCGTCGTTCTGTGGGCGCTCTCCCGCGAATGCGCGGACCTCATTGATGATGCGGTCGACCATCGCGCCGCTGCCATCACCCTGGTGTTTCTTGGCAAGCTCATAGAGGCGCTCCTCCTCGAATTGCTCGCTGGCCAGATTCATGGCCTCCGTTACGCCATCGGAATAGATGACCAGTGACTCGCCGGGCTGAAGTACGGTCTCGGCGCGTTCGTAGGTGTGCTTGGGCAGGAAGCCCAGCACCAGACTACCGGTGGTCAGGATCTCGAACTTTCCATTCGGACCCACCACGAAAGGGCGGTTGTGCCCGGCATTCGCGTAGCTGATCCCGCCGGTCTCGGGATCGAGCACCGCGAGGAAAAGGGTCACGAAGGTGCCCCGACGGGTTGCCGAGCACATCAGAAAATTGGTCCTGCCGAGCGCCTCGGCCGGATCGGAGAAGGCCACGACCTGGCCGCGAAGGGTGGCCTGGGACGTGGCCATGAGCAACGCTGCGCCCACGCCCTTCCCGGAGACGTCCCCGACAGCCAGGCCCATTCGCCCATCTGCCATCGGGATATAGTCGAAGTAGTCGCCGCCAACCTCCTTGGCCGGAATACTGATCCCGGCGAACTCGTAGCTAGGGACGACGGGGGCGGTGCTGGGGAGGAGATTCGCCTGGATCTCCTGGGCCAACTGCACCTCCTGACGCATGGTAATGAGCTGGCGCTCCTCCTCGTAGAGGCGGGCACCCTCCACGACCTGGGCGGACTGCGACGCAAGGATGGCGATGAGCCGCTGATCCGAGGGGGAGAACCCGTCCTCCGACCGCTTCTTGTTGTACAGCGTCAGGATTCCGATGAGCCTCGACTGAGCCAGCATCGGGACGCAGAGGATGGAACGCACGTTGTCGGGCCAGTTGACGCCACCGAAGCGCTCGTCATCCCTTGGGTTGTTCAACAGGAGAGGACGCTTATTCAAGTGCATCCAACCCAGCAGACTCTGGTCCGGCCGGAAGGCTTCCGACTCGGCCGAGCCGGACATGGTTCTGACCAGGGTACGCGTCGGATCCGAAGCCTCGGTTCCTACCAGCGTGATGACGCCCTGCTCGGCCTGGACGGCCGTGAGAGACCGCTTGGTAATAGTCTGGATCACCTCCGTCACGTCCTGCGACGCACTGATGGCAGAGGCCAGTTCGTTCAGAATCGACAACTCGTCCACGGCTCGGCGAAGGTGGTTGACCTCCGTCCTGAGAGCGACAAGTTCTTTTTCAGCATCCATGCTATGCTTCGGCGCGGGTACCCGCCCCTTTAGGGGTGGGCGGAAGCGCCGCTCTTAAGAAAGTGAAAAGGCCTTGGAACATCGTTATCTTCATGGCATGCTACTAACTGTGAAAGCACCCAGGTACAAGACTTCCCCCGGATCTGCCTACATGCTGAAGTACCACTTCGTGTGGTGCCCCAAGTATCGCCGCAAGGTGCTGACGGGTCAGGTTGAGACAGACCTGAAGTCGCTCCTTAGAGAGAAGGCCGCCGACATGGGTATTGAGATTGAGGCGATGGAGGTGATGCCTGATCACGTCCACATAGTCGTGACCGCTCCCCCCGTGTGGGGGCCTCACGAAATTGCGAATAGCCTCAAGGGGTTTACCTCCCGTCGACTCCGACAAAGGCACGAGTCTCTTCGGAGTAGGCTTCCCGCCCTTTGGAGCGCCGCCTACTTCGTCGGCTCGGTTGGCTACGTCACTGACAAGGCGATCATCAAGTACATCGAAGAGCAGAAGGGCCGGTAGGTGCAGAAGTCGTTCGTATACCGCCTGTACCCTACGCGCAAGCAGGAAGCCGAGATGGCCCAAATGCTTGAGACGCACCGCCACATCTACAACGACGCGCTGGCGCAGCGTATTGATGTCTGGGAGGCTGCGCGCAATACCGTCTCCTACAACGACCAGTCGGCCGACTTCAAGATCAACCGTAGATACAACGGCTTCCTGGCTCGAACGAACTTCAGCTCTGCCCAGCGCACGCTCCGCAGACTCGACCGGGCCTATCAGGCTTTCTTTCGGCGCGTCAAGGCCGGAGAGAAGGCCGGATTTCCCCGCTTTAAGGGCAGGGGCCGATTCGACAGCATCGAGTTCACGCATCGCGATGGATGCAGGATGCTCGACTCCGGTCGGGCTCGATTTCAGTACGTCGGCGACGTCAAGGTCAAGTTGCATCGCCCCTACGAGGGAAAGGTCAAGACCATGCGCCTCAAGCGGAAGGCTGGTAAGTGGTATCTGGTCCTCTCCTGCGACCTGGGTGATGTCGTCCCCGTCAAGCGCCCTATTGAGCGCGAGGTCGGGATCGACCTGGGCCTCAAGACCTTCGGCACGTTCTCCGACGGCGGCTCGATGGAGCGAAAGCGATTCTTTCGCGATGGGCAGGCCAAACTGCGCCGCCTTCAGCGCCGGGTTTCCAGGCGCAAGAAGGGCAGTAAGCGTTGGCGCAAAGCCTGCGCGGCTGTCGCTACTCATCACTTCCGAATCGATAACCAAAGAAGAGACTTTCACTTCCAAGAAGTGGCAAAACTGGTCACCGCCTACGACTTGATCGTGGTCGAGGACCTGAATATCAAGGGACTCGCAAGAACTCGCATGGCTAAGAGCGTTGTCGATGCAGCGTGGGGTCAATTCATCAACATCCTGGAGTTCAAGGCAGAATGTGCCGGTGCTACCGTGATCAAGGTGAATCCCGCGTTTACGACACAAGCATGCTCTTCCTGTGGAAGTATTGAGGGCCCTAAGGGGCAGTCCGGTCTCGCTGTTCGCGAGTGGGCGTGCTCCTGCGGCGTCACTCACGACAGAGACGTGAATGCCGCGAAGAACATCCTGAGGCTCGGATCGAGCCTTCATGAGCGAATTGGGCGGATTGCTGCTTGATTTCATGAGAAGCCCGCCCCATTTGGGGTGGGAGTGATCACGGTTATCCTTTGATCGGTCTAGAGACCCGCCTCCCAGAATAACGCACCCGAAGGAGATTGCCGTGCCTGAGATTGTAGTGGCCAATGTAGATGTCTACGTGCATAGGAGTACGCCCGAGGGGGTCCTGCATCTGGTGCTCAGGCGGGCTCCGGGGAGGCTTTACGAGGGGACGTGGCGCATGGTGGCCGGAAAGATCGCCGACGGAGAGCAGGCGTGGCAGGCGGCCGTGCGAGAGTTGTGGGAGGAAACCGGATTGGCTCCGCAGGCCCTCTTCGCCATACCGTCGATGAATCAGTTCTACGAGTGGCAAACGGATCGGGTGCAGGCCATTCCTGCCTTTGCGGCGGCGGTGTCGGGGGATCCTACGCTCAATGAGGAACACGATCTGGCCGAGTGGCTCCCGGTTGACGAGGCGGCCAAGCGTTTGGAGTGGCCGGAGCAGCAGAGACTGCTACGGCTGGTGGACCGATTGGTGACCAGCGGTGCGGTGCCGGATGCTGTGCGGATCCCGGTTTAGGCGGCGAGGCGACGGGCGGCGATGCGGCGGACACTGGCGCGACGGGCGGCGAGGCGACGGGCGGCGAGGCGACGGGCGGCGGCGCGACGGGCGCCGGCGCGGGCGTCTCACTTGGGTCGCAAAAACGCCAACTCACCCGCATCCACCTCGGCCTCAATCCGATGAGACGGGGGCGGCAGCGGACAGGTGGCGTACTCGGTGAAGGCGCACGGAGGGTTGTAGGCCTTGTTGAAGTCCAGGACTACCGGGCCCGCATCCGCACCCTCAGGCTTGTCAAACCAGACGTATCGGCCGGCCGGATAGGAGCCGTTGCCGTTCGTGTCGTCGGCGAAGATGACGAAGTATCCGGTCTCTGATGTGTCCGTCACGTCCAGGCTGTACTCGGTTCCGGCAGCCTCGAAGATCACGCGGCCGGGCGATTCCTCCAGGTCATCGCCCCCTGTAAATATGGCTACCGGGAATTTTTTCGGCGGGTCGTAGGGCTCGTACCTGGCGTGCAGGCGCCACTCGTGATTGACGGGGTAGTTCTCCAGGCCCGGAAACCCGGTTCGCAGTGGCGCCCTGTTGTCTCGGACGCGCACAGCCAGGCGATCCTGGAAGTTTCGAACGAGCCAGCTCATGTCCTCGAATCGGAAAATCGCAGCCGATCCGTCCGGATTGAAAACGGGGACGGGTTCGGTCAGCGTACGGCCGTCGGCCGTCACGGCTACCCCTGTCGCGGCTTCAAAAAGCAAGGTGTCTGTGGCCGGCGCTTCGGTGAACACCCCCACGAGTCCAGGCCCTCTGGGCAGTGTGATGCTCGCCTGCTCGGCCGAGCCGACGGTCACGGGCAGCGCGCCCATCCAGTGATAGTCAATGAGTGTCAGCCACGAATCCTCCGACGTCACGTCGGCCAGCCGCCAGGCCCGCCACGCCTCGACGTCTGCCTCATGCACTTCCGGCGGTATGGTGTCGGAGGCGCAGCCGGCCAGGAGGCAGGCCGTTACAAGCAGCAGAACGGATCGGGTTGAGGTCATGTTTGTTGGATCACGTCAAGGCGGCCCGCGTAGGCAACGGCCAAACATTCGGCGCCCGTGGGATCGTTAGCTCAGCTAAACCACTACTACCTAAAGTATAAGCATCTCTTCCTGCCAGGATTGCTGGCGGCGATGGCTTCCGCGGCGGCCTCGATCGTGGTCCCCATCGTGGTTCGGCAGGCGGTGGACACGATCCCCCGCATGGTGGCGAACTACCGTGCTTTTGAAGGGACGCCGGTGGGAGATTATTTGTACGCCCGGTTCTTCGCGGTCCTGATGGGCTTTGCCGGCGTCATTCTGCTGCTGAGTTTCCTGAGTGGCGTGTTCTCATTCGTGATGCGTCAGACGGTGGTCGTGGCCTCCAGGCACATCGAATACGACCTCCGCAATCGGCTCTACGACCACCTTCAGCGACTGTCCCACGGATTCTATCTCCAGCATGCCACCGGAGATTTGATCACGCGTGCCACGAGTGATATCGAACAGGTCCGCCGCTACATCGGCCCGGCGCTCATGTATACCACGCGGGCCGTGGTCATCATTGTCATGGCCATGAGCGTGATGTTCATCATCTCGCCGGTGCTGACGGCGTATGCTCTCATCCCGATGCCTTTCCTGGGCATATCGGTGTTCTTTGTGGCCAGGATGGTCCACCAGCGGTCCGACGCCCTGCAGGAGCAGTATTCCGAGCTCACCAGCCGCGTGCAGGAGTCGTTTTCCGGGGTTCGGGTACTGAAGGCCTATGCCCGCGAGTCTGCCGAGCAGGCGGCGTTCGAAAAGGAAAGCGCGGGCTATCGGGAGCGGTCGCTGGATCTTGCCATGGTCGATGCCGCGTGGCGGCCCGTGTTTCTGGTTCTGGTCGGGCTGTCTACAATCATCGTGGTCTGGCAGGGTGGGCGGCTGGTTACCGAAGGCGCCATTACGCTCGGCAACATCGCGGAGTACATCATCTACGTGGCATTGATGACGTGGCCGGTGGCCGCGTTCGGCTTCGTGATCTCCATGGTTCAGCGCGCGGCAGCCTCCATGACGCGGCTCCAGCGCATTTTCGACGCCGAGCCCGAGGTGTCCGATGGCGTTCAGACGAATGAAGAACTCAAGACCGTCCAGGGTTCGGTGACCTTCCAGGGGGTATCGTTCCGGTATGCCGAAGACGAGGAGCCTGTCCTGAAGGACCTGTCTTTCCACGTTGACGCCGGGACGAGCCTCGGGATCGTCGGACGCACGGGGGCCGGCAAGACCTCCATGATTGAGTTGATCCCGCGGCTTCTCCAGGCCAGCGAGGGCCGGGTGCTGATCGATGGCCACCCGGTGGAGGCCTTTCCGTTGGCCGTCCTTCGCGGCTCCATCGGGTATGTGCCGCAGGAGGTCTTCCTGTTCTCGGAGACCATCGCCGAGAATATCGCCTTTGGCCGGATGGACGCGTCTGAGGAGTTGATAGATCGCGCCGCCGAGGAGGCGGATCTCCTGGCGAACGTCCGGGACTTCCCGGAGGGATTCAAAACCTTCGTGGGAGAGCGCGGGATTACACTTTCGGGCGGACAAAAGCAGCGCACGTCCATTGCGAGGGCGCTGGTCCGTGAGCCGAGCATCCTGATCCTCGACGACGCCCTGTCGGCCGTGGATGTGCAGACCGAGCGCAATATTCTCGGCCACCTTCGCCGGCACTTCGGGAGGCGCACAGTTGTCATCGTCAGTCATCGTATTTCGGCCGTTCAGGACGCGGACCAGATCATCGTCCTGGATGACGGGGTGATCGCTGAGCAGGGGACACACGACGTGCTCCTCGCCCGCGAGGGACTCTATGCCAACCTCTACCGCAAGCAGCTCCTGGAAGAGGAGTTGGCGGCGATGGTCTAGCCCCGGTTGATGTGAGCGATACCGAAAAGAAAAAAGAGGGGATCGACGGCAAACTGCTCCGTCGCATCATCCGGCTGCTGATCCCCTACAAAGGCTGGGTGCTGCTGGCTTTCGTGACGGTGATGACCGCCGCGTTTCTCGGGCCGCTCATTCCGAAGCTCGTGCAGGTCACCATCGACCGGCACATCGTCCCGGGCGATCTGGACGGACTCAACGGCATGATCGGCATACTCGTGCTGGTGCTGCTGGGCGAGGGCGTCCTCTCCTTCGTCAATGCCTACCTCACGCAGTGGATCGGACAGCAAGCCATCTTCGACCTGAGGACCCGCGTTCACGGGCACATTTTCGGGCAGCCGCTCAGGTTCTTTGACAGGCAGCCGCTGGGAAGACTGATCACCCGTGTGACGAGCGATGTCGAGTCGCTGAGCACGGTGCTGTCGGCCGGAGTGGTCACCATTCTCGGGGACACGTTCCGGATCATCTTCATCGCCTGGTTCATGTTCTCCCTGAACTGGGTGCTGGCCGTTGTCACGCTGGCCGTGGTCCCGGTGATGCTGTACGCCACGTTCTGGTTCAAGCGAAAGGTTCGGGATGCCTACCGGGACACCCGAAAGCAGGTCGCGCGCCTGAACTCCTTCCTCCAGGAGCACATCACGGGCATGCGCATCGTGCAGATGTTCTCGCGTGAGGTTGAGGAGTCTCGGCGGTTCACCGGGATCAACGACGACCACCGGGCGGCCCACATCAAGACCATTTTTTATTTCGCGCTCTTCTGGCCGGCCATCGACATCATTGCCTCCTCGGCACTCGGCCTGGTGATCTGGTTTGGTGGGTTGAGTGCCATGGGCGGGACGCTGACCCTCGGTGTGCTGATTGCGTTTATCCAGTACGCCCGGCGGTTCTTTGAGCCCATTCGAAACCTGTCTGACCAGTTCAATACGCTCCAGTCAGCCATGGCAGGCGCGGAGCGGATCTTTGGCCTTCTGGACAAGGACGATTCCCTGGCCGAGAAGGATGAGCCCGCCCAGATGGAGGCGATTCGCGGGGAAATCGAGTTCAGGAATGTCTGGTTCGCCTACGACACTTCGGGTGAGGAGCCCAACTGGATCCTGCGCGATGTGTCCTTCAAGGCGACCACCGGACAGATTGTCGCGATCGTGGGCGCGACGGGCGCGGGCAAGACCACGATCATCAGCCTGCTGCTACGGTTCTATGACATCCAGCAGGGTCAGATCCTGGTCGATGGGGTGGACATCCGCGACTACGGTCTCTCAGACCTTCGCTCACGCATCGGACTCGTTCTGCAGGATGTATTTCTATTCAGCGGTTCGGTGGAACAGAACATCTCCCTGGGGGCGGATGGCGTGGGCCGCGAGCAGGTTGTGGCGGCCGCGACTGAGATCGGTGCCGATAGGTTCATCAATCGGTTGAAGGACGGATACGATCAGGATGTTCGGGAGCGCGGCATGTCGTTGTCCCACGGCCAGCGCCAGCTGCTGTCGTTTGCCCGGGCCCTGGCGTTCGATCCGAAGGTGCTGGTCCTGGATGAGGCCACATCCAGCGTGGACACCGAAACCGAGCATGCCATCCAGTCTGCGCTTGAGCGTCTGATGGAGGGCCGGACGTCCATCGTGATTGCGCATCGTCTGTCCACGATTCAGCATGCCGACCAGATTCTGGTCATGCACCGGGGCGTGATTCGGGAGCACGGCAATCACCAGGAGTTGCTCGCGATCGATGGGCTCTATCGCAGGCTTTACGAGCTGCAGTACAAGGATCAGGAAGCGGCGGCCTGAGTCAGGCCTTGGCTGGCCGGCCGGGCCGGTCCTAGTACAGCCACATGTCGAACGTCCGACGATGCTTCCGCGTGATCTCGTGCTCCGGCCCCAGGACCGTGAACAGCGCCACGCCGGCCTTTCGGGCGAAATCGTCGTGGTAATACCGGTTGGTCTGCAGCAGTGCGAGGAGTGACTGAATGGTCGTCTCCAGATCCTGAGCCCTCAAGGTCCCGAGCGCGCGTGCAGCGTGCTCTGCTCCGTCTTCCAGCGGAAGGTCCGTCTCCTGCGTTTCCATTACCTGGACCAACGCCCGGACGGCCTCCGACATCTGCACGTGGACGGCCTCGCCCGACATGCCATTCGCCGCCAGGCCGAGTGCCCGCTGCGGATCCCGGAAGACCACGAGGCGGGAAAGAAGCGCAGATGCGGCCGCGTTCGTCGGCTCATCGATCAGGGCGGCCTCAAGCGCCTCTTCCGCCCGGACCGTGTCGCCGGCAAGAAGGGCGGCCTCGGCTTCACCTACCCGGTTGGCAGTCTCTGAAGGCAACGCCTTTTCCAGCCACTGCTTCACCGCGTACTCGGGCAGTGCACCGGTGAACTCGTCCACCACCTCGCCGTCGACGATCATCTTGACCGCCGGAATACCGCGGATCCCGAATTGAGCGGAGACCTCCGGCATCTGGTCCGTATTGACCTTGGCCAGTTTCCAGGCACCGTTGGCCTCGGCGTCGAGTTTTTCGAGGATCGGCCCCAGAGTTCGGCAGGGGCCGCACCAGGGCGCCCAGAAATCGACCAGGATTGGTGTGTTTTGGGAGGCATCGAGGACTTCCGTCTGGAAGTCCGTTACGTCAAGTGGCATGGTTATTCACCGTCCGTGCATTAGGTCTGGTTGTAGTTTTTGGCTCCCCAAAAACCACTACGAAGGATCTGGAATGCTTACCTGCTTTCGCGCGGCACGGTTCGGCCTGTTTCTCTTATTCATTGTCTTTGCAGGATGCGACGGCCGCGCCCCGATGGACCGCGGCTACGATGCCGCCTCCGACAGTCTCCGGTTCGCCGGCGAGACCCATCTTCGCAACGTGACGCAGCTCACATTCGGCGGCAATAACGCAGAGGCCTATTGGAATCCGGACGGCACCGAGCTGGTCTTTCAGTCCGAGTGGAACGAACTGACCTCCCAGGGCTGTGACCAGATTTTCGTCATGAACGCTGACGGGAGCCCCCGCGCGAGCGGTGACCAGTACGATCTGGTCTCGACCGACACCGGTCGGACCACCTGCTCCTACTTCCTCCCGGATGGCCGTGTTATTTTTGCCTCCACCCACGGTGGCGGCGACTCGTGCCCCATCGCGCCGATGTTCGGTCGCGGTCGCTACGTATGGCCCGTCTTTGGCGACTACGACATCTACGTAGCCGATGCCGACGGTCAGAACCTGGAGATCTTGATTGGCGGCCCGGGCTACGATGCCGAGGCCACGGTGTCCCCGGATGGGAAGTACGTGATCTTCACGTCCACGCGGTCAGGTGACCTCGAGTTGTGGCGCTATGAGATCGCCACTGGTGACCTGCTACAGTTGACCGACACGCTTGGGTACGATGGAGGCGCCTTCTTCTCGCCCGATTCCCAGCAGATTGTATGGCGAGCCGATCGCCCGGAAGGAGAGCGCGGAGACGTGTACCGGCAGCTGCTGGCCGACGGTCTGGTTGAGCCGAGTGAACTCAACATCTTCGTTGCCGATATCGACGGATCCGATGTACGTCAGGTAACCAACCTGGCTGGGGCGAACTGGGCACCGTTCTTCCATCCCGATGGCCATCGGATACTCTTTGCGACCAACCACCACTCTCTGGAAGCCGGGGGGCGGATGTTCGACATATTCATGACGGACCTCGAGACCGGCGAACTGCAGCAGATCACTCATTCGGGGACGTTTGACGCATTTCCGATGTTCTCTCCCGACGGATCGAAGCTTGTCTTTTCATCCAACCGCAATGGGTCTCGAGCCGAGTCGGCGGACACAAATGTCTTCGTTGCTGACTGGGTGGAGGAGCCCCAGGACGTGGACCTCGGGTTCGGACAGAACTAGGCAGAACTAGGCAGCAAACACGGTTGCCTGCCGGGATCACGCGAGACCCTTGGTCGTTGAGGTTTAGTCTAGGCTAAAAATCAAACGATGTGATGCTAAAGAGAACGCTCGCGGCCGTATCCGCGGCCGCCATGTTTCTGCCGATCGTCCTTTCCGGATGCGCACCGGCGGGCACGGGCGGGATGGATCTTTCGGGGCGACAGATCAGGGTGGTCGCGACCACCAGCATGATCGCGGAGCTGGTGCAGGAGGTTGGAGGAAACCGCGTCATCGTCTCGGGTCTGATGGGCCCGGGCGTGGATCCCCATCTCTACAAGGCATCTGAGGGAGATGTGTCCCGGATGTCGTCCGCGGACGTGATCTTCTACAATGGGCTGCATCTGGAAGGGAAGATGGGAGAGATCTTCGAGCAGATGTCGTCTCTCCGCATTCCCGCGTTTGCCGTGTCTGACGCCGTACCGGAGACGTCCCTGTTGGAATCGGCCTACTTCACGGGCAACTACGATCCGCACATCTGGTTTGACGCGGGCCTGTGGGGGCTGGCGGCGCTGAGGGCCGCCGAGGACCTGGCTTCCATCGATTCGACCAGTGCTGATCTCTACCGCGCGAATGCCCAGGCGTTTGCGGAGGAGATCGCCGAGGCAGACCAATACGTCAGGCAGCGCGTTGCCGAGTTGCCTCCTGAGTCCCGGGTTCTGGTTACCTCGCACGATGCCTTCGGCTACTTCGGGCGCGCCTACGGCTTCGAAGTTAATGGGCTTCAGGGACTGTCAACGGCGGCCGAGGCCGGTACCGCCGACGTGGCCGGGCTGGCCGACTTCGTCGCATCGAGGCGGGTCCCTGCTCTCTTTATGGAATCGTCTGTCTCTCCGCGCGGAATCGAGGCGGTTCGCGCCGCAGTCCGATCAAGGGGCTATGAGGTTCGGATCGGGGGGACGCTCTTTGGCGACGCGCTCGGAGCGCCGGGAACGGCGGCCGGCACGTACGCCGGCATGGTGCGTTCGAATATTGATACGATTGTAGCCGGTCTGATTACACCTGCAGGGTTATGAGTGCAGCCGTTGAGGTCAGAGACCTGACCGTGGCCTACCGGGAGCGCCCGGTGCTTTGGGACATTGACCTCATCGTCCCGGAAGGCGTCCTGATGGCTATCGTCGGCCCCAACGGTGCGGGAAAGACCACGCTCATCAAGGCCGTGCTCGGTCTGGTCAAACCAGCCGCCGGCGAGATCCTGATCTACGGCAAGTCATTCGCCAGCCAGCAACGACGCGTGGGCTACGTGCCGCAACGCGGTTCTGTAGACTGGGATTTTCCGACCAACGTCCTGGATGTGGTCACGATGGGCCTCTACGGGCGGATTGGCTGGTTCAGGCGCCCGGGACGAGCCGACAGGACGAAGGCGCTGCATGCCCTGGAAAAAGTCGGGATGGCCGATCATGCGGATCGGCAGATCAGCCAGCTCTCGGGTGGACAGCAGCAGCGTGTGTTCCTGGCTCGGGCACTGGTCCAGGATGCTGACGTCTACTTGATGGACGAGCCGTTTCAGGGTGTCGACGCCACGACGGAACGGGCCATCATTGCGCTTCTGAGGGAGCTTCGCTCCGACGGAAAAACGGTTGTGGTGGTTCATCATGACCTGCAGACCGTCCCGGAATATTTCGACGAAGTGCTACTCCTCAATGTCCGCCGACTCGCCAGTGGTCCCGTCGGGGACGTGTTCACGGAGGAGAACCTCCGAAAGACGTACGGGGGTCGTGTTGGATTCGTCGGCGCACCAGCGGGGTCACCGCCCATCGCTAACCGGGGGCCGCTGCCGGAAAGACTCGGCGGCGTGTCACGGTCGCGGGAGCCATCGAGAAACTGACCCAAGATGGACGTTCTTATCGATCTGTTTTCTGACTACACCCTGCGCGTCGTGGCGCTGGGAGCCGCCATTCTCGGGATGTCCAGTGGGGCCCTGGGTGCGTTTGCCGTCCTCCGGAGACAGAGCCTGCTGGGAGATGCCATCTCGCATGCCGCACTGCCCGGCATTGCGCTGGCCTTTCTTCTGACGGGGTCCAAGGCACCGCTCGTCCTCGTCCTGGGAGCCGCCATTGCTGGGTGGCTGGGGACGCTGCTCATTCTGGCCGTGACTGAGACGTCGCGGATCAAATATGACAGCGCTCTGGGCATGATGCTATCGGTCTTCTTCGGGTTCGGGCTCGTCCTGCTCACGTTTATTCAGAAGCGGCCGGACGCCAATCAGGCAGGGCTGGACACCTATCTGTTTGGACAGGCGGCCTCTTTGCGCGTCAGCGACGTGATCACCATGGCGTCTATCGCCGCTCTGGCCCTGGCCGGCGTGGCCGTGTTCTGGAAAGAGTTCAAGGTGCTCTCGTTCGATCCCGACTTTGGCCGAAGCATCGGATTTCCAATCAGGCGCCTGGACATTGGTCTGACCACCCTGCTCGTGATTTCGATTGTCATCGGTTTGCAGACCGTGGGAGTGGTCCTGATGAGCGCGATGATCATTTCGCCCGCGGCCGCGGCCCGCCAGTGGACCGACAGGCTGGGGCGCATGGTGATTCTGTCAGGCCTGTTCGGTGCCGTCGCAGGGGTAACGGGCGCGGCGCTCAGTAGCGCCAAGGCCAATCTCCCCACGGGCCCAACCATTGTCGTGGCAGTCAGCGCAATTGTCGCGGTATCGCTGCTTCTGGCTCCGAACCGGGGCATGGTGTGGTCGCGTCTCAGGGCATGGCGCGCCGGCCGCCGCCTGCGCATGGATGCTGTCCTGATGGACCTCTTCCTGCTGGCCACACAGCATGACTCGGCCGAATACCCTCACGATCGTCGGGTGCTGGACGCGATGAGTTTCCCTCGTGGTGCCACCACGCGAAATCTCAGGTTGCTGGAGGACCGTGGATACGTGCAGCGGATCGATGCCACGCGATGGGCCTTGACCGCCGTGGGTGCCGATCGAGCGCGCATGCTGGCTCACGAGAACCCGTCCGAATGGAGGACCGCGTGAGTCGAGGATGATCCAGGCCCAACTCGAAATACAACTGATTGCCGCGGTCGTGGCGGCCGCCTGCGCCTTGCCCGGCGTCTTTCTGGTTCTCAGGAAGATGTCGATGATGAGCGATGCCATCAGCCACGCGATTCTCCCCGGTATCGTGCTGGGCTTCTTCGCCACCTCCGATCTGGCCTCGCCTCTCCTGATTGCTGGCGCTACGTTGACCGGAGTGCTCACCGTCGCGCTGGTCGAGATGATCAGCAGCACGCGACTCATCAAGGAAGATGCCGCCATTGGCATCGTATTTCCGGCCCTGTTCAGCGTCGGTGTGATTCTGATCGCCCAATACGCGGGCGACGTTCACCTAGATATCGATGCCGTCCTCCTGGGCGAGTTGGCCTTCGCCCCCTTTGACCGCCTGGTTGTAGGAGGCCAGGACATCGGTCCGCGCTCCCTCTACCTGATGTCGGGCGTCCTGGTGGTCAATATCCTCTTCATCGTCATCTTCTTCAAGGAACTGAAGGTGGCTACGTTCGACGCCGGTCTGGCGGCGGCCCTGGGCCTGATGCCCGTCCTCATCCACTACCTGCTCATGGGTCTGGTGTCGGTGACGGCGGTGGGCGCGTTCGATGCCGTGGGATCGATTCTCGTGGTGGCCTTGATGGTCGGACCTCCCTCGGCCGCCTATCTGCTCACGGACAGGCTGTCGGTCATGCTGGTGCTGAGCGCACTGATCGGTGCCGGATCAGCCGTCGCGGGCTACTGGATGGCGCACGCCTTGGACGCCTCAATCGGAGGTGCCATGGCTACGATGGTGGGAGTCGCCTTCTTTTTCACGTGGTTGCTCGCGCCCGACAAGGGCTATGTGGCCCGGCAGCGGCGCAGAACCAGGCAGCGATGGACGTTTGCCACCAAGATGCTGACGGTCCACCTCCTTTCCCACGAAGGGCTTCCTGAAGCCGCAGAAGAGTGCCGCGAGGACCACCTCACGCATCACCTCAGATGGGAGCCGGCGTTCGCAACCCAGGCCGTCAAGACCGCGATGTCCGACGGGCTCGTGGCTCGGAGTGGGCCGCTCCTTGAACTCACTCCCGCAGGACGCAAGCATGCCGCGAGAGCAGTCGTAGAGATATAGGCAGGGCCCGGATAGCACAGGCCGGACAATAAATGTCAGACATCGGACGCGAATCCGAACTATTCGGACGTACTCCCCTGTGAACCGATGTACACCTCGGGGTTGTTGACGCCGCCAAGGTCACTCCCGATTCCAGCCCTCTATCAGTTTAGATCGCGGGGAGCGATGCTCAAGAATTACGGAATGCTCGTTGTCTTTCTGGCAACGGCCGCACTTACCGCCGTGCCGGTATCGGCACAAACAACTCGTTACGTGCGAAGTGGAGGCAGCGACGCTGCCAATACGTGCACCTCATCGTCAAGCGCCTGCGCGACCATCGGGCACGCGCTCGACGAGGCAGATGCGGGAGACACCATCGACGTGGGTGCGGGCACCTTCGCGGAAAGCGTGTCCTTCACGAAGGGCGTCACCCTCGCGTGCGCACAGGCTGGCGTCGATCCTTCGGGTCGAACCGCCGGCGCGGCCTCGGAAACGGTGCTGAACCCCTCGGGAGGAGCCACCTACGTGCTGGAGATTCGAACCAGTAATGTCACGGTCAATGGCTGCGATATTGATGGGCTCAACCAGGCGGGGGTATGGGCCGGACTTCGGGTCTGGAACTCGGGCACGGCCGCGAATCCCGATGACATCTCGGGCATCGACGTGGTCAACAATTTCATCCGGGATGTTCCTGACGAGAATCCGAATGGCACGTTCAACTACGCCTACGGAATCTGGACGATGGGCGGAGGCTCCGACGCGACGACGCGCGGATCCATCTCTGATCTGCTGATCGATTCCAATACCATCACCGGAATCGGGGATGGCAACGACATCGGCGCCGGAGTCGCGGGAACGGCGGGAGCCGGGATGTACCTGAAGAGCATCTCAGGTGCGACGGTTGGCGCGGGCACAACGGTGACGAACAACGTCCTCGATGACATCTCCAATGGCGCCCCCAGCACGGCAACCAGTTCGGTTGGTGGCACGGAAGAGCAGGGCCTCGGCATCGCGGTCCTCCAGGACTCAGAGACAGGGACCATCGACACGGGTGCATTGCTTTCCGGCAATACCTACGGCGATGGTGGTATTGATGGGCCGTACCTCGGTGCGATAGTCCAGACAACCCAGTCCACGGTTTCGGAATCTATCGGTGACTTCGGGGCGCAGGTCATTCCCCTCATTGTGAATCTGGCCCATCCTGATATCAGCACCCAACCGCTGTCAACCATCGACACCTCCATGCTGTCGACGTCGACCGTGCCTGTGTTCGCGGTCGACAATCTTACGTTCTCCTCAGCGGCAGGAGTCCCCAATTCGCTGGGCTATTTCAGGACCATTGCTGCCGCTGCCGCGGCATCGACCGTCGATCAGATCATGCCGCAGCCTCGCGACGGGACGATTACGGGGCTCATCGTGACATACGCAGGCGGCTCGCTCGTATTCACGTTCCCGAACGGGGATGTCTTCACGATTCCGCTTGGAGACTACGGCGCGGTGACGCCGGCTCTGGTCGGCACCGTGGGCGACGACGATGTGATTCTGGATCTCGACGTACTTGCATTCACGGACATTATTGTGGCGCTCGGGAACGGCACGGACAGTCTGACCTTCGGTGCATTCGATGCAGACTGCACCTTGGATGACATTACCCACACTCCGAGTAGTGCGACCGATGGCGTGGTCGTGGTCTCAGGAACCTCCACGGGTGGGACCTGCGCCACGTTCTCCTCGACTATCACCTACACGGGGCTCGAGCCCATCGACGATTCGGCCAACTTCCCGATCAGCCGAACCTTCAACTTCGACGTAACGGCCGAGACCATCGTTCTGAGCGCCGACGGCGACGGGACATCCAACAACAACGTGTCCTTCATCGACTCCGAAAAGGTCGAGTCGTACACGTTCGGCAATCCGACGTCCACGCTGACCATCAACGCCCTGGGCGGTGACGACACGCTGAATCTGGGCGCACTCGACACCAGCGGCGGCACGTTGCCGGCAATTACGGTAACCGTCAACGGTGATACGGGCGCCGACACCTTCAATGTGACGCCCACCAACGGCTACACGGACTTCAACCTGGCCGGAGGCGCACCCGCCACCTGCCCGGGCGACGTGCTCAATGTCAGTGTCCCCGGTGGACAAACGGCGGACCTCTCGACTCCGGGTATCGTGACGTTCAGCCCTGGACCGCTGGATGACATCGACTACACCGGTATTGAGGCCGTGGCCAACTTTGTGGCGAACCTCTCGCTGGCCACCTCGAACACGCTCTTCCCGGGTGACAAGACCACGTTCACGCTGACGGTCACCAACAACGGACCCAACGAAGCCCAGTGTATCGTTGTGGCCAACGCGGTGGCATCCCTCACATTCACCACCGGTCCGGTGCTCTCGACCGGTACCATTGTCGGCGATGACTGGATCATCACTTCGATTCCGTCGGGCGGGTCCGCAACGCTGACCGGGACCGTGTTCGTGAACTCGGCTACTGAGACCGAGGCAACGGTTTCGTCGGCGACTACGGACAACAAATCCACTGATGATTCGGTGACCCTGATCGGAACTGCGTTCAAGTTCCCCGTAAAAGCGCAGCCGATAGCCGCGCTGGTCTACCAGTTTGAAGTCTCCGGTGTCACCTTCGAGCGTGTGATCCTGGGGCTGTTTCAAGGTTACCCGGGGGGCAGCAGCGCAATCCTGTGCCGGATTCCTGAGCCAGACGGCATCGTCTTCACAGTCAACCCGGCCTTCGTGGCGGAGACGTGGCGGGAGTGCGGTCAGGGGCTACCCTATCCGTTGCATCCGAACGACTTCTACTATGACGAAGACAACGACCGGATTTGGCTCGCCACGTGGGGAAGTGCTGGGCTCTACTACTCGGACGACGGCGGGCTCTCCTGGGTAGATGCCGAGCCGAGTCTGGCCGGCCAGCCCACGGGATGGATCAACGTCTACGCGATCACCGAGGACTCCTCGGACATCCTGTACATCTCAGCGAACAACGGGAAGCTCTTCCGCTCGCTCAACGGTGGCACTGTCTGGCAGGAAGTCTCTTCGCTGCCCGATGTGGCGGCAGACACGCCGTGGTCGCTGGAAGCCCATCCGACCACCGCGGGAACGGTTTACGCCGGTACCTTCGGCAAGGGCGTCTGGGTAACCGATGACTTCGGTCTGACGTGGGGGCCCGTTGTCCCATCTACGGTTGGGACGGGGACTGTCGTCGACGCACTGGCCGATCAGCCCACCCCCAACGCCGGTCACGTGTTTGACCTCGCGTTCTCGCCTGACGATGCGGATCGCCTCTATGCCGGAACGGCCCGCGGCCTGTTCAGCATTGACCTGAGCGCGGTGACACCTGCGTGGACCGATCAGGGTCTCACCGTGACGCTAGACTCCGGGCCGGTTACGCCAGAGGTTCGCGGTCTCGCATTCAACAGCGACGCGATGGGCGTGGTGGATGCGGACGATGACCTCTACATCGCAACCTGGGGATTCGGCGTCTACCTTGACACAGACCCCAACACGGACGGATCCGATCAGACCGAGTTCGCGCTGCGCGAGATGGAAGTGTCCTTCGTCGCTGTCGGCAACGGGACGGTCTATTTCGGAACGAGTGACGGCGGATTCCACCAGAGCGTGGCGGGAACCGTCTCCACGGCCACCGAGCCCGTGGTCGATCTGACCGTCCCAACGGAATACAGCCTCTCGCAGAACTACCCGAACCCGTTCAATCCGGTGACGACGATTCAATTCGCCCTTCCGGAGGCCAGCGAAGTTCAGGTTGTGGTCTACGATATTCTGGGCCGCGCCGTCCGCACGTTGGTGTCGGGCACGATGTCCGCCGGGAACCACGAGGTTCAGTTCGATGCCTCGGGCCTTCCGAGTGGCACCTATCTGTACACCTTCAACACGCCGGAGTCCAGCGTGACCAGGCACATGATTCTCCTCAAGTAGGGGATCGGGTCGCGTCGAGCGACCAACAATGCGCTGTTTGACCGAACAGGTTCTGGCAAGCAGCTTTTGAGGCTCCCGGTTGGCGGACCGGGAGCCTCTTTTCGGTGTGGGGGATTTGGACCGTGATTTGCACCTGGGCTGCACGTATCACAACCCCACCAGAATGCGCCTCCTGACGCTCCTGCTCGCAGTTTTTGCCGCCGTTCCGCCCGCCTCCGGCCAGACCTTCACCGCTGCAGCTGGCGCCTTCCAGTCCGAGGGATCCGGAACGCAGATTCTTTTCGGTGCCAGCGCGGCCGACGTGAACCTGGACGGCCGACCGGATTTCTATCATCCCGGCCGACTGTATATCCAGACCGACTCGCTGCTGTTTGAAGACGTACTGCAGACCGCGCGCTTCGAGGGACCCGACGGAACGGAGGTCTTCGGCGGCGTTTTCGCCGACGCCGACGGCGACCAGTTCCCGGATCTGTACGTGGAGGACCTCGACGTGGGATCCCGCGTCTTCCGCAATCGCTACGGCCTTCGGTGGGACCTGGCCAGCCAGAACAACGGGATCGACATGTCAGCCGCCCAGTCGCAGGGGGCCTCCTGGGGAGACTATGACCAGGACGGAGACCTGGACTTGTTCGTGGGAGAGGAATTCGGGTCCAACAAGCTGTTCGAAAACCTGGGTGGTGGGCGGTACCGAGACGCCGGACTTGCTGCCATCCTCAACGATCGCAAGTCATACGGGGTGGCCGCGGCAGACTTCGACCGGGACGGCGACCTGGACGTGTACATCGCGGCCTGCTCTCAGGGAGATCCCGCCCAGTCCGTCAACTCGCTGTTCCGGAACGAGGGAGACGGGACGTTTGTGGATGTCGGATCCGAGGCCATGGTGGCCGACTCGCTGGCAGGCTGGGCAGTAGTCTGGACGGACTTTGACCGAGACCTGTGGCCAGACATCTTCGTGGCCAACATGCCCATCTATGGTCCGAACGCCCGGACCGGTGTCAACAAGTTGTACAGAAATCTGGGGGATGGCACCTTCGAGGACGTGTCAGAGGCGGCCGGTGTCGCGGGCGGGGAGGACGACTGGGGATTTGGGGCCTCGGCGGCAGATTTTGACAACGACGGTTGGGAGGATATCTACCTGGCCAACGACTTTTCTCCCCATCGCCTGCTTCGAAACCAGGGGGATGGGACCTTCACGGACATCCTGCCCGGTCTGGGCCTGCTTCCGATCGACGCGACGATTGCCGTGGCTGTCTCAGACTTCAACGTGGACGGCTGGGTCGACGTAGGTCTGGCGTCGCGCACGGGCAACAGGTTGTTCGTGAACGATGTTGGATCGAGCCACTGGATGACCGTACGCCTGATGGCCGAGGGCGAGAACGCGGCCGCTATCGGGGCCACCGTGGTGGCCTGGCTGGACGCCACGCCGCTGTACCGACAGGTCACGGCCGGCGACGGGATGACTTCCCAGAATCTGGACCTTTCGGTCCACTTTGGACTGGGTGAGGCCACTCAGGTCGACTCGCTGGTAATCCGCTGGCCGACCGGATTCACCACCAGACTTCTCGATGTGCGCGCCGACCAGCACCTGCGGGTCAGCGGGTCCGCAGGCATCACAAACCCGCCAGTAGCAGGATCACTGTTGCTACCGGCTGACGAGGCGGAGTTGGAAGGCACCGTCCGTTTCGAGTGGAGTGCCGGCTCCGACGCAGACCTGGACCCCATCAGCTACACGCTCGCGATTTTTTCCCATGAGGACCGCAGCCTGACAGGCGAGATGGTGGTCGAGGGCATCTCGGGAACCTCCGTTGAAGTCGACATCAGCGGCCTGACCGACGGAGACTTTGTCTGGACCGTCGTCACCGAGGACGGCCTCTGGCGCCGGGGCGCTCTGAAGTCCCGCAACTTCCGGAAGGTGACAGTTTCCGCCGTGGCGACACTGCCGGAGATACTACGACTGGACGTCTTTCCCAATCCCTTTCACGACAACCTGAGCATCCGTTCAGATCGTCCGGCGACTCTGGAATTGGTGGATGTCACGGGCCGAACCGTCACATCGTGGCGGACCCCATTCGGTGCATCGACGGTCAGTCTTCCGGATGTGGTCTCGGGGGTCTATCTGCTCCGGGAGCGGGGCTCTCCGAGTCGAGGTCGACTGCTGGTCAGGCAGTAGGGATCAGACTGAGGCTTCGAGCAGGGCGCAAAGGCGATCGCGTTCGTGCCTGAGGTCTGCGAGAATGCCAGGCAACTGATGCGTGGTTTCGTGTCTGACAGCGTCCTCCGCCATCACAATGCTCTCGGTGAGAGTCACTCCTCCGAAGGCCGCGCTGGTGGATTTCAGGCTGTGAGCCGCGCGGCTTATCGCGTCCCAGTCCTGTGCAGCGAGACCGGCAGTCATCTCGGCCACGAGTTTTTCCGAGTTCTGGATGAACTCCGAAACCAGTTCTACAAAGAAGTCGGCGTCGCCCATGACTTCGCGTAGTTCTTCGAAAGTCCCGACGTTGAAGAAATCCTGTGAGGTCTTCTCACTCGATCCGGTCAAGACCAACTCGCGAATGGTCTCCATGCGAATGGGCTTGGTGACGTAGTCATTCATTCCGGCGGCAAGCGCGGCGGCACGATCTTCAGGCATCACGTTGGCCGTGACGGCAAAGATCATGGGGCCTTCTCCAGAAGGCTGTCCCCGAATCTGCCTTGCTGCCTGGATTCCGTCCAGCTCCGGCATCATCAGATCCATGAAGATGATGTCGTACTGGGTGCGCTCGGCGGCCGCTACGGCCTCCAACCCGTTGCGCGCGATGTCCGCCTCGTGTCCCAGCCTGCGGAGCATGTGGGTGATCACGAGGAGATTCGTCGAATCGTCCTCAACGATGAGAATGCGGGGGGCGGACTTCATGAAAGGGGGCGGGCTGAGCATGATGCCCCCACGGTATCGGCCAACCGAGGCGAGATATTAATCGCGGGTTGCGCGATCGAATGCGTAGCGCTGTTCCTGCTGGCGTCGGACCGCCGAGACGATAAAGCCCATGGTCAGCAGAATGAAGCCCAACCACACCAGCGTGATCAACGGCTTTTCATACGCTTGAACAACCACCCAATCGGCGGGAGCCGTTCGAACGCCGGTAACTGCAACGTCAATCGTGCCCGAATCGACGTTCATGGCCGCAAACGCCAGCGTCAATCCCCATTCATCCAGCGGCTCAGGGACTACCTGGACACGGCGCTCCTGGTCGATACGGTAGACAGGCGTGATTCGTCGCGTCTCGCCGGTGGCCATCTGGGTGACGCTCAGAATGGCGCCGACGGTCACTTCGCCATCGGAAGGCGTAGCCCCGTCGTGATCCAGTTGGTAATCAAGGAAGAGGACAGAGTATTCGCTCGAGCCGATCAGCGTCGAGTCCCCACGGGCAAGCGTAATCGTGCCTCCGTCAGCCGACTGGTCGACTCCAAGCATGCTGTTGGGAGAAACGGCCACGAAGATGTCCTTCTCGACGAACCGTGTGACATCAGGATGCTGGATCCACTGGTCCTTGTTGCTCTTGTAGACCACCGGGGCAACCGAGAATGCACGGCCGGTTGGGTCGACAAAGTCGAGTCTGTATTCAGGGCGCGCGGCGTTCGAATCGTCCCGACCGTGGTAGGTGACGGCATACCCGTCTATCCCCAGTGTCTGTCCGCTCTCAATCACGAAGTTGTCCCTGCTGTCTCCCATGCGAACACCGGTTCCCTGTCCAATCGCCGCGGAAAAACCGCTCGAGGCAATAATGCCAAGCACCATAATGGAGAAGCCCACGTGGGACAGCGCGCCACCGGCCAACTTCGGGTTTCCCTTGGCTATCCTGACCATGACCTCGGCGTTGCCGAACAAGGCAAAGAAGGCCACGAAAAGCAGAAGCAGGAGCAGCAGGCCTTGGCCGTATGTGCTCCAGAAGGTGCCCAATCCGGCTGCCAGGGCGCCCGCGGGAACGCCGGCGGTTGCCAGGGCTGTCGAGACTGCAGACTGCTCAACAAAGGGCGTCAGGACGAGCACAAGGAGCGTAGCGGCGACCGCGAGGACAATGGGGCGGGTGAGTACCCGGTTCACATTGTCCAGAGACATCTTGCTCCACCAGAAGAGCTGTCCCAGGCCGGCCAGGAACGTGAAGACCACCGCCAGTGGCACGGTCCACGTGTTGTAGAACGCAAGGGGGACGCTGGACGGGTTGTCCCTGAAAATGCGTCCGATGATGGGGGCGCTCGTACCCAAAATGACTACCAAGGCCACGGCACAGAGAAGCAATGCTCCGGCGAAAATCATGAACTCGCGCGAGAGCATCTCCGGCTCGTTGGTCGGGGTCGGGAGTTCCTTGTAGCGATAGGCCAGGAGCCCAAAGCCCAGAATGCCCATCGACAGAATCCAGACGAGCAGCTGGTTGTAGAGGCCCAGGTCCACAAAGGAATGCACGGAGATGTCCCCCAGGATTCCCGACCGCGTCAGGAATGTCGAGTAGATCACGAACATGTAGGCCAGGATGTTCAGAAACAGGGAGGCCTTTTGGCTGCGGCCGCTTCGCTTCTGGACAATCATGGTGTGGATGGCCGCGATGCCGATGATCCACGGGACGAGGGACGAATTTTCCACCGGGTCCCACGCCCAGTACCCGCCGAAGGAGAGCGTGACGTAGGCCCAGTATCCGCCCATGGTGATTCCCACGCCCAGAATCATTGTGGCGAAAAGGGCCCACGGGAGCGCCGGGCGTACCCACTGGGTGTAGCGCCGCTTCCACAGGGCGGCAACCGAAAAGGCGAACGGGACAATCATGGCCGCGAACCCGGTGAACAGGGTCGGCGGATGGATTACCATCCAGTAATTCTGGAGCAGATCATTCAATCCCTGGCCATCCTCGGGAACGAGTCCGGCGGCCAGCATGGGCGCGTTCGGAAACTTCTCCGAGAGCAACTCAAAGGGGGAGGCACCGAGTTTGAAAATGCCAAAATCCAGGCCCGCGACCATGGATATCAGAAACACCTGGCACAGCGCAATGACCGCCATGGCGGGCGCTTCGTACTCGCGCGCCCATCGCATCACCGACCAGCCGACCAGTCCGTTGAGTACAATCCAAAGCATGAACGAGCCTTCCTGGCCGGCCCAATTCGCCGAGATCAGGTATTTCAGTCCGAGGTCTCTGGCGGTGTGCTCGTAGACGTAGGCGTACTCAAACTGGTGGGTCAGGCTGAGGAAGAACAGGAAGCCGTAGGCGATGAGCATCCCGATGGTCATCACGCTCCACGCCGCGCGGCCGACTCGCCGCCAATCGCCGTTCCCGATCTCCAATTGGGCGGCCCGGAAATAGGCCATTCCCGAAAGGCCGGTGGCTACAAAGCCAACCAGAATGAGGAGTTTGCCTATCGCACCGATCATAGCACCGTACGGGACAGTTGGGGGACGGGGAGGGGGCCTGCAAAAAGATAGCCGGGCCGTGTCGACACGCCGTGAAGACCGCCCGTCTGGTGCGGCTATTCACGGTTAATTTTAGGGCGAGATCCCTGCAGCGCGGACCGCTGAGGCGCTGCCGAACACACTTCGGCGCTGATTCACGGAGTCTACTTGGCGTAGGAGACCGCTCGAACTTCCCGTATCACCGTCACCTTGACCTGACCGGGATACTGCATTTCGTTCTGGATGCGGCGCGAGATGTTGACGGCGAGTTGCTCTGACTGTTCGTCCGAGATCCGGTCCTGGTTGACGATAACCCGGATTTCCCGGCCGGCCTGAATCGCGAACACACGTTCAACGCCGTCGAACGACCGAGCCAGATCCTCAAGATTCTTGAGCCGCTTGATATAGGACTCCAGCGCCTCACGCCGCGCGCCGGGGCGGGCTCCCGAGATGGCATCTGCCGCCTGCACGATCGGGGAGAGGGCGGACGTCATCTCGATCTCGTCGTGGTGGGCACCAACAGCGTTGCAGACCTCGGCGTCCTCGCCATGCCTCCGACAAAGCTCCATGCCCACGAGTGCGTGGGGGTTCTCAATGTCGTCCTCGACCACCTTGCCGATGTCGTGGAGCAGGCCGCCCCGACGTGCCTTCACCGGGTCGAGCCCCAATTCCGCGGCCATCATTGAGGCAATTCGTGCCGTTTCCATGGAATGGGCCAGCAGGTTCTGACCGTAGCTGCTACGGTACCGCATGCGTCCGACGTGTCGAACCAGCTCATCATGAAGCCCGTGCAGGTTCAGGTCGATGATGGTGCGCTCTCCGATTTCGACCAGCTGCTCCTCTATGTCCAGGCGCGTCCGCTCGACGACTTCCTCGATACGGGCAGGGTGGATGCGACCATCCTCGATCAGATTCTCCAGGGCGAGGCGGGCGATCTCCCGGCGGACCGGATTGAAGCCCGAGAGGATTACGGCCTCCGGCGTGTCGTCCACGATCACCTCTATCCCGGTGGCGGCCTCGAACGCCCGGATGTTTCTTCCCTCGCGGCCGATGATGCGGCCCTTCATTTCATCGTTGGCGAGGTTCACAACCGAGACGGTGTTCTCGATGGCGTGGCTCGCCGCCGTTCTCTGGATGGCGGACAGGATGATCTTCCGCGCCTCGCGGGTAGCCTTCAGCCGGGCGGAGTCGCGAACATCCTTCACGTGTGAGGCGGCCTCCATTTCCGCCTCACCACGAATCTGATCGACCAGATGCTGGCGGGCCTCCTCGGCCGAGAGTCTGGAAACTTCCTCCAGCTTGGCCTGCAGTTCATGGGCCGTGGCGCGGGCCTGCCCCTCGGCTGCGCCCAGTTCCACGCGAGCCAGTGCCAACTCCGTCTCTCGGGCCTGAATCTCGCGCTGTGAGTCGTCCAACCCGTGTCGCAGGGAGTGCACACCGGCGGTCATTTCGCCCAGCAGCGCCTTCTGGTTCTCGGCCTCCTGGGTCAGCGCGCTGAGCGCGTCTGAACCCTCGTGCAACAGCGTCTCGCGGTCATTGATGCGTCGAACGCGTTCGTTCAACGCCTCCTGCCGCTCCTCGAGTTGCTGTCGCGCACGTCGCCAGCTGCGCCGGGATGATTCAACGTTCTCCTCAAGCTCCGCTTCGCGGCGCTTGAGGTCGACCTCAGCCTTGACGATGCGCTGCTCATGCAGCGCTTCTATGTCTCGCTCGGCGTCGGCCCGAAGCTGTTGGGCTTCCTGGTTTGCCTTAGCGAGTTTATTAAGGCCGACCACCCGCAAGAGGTAGCGGTCGACTATGAATCCGATCCCAAACGCAACGGCGATGCCGACCACGAATTGAAACGTCGTGATAACCATTGCATCGAAAGATACACAAAAAAAGTCCCGGCAGAGACGCCGCTTGCGCGGCTCTCTGCCGGGACCAAAAAGACAGCACTACCCGCAACGATTGATATGAAGAACCTCCCTCATATCATAATGGGCACCGCTCAGGATCTTCCGCCTTCCCCGGTCCGCTTACGCGGTGACCGATTGCTCGGCTGGGGCCTGGTGTCCAACCCTGAAGTGTGGTTCCCGAACGTAAATCATTAAGGTTCTTACTTACGCACGCTACGGGCGTGTGCTGAACCAAAGGATAGCCGAACCGGGGACACCAAACAAGGCGCGCAGGCCGAGTTGGCCGGATGCTCACCCGGGCGGCGGTGCCACGCCCGCCGAGCGTGGAGTCCTCGCGCGCCTACCGGCGAGCCGTCAGTGCGTCCGCCAGCACGTGCTCAAGCTCCGTGAGTTCGGAGTCAACGCTCTCGCGAACCTGGTCTCGCGTTGCCCGCTCGAGAAACAACTCTTCGGCGATGGCCATGGCCGTGATGACGGCCGCCGTCGTGTCGGACTGCTCCGGATGCGAATCCCTGAACACCGTCATCTTGGTGTCCACGTACTCGGCGAGCTTGCGGGTCATGTCCTGATTCTCGGCCCGCACCCGAAGGGTGTAGCTGCGGCCCAGGATTTCGACGCGGAGTGACTTCATCCTTCCAGCGTGTCTCTGCCGCGGATTTCGCCGGGCAGGTCGTTGTGCAGGTCGCCGGGCAGGTCGTCGTGCAGGTACTGATCAATGGCTTCAATGAAGCCCTCAACCTTGGTTCGCAACGCCGCGGGACTCTCGGTCAGAACGATGGGGGTACCATCCACTACCGTGCCTCCGCCAACCTTGAGCTCTTCGACCTGCCGTTTCAGTTCCTGATTCTCGGCGCGCAGGCGCGCCAACTCGCGCGAGGCGAGCAGCACACGATCTCTCAGGCGTTCAAGCGATTTGTAGCTCTTCAGCTGAACGCTTCGTCTCCCTCCGATATCCTCGGCCACCGATGACGAAGCGCCCTCGGAGAACATGTCCCGCTGCGGCGTGGCCTCGTCAGGTGACGAAACCTCCGACTCGGGATCGGGCTTGTCGGTATGAGGGTCTTCCTGCATCAGGACGGGGGTTGACGCGAATATACATCAACGGGGGGGACGACCGCGGTCAGCTCCGCAGCTCGGCGGCATGCTGCTTTCCGAGTGCACCGACAATCTTCTGAACGGCCTTGTCTACTTCGGTGTCCTTCAGCGTCCGGTCGGCGCCAAAGGCCAACCCGATGGCCACGCTCTTCTTGTCTGCGTCAATCCGGTCGCCCTCGTAGATGTCGAAAACGCGGTGGCTCAGAAGCAGCTTTCCACCATACTGACTGACGGTCTCCAGCATGGCCCCGACGGGCTCGGATCGGGAGACCAGGAGCGCGAGGTCGCGCTCGACAACGGGGAAGCGGGAAACGGGCTGGAAGGTGACGGCACCATCCTGCCGCGTAGCCGCAACCAGACGCGAGAAGTTGAGCTCGGCAAAGAAGACTGGAGCGTCGATGCTGTATTCCGCGGCAAGGTCGGGCGAAACGCAGCCAATCGTCCCCAGGCGCCGGCGCCCGAGGCGCAGATTCAGATGGTACCGGGTCAGGTCCGAGCCGGAAGGCTCCGCCTCCAGCTTGTACTCGGTCACTCCGAGCGTGCTCAGGATGTCAGCCACCGCTCCCTTGAGGTCAAAGATGTCGGCCTCATCGGCCGCCGCATTCCAGGTGGCCTTGCCCTCGCTTCCCACGCGGAGCAGCAAGACATGCTCGTGCTCACGGTATCCGGGAATGACGTTTCCCTCGGCATCAGACCGGTCGAAGACGTGCCCGAACTCGAAGGTGCTGATCCCCGGCTGGCCGTGGTTCAGGTTGTGAGCCGCTACCTGAAGGGCACCGGGAAGGAGACTGGGGCGGAGGGCCGCCATTTCCTGCGAAATGGGATTGAGCGTGGCCACCACATCCCCGACGGACTCGCCGCCGCGCAAGGATTCCGAGGCGAACCGCCGCGCGAGGTCCACACGCATCATGCTGTTGGTGAAGATCTCCCGGTAGCCCATCCCCACCAGACGATTCGCGAGGCGAAGGCGTGCAGGCAGCGGCTTGGGCGGAGCGGGGCGAACGTTCGGAATCAATCCGTGTGAGGGCACCGGTATCTGTTCCAGGCCGAACAGGCGCGCGACCTCCTCGATCAGGTCGATTTCCCGCTCCACGTCGGGCCGGAACGGAGGGACGGTGACGGACCAGCCCGCGTCGTCAGGGGTCACGCCGAAGCCAATCGCCTCCAGAAGCCGCTGACACTCCGCCCTCGGAACCTCGATACCCAGAATGGTTGTGATGCGGGCGTGACGAAGGGCGAGTATCGGCTGCTCCCACTGAACCGGATGGCAGTCCACCATCCCATCGACAATCGTGCCGCCGGCCAGGTCCCGCATGAGCTCAGCGGCCCGGGCCGCGGCCCAGGCTTGCCCGGTCGGGTCAACCCCACGCTCGAAGCGGTACGACGCATCGGTCTGCAGTTGCAGGGCCTTGGCGGCCTTGCGGATGTCAGACGGGCTGAACCAGGCGCTCTCGACGAGGACGTTGGTCGTCGCCTCGGAAACTTCCGAGTTCTCGCCACCCATGACGCCTGCTACGGCCACCGCGCGTTCACCATCGGCTATGAGCAGCGTTCCCGTCGGCAGATCGCGCTCCTTGCCGTCCAGCGTGGTGAACGTCTCGCCGGCGGTGCTCCTGCGAACGATGATTTGGGCGCCCGCGACCTGATCGAAATCGAACCCGTGAAGCGGCTGGCCGCATTCGTACATCACGTAGTTGGTGATGTCCACCACGTTGTTCAGCGGGCGCAGGCCGACTGATTCCAGACGTGATTTGAGCCACTGCGGCGACTCGCCAACGGTCACGCCACGGACCAGGATGCCCGTGTACCGATGGCATCCATCGGGGGCGTCGATTCGCACCGAGAAGGTGTCGGCGGCCTCGCCGCCGTCATTCGGAATGGTCACCTCCGGGCGCGTGACCAGCATCTGGGCCAATGCTCCCACGTCTCTCGCCACGCCGAGATGGCAGATGGCGTCAGGACGGTTGGGCGTAATCGCCAGATCAATCGAGACGTCTGAGGTCAGCACCCCGCCCCTGGCCAGGTAGGTACTGAAGGACTCGCCGAGCGGTGCATCGTCCGCCAGGACCATGATCCCTTCGTGGTCCTCGCCCAGTCCCAGTTCGTCTTCGGCACAGATCATTCCGCGCGACTCCTGCCCGCGGATCTTCGACTTCTTGATGGTCACCGGGACCCGGGTATCGGGGTCTTGGCGATCCGGAAGGTGCAGGACCGTGCCTTCGGTCGCCACCGCAACGCGTTGCCCGGCAGCCACATTCGGCGCGCCGCACACGATCTGGACTGGATCCCCGTCCCCCAGGTCCACCTTGCAGACCTTGAGGCGATCCGCATCGGGGTGCTGGTGCGCGTCCAGGACGTGCCCAATGATTACGCCCTCCAGGTCCGATCCCATCTTATCGATGGTCTCGACTTCCAGGCCGCTCATGGTGAGGCGCTCACCCATTTCCTCCGGCGTCCAGTCCGTCCAGACGTAGTCGGCAATCCAGTTACAGCTGATTCTCATGGCTCCAAACGTTTCTGTTTCCGCGTTCGCGGAGGCGGCCGGCGGCCGGCTGCCGCCTCCGCCAAGGGGACTAGTTGAACTGCTCCAGGAAGCGGATGTCGTTCTCGTACAGGACGCGGATATCGCTGATGTTGTAGCGAAGCATGGCGATGCGTTCCACGCCCATCCCGAAGGCATACCCCGTGTACTTCTCCGGATCGATGTCCACGGCCTTCAGCACTTCTGGATCGACCATCCCGCTGCCCAGGATTTCCATCCACCGGCCCCCGTCAGGGTGCGAGTCATCCCTCCACCAGATGTCTGCTTCTGCACTCGGCTCGGTGAAGGGGAAGAAGCTCGGCCGGAATCGCATGATCACGTCGTCTCCGAAAATCTCCCGGGCGAACGAGTTCAGGATCTGCTTGAGATCGGCCATCGAGACGCCCTGATCCACGTACAGACCCTCCACCTGATGGAAGAGGCAAAACGACTTGTAGGAAATTGCTTCGTTGCGGTACACCCGGCCTGGCGCAATCACGCGGACGGGGGGTTTCTGCTCCTGCAAGACCCGAATCTGGACGGGAGAGGTATGGGTGCGCAAGAGCACACCCTTTCCATCCTCGTCTGGCGCCTCGATCCAGAAGGTGTCCTGCATGTCCCGCGCCGGATGGTCCGGCGGGAAGTTCAGGGCGCCGAAGTTGTGCCAATCGTCCTCGATCTCCGGTCCCTCGGCGACGGCGAAGCCGAACGACTCAAAAACGCGGCGAATCTCCCGCTCGGTCTGGGTGATCGGGTGGAGGCTGCCCAGCGTCGGGCGACGGCCCGGAAGAGTCAGGTCAATGTCGACGGGTGCCGAGCGCTCGGCCTGAATCAGCGCCTCCTGCGCTGTCTCCAACCTGCTCTCGACGGCACGCTTGAGGGTGTTGACCCGCTGACCGAATTCGCGACGCCGCTCCTGGGCGAGCTGCGGGATTCCCTTGAGCAGTTCTGTAATCCGTCCCTGCTTCTTGCTCAGGAACCGTATGCGAAAAGCATCGATCTCCTCGGCAGTGGAGAGTGCCGCCTGTCTGACGGCCGCCTCCAGTTCGGCGAAGGTGGATTCGAGGTTGTCAGCCATCGGAATGAGGGGTGTTGAACAGAACCGTATTAAACAGAAAATCCCGCCGGTGCCCAGGGCCCGCGGCGGGATTTCCAAATCGATCCGGGATCGAGTCGGTAAGCGCTGAACGGCCGGGCGGCACTAGTGCGTAAGCCGCCCGATAAATCGCTTATGCACTCTTTCCCGGTACATCACTACTTGCCGGCGACCTCGACCACCTTCGCAAATGCGTTGGGGTCATTCATGGCGAGATCGGCCAGAACCTTGCGGTTCAGGGTGATGTCCGCCTTCCGCAGCGAGCCGAGGAAACGCGAGTACGATGTGCCGTTCAAGCGGGCCGCGGCGTTGATGCGCGCAATCCACAGACGGCGGAACTGCCGTTTTCTCTGCCGGCGATCCCGGTACTGGTACGTGAGGGCTTTCTCAACGGCGTTCTTGGCAACCGTATAAATGTTGCTCCGGCGGCCCCAGTAGCCTTTCGCCATCGCCATGATCCGCTTGCGGCGGGCACGGGATGCAACTCTATTTTTTGCGCGTGGCATTCTTCTCTATCCGATTTATGCGAGGATGAGCCGCTTCATGCGGGGCTCGTCCGCGGGATCCACCAACGTCGACTCGCGCAGATTGCGCTTACGCTTGGGGCTCTTCTTGGTCAAAATGTGGCTGGCGAACGCCTTGTTTCGCTTCAAGCGGCCAGTCCCGGTCACTGAGAACCGTTTCTTGGCGCCGCTATTGCTCTTCATTTTCGGCATGGTATCAGTCCGGCTTCTAAGCCTTTAGGTGTGCGCCAGCGAGGTTGGCGCGCTTTATCCAGAGCCTGTTAAAGTACGACACTCGTACTCGGTCGGCTAATCCAAGCTTCTATCCCGCTGGGAAAAACCGATGAATCAAAAATCTCTCAAGCGGGTCGCGTCAGGGCACCTTCTTCTTAGCCGGACTCAGGATGGTGGCCATGCGGCGACCCTCCATGCGGGGCTCCTGGTCGATCTTCGCCAGGTCCTGCAACTCGGTCATGAAGCGGGCCAGGATTTCCATTCCGTGGTCCTTGTAGACGATGTCGCGTCCACGGAACTGCACATATGCCCGGACCTTGTGGCCCTGCTCAAGGAAGCCCTTGGCGTGCTTGACCTTGAAATCGAAATCGTGGGTGTCGGTGTGCGGGCGGAAGCGGATCTCCTTGAGCTCCTGGTTATGCGATTTCTTTCGCATCTCCTTCTCCCGCTTCTGCTGCTCGTACTTGAACTTCCCGAAGTCCATGATCTTGCAGACCGGCGGGTCAGCATTCGGGGAGATCTCGACGAGGTCAAGCTGCTGATCCTGCGCCATCTCGATGGCGACCTCCGTGTCATACAGGCCATGGTTGCCTTTGGGATCTACGACACGAACCTTGAGGGCTCGAATGTTGTCGTTTACTCGAACGCGTTGCTTAGAGATAATCGTCTGGGGTTGGTGTCGGAATTGGGCGGCTGTACTAACGCGACAATACCGCCAATGGGGCCTGTGTGTTTCACGCTATGGTCGCGCGGAGATCAGGCTTCCGCGGCTGCCTTGACCTGAGACTCGGCCAGCACCATCGTCGTGAACTCATCCAGCGTCATCGAACCGAGATCTCCTTCGCCGTGGCGACGCACCGAGACCGCGCCGGACTCCATTTCGCGGGCTCCCACAACAAGCATGTAGGGGATCTTTTTCATCTCGGCCGAGCGAATCTTGTAGCCCACCTTTTCATTGCGAAGATCGGTCTCCACCCGGACGCCGGCGTCCTTCAGATGGGCCTCCACCTTCTCGGCGTACGCCTCGAAGTCCTGTCCCACGGGAAGAACGGCGGCCTGAACCGGTGCGAGCCATGTCGGGAAGTTGCCGCCACAGTGCTCGATGAGTACGCCGATGAAGCGTTCCAGCGATCCGAAGGGCGCCCGGTGGATCATCACCGGTCGGTGCTTTTCGTTGTCGGCACCGGTGTACCACAGATCGAATCGCTCCGGCAGGTTGTAGTCAATCTGGATGGTACCCAGCTGCCAGCTCCGACCCAGCGCGTCCTTGACCATGAAGTCCAGCTTCGGGCCGTAGAACGCCGCCTCGCCGATCTCCTCGATGGTGTCGAGTCCCTTTTCGAGCGCCGCTTCGCGGATGCTCTGCTCGGCTACGTCCCAGAGTTCGTCCGAGCCGACGTACTTCTCCTTGTTGTCGGGGTCCCGCAGGGAGACCTGCGCGGTAAAGTCGGTGAAGCCCAGCGAACGGAATACCAGCAGGGTCAGATCGATGACGTCCTTGAATTCCTGCTTGACCTGATCCGGCATGCAGAAGATGTGTGCGTCGTCCACCGTGAACCCGCGGACACGGGTCAGGCCGCCCAGTTCGCCGGACTGCTCGTAGCGGTAGACGGTGCCAAACTCAGCCAGCCGGACAGGAAGCTCGCGGTAGGAGCGAGGCCGCGCGTCGTAGATCTGCGTGTGGTGCGGACAGTTCATCGGTTTGAGGAGGTATCCCTCCTCTTCGCCATCCATCATCGGAGGGAACTGACTGTCGCTGTAGTACGGATAGTGCCCCGAGGTGCGGTACAGGTCCAATCGCCCGATGTGCGGAGTGATCACGGGCTGGTAGCCCCGGCGAAGCTGCTCCTGCTTCAGGAAATCCACGAGGGTCTCCCGGATCATGGTGCCTTTCGGCAGCCAGAGAGGAAGGCCCGAGCCGACCTTGGCGCTGAAGGTGAACAGCTCCAGTTCCTTGCCGAGCTTGCGGTGATCCCGCTGCTTGGCCAGCTCCAGGCGTTCCAGGAATTCGTCCAGCAGCGCCTTCTTGGGGAAGGTGATCCCGTAGAGGCGAGTCAGCTGCTTGCGGTCCGAGTCCCCGCGCCAGTAGGCCCCGGCGATGTTCAGGATTTTCGGGTTCTTGATCTTGCCTGACTTGGGGATGTGCGGCCCCCGACAGAGGTCGACAAAATCACCCTGCTGGTAGAACGTGATCGTCCCGTCCTCCAGATCCTCCAGCAGCTCGAGCTTGTATTCGTCTCCCTTCTCGGTGAAGTATTCGATGGCCTCACTCTTGGGCACGTCACGGCGATCGTAGCTGACATCCCGCCTGGCGAGTTCGGTCATCTTCTTTTCGATGGCCTCCAGGTCCTCCGGCTCCAGCGTCCTGTCGCCGAGGTCCACGTCGTAGTAGAACCCGCTGTCGATGGGCGGACCGATGCCGAACTTGGTCCCTGGATAGAGCGCCTCGAGTGCCTCGGCCATCAGGTGGGCCGACGAGTGCCAGTAGGCGGCCTTGCCCTCTTGGTCATTCCAGGTGAAGACCTTGAACGCGCCGTCTTCCTCAATGGGGCGCTGGAGGTCACGGGTTTCGCCGTTGACGCCCACGGAAAAAGCATTGCGCGCGAGGCCCTCGGATATCGAGCGGGCCACGTCGAACCCCGTCACGCCTCGATCAAAGGAATGCTCGGATCCGTCGGGGAAGGTCAGTTTGATGCTGTCGGCCATGGGTCGGGAATCGTTCTGGGGAAGGCGCGACGTACAGGTGTCGCGACTGGAACAAATCTAGGTCAGAATCAGGCGATTTGAGCCGTGGACGTATGGAGGTTCGGCTCAAAAACCGCGCTCAGAATCCGAAGGGCGCCGTGCCCGTCCGCGAATTGGGCGTTCGTCGCGGCACCTCCTCATCGTCCAGTATGCGAGTCAGAATGGCTGGCGTGATGTGGTGCTCCGCGCAGATTTCCTCGCGGGTCATGTCGGAGTCCAGGTAATCGGCCACGACCACGCGTACCAATTCATCGTCCAGGGGCTGCTTGCGGGGGCGCGGGGGCTCTCCGTGCACCTTCAGGACCTTGATCAACAGGCTCACGGGGATGTGATACCGGTCGCAGATTTCCTTCTGGGTGAGACCCTCGCGGGCCGCGTCGATCAGCCGATGGTCACGGACGCCGTACTCATACTGGCGCTCCATCGCACCCGATTCCAGAAGGATGCGGCGCACCTTGTACTCCTGCATTCCAAGCAGCCTGGCGATACTCGCCGCGCCCAGCCCCTCGCCGTGCAGTCGATGGATTTTATGCCACGTTTCACTACGCATAGAAGACGGGAAACGCGCGAGGGGCGGGGAGGTGCCGGGGCGGCGGTCCGGATGCTCTCAGTCGTCCGCTAGCTGGCTCCCGGAGCTGGCTTCAGGAACCGGTCATACCAGTCCAGATACCGCTGGTACCGATCCTTCTGGTACGACGGAACGCGAAGGCCATGCCCCTGCCTCGGGTACACCACCAACTGCGTCTCGACGCCCAGCCGCTTCAGCGCCTGGTACAGCTGCTCCGAGTTCAGGATCGGGACGTTCCAGTCATCCTGTCCGCCCATCACGAGAGTCGGCGTCGTGACGTTCTCCAAGAAATTGAAAGGCGAAATGCGCTCCCAGTTCTGGGCAGTCTCTCCCCAGGGAAGGCCCAACTCGGCCTCCCAGAACCGCTGGTAGTGGTCATGGCCGTAGTTGGATCGGTACAGCACCTCTGAAGCCCCCGAGATGGCGGCCTTGAACCGATCGGTTTTGGTAATGACGTGGTCCGTCAGGATGCCGCCGTATGACCAGCCTCCGACGCCCAGAGCCTCGGGATCCGCCCAGCCCTGGGCAATGACGTGGTCCACACCGGCCATCACGTCCTCAAAATCAGGTCCGCCCCAGTCGGCCCAGAGGGCGTGGCTGAAGTCCTGGCCATATCCCGAGGAACCTCGAGGGTTGGTCTGGACCACCAGATAACCATTTGCTGCAAAGAGCTGGGCTTCGAAGCTGAACCGGTGCGCGTATTGGCTCACGGGTCCGCCGTGAATGCGGAGGAGTGTGGGATAGCGCTTACCGGACTCGAAGCCCACGGGAAACGTGACGAATCCCTCGACCGGCGTACCGTCGGGGCTTTCAAAGTGGATGTCCTCGACCCGGCCGAGGCTGATGGCATCCAATGCCTCGTCATTCGTGAACGTCACGCGCCTGAAGGAGCCGTCCCCCAGCACGTGAATCTCTCCGGGGCGACTGGCCGTCGCGACCAGGGCGGCCGTGGTAGCACCAGCCCGGTGGTGACCGGAAACCGCCATCGGTCCAGAAACCAGGCGGCGAACCCGACCGGTCCGAACGTCTGCGGCAGCCAGGTGGAAATCGCCCGAGTCCTCGAGCACGAACCGGATCTCGTTACCGTCATCCGAAAACGCCAACCGACTTGCGTTTCGATCCAGCCTTGCGGTGAGGGCACGGGACTCGCCGCCCGTCGAGGGCACCACAGCAATCTCGTTGACGTCGTACCAGATCAGCTCCGGCTCGACGTTCCGTGTGTAGGCAATCCACTCGCCGTCCGGGCTCCAGACCGGCGACCCGTCGGAGCCCGGGTTCGATGTCAGTTGAACTAACTCTGCGCCTTCCCGCGCCTCGACGACCCAGATGTCCGAGTTTGAGTTCGAATCGGGTTCGTCCGTCCGGTTGGAGACGAAGGCGATGCGCTGGCCGTCGGGGCTCCAGCGGGCGGACGATTCGTCAAAGTCACCACTCGTGATTTGAGTCAGTTCCTCGGTCTCAACGTCCCAGACATAGAGGTGCGAGTGACGATCTCCGGTGAGATACCCCGCATAGTCGCGCTTGAACTGCAGGCGATCGATTACATAGGGAGGCGTGGTCTTGGCGCGCGCGCCCTTCAAGGTATCCGGCTCCTCCGGATCGCGGATGGTGAGCAGGAGTCGCGACGCGTCCGGGCTCCACTGGTAGCTGCCGATACCCTGCTTGACACTGGTGAACTGCCGGGCCTCGCCTCCGCGGCGGTCAAGGACCCAAACCTGGTTCTTGCTGTCATCCCGGCTTGCCGTAAACGAGATGAAGCGGCCGTCCGGGCTCCATCCGGGGCTTCCGGCTGAACTGCCCTTGGCCGTCAGCGGAATCGCCTCTCCCCCGGCGGCGGGTACCATCCAGATTCTGGTCTCCGACTCCTCCTCCTCGAGGCTGGTCTCGGAGATAGTGTAGGCGATCCACTCGCCGTCGGGACTCACAACGGGGCTGCCGACCGACTTGATGGCGAAGAGGTCATCGACCTCAAGGGGGCGCCGCTCCTGGCCATTCGCCAACAGAGCAAGGAACAGGAAAGGGAGGAGAGAGACAGGACGTTTCATGACCAGCACCAGTTTGGGAAGGTCACAATCTAGCCCGCCGGCGCTTGCCCTCCACCGTTGCGGCATCCTACTCTGTCGGCCCCAACACCGGTTGATTGCATGACTACTCGACTCCTGGCTCTCACGCTCCTGATCTTTTCGACCCTGCCAGCCCAGGCGCAGCAGGGCAAGGACTTCGTCTCGACCTACTTGGACCGGCACGCGGACGCGTTTGGCGAGACCGCCCAGACCATCTGGGGCCTGGCCGAGGTGGGCTACCAGGAGACCGAAAGTGCCCGGCTCTTGGCTGAGCACCTGTCCGAGGCAGGATTCCGGGTTGACATGGGCGTCGCCGATATCCCGACGGCATTCGTGGCCGAATGGGGCTCAGGCACGCCTGTGATCGGCATCATGGGCGAATACGATGCGCTTCCAGGCATCATCCAGGACCGCGTTCCCGAGCGCTCCATCCTCCCCGGTTTCACGGCGGGTCACGCCTGTGGTCATCACCTCTTTGGAGCGGGATCTGCCGCCGCCGCAATCGCCGTCAAGGAGTGGATGGAGGCGAGCGGCACCCCCGGCACCATCCGGTTCTACGGAACCCCTGCCGAGGAAGGTGGAGCCGGCAAAGTCTACATGGTTCGCGCGGGACTGATGGACGATGCCGATGTCATGCTGCACTGGCACCCCGGCTCGGAGAACTCGGCCGGAGCCGAGAGCACGCTGTCCAACAAGTCGGCCAAGTTTCGATTCTACGGCGTGTCGGCCCACGCGGCCGCATCGCCGGAGAAGGCCCGCTCGGCACTCGATGGCGTCGAGGCCATGAACAACATGGTGAACATGATGCGGGAGCATGTCCCGCAGGAGACCCGGATCCACTACGTGATCACGGCGGGAGGGCACGCGCCGAACGTGACGCCGGACTTCGCCGAGGTCTTCTACTACGTTCGGAATCCTGCGCCGACCCTCGTCCGCTCCATTTTTGAGCGCGTCGCGGCGGCTGCCGAAGGGGCGGCGATGGGGACCGGGACCCGCGTCGAGTATGAGGTCATCCACGGTCTCTACAACATGCTGCCGAACGAGGCCCTCCAGGCGGCGATGCACGCCAATCTGGAACAGGTGGGCGGCGTCACCTACAGCGCAGAGGACATCGCCTTCGGGGCCGCCATCCAGGAGACATTGCAGGCGCCGCCCGCGATCGAGTCCGCAGGTCAGATCCAGCCGTTCTACGTGACCGACAAGGCATCGCCCGGTTCAACAGACGTGGCCGACGTGTCCTGGATGGTACCGACAGCAGGCATGAGTGCAGCCACCTGGGTACCCGGCACGTCGGCGCACTCCTGGCAGGCGGTTGCGGCCGGCGGCACGGCCATCGGCAACAAGGGGATGATCGTGGCGGCCAAGACCATGGCCATGACGGCTGTCGATCTCTTTCTGGATCCCCAACTCCGCGCCGCAGCCCGGGAGGAATTCCTGAGGCGACGAGGCGACGATTTCCACTACGAGCCACTGCTGGGCGATCGTGATCCGCCTCTGGACTACCGCAAACCCGCGGGTCAATAGGATGGCCAGGGGTAAGCAGGGAGGCGTCACCTATCGCGAGGCCGAGGAGGGCTACTTCTCGAACCGCGGCCTGCGGCGGTACGCCGGGGTCTGGTCCCTCTGGGCCCTAGGCGTGGGAGCCGTCATTTCCGGCGACTTCTTCGGCTGGAATTTTGGACTGGACGTCGGCGGGTTCGGCGGGCTGCTGATCGCAACGGCCATCGTTGCCGTCATGTACGTCGGGATGTGTTATTCGATTGCCGAGATGAGTCCGGCGTTGCCGCACACGGGCGGAGCGTATTCGTTTGGCCGGACGGCGATGGGACCCTGGGGGGGCTTCATCACGGGGCTCGCCGAGAGCATGGAGTACATCCTCACGCCCGCCGTGATCGTGGTGGGCATCGGCGGCTATATGGGCTCGATTGCCAACGACCTGATGGGCATCCAGTTGGCAGCGCCGGTGTGGTGGGCGCTCTTCTATGCGGTCTTCGTCGGAATGAACATCCTGGGCGTAGAACTGACCTTCCGGTTCACCGTCTTCATCACGTTCCTGGCCCTGGGGATCCTGATGGTCTTCTGGATTGGTGCCATCCCGCTTTTCTCCTGGGAGCATGCGCTGAACATTGCCCCGGACCCCGGTCAATCCCGGTGGTTACCCCACGGCTGGGCGGGTGTAACGGCCGCGCTGCCCTTCGCCATCTGGTTCTACCTCGCCATCGAACAGCTGCCCCTCGCGGCCGAGGAGGCGCATGATCCCAAGCGGGACATGCCTCGCGGTCTGCTCTGGGGAATCCTGACGTTGATCGTGGCGTCCGTGTTGACGCTGTTTCTGAATGCGGGCATAGCACCGGGATCTGCCGTGGTCGGCAAGTCAGACGAGCCCCTCTTCCTGGCCTTCCAGACCATATTCGGAGAAGGGATGGGCGCGTCGCTCCTGGCCCTGGTCGCCGTAGCCGGACTCGTCGCCAGCTTCCACGCGATCATCTATGCATACGGCCGCAACATCTACTCCCTCAGCCGGGCGGGGTACTTCCCCAGCTGGCTTTCGCTGACCCACAAGACGCGCAAGACGCCGCACGTGGCACTGATCGCCGGCGCGGTAAACGGGTACGTCGTGGCGCTCGTCCTCGAGTACGGCGAGTCCTTCCTCGGCGGACTTCCCGTCGGCGCCGTTCTTCTGAATATGGCCGTGTTCGGAGCCGTCATTGCCTACATCATGCAAATGATCGCGTTCGTCAAGATCCGCGATCTCGACATCGAGAGGCCCTACGTCAGTCCCCTCGGAAAGCCCGGGGCCGTTGTCGCAGGGGTGATCGCGACGGTTACGCTGGTGTTTCTGTTCGTCAATCCGGAGTACCGGCCGGGGGTGTACGGGGCCGCGATTTGGTTCGCGTTCGGACTGTTGTACTTCGCCCTCTACGCGCGGCACCGTATGATCCTGTCACCCGAGGAGGAATTCGCCCTCCAGGCCACCGCGGAATCTGATGGCTGAGACGCTCAAAGGCATGCTGACTCTCGACGCCCTGACCGCGCAAGTGGCCGAGGGCACGATCGACACCGTCCTGGTGTGCTTCCCGGACATGTTCGGGCGATTGGTCGGGAAGCGTTTCGATGCCGAGTTCTTTCTGGACAGCGGTCACAGCGAGACCCACGCCTGCGACTACCTCCTGGCCGACGACATCGACATGGAGCCGGTGCCGGGATACGCGGCCACCAGCTGGGAAACGGGCTATGGAGACTTCGCCATGAAGCCCGATCTGGACACACTCCGGCTTACGCCGTGGCTGCCCGGAACGGCACTGGTGCTGTGCGACATTCTGGACCACGCCACGCACGAGCCATTGGCACACAGCCCGAGAGCCATTCTGAAGCGGCAGCTGGACCGACTCTCGGCGATGGGGCTGACCGCCATGACGGCGTCCGAACTGGAATTCTACCTGTTTGACCAGGACTACCGCTCGCTTCACGAGTCGGGATTCCGGGATCCGAAGACATCCGGGTACTACATCCAGGACTACCACATCCTGCAGACGTCCAAGGAGGAGCCCGTGCTTCGGGCCATGCGGCTTGGACTCCGCGACGCCGGTATCCCGGTTGAGAACTCCAAGGGAGAGTGGGGCCCGGGTCAGGAGGAGCTGAACATCCGCTACAGCGATGCCTTCACGATGGCCGATCGCCATGTCGTGATGAAGAACGGGATGAAGGAAATCGCCGATGCGCAGGGTAAGGCCGTCACCTTCATGGCCAAGTGGAACTACGACCTAGCGGGAAGCAGCTGTCACATTCATCTGTCGCTGCAGGATGCCGCCGGGCGCGCAGCGTTCCACGATGCCGATTCCGAGTTCGGCATGTCCCCGCTGATGCGTTCCTTTGTGGCGGGTCAGCTGGAGCACGCGGCGGGACTCACCTACTTCCTCGCGCCCTTCATCAATTCGTACAAGCGTTTTCAGGTGGGCACGTTTGCACCGACCCGAATGGTGTGGTCGCGGGACAATCGGACGGCGGCCTTCCGACTGTGCGGCGAAAACACTGCGGCCATCCGGATCGAATGCCGGGTGGGCGGCGCGGATCTGAACCCGTACCTGGCCTTTGCCGGGCTGATCGCGGCCGGGATCGATGGGGTTGAGCGGGGCCTGGCGCTCGCTCCACCGTTTGTCGGCGATGCGTATGCGGATGCTGCGGCTGACGAGATTCCGAAGACGCTTCGGGAAGCAGCGGCCGCACTGGATGCGTCCAAAATGCTCCGAAGTGCGCTCGGCGATGACGTGGTGGATCACTACCTCCACACGGCGTCCTGGGAGCAGGCCGAGTACGATCGGCGCGTGACGGACTGGGAGCTGAAGCGCGGATTCGAGCGGTCGTGATGCGTTGCGTTTCACCCGTTGATGGCCGGCTCTACGCCGAGCGGCCTCTCGCGTCAGCGGCCGAGGTAGTGCTGTCGTTGGCTCGGGCCCGGAACGCTCAGGCGGAGTGGTCGCGGGTCGCGGTCGCCGAGCGTGCAGTGCTCTGCTCACGGGTGGTCGACGAGATGCTGGCGATGACGGACGAAATCGTGCCGGAGTTGGCTTGGCAAATGGGGCGGCCGGTCCGCTACGGGGCCGGTGAGTTGGGCGGATTTGAGGAGCGCGCCCGCCACATGATCGGCATCGCCCCGGGCGCTCTGGCACCGCTCCGACCCGCGCCGCAGACCGGATTCGAGCGGTACATCAAGCGGGAGCCACTGGGCCTGATCCTGGTGATTGCTCCCTGGAATTACCCCTACCTGACGGCGGTCAATTCGGTGATTCCGGCGCTCATGGCGGGGAACGCGGTGCTCTTGAAGCACGCTTCGCAGACCCTGCTGGTGGGTGAGCGCTTTCAGGTGGCCTGCGATCGGGCGGGGCTGCCGGCAGGGCTCTTTCGCAACCTGTTCCTGTCGCACAGCCAGGCGGGCGCCCTGCTCGAAGACGGACTGGTGGATCAGGTCAACTTCACGGGCTCCGTTGGTGCCGGGATAGTCATCGAAAAAGCAGCGGCCGGCTCGTTCATCGGAGCGGGCCTGGAACTCGGGGGGAAGGATCCTGCCTATGTCCGGGAGGATGCCGACCTGAGCCACGCCATCGAGAATCTGGTGGACGGGGCGTTCTTCAACTCGGGCCAGAGTTGCTGCGGCATCGAACGCATCTACGTGCACCGCAGTGTCTTCGGCGATTTCGTGGAAGGCTTCGCGGCGCGAGCGCGCGACTATGTTCTGGGCGATCCGCTTGACTCCAAGACGAACCTCGGGCCGATGGCGTCGGCCTCAGGAGCCGCGTTCGTGCGGGAGCAGACAGCGGCCGCGGTCGCCGCCGGCGCGCGGCCTCTCGTGGACGCATCAGGCTTCGCCGACTTCGGGCCTGACTCGCCCTACCTCGCACCTCAAGTGCTGATAGATGTGGATCACTCCATGTCCGTGATGACAGACGAGTCATTCGGGCCTGTGGTCGGAATCATGCCCACTTCCGGGGACGAGGAGGCCGTGGAGCTCATGAACGACAGCGCCTTCGGACTCACGGCCAGTATCTGGACCGACGACTCCGAGGCCGCGGCGACTGTGGGGGACCTCGTGGAAACCGGCACGGTGTTCATGAACCGCTGCGACTATCTCGACCCGGCGCTGGCCTGGACAGGCGTCAAGGAAACCGGTCGGGGCTGCACGCTGTCGCGGTTTGGGTATGACAGCCTGACCCGGCCAAAGTCCTACAATCTTCGAACCCGTATCTGATGAAGGCCAACTGGAGCTACCCCACGCACATGCGCTTCGGCGCAGGCCGGATTTCGGAATTGGGCGAGGCCTGTGAGGCGGCCGGGATTCTTCGGCCGCTCTTTGTCACGGATGAGGGCTTGGCCGAGCTGCCGATGACCCGAATCACCATCGCTGCCTGCAAGGCTTCGGGTCTGGGGGTGGAGGTGTTCTCGGATGTCCGCACGAACCCGACCGAAGAGAATGTGCTCGCTGGCGTCGAAGCCTACCACTCGGGAGATCATGACGGCGTCATTGCGTTCGGTGGCGGGAGTGCGCTGGATGCCGGAAAGAGCATTGCTTTTCTGCACGGTCAGACGCGCCCTATCTGGGATTTTGAGGATGTGGGCGATTGGTGGACTCGCGCCAATGCGGGAACGATCAGCCGGGTGATCGCAGTCCCCACCACGGCCGGTACGGGATCAGAGGTCGGGCGGGCCGCCGTGATCACCGACGAAGTCCGGCACGTCAAGAAGATCATTTTCCATCCTCTAATGATGCCCGTCACGGTCATCGCAGACCCCGAGCTGACCGTCGGCCTTCCACCTCACTTGACTGCAGGGGCCGGGATGGATGCCCTGGCCCACTGCCTGGAGGCCTGGTGTTCGCCCGCCTTCCATCCCATGTCCGCGGGGATCGCGCTCGAAGGTGCCAGACTGGTCAAGGATGCCTTGCCGCGGGCTTTTGCGAACGGCTCGGACCTCGACGCGCGTTCCGACATGCTGGTTGCCGCGTCGATGGGAGCGGTGGCGTTCCAGAAGGGCCTGGGAGCGATACACGCGCTCTCCCATCCGGTGGGCGCGCTCTACAACACTCACCATGGGACGACGAACGCTGTGTTCATGCCTTATGTCCTACAGTTCAACCGACCGGCCATCGAGGAAAAGATGACCCGGTTTGCCGCCTACCTGGGAATCGAGGGCGGATTCGACGGAGTGTTGGCTTGGGTGCTGGAGTTGCGCCGTGAACTGGGCGTTCCGCACACGCTGGCCGGCCTGGGCGTGGACGGATCGCAAACCGACCTGATCGCGACAATGGCCGTCGAAGATCCGTCTGCCGGGGGGAATCCCGTCAAACTGACGGCGGATGGCGCGAGGGTGATTCTTCAGATGGCGCTGACGGGCGAGATGTAGGCCGAAGCTCCTCCGTGGGGGAGCTGTCCTTCGGAGCCCCACCTTCCTGCCGCACATAGATCGTCCTTCTTGGGAACGGGAATTCGATGCCCTTTTCATCAAACCGCTGCTTGACCAGCTTGAGAAGATTGCGCTCCGCCTGCCATTGCTCGCCGGGGCGTACCCGGGCGACCACCCTGAGGCGGATGGTCGATTCGGTCATCTTGAGGATGGAGTGCACCTCGGGCTCCTCGCCCAGCAGGACATGCTCGCTGGATGCGGCCCACTCGGCGACGACCTCGGTCAGAGCCTCGGTGAGCATGTTGATGTCCTGCTCGTAGGAGACGTCGATTTCGGTCGCGATCCGGGCAAAGCCAATACTCAGGTTGCCGAAAATCCGTAGCTCCCCCGCCGGGATCATCAACAACTCGCCGTCCAGGCGGCGCATCTTGATTAGCCGGATGCCGATGTCCTCAATGATGCCCGCCTGATTATTCACTTTGATCACGTCGCCCACGTGAACGGTGTCATCAAACAACAGGAAGAAGCCGGCAATCACGTCCTTGACCAGGGTCTGGGCCCCGAAGCCAAGGGCCAGGCCGGCTATACCGGCCGTCGCAAGGATGGCACCCAGGTTGAAGCCGAACTCGGCCAGAATCATGATTACAATGAGCGGCCACAGCGTGTATCGGGCCATGGAAGAGAACAAGGCCCCGACCGTGGTCGCCCGTTGTTTCCGCGGAGTCCCCTGGGGCAGGTCATCGAACTGTCGCATCCATGCGTGCGCCAGTTTGTCGATCACCCGAATCACCAGCAGGGTCCCGATGATGAGGATCAGGACCCGGACGCCTATGAACGCCAGTTGAGTCGCGTCCAGTCCGACCGGCAGGACAAACACAGGAGGCGTGGCAGCCGTCGAGTCGGCCACCTGTTCAGTGGTCCCGGCCGCGAGATCGGTCAGTGACCGCAGGGCCTGCTGATAAGAATAGTGTTTAACTGCCATCACAATAGTTCTCTCGCCTCATCGGAGTCTGACTCTTGTGGCCGATACTGGTACTATGACTGGAGACCGAAAAATCATCGTTCGCTTCGAACAAATCTTCGCCGTCCAAGGGGGCAAGTTCGTGCCGAAGCTTGATCTCAGCGCGGACGGCACCATTCTGGAGAAAGGAGAGATGATCTCTGGGAATACATCGGTCCTTGGAGCGCCGTTGTACGCTCTCATGGAGTGTGATCTGTTGCTGGAGCGGCGATTTGACGGCGTGGTGGAGTTGTACATCGCTCCGAATTCCGGATCACTTCCGTTGAAGGCGACGGGTTCGAGCTGAATTCCTGGTTTCGGCCTTTCAACCTGAGGAGTCGCCCCGGTGCCTGCGGATGAACTGCGCCGCGACGAAGGCCCTCTCGAATTCAGCTGTATCGACATCGAGAACGCCTTCGCGCCAGGCCCAGGCAACGACGCCGGGACGCCACTTTGTCCCGGTCACGCCCTTCAGTTGATCTACCTGATTGCGAATCGTGTGCTCAGACCGGAACAGTCTGGCAGCAATCTCGCGATTATTCATTCCCTCTGCGGTCAGGCGCAGGACTTCCAGTCGCTTTGGCGTGACCCCCGCCTCGATGAGGCGCTGGATGGCTGATACCTTCTCGGTGTCATCGCTGTTGCTGTCCATCTTGCGCGTCACGATTTGCTGTGACACCCGTGGGCTGATATAGACCCCACCGTCCAGAACTTTCCGGACGGCCTCGACAATCTTGGCCAGCGACTCGTCTTTCATGACATAGCCGGCCGCACCGGACTCCAGCGTCCCCATCACATACTCCGGATCGGCGTGGCCGCTCAGCGGAAGTGCCCTGACCGGCGATCCGGCGCGCTTCAGTTCGCGAACCACCTCCAGACCGTTCATGATCGGCATGTCCATGTCAATCAGGAGAAGGTCCGGGGTAATTCTTGTGACCATCTCAAGGGCATCCCGCCCGTTTTTGGCCGTTCCGATGATCCGCAGATCTTGCTGGCGCTCAAGTTTCATCGACACGCCCTCCATAAAGGCTGGATGATCATCTGCCAGGACTATGGTGCGGACAGGCATCAGTCTGAAAGCGGAACGGTTAGCGTCAATGTAGTGCCTTTTCCGGGTTCGGAGTCGATTCCGAGGTGACCACCTGCCCGCTCGGCCCATTCCCGCATCCCCAGGAGCCCGAAATGCCGTCCGCGGGCAAGGGCCAGCATTGAGGTGTCGCGCTTGAAACCCACGCCGTCGTCGGCCACGGAGAGGATCAATGCCTGACCTTGCTTCTGCAGCCCCACTTTGACGGTGGTTGCCTGGGCGTGCCGGGACACGTTCGCCAAGGCACTCTGCAGGACGCGATACACACAGACAACTATGGGTTCGGTCAGCGTTCCTACCTCGTGAAGGTCCCGGTCCACCCTGATCGCAGGATGGTCCTGCTGAAAGCTCGAACAGTAAGAACCGACAGTTCGGTCTAGTGCCAACTGACCCATTCCGGACGGCCGGAGATTGGCGCAGATGCGCCGCAGCGCATCGATGGCGTCATCGTTGCGTTTGAGCAGAGCCTGGAAGCCCTCGGGCTCGGGCTCTTCTTCCAGGAGTTCGATGCGGTGGCCGATGGAGTAGAGCGTCTGGAGTGGGCCGTCATGGATGTGGCGCGAGAGTAGTTGGCGTTCGTCCTCGCGGGATTCGGCGAGCGCGGTTTGAATCTCAACGGCCTCACGCTGGCGCCGGCGGGTTCGCGTGAGGGCGGTGCCTCCAACGGTCCCAACCAGCAGGATCGCGAGCAGCGAACGGAACCAGAGGGTCTGCCAGACAAACCGGCGGACGCGGACCGAGTAGTCCATCGTGTGGTAGTCGCCCGAGCTGGACAAGGCCGTCAGCCTCAGGTGGTAGGGCTCCTTGCGGGGCTGGACCCCGGTGTAGCGCCGCCGCAACTCGGTTCCCGAAGCTTGGGTGGGCGCGGACTCGTGACCGATCAGGTGCGCCGAAAGCAGCACATCGCCGGGATGCGCGAGGTCGGCCAGACGCAGCGCGAGATCGAAGCCGTCTTCGCCCCGAGGCAGAGAGAGTCTGCCGCCTTCCAGCGAGGCGCTGACGAATTCCACCACGGGTGGAGGTGCCGTGGGAGGCTCGGATTCGGTGTCCACGAGCCAGAGCCCGGACTCGCGTGCTGCAACCAACCGGCCGCCGTGCGAAAGAAGTCCTTTCGCAAGGAACGGCCCTTCGTCCGAGCCCGGGGGGGCGAAGAATGTGTCCCACGTGTGGTTCAGCGTGTCGAGTCGGGACAGGGAATGGTCCGTTGCCACCCAGAGGTTATCGCCGTGCCAGGCGGCTGCGACCGTTCGACCCGCGGGAAGGCCTGATCCCGGAACGTAAACGCGGTGGGTCTCCTTTTTCGGGTCGTACTTCACCACGCCGCCTCTCGTGGCGGCCCAGAGCACACCGTCAGGGGAGATCGTGAGGTCTTCAACCCGGCTGAAGGCCGTGGAGGTGGAATCGCGGGGCCAGGAATCGACGGGAGTCGTGACGCTGTCGCCGGGAGCAATGCGAACAAGGCCCCCGGCGCGGCCGTCCATCCAGACGGTGCCCTCACCATCGGAAAGGCCCGTGAGCGTGGTGCTCGATCCCTCGTCCAGAATCTGATAGTGTGGAGTGCCTTCCGGCAACGACACACCGATGACCCCGCGACCGAAGGTTTGCACCAGGGCACCGCCACGGGTTGGGATGAGGCCCGTGAGCGAGGTGGTTTCCGCCAAGGGGCCGATGCCAATACGAGTCCAGTCGCCTCGGTTTCTACGGAAGAGTCCGTGCTGGGAGGTGGCTGTAAGAATGGCGGGACCTCGCTCCACTATCCCGACCGGCACTGCGGGTCGACCGCCGATTCCACGGGCGGGGAGAGGCAGTTCCTCGAGTACTTCCAGCCCATCCGTCGCTCGGCGTTCGATCGCGAATTCGGTACCCAGAAAGAATGACTCAGGATCTGCGGCAGCGGCAATCAGTCGCGCCTCACCCCGGACGGTCACAAACCGGTGATCCAGGTGGTTCAGCACGACTCCGCACACGCCGCCATCCGTGAGTACCCAGAGCATGCCTTGTTTGTCGTCGTAGATATCGGCGACGAACTCGTGGCACAGGGAGTTGGGGTCTCCGAGTTCGGGCAGGAAATTCTGAAGGGTCCGGGTCCGCGTGTTGAAGAAGGACAGGCCGCCTTGGCTACCGATCCAGAGGCGGTCCCCCTCAAGGTGGAGGCTCGTGTTTCGGTTGTCCGGCCTTGCACCGTCCCGGGTGAGAAACGCCAATCGGACCATCTCGCCTGAGTCCAAATCATGGCGGATGACGCCGGCACCGGAAGAGGCGCTCCAGAGGTACCCTCGCGGATCGTAGGCCAGATCACGGATTTGACCGCTGGGGTGTGGGATGCTGTCGAGTACCCCGATCCGGATGCCATCCATGGTAGTTGAGAAGAGGCCGCGGTCCCAGGTACCGAAGAATGTTCTTCCGTCGGGGGTCTGAGCCAGGGCTTCGACGCCAATCCCGCGAGCGGAATCTGCAGGCGATGCAAACCTGAATGGGCAGTAGCTGTCAGGCGTCAGCACCCACGGGCCAGTCCGACCCGCCCCGACGAACACGCGCTGGTCGGCCAGTGGTGTCAAATGGCGGATGTAGAGCGGTGGGGGTTCGGTATCCGATTCGCACGCACTGACGGGGCGTTCCGTCATGTCCGTCGCATGCAGCCTCGCTATGCCCCCGCCGTTTGATCCGACCATCAGGCCTCCGGCAAAGGGGAGGATTCCTGAAATCTCGCCCGCGGGGATGGGACTCGAGTCTGCCCTGAAACCGGGACCAATCAGTCCTTCCCCGCCCCACCGCTGGAGTCCCGTGGCTGTGCCGATCCAGAGGATCCCGGTCGCGTCCCTGTAGGCCGACCAGACTTCGTTGGAGGCCAGGCCGCGGGTGTCGTCGATTCGGACGAAGGTGGGGACCGGCTGAGCAGAGGCCTGCCGGGCGGTGTGCGCGGGTGTCAGGACAGAGAGAACGGCACACAGCAATCCGGCGGATTGGAGCGATAAACGGGTACCTGTGCGTCTTCTCAAGGGGCCTCTTCCGGAATTCTCAGTCTAAAAAACGATCATTTTTGACCACCCACTATAAGGCGAGAGAACTATTCAGTTGTCAAAAATTGCCACCACCTTTAGTGCGAAACAGTCAGAAGAAAGAGCATCTCTGCTCTTGACAATGTCTCACTCCTTAATCCATCTCCCCTGAAGTACAATGAACGCTCGCACTTTCCTGAAAACCATCGCCGCCCCAGCACTGATTGCCATCGCCCTGGTCGGATGTGATTCCAATCCGGTTGCACCGATGGACCCATCTGAACGGGTCCAGCTGCAGGAGGCCCAGGTCCAATACCAGTCAGTGACCGACATTGAGCTGGAGTTGGGCACCGGCATCATGGCGACGGCACGCGATACCATCTATGGCACATCTGGCGGCTGACGCTCCTCTTCGTGGCGACACGCTCGCGGGCACTCAGTCGCGGTTCTGCAACAGCATGTTGCCCCGTGGCTGTTTCCGCCGTGGGTTGTTCAGCTTGGTGGGGACGTCCCATCGGAAGAGCCCGTCGCGCTTGTACACGTGGCC
>JAJCYP010000003.1 GCA_029262855.1 Bacteroidota bacterium | reverse complement strand
ATTCAGGACGCCTTTCGGGCCATCGATCCGGACGCATTGGACGTCGCGGCCACGCTGGGAGCCGGTCCCGTGGATCGTTTCTGGAACGTCGCGCTGCCGCTCGCCCGCCCCGGTTTCATCACTGCTGCCGTCCTGGGGTTCGCCCACACGGTCGGTGAGTTTGGCGTTGTGCTGATGATCGGGGGGTCCATACCCGGCGAAACACGGGTCCTCTCGATCGCGATCTACGAACACGTCGAGGCGCTCAACACGGCCCGCGCCCACACAGTAGCCATTGGGTTGCTCCTGTTTTCATTCGTCCTTCTGCTTGTGGTCTATGGCCGCGGCGGACGCTTCAGACCCACGGTGAGATGAGTATTGATCTCAATCTCGCCCTGCCGGGTCTGCTGGACGTGCAGTTGGAGTTCCCATCGGAGGGTATCACGGCTGTGATTGGTCCGTCCGGAGCGGGGAAGAGCCTCCTGCTTCGTTCGGTGGCGGGCTTGGAGGCCGCGACGGGGCATGTTCGGGTAGGGAAAACGGTCTGGCTGGACGCGTTGTCGAGCCTGCCGACACACAAGCGCCCGGTCGGCGTCGTGTTGCAGAGGCCCGGCCTGCTTCCGCACCTGACCGTCAAGGAGAATCTGGAATTCGCCCTGAAGCGCCGCAACGGCCGTGACGGCCCGGGTCTACCTGAGGTCACCCAATTGCTCGGAATTGGAGGCCTGCTCGAAAGACGTCCCCGTCGCCTCTCGGGAGGAGAGACCCAGCGGGTGGCGGTAGCGCGGGCCCTCCTGACGGCACCCAAGATCCTGCTTCTTGACGAGCCGGTGTCCGCGCTGGACGAGGCTGCGCGATCCGAAATTCTGGCTCTCCTGGTGCGGGTGCAGCAGGACACGCGGGTCCCCATGCTGTACGTCACCCACGATCTGGACGAGGTTGCCCGCATTGCCGACCACGTCGCGCTCCTCGAAGCCGGGCGCATTCTCGGGTTCGGAACGCTGCAGGAGATGCTGACTCGGTTGGATCTTCCCCTGGCGCGGCGCGGAGACGCCGAGTCCGTCCTCGCCGGCGCGGTGTCCGGGTATGATTCAGGGACTCGCGTCCTGACCGTCACGACCCAGGCCGGCGATTTTCGCGTCGTCTCCGATCCGGTGCCCGAGGCTTCATCGGTCCGTATCCGGCTCAAGGCCCGCGACGTTTCCCTCACCCTGGAAAAACCCGGACGGTCAAGTATCCTCAACATCCTGCCTGTCACGGTCCAGGCCATCAACGGGGCAGATCAGAACAAGGCCGTTGTCCGCCTCACGGCCGGAGGAGTCCCTGTGGTCTCTCACGTAAGTCATCTATCCGCCGATCGTCTTGGACTGGTGCCGGGACTCGAGCTGTTTATTCAGGTCAAGAGCGTAGCACTCCTATCCTGATCCATTTTCCGACTGACGAGTAGTCCAACCATGAAATTCTCGATTCTGCTGTCCACGACTATTCTGGCCCTGAGCGCGTGCGCCGCGCCCGAACGATCCGTGGAAGCGGCAACCGGGGTGACCGGCACCGTAATCCACCACGAGATGGTCGCCTCCGTTCACGTGGATTCGCGAAATGTCGACGTGTGGCTGCCACCGGACTACGACTCGTCGGGGGTCTCGTACCCCGTGCTCTACATGCACGATGGCCAGAATCTTTTCGATCCGGGGAAAAGCTACATCGGCGTCGACTGGGGCGTCGATGAGGCTATGACGGAGCTCTACGAGGAGACGGGGCAGGCCGCCATCGTCGTGGGCGTCTGGAACACCCCGAAGCGTTTTCTGGAGTACATGCCGAAGGGAATGGCCGCTGGCTGGTCTCCGGAAATGCAGGCCGAGCTGTCGGAATACGGTCGACTCGAGGACATTGAGTCGGACGCCTATCTCACGTTTCTGGTCGAGGAGTTGAAGCCCCTGATCGACGGAGACTACCGGACGCTGCCCGAGCCCGAGCACACCATGGTTATGGGGTCATCCATGGGCGGCTTGATCTCCCTCTACGCGGTCACGGAACACCCCGATGTGTTTGGCCGGGCCGCTGCCGTCTCGACCCACTGGCCCGTGGCGGGTGAGGCAGGGCTCACCTATCTGGAGAAGTCGCTGCCAGCGCCGGGAAAGAACCGGATCTACTTCGACTACGGGACCGAAACCCTCGATGCCGACTATGAGCCTTGGCAGCGCCGGGTCGATACGTTGATGGCGGCCCGGGGGTGGGGCGATGGATGGAATACCGTCAAGTTCCCTGGCCATGACCACTCCGAACGGAGTTGGCAAAAGCGGATGCCCTCGATTCTCGGTTGGCTGATGGGCGATGGGATCGCAGAAGGAGTGGACGGCTCCCGCATCTTGAAGGATCAGGCCTGGCTATCGGACGATGCCCGCCAGGGCCGCGGTGCCGGAACTCCGGGCGCGGCCGCGGCGCAGGAATACGTACTGAGGGCCTTTCAGTTGGCGGGGCTCGAGAATGTCCAGACGCAGCCATTCACCTTCGGCGAGCGCGGTTCAGGCACCAACGTCCTTGGCATGGTCCGCGGAACGGTAGCCGGTGCCGGAGCGCTCGTGATTACAGCACACCTTGACCATCTGGGGACCCGAAACGGCGCCATCTACAACGGCGCCGACGACAACGCTTCCGGGACGGCGGCCCTCATGGAGCTGGCCCGGCAGATTGCTGCCCGGCCCTTGCGTCGCCCTGTATTGTTCGCGGCTGTGGATGCCGAAGAACAGGGACTCCGCGGTGCACGGGCCCTGGTACAGAGCCCGCCCATTCCGCTGGAAACGGTGGTGATGAACATCAACATGGACATGATCTCGCGGAGCGAGAAGGGTGAACTGTACGCGGTCGGGACCTATCACTATCCGGCGCTGGCCGACATGCTCGAGGCGGTGATCGAGGACCTTCCGGTGACAGTCACTCTTGGCCACGACCAGCCCGGTTCAGAGGATTGGACCTCGGCATCCGATCATGGACCCTTCCACGAGGCCGGCATACCGTTCGTGTATTTCGGGGTGGAGGACCACGACGGATACCACCAGCCTTCGGACGATTTCGAGGACGTCACGCCTACGTTCTACATCGAGGCCGTCTCGGCCATCTACACCGTGATCCAGTCTCTCGATGGCCAAATCGATGGGCGCGTACCTGGCCGCCGTTGAGTCTGCACGTCGAGTCTCTATGGATCTATCCCGTCAAGGCGTGCGCCGGGGTTCGTGTGCAGGCTGCGCAGGTCGAATCGCGCGGTTTCCGCGGTGATCGCAGGTGGATGATCATTGACGAAGACGGCGGGCATGTGACCCAGCGGGAGCGTGGCAGACTGGCGCTGCTCAGGCCGGGACTTATTCAAGGCGGACTGCGCTTTGAGGGCGGCCCGGAGGTCCGCCCCGAGGAAACCGGGCCAGAGATTCCGGTGACTGTCTGGGGTGACACCGTTCAGGCGAGGCCGGCACCCAAGGCCGTCAATGCCTGGCTGTCGGATCAGGTGGGTGCTTCGCTTCGGCTCGTCCATATGCCGGACTCGTCCAGCCGCCCTGTGGATGAGGCCTACGGCCTGGCCGGAGACGAGGTGAGCTTTGCCGATGGGTATCCCTTTCTCATCCTCACGACTGCATCACTGGAACTCCTGAACGGTCGACTCGACAACGACGTGCCCATGCGGCGATTTCGACCGAACATCGTCGTGTCCGGAGCGACCGCGTTTGAAGAGGACGCATGGCGGCGCCTCCGGATTGGCGAGGCCGATCTCGACGTGGCGAAGCCGTGCGCCCGTTGTGTGGTCATTGACACAGATCCGGAGACCGGGCTGCGGGAAAAGGGCGTCCTCAGAGAGTTGTCGGCGTTCCGACGGATCGAAGGCAAGGTGTATTTCGGGCAGAACGGCATCGGCCGGGTCTTCGGCTCCATCTGGGTAGGCGGAAAGGTGAAGGTGCTGGAAACCGGCGCACCCCGGCCCACATTCAAAGACTCCTGACACGCCGAAACCGCCTGACGAATGGACTTTCCTTCGCGGGTTGTTGGCAGTATTTTTTGGCCGTCAGGCCGGAACACTTGTAGACCAGGAGGGACGCCTTCGGCAGTAACGTCTTCGATGCTTTTCGTTTTCTCGGGGAGGTGGGCCCGTGACAGGACACGTTCTCGTGCTCAATCAGGACTACCGTGCCCTGACCATCTGTAGCGTACAGAGGGCCACCATCCTCATCCTCATGGAGAAGGCTGAGCTGGTCAATGCCGAGGAAGGGCGCTACGTGCGCTCCCCAAGTCAGGCCTATCCCTGGCCGAGTGTCGTACGGCTGAGGGCCTACGTTTCGATTCCCTACAAGCGAATCACGCTCACCCGAAAGAACGTGCTGCGACGGGATCGCCATCGTTGCCAGTATTGTGGCGATAGGGACAGATTGACCATCGATCACGTGATGCCGAAATCCCGCGGCGGACGCGACACCTGGGAGAACCTCGTGACGGCCTGCGTTCCCTGCAACAACCGGAAAGGAAGTCGGACCCCCGATGAGGCTCGACTGACGCTGCGTCGAAAGCCCTTCCGCCCCAGCTACGTCATGTTCATCCGAGACTTTGTCGGAACGGTGGACGAGGGCTGGAAGCCTTACCTGTTCCTGGCCTGAAACAGCCGCGCGACGGGCGGGTTGATCCCGTCGATTTCCTGCATACACCCGGGAGTAGACCGTGGAATCCAGAATGTCGCGGGCCATTGCCCGCATTGCGTGGATCGTTCCAATCGCCGTGTTTGCGCTGACGGTGCAACAGGCCAGGGTGGCGAGGGATCTCAATCATACCCTGCAGCAGGGTCAGGAGGCCCAGGCTCGGGTGCTCCGGTACTTCAGGTCAGACCGAAAGGACGTCACGCATGCCGAGGTGGATCTCCAGGTCGCGCTCGCCGATGGGTCCCTGAGGACCTGGGAGCACCTGGCGCTGCCCTACTCGATTGCCCACCGCATCGACGAAAAGGATTCCGTGGAGGTGCGGATCAGCCTCGGTTCTCCACAGGAGGTCGTCATACAGGAGATCGGAAAAACACAGCTGCGCATCGCGATGAGCAACGCGGCCATGGCACTGGTGGTCTTCCTCATTACCCTCGTCGGAGTCTGGGGTTGGAACCGCCAGATTTCGCGGCAGACCTAGCGGATCCTCCGGCTCAGGGTCGTGGGTTCGTCGGGGTACAGACTCCCCACCTGCTCGGCGTAGCCGTTGAACAGGAAGGTGTCCCGACGTTCAATGTTGACTTCGCTCTGGATGTAGCGTTCCGTGGCCTGGCTCCAGCGGGGATGGGGCACATTGGGATTCACGTTGGACACGAATCCGTACTCGGCCGGCTGCAGCTTATTCCAGAAGGTCGGCGGCTGCTGGTCCACGAACCGCAGTTCCACCACGGCCTTGGGGCCCTTGTAGCCGTATTTCCAGGGGAGAACGAGTCGCATGGGTGAGCCATTCTGTTTTGGCAGCGGCTCCCCGTACATGCCTGTGGCCACAAAGGCCAGATCATTCATGGCCTCGGCCAGCCGCAGTCCCTCGAAGTAGGGCCAGTCCCACCACGGGGCGTTCCGGATGCCGGGCATTTCCTTGGGCTTGTCCGCGGAAATGAACGCGACGTGAGTGGCCTTTGAGGTGGGCGCGCATTTGTCAATCAGCTTCCGCAACGGAAAGCCCGTCCAGGGAACGGTCATCGACCAGGCTTCCACACATCGGAAGCGATAGATCCTCTCCTCCAACTCCATCTCCCGGATCAGATCGGCGATGTCGATCTCGAATTTTTTCTCGACCAGACCCGAAACCTTGACCGTTTGAGGAAACGGCTGGTAGTCGCCAACCAGCGGCCAGACGTTCTTCAGGTCTCCGGTGGAGATGAATTCGTAAAAATTGTTGTACGAGCTGGCCGCGACCCGGTCGGTGAGCGGCCGCTCGGGAACTGAAAACGCGGCGTTTCTCGCAGCTGGCAGCCCCGTGCGGGGTGCGTTGGCCGGGATGGTGTCCAGCGGGCCCGAGTGGACGAGCGAGGGGGCTGATCGCGCGAGGCAGCCGGCCGGGGCGAGGGCCGCGCTGGCGATGGCCAGGCTGGTTGCCCTGATAAATTGACGCCTGTTGGCGTAGCCGGCCTTGTCGGCGGCCTCCCGCTCCGGGATTCGCCACGACGGAGGAATGATGATGCCGGCCATAGTCTCCTGAGCTGTTCACGTGGAATTCTACCCGACTACGCCGCCCTTGGGGTGGCGGTTCAACCGTTCACCGAACCAGGGGGCCGGATGGCAGTTAGGGATGTGTTCTTTCACGCGGCTGACCATTGTCCTGTTGGGGGTGCCCGAGATCCGGGCTGAGATCAAACCCTTGGAACCTGAACCGGGTAATTCCGGCGTAGGAAAACAGACGTCCTGTTCGCAGGGCGGCCCCAGGATCAAAGCGGAGCCGCCAATCGCGCGACAGAAAATGGTAGGGAAATGGATTCGGTCGATGGCCGTGGTGGCCGTCGTTGTGGGCTCGGGTTTGGTCGGACAGTTGGCCTCAGCCCAGGTGCTTTCCGGCACGGTTTTGAACGAAAGTGGCGGGCTTCCAAATGCCCAGGTGGTGGTCCTTGACGCGGCCACAGGACTGCAGCGGGCCGGTACGACGACCGGTGCCGCGGGAGCCTATTCGCTCGGCCCGATTCGCGCCGGCAGGTATGTTTTGGAATTCCGGTATCTCGGCTATGCCACCGAGCGCCGCCGGGT
>JAJCYP010000002.1 GCA_029262855.1 Bacteroidota bacterium | reverse complement strand
GGGCAGCCCGTTCGGACCTTCGAAGACGGGCGATTCGTCTCGTCGGCGGATCCGGCCCTGGAAGTCCGCATCGCGCCAGAGTTCGACTACCTGGGATCCGATTCCTTCACGCTGAAGGACCGCGCCGCGGTTGAACGACACATTTGGGTCAAGGCACCAAAGGGAGAGGTGGAGGTGCTGCTCATCTTTCAGTTTGAAGGGCTGATGGACGGTATCGAGGGGGCGTACTCTTTCGGGATTCCCGAGGGCGGAAACTTGCTATACAACTACAACATCGATGCGGAGAGAGTTCGTCTAGGTGCACTGGACTACGTGCACAGCACGTGGGCCTTCGATAACGAGCAGTCGGCCAGAGAGGCACCGGAGGCCGAGTCCGCGCGGACCGTGAAGCTGATGGCTGAGAAGGGCCTCAAGCTGCCTGGAGAACTCATGATGTCGCGGTACGTGACCGAGGTGGGACCGGAGAAACGAAACGAACTGATTCTGTTCTACATGGAGCCGTTGGCGTTCACAGGCAAGCGCCTCTCGGAGTTGGAGAACTCGGACGCGGGACTCGCTGCCTATCAGACGTGGGCAGCCGAACTGAGCGAGAGAGGACTGCTGGCCTTCCGAGTAGCCCCTCGGTGAGGCGCTGATCTGAACCGGGAATTCTGTGGACAACTGGGATGTGACACTTGACTGTCACAGGCGGGTCGTAGTATTCGGATACCATGGCCGAAACATCGCTCCCGGAAAATCCTCATGTGCTCGCCGACCTTCTGTGTGAGGCGGGACTGCACCCCAAAGTTCTTGTCGTCCCGTCGTCCCAGGCCGGCCTCAAGATCATTGCTGCCTGGGCCCGAAAGGGGTTGCCGACAATCGGCCTTCGTGCCTACACGCCCGGCAAGCTGGCGGAAGTGATCCTCGAGGAGGCCTTTCCGGACCGCACACTCAATAGACTGCCCGACCTGAACCTGGTCCTGGGACTGGATGAGATTCTGCGGACATTTGATTTCCGCAAACTGGAGGCGCTCGGCTGGTCGGGCCAGCAATTGGCCCGGAGCATACGGGCCATGCGGCTCTCCGGGCTTTCGCCAGACGAATACAAGTCTGCGATTCCCCGAAAACTCGGCCGCGAGGTGGCGCAGATCTTCGATGCGTACCTGAAGTGGCTTTATGGCGGAGGCGCGGTCGATGAGGCCGAGCGCTTCGTGCAGGCGGAGTTTGCACTGGGTCGAATCGCGCATCCCGCACTGGTGGCCGTGATGTGTGAGACGCCTGTCTCCGAGGCCGCACGCGGATTCCTTGAGAGCCTGGCCTCGAGGTCGGAGCGGGCGGTGGTCGTCGGCGTCGAAAGGGAGCCGGCCGCCGGCACGGCCGGCCTCGCCTTTGCGGAGTGGGAATTGGCCGCACCCCCTGTCGGGGCTCTGGCCACGCTGGACCTGGTGCGGTTGCCGGCGGTCGAGGATGAGGCGCGTTTTGCCTTCGATGAGGTGGAGCGCCGTGGACTCCCGCTGGACTCGGTGGAGCTCGCCTACCCCCGACATACGCCGTACCTGCCCATGCTTCAGTCCGAAGCGTCCCGGAGGGGAGTGGCCGTGACCAGCGCGGCCGGCACGCCGCTATCCGACTTGCCGGTAGGACAGGCATTGCGACTGTTTCTCGAGTGGCTGGCCAGCGGCCAGGACTCGATTGAACTCGTACGACTGCTCCGCAGCGGGTTTGTTAAATTGCCCGATTCCGTTCCCCCGCGAAACGTGGTGGCCAATCTGATTGAGGTCCATGTATCCGGCGAAAGGAAGAGCTATCGCCGCGCGTTTCAGGGCCTCAGGAGGACTGCGCAGAACGAACTGGAGCGGGCCCAGGGCACCGAGCGGGAGCGAGGAGCCAAGCTCCGAGTGAAGCGGATAAGGGACGCCGAGCGGGCCGTTGATCGCCTCTTCGACTACGTGCCGGCGCCCCACGACACGCTCCACGGATTTGCCTCTCGAGTGCGGCGCTTCGTCGAGGCACTCGTCCCCGAGTCTGTCGATCCAGAGTCGACCGCCGCGAAGGGAAGAGCGGAACTCATCAGCCGACTCGCGCAGATTGAGGAAGGCCCCGACTCATCCCATCCGGCTGCGCATTTGGTGGGAAGACTGCGGGATTGGCTTCCGACCGTGATCGTACACGCACGCGTGGATGCGCCTGGCGCTGCCCATATTGTCCCGCTGGAATCGGCCGGGCTGACCGGTCGCGATCACCTTTTCATTCTGGGCCTCGACAGCGGGAGCTTTCTGCCATCGCCCGTGGAGGATGTCTTCCTGCCCGACGATTTCTGCGAGGCGTACGAGCGTATTTCCGGACCCTTGAGTTCCGAGGAGCGCGTGGAGCGGCGTCGATTGGCATTGCGGCGGGCGCTGGCGCGAGCCGGCCAGACTGCCACGGTCGTGGTCGCGGAAGGGCGAATCGCCGACGATTCGGACGCGGGTCCAGCATCTACGTTCATCGAACTGGAGGCCGAGCACGGCGATGCGCGCACGGTCCGCCTCAGGCCGGCGTCGGGAATGGTTCAGGCCGTCCTCGCGAACAGGGACACTCCGGTTGCCCTCGAACTCCTGGACAGGCACTTCCAGGGCATGTCTCGCGGCCGTCTGGCATCGTCAGCGAGAGCGTCTGCCGAGTTCACCGAACACGATGCGTTCATCGGTCCCCGGGAGACGGTCGACCACATTCTGGACGCACCCCTTTCGCCGTCCCGGCTTCAGGTCCTGGCCACCTGTCCCTTCCAGTTCTTTCAGTCCCAGGTCCTGAAGATTCCTAAGCTGGAAGAGCGAAAACGGGGGCAGTGGATGACTCCGCTGGAGAACGGAAGTCTGGTTCACCACGCCCTCAGCTCGTTCAACCGGGAGGTAATGGCGGGAATGACGGATGCCCGAGACGCTGCGGCGCTGGAGAAGCTCCTGGTGGATGCCTACAAGGCGTTTCGAAAGGGGAACGAGCCGCCGAGCGAGTTTGCCTGGAGGGCGAAACTGCGAGAGCTGGCACGGGTGGCGCAGGTCGTGGCCGGTCAGGACCGCGAGATTGTGACCGCCGAACTCGGGTTCGGTATGGCGCCCTGGAGAACCGAATCCGAAGCCGACCACACCGGTGATTTCAGTCTGCAACTCGGAGACGTGGGTCTCCTGCTTCGGGGCCGAATCGATGTCGTAGAGCGCACGGCCCGCGGCCTGGTCGTGACCGACTACAAGACCGGCAGGTCGGATCAGTACAATGAGCAGGATCTGTTGGACGGCGGGAAGCGACTTCAATGGGTACTGTATGCCTATGCCTATGAAGAACTGACCGGCGAGCAGGTGGAGGAGTCGGGGTATCTGTTCGTGTCCGGTGATGCGGCCGGGCAGACCGCCTACGGGAAACCGGCCACCCGCGAGGAGGTCGGAGCCCTGCTCGGCGCGCAGTTTGGCCTGGCCCGACGCGGTGCCTTCGGGGCATCGGTGGACCCGAACGGACACTGCAAGTGGTGCGACTTTCGCCGAGTATGCGGGGACCTTCGCCTCCGTCGCTCCGAGATCGCCAACAAGCTTGACGAGAGTCTGGCCGAGAACCCAGGGGGAGACGGCCAGGCCGGTGCCGACCCCGCCGCGGCTTTCAGCGGATGGACACACGCTGAGAAGCACATCGCGCGGAGAAAGAAATGAGCACGACAGAGTTGACTCAGAGCACGAAAGTACTGCCTCCGGATGAAGCCGCGCGCGAGATCATTCGCGGAGTAGACGGGCTTCCCCATCCCATTTCCCAGGACAGGGATCTGGTCCTTGATCGCAATCTGGTTGTGCGTGCCGGCGCAGGCAGTGGGAAAACCCGTTCGCTGGTGGACCGCATGGTCGCCCTGGTCAGATCGGGTGTCTCCGCCCGGGAGATCGCCGCGATCACCTTTACCATCAAGGCCGCCGGTGAGCTGCGGGTGCGGTTCGCAAAGGCCTTGCGGGAGGCGGCGAAATCGATCGAGCTTCGGGTGTCGACCTCGGCCGGGGAAGCTCAGAAGGCTTGGCAGGTGGAGTTGGCTCGCCTCCGCCAGGCCGAACATCTCTTGGAGCACGTCTTCATCGGTACCGTCCACGCCTTCTGTGGCCGGCTCCTTCGGGAGCGTCCGTTCGAAGCCGGTCTCTCGCCCGATTTTGAGCATATCGATCCGGGCTCAGTGATGGCACATCGGCGCCGGTTCTGGAACGGCTTCGTTGCGAGATCCGCGGACCGCTGGATCGGCCGCTTCGAGGAGGTGGACCTGGATCCCGGCGACCTGTTCGATTTCTTTTCGGACTGCGCGAACAACGAGGACGTGCCGCTGGAGGGACTCACCCTGCGTCCGCCGCTCCCGGATCTCCGTCCGGCGGTGAATGAGATCCTGGATCTCGTCAGGGAGGTGGTCGCACGCACGGCGCTCTCTCCCGGCGAGGGAGACCTGCTCCGGGAATTCAGGTCCCTTCACCGGTACGCCGAACGGGAGACGCTGGACACGCCCCCCGCCCTGGCGCGCTTCCTGCATCGGGCCCGAAAGCTCGCAACCAGGAAGCCAACGCTGAACCGGTGGGGAATCCGGGGGAGTGAGGTCTACGTCTATGCGCAGGGAATCAAGGACACCATCGCAGGCATCGTGGAGCGTGTCGTGGATCCGCCTCTTTCCGAGTGGCGGGACTACGTGTTTTTTGACGCCGGACAATTCGTGCAGGAGGCGGTCACGGAGTACAGCATCGCCCGGCGTCGCCGGGGCGAGCAGTCCTTCGACGACCTCTTGTGGGGTGCCCGAAGAATGCTCGAGCGGTCGGCGGACAACCGGGCCCATTTCGCGCGAAAGTTTTCCCACATCCTGATCGACGAATTTCAAGATACGGATCCGGTTCAGGCCGAGATTCTGCTCTTTCTCGCCTCCACAAACCAGGACGAGTCCAATCCCTGGAAGTGTGAGCCGGCACCCGGATCGCTCTTCATCGTGGGGGACGACAAGCAGTCCATCTACCGCTTCAGGCGAGCCGATGTCGACGTCTTTCACCGGTTCGAGCACCTTCTGACCGAACACGGCGGCCTTCAGGTTTCTCTGACCACCAATTTCAGGTCGGAGCCCCGCGTTTGCGACTTCGTGAACCGGGCACTGCAGCCGGCCTTCTCGGACCCGTTGAAGCCGGCCGGCCAGGCCGAGTGGGAGAATCTGGTGGCGTACCGGGGAAACCGGGCGCGCAGTCATCCCGAAGCCGTCATCCGAATCGCGATTCCGGAGAAGACCAAGAAGATCCGCGGCAGCCTCGCAGCGGCAGAGGCACCCCTGGTGGCTCAGGCAATCGCGAGCCTTGTCAAGGACGCCGCGCTCAAGCTTGAGGACGGCCGGCAAGTCGATCTGGCCGGTCCAATCGGATACACGGATGTGATGGTGCTCTTCCGCACCGCCACGTACATGCCGGTCTTCGTTCAGGCACTCAACGGGCACGGGATTCCCTATGCCATATCGGGCGGCAAGACACTGGGCAAGGTGGAGAGCCTGAAGCTCCTGCTGGATCCGCTTGATGCGGTGCTGAAACACGATTCGGTGGCCCAACTGGCCTTTCTTCGTGGTGCCTTCTGCGGCGTCAGCGATACCGAGTTGATGGCATTCGTGGAGGCAGGTGGTTCGTTGCGAATGCCGGCCCGCGGTGACGGGATGGTCGAGCCGGGACCGGCCCTCGCGCACGGTCTCCAGTTGATTGACGACCTCACCCGGCGCCTGCAGGGACGAGCTCCTGCCGAGGCCGTCTGCGGTTGGATCGAAGATCATGGAATCCTGGCCGGGCTGGCCCTTCGGGAAGGCGGTGCCGGATTGGCGGGGTCGCTCATCCGGATTCTCGCGCTTGTTCGCGCCTGGGACGCGCGGGGTATGTCCTGGCCCGAGGTGATCGAGGAACTGCACCGATTGGAAGATGCCGAGATCGAGGCCGAGCAGTTGACACTCGATGCCCTCGCCGGCGAAGCCGTGCAGCTGATGACCGTGCACCAGGCCAAGGGACTGGAGGCCAAGGTGGTGATTCTGGCAGATCCGCATTGGGGAGGGGGGCCCGATAACGACCTGTACATCGACAGGTCCGGCAAGGAGGCCACACTCGCGGCTCAGGTGAAGAACCGGGCGCAGGACATCATTGCCTGGACGCCGGGTTGGAAAACGCGGGCCGTACGTGACCTGGAACTGCAGGAGGCCGAGGAGTTGAGGCTCGCCTATGTGGCGGGGACCCGCGCGGAGGAACTGCTGATGATCTCGTTTCATCCGAGGGCCGAAGGGCCGTGGAGTCCGTTCGATCGCGCGATTCTTGAGGTGCCGGCCTTCGCGGGGAGCACGGTGGGCGACGCCGGGGAGCCAGGTGACCGGGCGCCCCAGGGCACCCTTGGCCTGGCCGGGGGTGCGCGGGACGCGGACCTCGACGAGCGCGTGGCGATCGCCGAACAAGTAGCCGCAGACTCGGACGCGCGTCGCGAGGCAGTCAGGCTGCCATCGTACGTCGAGGTGTCGGCCAGCGAGGACGCTGACGAGGCGCTGTTCTTTGCGTCATCCGGCGAGGGTCGCGGGCGCAGTTACGGCAATCTTGTTCACCGACTCTTCGAGTCCCTGATACGCAACCGCCACAAATCCCTGGAGCGATCCTGGGTCGAGCGCGTGGCGGCGCGTCACGCGGCAGACACCATCCAGACGGCCGAGCGCGCGGTGCGTACCAAAGAGGCCACGCGCGCGGGAGCGGCCTTCACCACCTCGGCGTTGTGGGAAGCGGTTCAGTCGGCCGACGAGGTCCATGCGGAGTTGCCCTATACCTTCGCCGAGCCTGCCGTGGGAGCTGCGCTGGAGACCGTGCACTCCGGCGTGATTGATCTGGCCTACCGAATTGGCGACACGTGGCACGTGGTCGACTACAAGACCGACGTCCTCACGCCCGAGGATCTGGCGCTGAAGCACGCATCCCAGGTGGGGGAGTACGCCAAGGCGCTGACCCGGCTTGCCCGAGCCGCTCAGGTGAACTGTCTTATCTGGTCCACCGCGGCCGGCCGTGCGATAGCCGTGACGCCCGAGGCCCAAGGGGAACCCGAAACCGAGAGGAAACCCGGCCCAGAACAACCCTAGCTCAGTTGTGAGCTGTAGACCCGGCCGAACCGGTCGGTGGCCTGGACCACGACCGAGCCGGCGGCACCACCGATGTCGGCCCTCAGCAGGTGCTCGGTGAGCTGAGGCTGCACCCAGGTCCGATGACTCGGGGCATTGGGGCCGTCAAATCGAGCTACTGCGATCGGGTCCATCCCGAGGCGCGACTCCAGAGCCCCCCGCTGGACGCCGTCTTCCATCCACACCACGTCCCAGCCGGGCTCCCAGTCCCAGACGTTGACCACGAGGTCCGTGGGGTTCTCCGGGTCCGTGCCGCCCGGATACAGTCGCATTTGGGCAGAGGAGGGCAAATCGGTCGATTTGTAGCGCCAGCGCACCTCGGATCCCGAGACTTCGTACACACCGTATCCGTTGGGCGTCCCATCGTGGCAGATCTGGTCCGTCCACCAGGCTCCGCAGGTTGTGCCCAGGATGTGCTCGTGAACGCCCCCCTCAAACACGTGTTCGTTTTCGTGGGTGTGCCCGGAAATCAGATGGGCGTCAAAACGCGCCAACAGGCGATAGAGCAACTCCCGGTTCGTGAGCGCGACGCTGGGGGAGGGTTGGCGCTCACCCCGGCGCTCGTGTTGGCGGGAGTAGCCGGGGATGTGCAGGAAGACCACCACCGTCCGTCCGTCCTCGACCAGCGCCAGGTCCCGACCAAGCCACGCGATCTGGTCGCCTTCCAGATGGCCTATGTATCCGGACGCGTGCCAGAAGACATCGTCGAGCACCACGTAGTGAACGTCGCCGCGATTGAACGAGTAGTAGGACGGACCGAAGCGCCGTTCGAACGTCTTGATGGAGTCTGGATCCGTTCCGGCGTCCCGATCCAGGTCGTGGTTACCGACTGCCTGAAAGAAGGGAACGCCGACCCGGCTGACGCCGGCCTCATACCTCGGAAAAAGCGAGAGGTCATCGAACATGATGTCTCCCACCGCGATGCCGAAGGCCGCCCGTTCGCCGAGTCTTGACACAGTCCGCGCCATGTCGGGGACGGACTCGGCGTGGAATCGGTCCATTTCGAAGTTTGTCTGGGTCTGGGTGTCACCAACCGCCAGAAAGGCGTGCCGCGTGTCTTCCTGGCCGCGACGCAGCCGGAAGTCAGCGCGCATCGTGCGATCCTGGCCGAAGAGGATGGGCTCGTAGAAGGCCGCGATACCGCTTCCTGTCTGCGGCACCTGGTGCCCGGCCGGGACGCTGACAAACACGAACCGTTGCCGATCCGTGGAGAGGAGTTCGTAGGCCCCGTCCGAATCGGTCGTGGTGACATCGAGTCCGTCGGAAACCGCCACGCCTGCCAGGGGCCGTCCATCGGCCGTGACGTGCCCGCGAATGCGGACCGGGCCGCCACCGACACGAAGACTGGTGGACAGCCGGTATGGGTCGGCGAGGACGGCCTCGGGGGCGAGCCAGAGCGCGGCACCGGCAGACAAACTCGTTCGAATGAACCGGCGGCGACTCGACATGGCGCTGTGCGATGGGAAATATGGAGGGCAGGGCCCCAAGGTTAACAAATCCTGACCCTTGCGTTTCCGCTCTGTCATCCTAACTTCGTTGATTCACCACGTCCCGGAATTGGGCTCCGGCAGTGCGCCCGGTTTGGCGGGAAACACCGTGGTTTTTGCCGTCACCTGCACATACCGGAGAATCGTTTTGGCTCGACCTGTCCGTGCCGGCCTGATCCAGGCCACGCTCTCAGAAGACCCCACCAAGGCGGTCTCGAAAATCAAACAGTCGATGATCGACAAGCATGTCGCGCTC
>JAJCYP010000001.1 GCA_029262855.1 Bacteroidota bacterium | reverse complement strand
GGTCCGGACGAGGAAATGCCGAGCAAGGGCTGACCATGGCGGGGCGCTGGCCGGTTGGACCAGGCCAAATCACACTGGCCATCGATCATTCCATGGACGCGGATGACGTTCAGGACCGGACCCGACTCTCAGTCGAGAGTCGAACATCCAGCGTCCAGATAGACCGCAGACTCCGCACTTCCGGTCCCGAGGAATGGCGGATCCAGGCATCGCAGCGCATCAGCGGTCCGCCAACCATTCTCCTCGGCGGTTTCCTGGCTTCCAGGGGCGGGGTGACCTCGTCCTATCTCCGCGTCCGGGTCCAATTGGAACGCGGACCCCGCTGGCATATCGACGCGGGCCTGGTCGAGTTTTGGACTCAGCCCGGCGGTCCTGTAGTCGCCGTCTACGAACCCTCACCAGAAGGCGCCTTCCCGATCGTCCGGCTAACGGGCGAGGGACGAAGACTCTCAGTGAGAATCACCCGATCCGGGCATCGCGCACGCGCCCGACTCGCCTGTTCCTGGCACTCGGTCAGGGCTGAGGACGCCCTTCAGGGCCCCGTCACCTCAAGCAACTGCGCCCTCTCCCTCACCGGGTGATCAACACCCGCACTCGTCAATCTTCTTGAGCGCCTTGCGGGCGTCCTTGTGGTTCATCCGCTTCAGCGCGCGAATGGCCGCTCTCGAATCCGAGGTCCCGGGGTATTCCACGGCCAGACTCGCCAGGCCGGAAATCATGGCACCGCGAATCTGAATCTCGATTTCGGTGTCGACTCCCTGAATGCCGGCCTCGAACTCGTCAACCATCACATCGACATCCATGCTCGCCAGGTCGTGCCGAATCGAATGGAAGATGCTCCCGAGGTCAATCGACTGAATCGCGGTGCCGGCGGCGTCGAGTGCGATCTCCGTGATGTCACCGACGGCCAGTCCCAGGGCCTCCCCCACCTGGGCAAACTGCTGGTCGCTCAGATCAATGCGAATCCCCTCGTAGTGGGCCTGACCGTCGTTCCGGTCGTCGTCCTGGTTATCGCTGGCATCCTCATCGTCCCAGTCAATGTCACTGAGCGCGTTTGCGGCTGCCCGCCGGACGTCGCGGTCCCCGTCGTCGAGCGCTTGCCGGAGCACGTCGATGGCGCGGCCACTGCCAAGCTCGCCGAGCGCATGGGCCGCAGCCCTTCTATTCTCGGCTGAGGAGTCATTCCGAAGCATGTGGGCGAGGGCATCCACGGCTTTGTCCGTCGGCCGATCTTCCAGAAGCTCGGCCACGGCCCAGGCTGCAGCACGCCGATTCTCGGCGTTCCCGTCGGTCAATGCCTCAATCAGGGCATCTGCCGAGGCGTAGTCTTCCAACTCGGCCAGCGTGTGAATGACGGCCCGGCGAACCTCTGCACTCGAATCGCTCAGGGCCCGTCTCAGCCCGGTCACGATGGCAGGCGTCGAATCGATTTCACCCAACCCGTAGGCTGCGTACTTGCGAATAGCAGGATCGGAATCCTCCAGCGCGCGGATCAAGGCAGCTGCGGCGCGCGGATCCTCCATTTCGGCAAGCGCGTGGATGGCAGCACGGCGAAGTCCTGCGTCGGCATCCTGCGCAGCCTGCTCAAGCACGCCGATGGACTCCGGGTCTTCCAACTCGCTCAGGGCGTAAACTGCCATCCGGCGAACCTGCACGTCGGAGTCTCCAACGGCAGCGCCCAAGGCGCGGTGTGACGCCTCGGTGTCAATCTCATGCAGCGCGTTTGCCGCTCTGCGTCGGACCTCACGATCCCCATCCTTAAGGGCCTTCGTGAGAACCGCCACTGCGCGAGGGTCCTCGATTTCACCCAACGCCCAAATCACTTTCTTCCGGACCTCTGGATCCGAATCATCCATAGCGCGAATCAGAACGTCCACGGCGCGGGGATCATCCAACTCTCCCAGCCCCCAGGCAGCAGCCTCTCGAACCTTTGCGTTCTTGCTTCCCATTGCCCGTGTCAATGCTGCGACGGCCTGATCAGAGGGAGCCCCATCGGCCAATTCGGCGACCGCCCAGACGGCCCGCTCGCGGACTTCGTCATCGGAATCCTCCGTCATCGCCACAATTGCGTCCAAGGCGGGAACGTATTCCATCTCTGCCAGCGCCCAAACCGCCGTGGCGCGGACCTCGGCATCCCGGTCCTTGAGGAGCCGGATCAAGACCTCGCCAGCGCGGCGGTCTCCGTTGTCAGCGTTTTCGCCGATCATCCAGGCCAACTGCTGACGAGCATCATCGTCCGTCTCGTCAACGGCCAGGTCCAGCAGGATTGGCATGATGTCCTTGGCATCCATCTCTGAGAGTGCCCAGAGGGCAGCGCGACGGACTTCGCGGGATGAGTCGTTCTTCAGTGTCTCTTGCAAAGCAGGGATGGCACGCTCATCCTCGATCTCACCCAGCATGTGGGCGGCCTGACGTCGAATCTGCTCGTCCTCGTCACCCAGGGCACCGATAAAGGCGTCCACGACCTTGCGCTTCCGGGTATCAATCGTATCGGGGATTGTAACATGCGGGCGACGCGACGCGACCTTCGGCAGCATCCCGCGGGATACCGACTCGGCCAGGTCGGCGGCCGTTTCTGTTGCCTCGGCCGCGACGAGTCCGATTTCCTCGGAAGACCTGTTGGCCGACCAGGCATTTTCCATGGCCTCGGTCGCCGGCGCCATCGCCGCAATCGGCACGATCACCAGAACCGCCAGTGCCATGGCAACTGCGGTCTGCCCCCTTGAGAAGGAGCGCCTACGCCGGTCCGGATCCAGAATGGCCAGCACGCGACCCTCCAACTGGGACGGACGAGCCATGGCAACGGCTCCGAGCGGCGAGACCAACGTCGCCCTCAGCGACCGCGCAATGTCCAGAAGGTGCTCGGCGTACGAGGACGCCTTGCCGCCGGCCATCAGTACCTGATCGTCACAGGCACGCTCGCGTTCGACGCGCAGGCGCCGCGCCGCTACCCAGACCATCGGATTAAACCAGTACAGGGCGCAGGCCACCTGGGCGATGCCCTGCGTCGTGCAGTCCCATCTCCGGATATGGGCGAATTCGTGTGTCAGCACGTAGCGGCGGCGTTCGTCCGTCCACGCGTCGGCGTCGCTCGGGAGCAGCACGACGGGCTTTCGGCCACCCCAGGTGACGGGCATGGTCGTAGCGTGGCTCTTGAGCAGCGTCACATCGCGCGTAATCCAGAGGCGGTCTCCGATTTCGTCGGCGAGGTCCTGCCATTCGTCCGCCAGGATGGGGCGGGCACGACGGGCCACGAGGTACAGGCCGAAGGCGCCGATGAAATGATTTCCCATGATGCCGAAGACGCCGAGCAACCAGATTCCGGTGAGCAAGACAGACCAGTGTAGTCCCTTGATGGTGGACCAGGTGTTTGCCACAGAGACCAGAATGATGTTCTCGCTCTCTTCGAGCGCGACCGGAGCGGTTGCTGGCTCGGCGGCTGGCTCGGGGGCCGTGGCCGCCGCGCCGGGCTCCTTCGAGGCGGTCGCGGATTCCGCCAACACAGGGCTCGAAGCCTCAGCATTCGGCGACCACTCGGCGAGTTTCGGCGCCAGATCCGGAGCAACGCTCTGGAAACTCGCTTGAGCCGGAAGCACTCTCCACGACGGCAGTGAGGCCGTCAGGAGTGGCATGGCCAGAATCCCTACCACCGCAGCCAGCCAGATGGCGTGCCGTACTGAGGCCGGCCTCTTGCGAGTGAGCGACGTTGCAATCCCCGCAATCGCGAGGATGAGTGCAGCCTTGATGGTCAGGTCGGCCAGGGCGGCCAGGACGGACACAGCCTGCGTGGGCTGAAAGATGGAGTCAATCATGGCTATCTCCCCTCCTCTTTGGCTTGCTCTATCTGCTGCTGCAGTCGGGTGAGTTCGTCGTCGGAGAGCTTGCTATCCGACGCCTCCAGAAGTGCCGCAACCGCTTGGGATACTGACCCGGAAAAAAAAGTGGCCACTACGTGGTTCAGCGCGTTCTCGCTCGCCTTGTCGGCCGAGACGGTGGGCTGGTAGACATATCGCGGCCCGACCTTGTCGTGACGCAGGTGTCCCTTGTCCTCCAGAATGCGCAGCAGCGCTCTGACCGCCGAATAGCTAGGCGGCTCAGGCAGGTTGTCCATCACCTCGGCGGCGGTGGCCTCGCCCAGGCGATAAACGACGTCCATTATCTGACGCTCGCGGCGACTCAGATCAGTCTGAAGTGACTCTCCCATGGGGTTCGGTTCTTTGCTGTGCTAACTTATTAGCACTAATGTACTTCCTGGCGTCTCCGCGGTCAATACGAGTGTGCTAATTTCTTCGCACTTACGGGCGAAGCCTCCTCTGGTTGCAGTCCGGTCAGCAGAGGCCTACCGATACACCGTGGTCCACCCGAGGTCGGGGCTCGATCCTGTCCGGTAGGCCCGGCCGAATCGCAGATCGAACTCCAGAACGTGAAGGAGATTGAACTGAATGCCCAGGCCTCCCCCCACCGAGGTCAACGTGACGCTCGTATCGTCGGCTCGAACCAATCGCTCGGCGAACCCATACCCATAGATCGCGCGGAAGAACGCCGGCAGAATGATGAAGCCGTTGTCGGGGAAATAGAACGGCTGCACGGTCTCGGCTCCGAACCGGATGAACGTCCCGCGACCGGGCGCGCGATCCTCGTGGCCCCTCGGCATGAAGAAGTCCGTGTTGTAGACGAATCCACGTGACTGCGAGAGACTCGCCAACTCCAGCTTCAGTCCGTTGTTGATGCGGCTGAGAAACGGGAGATAGACACCGATCTCGTTGTACGAGGCCGTCCCCTGTCCGCCGAAGCGATCCGGCACGAATTCGAACTCGGTCGCCGACTGAAACGTCACCCCACGACTCCATACCAGATCTCGCAGCGCGCTCTGGAGACCCCAGCGGAGGCTGACCACCGGCGTTATCGCCAGGTTCTGACTCCACTCCCGCAGCACCTCATTCCCCTCGCCCAGAAGCCTGTTCTCCTGGAAATTGGCGAACAGCGCGAACTGAGCGGTGCTCCGGTGTATGTTGTCCTGCAGCGTTATGGGCAAGCGTACCGAGAACTCCGCCCCACGCTCATCCCGAATGACCCGGGTGGTGTCGGCCGTGGATCCTGACCCCACCTGGGCGAGCAGTTGATCGGGCCGGCGAAAGACTCGAATCTGGGGCCGGAGAATGTTCGTCGCAGTGCTCAGTCCCAGTTCTCCCCAGGGCCGCTCGCCCTGGTAGAACCCCTCAGCCCAATAGGCCCAGCGGGCCAGAGGATCCGTTCCCTGGACAGCGAGCCCAGCACCAAATCCCAACTTTCGCCCGCCCTTGCCCGAACTAACCGCCTCATAGTAGGCCGTCGGGTAGATCATCCGGGGTTTCAGGAACTCCAGCGTCCGGTATGCCCCATCCAGACGCGCGACACCCACCGTATCTATGAAAGCCCCGGGCTCAGGTGGGTTGGCGGCGGACAAGAGAGCTCGAGGGGCTGCCTCCAGGTCCAGCAGAATTTCCTTCAGGTCGAATCGCTGATCCTGAAACTCGATGAACGCCAACCGGAGGCCATCCGGAGATACCGCGCCCTCGAACGCTCCATACGCCACGTTTGTGAGCTGCCTGGTCTCTCCAGTGTCCACGCGGTAGGCATAGATGTTCAGGACCTCGCCCGGGTCGGCGGTGAAGATCACCCACTCGCCGTCCGGTGTCCATTTGGCGTCGTAGACGGACGCATCCTCCAGCACCACGGCGGGCTCCAGCCGAGGATTCGCCGGGTCGCAAAGGTACAGGCCCTG